>NZ_JACOPS010000001.1:0-864111 GCF_014288065.1 Ruminococcus intestinalis | reverse complement strand
GCGATTATTCACGAAATTCAGCACGCAATACAGGGAATAGAAAATTTTGCGAACGGAAGTAATTTGGAATACTGGAAAAATCTCGGATACAGCGATGAAGAAGCAATGGCAATGTATTATAACACTGCCGGAGAAAGAGAAGCAAGAGATGTTTCTGCCAGAAGAGATTACAATGCAGAGCAAAGAAAAAACATCCGTCCGGACATTGACAGGAAAGATGTTGTATTTGCTAATAGCGGTGATGCAGGGTATTCGGCGGATAAAGATTTTACTAAATATGATAACCTTGAAACTCTTGATGATAAAGAAATCAAGGTGTATAATAAGCGTGGATGGGCATATGGATTGTTTAACAGGGAAGACATGAAGTTGCTTAATGAAAAATTCAGTGAATTAGACAGACGATTAAACAGTAGGACAGATAATATGCTTGCTGACGGTACAAGAATTGTTGAGGTAAACAACAAAATTGTGTCGATTGGCGGAACATATAATGATCCTGAAATTTACAGTGTGCTTCTTATTAATGCTGAAAATGAAACATATGCAGAATATGTTAAGGAGGAAATTCTTGGTTATGTCAATGAACAAAGAAATTACAGTAGAAGAAAGTATGAAGAAATCTGGGAAACTACTCCATTTGTGTATGGAGAAGAAAATATCAGACACTATAATGCGTATGATTATATCTATAAAAAAGGGGGAGATGACACAGGGCTTAGAGCAACATTACCAGGCGATTTTAGCCGTTACGGATATAATAAAGAAAGCAACATCAGAGGAACAAGTGATGCAAATGCTAAAGGAGAAGTATCCGCAGTACAGTTAGATGAAGATACCTCCGACATAAAGTACGCAACAGATGATACCATTAATGATTGGCTTGATGATGAAAGCACACCGCAGGGAATTGACTACGAAAAGGCAGTTGAAAAAAATCCTGTAATAGCAGTAGCGAAAATATATAAAAGTGCGGCACAAACTGCAAAGAGTGGACTTGCACAGGGAAAGAATGTAAAACTTGATGAGAAAGAATACCTAAGAATTGCCGGAAGTATAATGCAGACATACGGTATAAAAGGCAAGTATAACCCTAATTACAAGAAAGAGCTTGCAAGTCAACTTAAGAACTTTGTTGACAGCATAGGAAAGAAAGATGCGAATTTTACAGATTTATTTGAAGAACTTGTAAATGACTGCAAGGGCGGTATTTTGCTTAGCGGTGAGTATGACACAACTCTTATGCGTGAAGAACGAGAGTTTGTACTTGATATGCTCCAAGGCAAAGTACTGCTTATAAAACCGAGAGATGTACAGCAAATTGAGGAAGACTACGGTTCGGTAGCAAACTACCGCAAAAAGATGTTTGGCAAAACATATGTTGTAGTTAAAAACAAGGAAAGCGGAAAAGGATATTATATTGAAGATGTAATTACGCATATTGAAGAAAATTATCCTTACTTACTTAATGAAAACGCTGACGGTGATATGGGATACTTATGGCTTGAGGACCTTGTAAATAATGTGTTAAAGCCTAAATATAAGAACCCGTATTTTGAGGGGGAAAATTCATTTTATGAAACTCCGGAAACGGCTGCGATTCAAATGGCTTTTGAATGTGCCTCTAAGATTATAAATGCAAAGACAGAAAAACTTAAGGCTGATACGAAAGCAGACAAAAAGTTGATTAAAGAAATTGAAACTTCGCAGAAAGAGGCAATTAATATAGCTACTGAAATTGCGGAAGCTAAAAATAAGCAATATAGGCAAGAGCTTAAGGAGGCAAAGGAAAGAAATACTGAACTGTGGAAGAGAAATGCTAAATTAAGTCAAGAGAAAAAAGAGGAGCATCGCAAACGAGTTGAACATTCAAGAGAATTGTTTTCTCGACTTAATAAAGAAAAAAGTAAGGTTAGAGTAGAAAAAAACAAAAATGCATACAGCAATAAAATTATTGAAGCGCAAAAGGCGATTATTGCAAGCCACTATAAGACAATAAGAGAGGAGTATAACGAAAATAGGGAAAAGACACTCTACCTGAATAAGTTAGGAAAGATGTGCGACAGACTAACGAAAAGGCTTGACGGCAAGGCTAAAAATAATGAATATATACCGGATAATTTAAAAGGACCTATTATTGATGTGCTTAGTTGTTTTACCGTTAAAGACGCTAAGAACGCTACACCCGGATACTTCGGTGAATGGAACAGAATTAAAGAAGTCGGTGAGAGCGTTGCTGAACTTGCCAAAGAATATAATAATATGAAACCGGAACCGACTCCTTCTACAGATTTGGAGAAAAAAGAAAAAGAAAAACCTCAAAATACTTTTATTGATATTGAAAGTATAAGTTATAAAGAACCGGTAAATAAACAACTCGAAAATCTTAAAGCACTTGTGAAAGGACATAATATATATACGCTTACTTCAAACGAACTTGTTGCCATATATGATACAATGCAAATGCTTGACGAATCTCTTAGGGATGCAGTGCAGATTATTGTTGACGGCAGAAAACAGAACTTTAAGGAGCTTGCCAATGAGGCTATGCAAGAGGTAAAAAATAATAAAGCAAGAGTTGATTATTCAAAAATGAAGAATGTTTTAGCAGCTCCGGCAAAGCAACTCGGTAAAAGTTTTGTTGCTACTCATCTTGACCCTGTGAGATACGGACGAATGCTTAGTAATTATCACGATGACAGCATTATTTATAAATTATTCAGCGGATTGCATGAGGGCGAAAACAAGGCTATTACAATTCAGCAGAAAGCAATAAGCAGAATTAAGGAAGTTACACTTAAGTACGAAAAAGAGATTAAGGGTATACAGAATGAAGATGTAAAGGAATTTGATTTTAGGGATGTAGAAACCGGTAGGCGTGTGCCGATTACTAAGGGTGTGCTGCTTGCTATTTACCTTACCGACAGACAGAAAAGCGGCCATATTCATTTACTTGGAGGCACAGAGGAAACTTATGCAAATGAAGCAGGACACTATACCGTACTGCCAAACCTTGAACTTAGCAATAAAAAATTAAAGCGAACAGCTAATGAAAATTCACATAAGGTAAGATTTAATGTTGAAAGTCTTAAGAGAATTGAAAAGTATGTACAGAATGACAAGGTATTAATGGAGCTTGCTACCGCAATAAGTGAAGTGTATAATCAAACACTTAAGCAGGAGATTAATGAAGTAAGTATGGCAAAGTACGGAATGAAGATTGCCACAGTAAAAGATTATTATCCTTTAAAGGTTGACCCTAATGCAGGAAAGTACGAAAAGAATCTTAAAACCGAGTTTCACGATACAAGACTTAAAAGTCGTGGATTTACAAAACAGCGTCAATGGTCGGATACTCCTATTGTGATTGACGACGCTTTGAGAAATTTTGTAAAACAAGTAAAATCGGTAAGCGAATACTGCGGTTTGCTGATACCGATTGAAAATTTTAAAAAAGTATATAACTACTCTGACGGTTCAGCTACTTTGCAATCAACCATAAAGGAAAGATACGGCGTATCTGCAGAACATTACATTGACAAACTCATCGGTGATTTACAGCAGAGAGCAGACACCATAGATAATACTTTTCTTGATAAAATTCAAAGCAACTATATGGGTATGAAGATTGCCTTTAACTTTGGCTCTATGATAAAGCAGGTTTCTGCATTTCCTCTTGCTAACAGATACTTTGGCGCTAAGAATGTTTCGCTTGCGGCTATGAATTTATTCAGAAACAAGGTTGACTTTGATTTATATAATAAGTACACTTCGTATTTATGGTACAGAAAAGAGGGCAACGGTACTGTAATCGGCGAACTTAGCAAAGAAATGAGTTTGACAAGCAAAGGTATGGGATTTCTTGATATTGTCAGCAAAATGGATAACAGAGTGGCTTCAAGTTTACTGTATGCGGCAGAGCTGCATGTTGAGCAGACCACTGACCTTAAAAAGGGGACTGACGCTTTTTACAGAGAGGTTGCAAGGCAGTTCGAGAAGTGTATTGACGAAACCCAGCCGAACAACATGGTTACATCAAAGCCACAGTACATGAGGAACAAGAATTTAAGGCGACTGTCGCTTAATGCCTTCCGCTCTCAAAATATGGCAATCGGTAATACAATATTTGATTCATTCTTTGAAATGAAAGCAAGAATGGCTGATGATAAGATTAACAGTACGGCAGAAAGCAAAGCTGCTAAAAAAGCCGCAGTGTTAAAATTTGTTTCGTGCTGTTCCGGTGCCATTAGTGCTAATTTGCTCTTAGGCGCTTTGTCTTTGTTGTCATCAATATGTTTGTATCATCGTTGGGATGATTTGTTTGACGATGAGGGTAATATATCCGGACAAAAAATCGCACTTAACTATCTTGATGAGGTGCTCAACGGAATATTTGGCAGCTTTGCTATGGGTGATTATTTGTATAGTGCGGTAAGCAGTGCTATTGACATAGGTAAGACTTATTACGGCTTGCAGGCTATGAGTGTTGATTCTATTAATGATATGGTCAAGGATTTGATAAGCGGAAAAGCATTGGACGCACTTAAAACATTGCTTGATTGTCTGGGTATTCCGGGTACTAATTTTGCAAGGTTTGGCTCATCAATATATGCTTATTACAATGATGTGGCTAAAGGCAGCGGAAGAATTATTACGGACAGCAAGGGTAATGTGAATACTGATTACTTGCACTATTACATAGTTGAAGACAAAAAGAGCGGCAATGATACAAGAGCGGAACATTACGAAAATATGTGGAAAGAAATTCTTATAGAAGAAAAGGGTAAAACAGAAAGTGAGGCTACTGATTACATAAAAAGCAAAATTGTTACTGCGCTTTCGGCTGACGATGATATTGAAGAGGCGGGTGTGGCTAAGGCTAACGGTAATCTTGCTGACTACGAAAAATACAGGCAAAAAGTTATTGATTATGGCTTTGACAGTAAAGATGTGCAAAAAGCTATTGATAGATTTATTAAAAGCGAGGCTAAGCTTGTGTCTGAAATTGAAGATAACGAGGACCGAAAACAGGAGCTTATTGACAATGGGTTTAACGAAAAAGGCGCTGAATTTGTAATCAATAAGATTAATGAATCAAAGTCTGATGATGAAACGGGAAGTACATCTGTATTTGATGATACAAGTGAGGAAAATGAACTTGTTATGTACAGGTATTCTGATTTATTTGACGCCCTGATTAACGGTGATACTGAAAACTATAGTATGATTGAAAATTATCTTATAGAAAAAGGAGGAAAAACAAAAAAGGAGATAAAGAGTGCTATGAGAAGCACAAGCAGAACAGATAAACTGTGGGGCGAATATATAGAGGCATCTACAGGCAATGACAGGCAGCGCACAAGAGAACTTGTTACTCAATTGACGAGAATTTACGGAAGTTGGGAGAATGCGAAAACGGCTTTGAAAAAATATCAAAACAAAATAAAGTAAATTAATTACCACCGCAAGGGAGAATTTTCACCCTTGCGGTGGGGTTGTTTTAGGGGTATATAGATTTTAAAATTATAGTAAAGAGGTGAAAGTATGAACAAAATTATTTTTGAGGTATATAAAAATACTTTAAAGAAAAAAGACGGTTTTAATCCTACAAGTGCGGAAAATAAATACTCTGAAATAAAACTTGATTTTAAAGGTGATGACGATTGGGGTAAATGCGATCTCGTTACAGCTACTTTCTTTGGAGATTCTGTTGACGATACCTACAGTGTGCCAACCGAGATTAACAATATGACAGCGACTGTAAAAATACCTGCGGAGGTTCTTAGAAATAATATTAAAATACAATTGGGAATTTCAGGCGTTTACAATAACGAAAACAATGAAAGCGTGACAGTTGCTACTAACATTGCAGTTGTAAATATTTGCAAAGGGATAATTATTAAAGATTTTGTAAATTCTGATTTGTATAAAAAATTGTTACAAATAATAAACGAAACCGTGTTTAAGATGAAATACTCGGTTGAAAACAAAGCGGATAAATCAGAGGTTAAGCGTTTATGTAATTTAAGCCCGACTGAATCTATGATTGCCGATACTAAAACGACTGCAAGAGCTATGTGTGTATATAATGACTATTTATACCACAGCGGTAATTCAAAATTTGCGATAAGCAAAATTGATATAAGAAATGAAGCAATACCACAAAATATATCAACACTTGGCGGTCACGGCGGTTATTATCCTCGTGGAATTTCAATTGGAAACGGACATCTTTATGCTGCTTATCGTGAAAGTGCATCGGGAGCGCAAACTTCTGCAAGTACCGCTTACGGCGGATACCTTGATATTATTAATTTATCTAATAATAATATTTCAACAATCAATTATGAAAAAAAGCCTTATACCGTGACTGTTACGGTGAGCGGACAGAAAGTAGAAAAAACACTGTATTTTGGCAAGAGCCATTATACTGCAACATATAACGATGCACTTCTTTGTGTAACTCAACAAATGGGTGGATGGTTGTTATATGATATTTCATCAAATCCTCTAACTCCTGAATTACTGTATGAATATGATTGCAGAGCGGGGGCATATGACAGTGACAGAACAGGGTATGAGGAATATCAACAGCCGACTTTTCTTAGCAACGGTGATAATATATTTCTTGCAATTGCAGGATATGACCGTGACCTTGTGAGAATTTATGATGTTACGGTGCCAAAAACTCCTACACTTATATATGAATGTAATCTAAGAAATTTATGGAACGGAAATCTAAAAGACAAATGTTTGCATACTATGGGTATAGCTTGTTCGTATCCGTATATCTATTGCACCGTTGCTCCTTATCCGGGACGAGTATTGAGCGAAACTATGACAGGTGTTGCAACTGTTGACATAAGCGACCTTAATAAAATTACCGTATCGCTATCAAAAATGCCGAATGCAGACAGAACCGAAAGCACTTCTGGTGAACCTGCCCCTGCGAGCATAGCTATTTGTGACGATTATATTATTATGGATATCTATGATAAAGGTATATCTGTGTGGGATATTTCTGACAAGAGCAATCCGGTATACATAAAAACAATAGAAACGGATACTAAAACTTGCAGTGTAGTTGCTGATAACGGCAGAATATTTTGTGGTTCGACATCAGAAAGCAACAAAATTAAAATGTATAGATTAAAAAAAGAAAATGCTTTGACAGGTATAATAGCTTCTGTAAAAAATTTTGATGTTCAAAAAGCGGACAAGGCAACGACTTTGGCGGGATACGGAATTACCGACACTTACAATAAAACATATCTGGATAAGGCACTAAAGGACAAACTTAACAAAATGCCGTTTGATACTGTACCTGCGAAGAACAGTCCTAACTATGTAACGAGCGGTATGATTTACGATTGTATTAATACAATTAACAAGGAGATTGAAAAGAAACTTGACAGTTCAACAAATGTAAAAGGCAGCGTAACATTAACACCTGCAACAAGCGCTCATACAGGTAACGAGGGAAGTGTTATTTACGCAAAAAGCGGTAATGTTGTAACAGTAACAGTAACAATGAGCAAATTTGTCGCAGGAAAGAGCTTTGTATCAATGGCAGGGCTGCCTTATAAAGCAGATACATCTATGAGAAATGCAAGTATTATTGTAATGACATCTAAAAATGAACTTTGCAATGTGAAGGTTGACGGTACTTGGATTTATTTTGTGAAAAGAGGTTCAACATTTGCGGAAGATGAAACTCTTATTACTACTGTAACTTATATAACGGAGGTATAAATATGTCGTATAAATTTAAAGAAATATGGTGCAATAAAGGTAATTTCACAGAGAGCAACAGAAAATTTTCGGAAATTGATACACTTGTTATTCATTACACCGGCAACGACGGTGACACAGCAGCGAATAACGGTAATTACTTTAAGAATAATGTAGTTGAAACATCTGCACATTATTTTGTTGATGATACAACTGTTGTTCGCTCGGTTGCTGATAAAAATATTGCTTGGCATGCAGGCGACTGGGATATTAATTGTCGCTCAATCGGAATTGAAATTGCTGGTTCAACAAAAGAATGTACAGGCAGAACACTTGAAAATGTTATCGCACTTACAAAAGAACTTATGAAAAAGTATAACATTTCTAAAGAAAGAGTTATTAGACATTATGATGCAAACGGCAAATTATGTCCTGCATTTTGGTGTGGCTCACAACAGAAAGACAGACTGTTCAGAGAACAGTTTTGGAATAAACTTGACGAAAAAGCAGAGAAAAATAAAGAACTTAAAAAGCCAACCTTGACATACAGAGTTTATGCAGATAACAAATGGTATGATGAAATCAAAGGACTCTCAAATATCGCAGGAAGAAAAAAGCAAGCTATTTCGGCAGTTGCAGTAAAGGTCAGCAAGGGCAACATCAAGTACAGAGTGCATTTGCTTAACGGAGATTGGTTGCCTTGGGTAACTGATTATGACATTAACGATAATGTCAATGGCTATGCAGGTATTAAAGGTAAAGTTATTGACGCTATACAGGTTGAGTTCAGCGGTGTGGGTGACTATAAAGCTACATACAGAGTGCGTAAGCAGCGTGCAGGCTTCTGGGATTGGCAGCACAACACAGAAAAAGACAGCTCACAGGACGGTTACGCAGGACTTCTCGGCACTAAAATTGACGGTGTGCAGATTACATTGACATAATTTTGGAGGTAAAATATTATGGTAAATTATATTGGAATTAAAAAAATTAAAGCTGAACGTATGACAAGAGGTGATTATAACAAATTCAGAGGCTGGAATATCCCTGAAAACGAAAATCCAAATGACAAGGGATATATAGTAAAATATTCTGATGGTTATATCTCTTGGAGTCCAAAGTCAGTTTTTGAAGAAGCTTATGATGAAATTGGAAATAAACCTTTGATTGATACAGTTGTATTAATGAAAAGCAATGATTATAAAGAAAGATTTATTGCAGAGTATCAGCAATTGGTAATCCGTTATAAGGGATTGAAGAAAATGCTTGATAATTGGGATAAGGGAGAACTATCTTTCGTTCCGACTTGTCCACGCAGTACATATAATATGCAGATTAAATCAATGGCAGACTATATTGCCGTACTCGAAGCAAGGGCGGTTATGGAAGGTATCAATTTGTGGGAGGTATAAAACAATGAAAGACAATATTATTCAGGCTACTGTTTCAGTAGCTATCGGAGCTCTGATATCATATTTTAATATCTTACTTATCCCAATTCTCGTGCTCATCGCTGTAATGCTTATTGATTATATTACAGGGCTGACATCGGCGTACAGAAACGGTGAATTAAAAAGTAAAACAGGTTTAATCGGAATACTGAAGAAAGTTAGCTACCTTGTGCTCGTTGCAGTTGGCGGTGTGGTTGATTATTTAATTTGTTCGGGCCTTGCAACAGCAGGATTTGATTTTGGCGTTACATATTGTTGTGGTCTTATCGTGTGCGTGTGGCTTATTATTAACGAACTTATTTCAATTCTTGAGAATTTGTCTGAGCTCGGTACGCCGATTCCAAAGTTTCTCGTGAACATTGTTCATAGGCTTAAAGATTCTGTGGATGATGATACGAATTATAAAAAATAACTGAAATGCAACACAAAATGCAACACGGATATTAATATATTTAGTGTTTAGCTGTGATATTATAGGTTCGATTCCCCTCATCTCCACCATTATAGTCACGATTGCATATGCAGTCGTGACTTTTTTATTATACGATTATTCTCGTATTTATGCGTTTTTTATAGCAAAACAAGAATCATTTATGAAGTATAAAACAACACAATATAAATTATGCAACCGTACACAGAATAACTCACCATATTACCCAAAAACTCCCATTCCAATCGGATTTTTTAGCGGTGTGAGTATGCATACGGTCAGTGTCTACCAAATAAGTCACTTTTTCTATGCTCCTTTTCTATGTTCCGATTCTGATTTGTTCAGTTTTTCTATGTTCCATTGCTCAAAATCAACCTTTTCGCAGACATAATCAAAAAGATATTTTCTCTTTATAGTTTCAGTATGAACACAAAAACAATCCCCATCAGTATTAGCCATTGGCTAATAAGGCAGTATTTAAGGAATTATGGTGTAATCCCGATAAAGGGGGTTACACCTTTTTCTTTATTATTTAAGCGGATTTCTCCGCTTTTTTCTGTTTTACTCTTTCCGTTGTATCAATAAGCTGTTGCTCTGTCGGAATGTCAAATAATCCGGCTGCCGTAAAGTAAATATCCACTTTAACATTGTTGTGAGAATGCTTTTTCTCATTGTTGTAAATTTCTATACGCTCAATAAGTTTGTTTACAACAGTTGGAGTAAGTTGTTTCATCTCTGTAAATTCCATAAGTCCCTGATAAAGCATCTTCATATCGACAGTTTGCTTTTGAAGTTCAATGAGAACTTTTTCATTTTCCTCAACCTCTGATATAAGTCGCTTTTGCTCAGCTTCGTATTCATTTGCCATACGGGAATAACGCTCATCGGATAACTTACCGAGAATATTATCCTCATAAATTCTTGAAAATAGTTTGTCTAAATCGGATATTCTTTGCTTTGCACTTTCGGTTTTGGCTCGCAAAGATTTTTCTCGATTTATAGATTCTGCACCTTTCTTTTCGGAGATAAGATAAAGAAATGCACTGTTGTAGCAACGAACAAAATCCGCAAGTTCGGATATGGCTTCTTTAACGATTGCTTCAAGTACAACATCTCGTATAAAGTGAATTGTGCAAGTACCACGACCGTCTTTGTAGGAAGAACACCTCCAAAACTCTTGATTTTTCTTTAAGCTTTTAGAAGCACAAAAGTGAAGTTTAGAACCGCAATCGGCACAATATACTAAACCTGAGAACAAACTCCTTCTTCCTGTTGCGGTATTTCGCCTTTTATTCTTCCTGAGTTCTTGCACTCTCAGCCAAGTGTTTTCACTGATAATTGCTTCTTGTGTGTTTGGAATAATCTGATAATCCTCTTGTAATTTCTCAATTTTCTTATGCACTTTATAACTGACTGTTGTACTTTTGCCGTTTACAGTACAGCCGGTATATTGTCTGTTTTCAAGAATATGAACAATAGAATTTTCTCTCCAATGATAGATATTAATAGGCATAGGATTGCTTGTTTTCTTACCTACGGAATTGAAATATGCTGTCGGCGTAAGCACTTTTTCGGCTTCAAGTTGTCTTGCAATTTGCGACGGACCTTTACCCGAAATGCAAAGATTAAATATCTTTCTAACAATTTCAGCCGCAGGATCATCTATGTACCATTGCTCCTTGTTACCTTCAATTTTCTTGTAACCATAAGGCACTGTTGAAGAAATCCTCATACCCTTTGAGGCTTTCATTTCATTAACGGCACGGATTTTCTTTGAAGTTTGTGCAGCATACCATTCGTTAAAAATGTTATGAAACGGCATCATTTCCGTTCCCATGCCTTTCGTGGTATCAACATTTTCCTGTATGGCTATGAAGTTGACACCTAAGGTCGGATAGACAATTTCCGTATAATGACCGCAAAGCAAATGCTCTCTGCCAAAACGGGATAAGTCTTTTACAATTACGGTTGATACCTTACCTGCTTCAATAAGGCTTTCCATTTCCTGAAAACCGGGACGGTTAAATGTTGTTCCGCTGATACCGTCATCGACAAAGAATTGCGGATGTAAATATCCGTTTTTCTTTGCATAAGTCATAAGAATTTCCTTTTGATTTGATATTGAATTACTCTCACCCTCTAAATTGTCGTCTTGAGATAAGCGGCAATACAGAGCGGTGATTTTTTCTTCTTGTCCTTGTATATTTTTGTTTGTTGCCATAAATTATCTGCTCCTTTCTGTGACAACAGGGCATTGAAATGTATAGGTATTGTACACTTGCAATGCCGCAGTGTCGATTGTGCAAACTTATGCTATCTTTAATTCTGTAAGTAAATCTTCAAATTGTTGAAGCACATTTTCTCTGCCGTTAGGATTAAAATGTGTACTGACTTCATAAGTTGTGTTGCCTATTTTCATAAAGAACAGTTCATCATTCTTTTCAAAATACGGTGCATATATTGATTTGTTTTTATCTGTCATCTTTCGTCCCTCCTGTTTCTTTCTCTTTGTTTCTGCCATTTTTCAAGCAGGGAAATGATTGTCTTTTGCATATCGGATTTGGTGTAGCTTTTCGGGAAATATTTGCGTATATCCTCTTCCATAAATCTAACTTGCTCTTTTTGATTTGGCTTTTCTTCATTGAGAACGGCGAAAACCGTATCGACGAAAAAGTTGCCGTCTTTACTGAATTTTCTTAATCTTTGTGCCTGCGATAATGACGGCGTAGCGTCGGTAAATTCGATTTGTTCAAGCAATATTTGCTGTTCATATTCCGACAGATATGAAATTTCCACCGCAGGAGTAAAGGCTATTCTTTCCTCGTCAACAAGTTTAAGCAATTCGGGTATTAAGTATGTCAGGCGGATATATCGCTGAACATTTCTGCCGCTTTCGGTGTCGGATATGTTATCTCTTGACTTGTGGACAACTTGTCCACAAGTTTTCCCTTGATGCTTTAGAGCTTCCGATTTCATTTTGTATGCAAAAGCTTTTTCGCTTGGTAAAATATGTTCACGGTGTATGTTTGAATCCACCATTTGCACAATCGCCTCGTCTTTTGTGAGTTCTTCGATTATTGCGGGTACGCTTGTTATCCCTAACGCTTTGCAGGCTTCAACTCGTCTGTGTCCGCTGATAATTTCATATTTACCGGCCGGAAAAGAACGAACGATTATCGGTTCAAGCAATCCGTTTTCTTTTATGCTCTCTGTTAATTCTTGCTGCTCAATTCCGCTTCTTTTCTTAAACGGATGATTTTCAAAAGGAACAAGCAAATCTATGCTTATGTTTTTTATCATTTTAACCTCCATATATATTCTTTTCTCGGCTGGTAACAGTCTTAATCTTCTAAGTCTTATTACCTTCCGCTATTCGGAAATCAAGAAAACCGAAAATCAGAATTGTTTCAGATAGATAATGCTCGGTTTACCTTGACCTTGTTTTTTGCGAAGTATTAAGTCCGAAGTTTCAAGTTCCGAGAACAATTTACATATTTTTTCGTGACCGAAATGCAGTTTTTCTTGTGCTGATTTAATCGTAAAATACTGATATACTCTGCCTTGTTTATCTATCCAGCCGTTTTTGACGGACAGATACATTCGGTCAAGTAAAAGTCCGTACAGCATTTTTGCATCGGTTGAAACCGATTTGTACTTTTCTTCAAATAACGCTTTCGGTACTTTGTAGAAAGCAAAATTTTTGGCGTCCGATGTTTTGAAATATTTGTTCACTGTATCACCTCTGTTTCTGTATTGATTTGGTGCCAAAATCGGTAATTTTTTCTTTTGTATCGGCTATTTATTGAAAACAAGTATCTCTACATCAAATTAACCGCTGTCATCATATTCACGGCAATTTTTAACGCTTTTTGCACCTCTTTTGGATTTGTACTTCGGTCAGAAAACAACGATTGTCTTGTGGCTCTGCTTGCATTTGTTTTTGCATTTAAGACAAAGGCTGTTGTATATTCGTCTGCCTGTTTCGGGATTTATGAAAAAATCCCATTCTTGCTTTGCTTTCTTTGATAATCTCGGCATTGTAAAAACTCCTTTCACTTGTTTGAACCGGGAGAGGCATTTTGCACCCCCTATTTGCAAATAAATTTTCCCTCTCACTTGGTAGGCAACGAAAACGGTCAAAAATTAACCCTCTGACAAATATTTTTTTATTACCCCTTCACTTGTTAGAACTGAGAACGCTTTTTTGGGGGGTGTTTTTGAAAAATTTATATTTTTTAATATTTACCTCTCTATTCATTTGGACAAGAGGTGTCAAAATGCACACCCATTTTCTTGATTTGCAAAACATTTTTATTTACCCCCTCACTTGTTTGAACAGGGGGAAGCGTTTTGTATCCCCATAAGATGGAAAAGTTAAAAAATTAAAATAACCGCCTGTGTGTTCAGACGGCTATTTATTAGTCAATTTGATTTTTTGAGAGTTTTAAAGTATAATTAAGAAAAAGATTTATCATTTTGATATACAACAGATTGTGATTTAATTTTGTTATGTAGGTGGTGGGATGATGTATAATCCACAGATAGAAACATTTATAAAGGTTGCGGACGCAGGAAGTTTTAACAAAGCGGCAGAGGAATTGTATATCACGCCGACTGCCGTTATTAAGCAAATCAATCTGCTTGAAAGCTCGCTTGACTTGGTTTTGTTTGAGCGTACGCACCGTGGGTTGATACTGACTAACGCAGGCAAGTCGCTTTATCAGGACGCTAAGTACATTATCGGCTATTGCAAGGACAGTGTTGTCAGGGCGAAAAACGCAATGAGCGAGGGCGAAAATATTATTCGTATCGGCTCGTCGCCTACAACTCCTGCTCAATTACTTATGCAAATGTGGCCGAAAATTCAAGAGCAATGCCCGGATATAAAATTTGAGATTGTTCCATTTGAGAACACACCCGAAAACGCAAAAGAAATACTTGCGAATTTGGGAAAGAACATTGATATTATCGGCGGAATATTTGACGACACAATGCTTAAACTCAGAAAATGCGAGGGCTTGCAATTATCCCGTGAGCCGTTTTGCTGTGCAGTATCCATTCACCACAAGCTTGCACAAAAGGATAAACTTCAAATCAGCGATTTATACGGCGAAAATTTAATGCTTATGCACCGTGGATGGAGCAATTATGTTGACCGATTGCGTGACGATATTTGGCAAAATCATACGCAGATACATATTGTTGATTTTGATTTTTACAATATGAGCATATTTAACAGATGCGAAAACACGAACGATGTTTTGCTTGCGATACCGGGTTGGGCAAATGTTCATCCTTTGCTGAAAGTTATTCCTGTTGAGTGGGAATACAGCATTCCGTACGGTCTTTTACATTCGATGACTCCAAGTGAAAATGTTCGACGGGTTTTAGATGCGGCTAAGAATATAGTTAAAACCAAATAAGCAGTTATAACCCAAAGGTATATACTGAATAACAAAACGAGACTTCATACGAGGTCTCGTTTTTCTTATAATATAGTTGAAAAGAAAAATAACGAAGGAGTGGCAGATATGAAAAAGTTAAAAGCATTGCTTATAAACGGCAGTCCGAGAGCAAAGGGCTGTACTTACACGGCATTGACCGAACTAAAAAACACATTGGAGCAAGAAGGTATGGAGGTTGAGCTTATCCATGTAGGTCACAAGGATGTGCACGGTTGTATCGCTTGTAGAAAATGTAAGGAAATCGGTAAGTGCGTATTCGATGATATTGTAAACGAGGTTGCACCTAAATTTAACGAGGCAGACGCTTTTGTTATCGGAGCACCTGTTTATTACGCATCTCCTGCCGGTGGAGCAATCGCATTTCTTGACAGATTGTTTTTCAGTACGGCGAATGTTGATAAGACAATGAAAGTTGGTGCAGCAGTAACAACCTGTCGCAGAGGTGGTAACACAGCATCATACGATGTGCTCAACAAATATTTTTCAATCAGCTCTATGCCGATTGCCACAAGTCAGTATTGGAATATGGTTTACGGTGGCCAGGCAGAAGAGGTTTTGCAGGACAAAGAGGGCTTGCAGACTATGAGAACGCTCGGCAGAAACATTGCTTTTATGGCAAAGAGTATTGCACTGGGCAAGGAGCAATTCGGACTTCCAGAAAAAGAACAGATTACATTTACAAATTTTCACCACTAAGGAGAAATAATGGATTACAAAATTTTAGGCAAAGACTTAAAGGTATCGGCTGTCGGTCTCGGATGTATGGGAATGAGCCACGCTTACGGCTCACCTGCCGATAAAAATGAAATGTGCGAGCTTATCGCAAAGGCTGTTGATTTAGGCTATAACTTTTTTGACACGGCAGAGATTTACGGTACGGCAAATAATCCACACGATAACGAGGAGCTTGTAGGCAGAGCGTTAAAGCCATACCGTGATAAGGTTATTATCGCAACAAAGTTTGGCATTTAATTTGACAAAACAAGCAATGCCACAAACCCACCTCTTATACCGAATTCAAGACCGGAGGTTATCAGAAAATCGGTTGAAGGCTCGCTTAAAAGACTTGACACAGACCATATTGATTTATACTATCAGCACCGTTTCGACCCTAATGTTCCTATTGAAGAGGTAGCAGGAGTAATGGCAGATTTGATTAAAGAGGGTAAAATAACGCATTGGGGTATGAGCGAAGCGACCGAAGAAAATATAAGAAAAGCAAATTTGGTTTGTCCGCTGACTGCCATACAAAATCGCTACTCAATGATGGCAAGGCATTATGAATCGCTGTTTCCTGTTCTTGAGGAGTTTAATATCGGTTTCGTTGCATTTTCGCCTCTTGCAAACGGATTTTTAAGCGGTAAGTACAACGAAAACTCAAAGTTTGAAAAAGGCACGGATTACAGAACAGTTATGCCACAGTTCACTGCCGACGGTGTTCGTCAAAATAAAGAATTGCTTGAGCTGTTAAATACGCTTGCAAAGGATAAAAACGCAACGCCTGCACAAATTTCGCTTGCGTGGATGATGTGCAAAAAACCGTATATAGTACCTATTCCGGGTACAAGAAAGCTTGACAGACTGATTGAAAACGCAGGCTCGGCAGATATTTTATTAACGAGCGGTGAGGTATCAGCGATTGATAATAAGCTTGATAATATAAATATGTCCGCTGTTTTCGGTGGGTCAAAAGTGATAAAAAAGAGGGAGTAATTATGGTATTTTATTTCACCGCAACGGGCAACAGTCTTTATGTTGCAAAGTGTATTGACGAATATCCTGTCAGCATACCGCAGGTTATCAAAAATTCGTCAATCTATTCAGACAACCAAATCGGTATTGTTTGCCCTGTTTATTGCGGCGAAATACCGAATACGGTAAAAGAGTTTTTGAAAGAATCGAAGTTTGATATAAAATATATATATCTTATTTTAACCTACGGCAACAGTGCAAGCGACTGCCCCGAGTTTACATATAACGAGTTTAAGGCTCTCGGTATCAACTTTGATTATATAGATACCGTTCACTGCGTTGATAATTACCTGCCGGTTTTTGATATGGCAGAAGAAAAGAAAATTGATAAAGATACAGATGCTCAAATTGCACATATAATCAAGAATATCAGACTGATGAAAAAAGGTGTTCCAACTGCAACAGACGCAGACAGGAAACTCCACAAGCAAGTAGCAACGCTGAATAAAATCATTCCGTCATTTAATAACGGCAATATGATTAAAATAACCGATAAATGTATCGGCTGTAAGGTATGCGAAAAGGTTTGCCCGACAGGCAATATAATTGTGCTGACAGATTACGCACAAAGGCGAAGCAAAAAATGCGAATACTGCCTTGCCTGCGTTCACTCTTGCCCTCAAAAGGCAATTATCATTAAGCACGAGAAAAACAAAAACGAGCGATACAGGAATGAAAATGTATCACTCGATGAAATAATAAAATCAAATTTTCAGGATAGGAGAGAAAGCTATGAATAATTTTATTTTTGAAAATTCGTCAAAGGTATATTTCGGCGAAGGCTGTGTAAAAGAATATCTTTCAAATATTCTTTCAGCTTACGGCGACACGGTTATGCTCTGCTACGGCGGTGGTTCGATTAAGAAAAACGGCATTTATGACGAGGTTATAACCGTACTCAAAAAAGAAAACAAGGCAGTTGTTGAGTTTAGCGGTATTCCGTCAAACCCGACTTACAGCAAGGTGCTTGAGGGCGTCAAACTTGCAAAAGAAAGCAATGCCGATTTGATTCTTGCAGTAGGCGGCGGAAGTGTTATGGACTGCTGTAAGGCAATTTCACTCGGAGCAAAATATGACGGTGATATTTGGTCTGACTTCTGGGCAAGACCGGGTGTGATTGATTTTGAACCGTTGCCGCTTGGTATTATCGTCACTGTTTCAGGCACGGGCAGTGAATGTAACGGCGGTGCCGTAATCACAAACGAAGAACTTAAAATCAAAACAGGCAAAGATTATCCTCAGCATAACGCAAAATTCGTTATGCTTGATTCGACCTACACCTACAGCGTTCCTGAATTTCAAATGGTATCGGGTGCTTTTGATACTCTTTCACACATTATGGAAATCTATTTCAGCGAGCCGAATGAAAGCAATGTATCGGACGATATATCCGAGGCTCTTATGAAAAATGTTATCACCAATTTGCGTGCCGCTATCAAAAATCCCGAGGACTACACAGCAAGAAGTAACCTGATGTGGGACGCAACAATGGCAGAAAACCGTATCATCAAACTTGGCAAAAAGACGGATTTTGAATGTCACCAAATGGAGCATCAGCTCGGCGCATACACTAACTGCAATCACGGTGCAGGTCTTGCCGTTCTTCATCCTGTTTATTACAGACATATTTGCAAGGCAGGCGAAAAGAAGTTTGCTCAGTTTGCAGTTAATGTTTGGGGCATTTCAAAGGACGGCAAAACAGACGAAGAGCTTGCAAAGGCAGGTGTTGAGGCCCTGGCAGATTTTATTAAGGAAATCGGTATGCCGACAACCTTTAAGGAACTTGGAATTGATGAAAACATCAACCTTAAAGAAATTGCAGACTCATGCGGCATTGTACCGGGTGCATACAAAAAAATGACACACGAAGAAATATTAAAAATTTTTGAAGAATGCAAATAACTATTTAATCTAAAGCTAATTTTAGATATTAAATTTTCAAACAGAAAAGGAGTAATCAGTATGGAATTTATAAAATTAAACAATGGCGTAGAAATGCCTATGCAGGGTATCGGAACATTTTTGCTCACACCTGACGAAGCAGAAGCATCTGCAACCTACGCTCTCAAAAACGGATGTCAGCTTATTGATACGGCAAATGCATATTGCAACGAAAAAGCAGTAGGCAGAGCAATGAAAAATGCAGGCATTGACCGAAAAAATATTTTTCTTGAAACAAAGCTTTGGCCGTCATTTTATGAGCAGGACGATGCAGTAGACAAAACGCTTGAAAGACTTCAAACAGATTATATCGATTTGCTTTTAATTCATCAGCCTTCCGGAAACTACATTGCAGGATATAAGCAAATGGAAAAGGCATATAAGGACGGCAAGGTTCGTGCAATCGGTCTTTCAAACTTTAACGAAGAGCAGATTTGCGAAATTCTAAATATGTGCGAGGTTAAGCCGTCCGTTCTTCAAACTGAAGTGCACCCGTATTATCAGGAAAAGGAGCTTAAAAAATTCCTTTCTCACGAGGATATTAAAATTCAGGCTTGGTATCCGTTGGGTCACGGCGATAATGCACTTCTAAATGAGCCACTCTTTAAGAGCCTTGCGGAAAAATACGGTAAGTCGACAGCTCAAATCATTCTTCGTTGGCATATTCAGGAGGGCAATATTATTATCCCGGGTTCAAAGAACAGCGACCATATCAAGGCTAATTTTGATATTTTTGACTTTTCACTTACTGATGAAGAAATGGCAAAAATATCATTACTTGATAAGGGTGTAAGATATTATACCTCAACACAGGAAATGCTTAAAAAGTATGCCGAGATGATACCGCCTGTTGACGAACAAAAATAATTAAACTAAAGGAGATCAAGATTATGAAAAAATTAACCTCAATTCTTTTGGCACTTGTGCTTGTGTTTTCGTTCGCAGCTTGCTCTAATAATTCGAGCGACAATTCAAATACAACCCCAAGCAGTTCACCAACGGCAGATACTTCAAAATCTACCGATGAAAACACCCAAAATTCTAATACAAGTTCAAAAATATTAGTTGTTTATTATTCTGCAACAGGTAGCACAAAAGCTGTTGCAGAAACTATAGCCGACACTTCCGGAGCAGATTTGTTTGAGATTACACCTGTTGACCCTTACACAAGCGATGACCTTAACTGGACTGATGACAACAGCCGTGTAAGTGTTGAGCACAACGACGAAAGCAAGCGTGATGTACCACTTACAAAGACTACGCCTGATCATTGGGCAGATTATGATACAGTATTTATCGGCTATCCGATTTGGTGGGGCATTGCTGCTTGGCCTGTAAACAATTTTGTTAAGGGCAATGATTTCAGCGGCAAAACCGTTATTCCGTTTTGCACATCAACATCATCAGGCTTAGGTCAGAGTGGTGACCTTTTAGCAGATATGGCAGGCACAGGCAATTGGCAGGACGGCGAAAGATTTTCTTCAGGTGCCTCATCAAGCAAGGTCGAATCTTGGGTAAACGGTCTTGACCTTAAATAAAATCCACAAATTTACAGTTGTGCTTTTGGCGGTTACTGTTACGGTGACTACGCTTTCAGCTTGTTCAATTAAAAGTAATTCTCCGAGCAGTTATACAACAAATACAACAGCCGAAAGCTCGTCAAAAGCACAAACTACTCAGCCTGCCAAACAAAATTATGCCGTCACAAACGGCACGGACACTTACCGTGGCTTTAGCGTTAAAAATATTTTGCATAGTGAAAATAACAGTGATATTCATTTCAATCTTTATGTTCCAAAAACTTATGACGGCAGTAAGGCTTACGCTCTTTTCATCACCTTGCCCGGTTATGAGGGCTTGTATTTTCAAGGTGTCGGTGTAAATATCCGTCAGGAAAACTTTGGCTTTGAGGCACAAAAATATAACAGTAATATGATTATTGTCGCACCTCAGTTAAACGGCTGGGACGAAGACTCAGCAGATGAAACTATCGTTCTTGTCGAATATCTCTTGTCTGCCTACAATATAGATAAATCAAAGGTTTATATAGAGGGCTATTCAGGTGGCGGCGAAACTGCGTCGCAAGCAGTCGGTAAGAGACCTGATTTGTTCACGGCATATTTGCAGGTCAGCTCTCAATGGGACGGAGAATATGAAAGCGTTGCAAAAGCAAAACTGCCCGTTTATATAGCTATCGGCAGAGATGACGAATACTACGGCTCGAAAAAATCTCAAAATGCCTACGATACGCTCTATGATCTCTACAAAAAGCAAGGCTTGACCGATGATGAAATCAACAAAATTCTTGTTCTTGATATTAAAGAAAGAGATTATTTTACGAGCCGAAACGCTCCAAACGAACATGGCGGAGGCGGACTTTTCGCCGAGGACGATACCATTATGTCTTGGCTTTTCGGCGAACATTAAATTATTAAGAGGGTAATATTATGAAAATTCTTTTTATTAACGGCAGTCCGAACGAAAACGGAAATACTGCTAATCTTGCCTCAATTCTTTTGAACGGCAAGAAATACGAAACACTTAATTTAACTAACTTCACAATCGGCTCATACGGTCAAACTTTACCTTATGACGGACTTGACAGAGTGATTGAAAAAATGAAAGAGGCTGACACAATCGTTATCGGTTCTCCGCTTTATTGGCACAATATTTGCGGCTCTGTTCGTAATGTTTTAGACCGTTTTTACGGCAAGGTTGACGAGAGCGAGCTCTTAGGCAGAAAGCTATATTTTGTATTCCAAGGTGCGGCACCCGAAAAGTGGATGCTTGACGCAGGCGAATACACGATGAAACGCTTTGCCGAACTTTACGGTATGAAATATATGGGAATGGCAACGAACAGCAAAGAGGCTGAAGACTTAAACAAAACCGTATGAATTCAAAAACAAAATTAAAACTAAAGCCGATAATTGATATTTTAATGACATTTGCTCTGCTTCTTTTGATGTCCTACGAGCTTTTAGGCTCAACTGCACACGAGGTAGTTGGCGTTGCTATGTTTGTGCTTTTTGTTGTTCATCACGCACTCAATATAAATTGGGCAAAGCATTTAACAAAAGGCAGGCAAACACCTATAAGAATTTTTCAAAATATTCTTGTTTTGCTTGTGCTTATATCATTTGTCGGAACAATCGTCAGCGGGGTAATTGTTTCAAGGCATCTGTTTGCATTTTTGAATATAAAATCAACCTATGAAGCGAACAGAATCCATATGCTTTCTGCATATTGGGGCTTTATATTTATGTCGCTCCACCTCGGACTTCATTTCAATATGATTTTGCTAATGATAAAAAAGAAAAAGCAACTCTCACCAAAAGTGAAGACTGCATTCAAAATAATATTCATACTTATTTTTGCATACGGAATTTACGCATTTTTCAAACGGGATATAGCATCTTACCTGTTCCTGAAAAATCAGTTTTTCCTCCTTGGCGATAACGAACACCTACTGCTTTATCTCTTTGACTATATGTCAATCATGTTTTCCTTTGCAACATTGAGCCACTTTGTTTTTTCAATATTAAAGTCGAATACAAAAAGCGGGTCTTAGGGTATCCCTAACGAGAAAATTATCGTTTGGATAACCAAATGGTCTGCTCGCTAAGTTTGTACATTCAATTTCACAAAAAATTAAGGCACAACATACGAAAATTTTCTCCGTAAGTTGTGCCTTTTTCTCATTTATAAATCACTTGTTTATTAACGATTTCTGTTGCTCTGTTGCGAATATTATTCATCTTTTGCACCCACAACATCATATTTTCGGCTTTGAGTTTTTCCGTAACTTGTTCCTGCTCAGCAAGTGATTTTATTGTCTGTTCAAACAAATTCTCTGCCTGAAGCTCAACATCGGCAAGGTAATTGTAAAGCTTACCCGATGTAAGAAGATTGTAATAAAGCACTCGATGACTTGATTTCAAATAGCGTCTGTGCCTCATTGCCCACACACTGATTTGCCTTTGGTTTTCATCAGGTAGCGTAAGAGTTGGCAAAAGATAATCGCCTTGTTGCGAATAACTACCGCCTATATTTTCAAAATTTGTTTTCATATTGAAGCCTCCTTGGATTTGGTAACTTCATTATGCTGAATACAAAACGAAAAGACAAATGTGTGGATTTAAGAAACAGAAAAAGGCTCTGACCTTTTACAGTCAAAGCCTCATCTGCCATTGCAATGCCTTAGTTTTATTAAGTTTTATCATACTGCCTTATCAAACCTCAGCATTATCTGATGGGGACATTGATACTTTGAATTGCACCTGAACATTTTCATTTGAGATGTCAATTCTGTCTATATATTGAGAAAGAACATACTTTGTTCTTATTAAATTCTTAGGGTTGTAAAAGTAATCTTTGAGATGATTTATTTGTTCTCTGACTTCATCTTCCGTTATTACTCTGTCAATTTTTTGCTTTTCATACTTTTGAATGAACTCGGCAGTCTTTTTGATTTGTTCTTCATACTCTTTGATTTTGTCGGACATTATGTCATTTATGCCTGTATTGGCTATTGCTTCAACGAGATTGTTTCTGCTCTTTTCAAGAATTTTTAAGGTTGATTTTGCTTCGTTGTATTCCAAATCCGATATACAGGATTTGTTGTATTGCTCATTGAGTTGCTTTGTTATTACTTTTATATTATCATCATTAAAGAAGAATTCAACAAACTTATCAATAACAAAGCTGTCAAGATATTCACATCTTATCTCTTTTGATTCACATTTTCTTTTATTCTTTTTTGCACTGCATCTATATACTAAATTTGTGTTGTTTTTGTTATAGCGGATATTTCCGTGAAATTTGCCACCACATTCACAGCAATGTATAAGACCTGTGAGCAGATATGTATTTTTTGCATTTGTAAAGTTGCTTCGTGTTGCCTTTTTGACTGCATTTGCCCTGTGCCACAATCCTGACGAAACAATAGCAGGACAGCCGTTTTCAATCCTTATTATTTCTTCTTCGGGTTTTCTTCTGTGATTGTTTCTTTTATTCAAAGCATTTGCGGAACAACTGCGGTTAAAAATGTATGTACCTTTGTATTTTTCATTTTTTAGTATTTCATACAAACTGTTTTTTACAAATGGCAATCCTTTTTTAGTTTTGTATCCGAGAATATTCAGCTTGTCTATTGTTTCTCCGTAGCCGTATCCCTCGGCAGACATTTCAAATATCAATCTAACTGCTTCGGCTTCCTTTTCATTTATGACAAGTTTAAGGTCTTTGTCAACATCATATCCTAATGGCGGTCTGCCACAAGTAAATTTGCATTGATAGGCATTTTCTTTCAGTCCTTTCATTACTTCTCTTGCAAGATTTTCATTGTAGAACTGATTGACCGAACCCATTATGTGATATAACAAATGACTTTCAGGATTATTTTCAAAACGCTCATTAACAAATATGACTTGCACACCGTATTCTTCAAGAAGTTTTTTGTATTGAATACTATCACTCAGATTTCTTGAAAATCTGTCTGTTTTATGTACCAATACCGCCTTAAATTCAGGATTGTTCTTTGCGTCATTTATCATTTTCTGAAATGCAGGTCTGTTGACTGTTTTTGCTGATTTTGCTTCATCACAATACCAATCAATGACTTCCATATTGTTTCTTTTGGCATACATCATCATATATCTTTTTTGAGCTGTTATAGATTCTTCTCGTTGCATTGAAGAAGAAAATCGTGCATATCCGACTGCTTTTATTGTTTCTTCCATATATACCACTCCTATAAGAATAATTCTTCATTTTAATAATATGTATTTATAATTTAATAAAGTGCAGTCACTGAAAAGCAACTGCACAGATGATTTTCAAAGTTTATATTTTAATCTATATTAAGCATTTCGATGAGGACATCTATTATTACATTATAGAAATCCGAAGGAATGCGGTTGTCTGTATGTTCAGCTTTATCTATACTCTTGTCGTAATCCTGTTTAAGCAGAAGATTGTGGGGTATACTGCAACACACTAATGATTCTTTCATATTAAAACCTCCTAATATTATGTATATCAAGAGATTAAAATAGAGTAAAACTCTATATGCTTGGCTTGTGTATTCCAGATTACACAACTCTTATGCCAAACCACTAATAACCATTTATCTAATAAAATCTGATGATTATTTTTTGCAGATAATACTGCAAGCAGGGATTTTTTATTTAATTTTTTAAAATATTATTCTTTATCGGAAATAACTTTTATTGCTGTTATTTTTGAAAAAGATTTGTTGCCGTATTTTCTTTGACTTACAGAAAATTCAATTTTTTTGCCGAGTACATTATCACTGCAAAAACAGTTATTATCATCTACATACTCACAACAGAAGTTATTTAAAACTATATCCATATTAGAGAACATACAGTTAAAATAGCCGTTTTCTATTGAATCTACCTTTATTGTGAACCAGCAGTTACGGCAATCGGGACTGAAATATATATCGTCAAGAATACCTGTGTAGGTACCGTCATCAATATATTCATATTTTTTCTTTGGTATAAAATCAAAAGTTGGCATAATCATTCACCTCCAAGACATTCTTCTATATTTTGTACTTCATCATCTGACAGAAAGTCTTTATTATCGGAGTTTTCTATTTTGTCAAAGTACATTTCTTCATAAGCATTATGAAGTGACATCATCTTGTCATTAAACTGAAATCTGAAAATATATACTTTCAGGTCAATGATTTCTATGATTTTCTCTCTTGCGACAAGTCTGTCTTTTTCTGCAATGAGTACACCTGTTGCTCTCAGATTTTTAAGTCTTTTGCGGAAATCAACTATTCCGTTATTCTTCATCATTTGCTCAAAGTAGTTTTTAGCTACGCATATTTCATAGTGATTGTCGCTTGCACTAAGTCTTACCAGTCCGACATAACCGCTATTGAGCAAGTCATAGTCAATCGCTTCTGCTTTTCTCTTGTCAAATACTTTTAAAGCAAACGGATAATTCATTTTGTATTTTCTGATATTCTTCTTCTGAAATATCGATTCTTTGAAATTTTTTACTCAAAGAAATTTTTTCTTTTATGCAATCATTTGAATTTATATTATTTTGCATAATAACACCTCATATTTATTCGGTATTGCTATTATAGGCTCGAATTTTTTTGTTGTCAATGCTTTAAAAAATAACTGTGGATATAAACAAATTGTGTATTATTGCTATTTAACTGTTGAATTATTGTGGCGGAGATTTTTGCCCTTGAAAGTCTTCCTCAAAAGTTTCTGAAAAATTCTGACAGAGGTTGTTTTTTGCAAAAAAATAAAAACCATGGTTTGTGCAAATTGACGGAGATTTTGTCAGACAAAATTCCAAAGAAGAAAAAAAGCTTTTTTCGGGGCAGACCGAAAATGTGGATGGAATTTCGGGAGATTTTTCACTTTGAGAGTCCTTTTGAAAAATCTTCTTCCCCGAAATCCCGTTTTTTCAATCAATGCACACTCGCACACAAAGAGAAAATCTCAAGGCAATGCAATCATCTTTTCAAATCCAATTTCTGAATGTTCCACTGGTGTGCAAAGGGTGAGAGAGGGTGCGAGAACATCAAGCCTTTTGAGTCAATGATTGTGTGCAGTTTGTCATTATAGTGTTCTGTCAAAGCATTGAGAAAAGCCTTCTTTTCTTCCTCAAAGCTTGTGCTTCTGCCATATGCAACTATTATTACATCTGCATTGTCACATTCTCTCATTACAAAAGAAGTGTTTGTTTTGTCTGTTTTAGGCAAAGGGTTGTCGATTGATGAGAAGAGATTGATTATTGAAACAGAGCCGAAATCATTTTTTACCGCTCCGTTCCTGACAAGCATTGTTGTTTGGTCAAAAATCAATTCATCTGCTAATGAGGGAAATGTCATTATTATTGCAAGTGATTTTTGCTGTTATCCCATTCGATTTTTAATAAATAGCGGTCTTTCCTGTTTTTGGAAAAGACCGCTGTTGTTTTTACTGTACTGATTGCTTCAACTGTGTTTGTCAGGCTCATAATTTAATACTCCTTTTCTGAAATAGTAAACTTTTCCGATGATATTTATTGCCCTGTCATTGTCAAGAACAATACATCCGTCAAGAAAATCATTGCCTATCAAGTCAATCCATTCAAATCTGCTTTCTGTTATTTTTGAGGACAAACCAAACTTTTTGTAATTATCAAAGTCTTTTTCATTCTCAACATAAAAAATACCTCCGACCGTTTCAAGCAAACAGTCAGAGGTTTGTGTCAGAAGATTTGTGAGAAGATTTTTAATATATTCTGCAATGTAACAGTCCTTGATTTTTGATACATCATCAGGTGTTAATATTTCAATCATTTTCTTTTCCTCAGCTTTGTTCCTGTGCAGAGAAGTGTAATAGCAGTTCCTGCACCTGTTGCAAACATTTCTACCGCTACTTTTGTTGTAAGTGCCATAATAAGTCCAAACATATTTTTTCCTCCAAATTAATTTTTTATGATGAGTTTTTCTGTTGCGAGTACAACGGTTGTTGTTACCGTAAAACCAAGTACAAACCAAAGTGCTTCCATTGTTCGCTCCTTTCTTGTTTTTTATATAAAAATGCACCCACCGCCTTTTGGTGAGTGCATTTTCAGATGATGAAAATTATTTGTTTTTTATACACTTTTTGCAAATATATGCGTTTACTAAAAAATTGCATTACTTTCTTTTGCGGAAGAAACCGCCGAATCCGCCTATGCCACCGTATGGACTTGACAAGCGTTTCCTCTTTTTCTCAAGATATTCTTTTGCTTCAACAGCTTCATCAATGTTTACGCCAAGATTTTTGATAATAAAATCTTTATATTTTTCGTATTCTCTGTCAAACTCCTCAATTGTAGAATATCGAAGTCCTTTTGCATATGATAAAGCTCTGTCTTTTGCCGCTTGCTTTCTTGGAACGCTTGAAAATAATTTTGTTTTACAAAATCGTTTATCAAAATCACTTAGATATGTATTGATAGTTTCTAAATGCTTTTTAGAAACCTCAGAAGAAAATGTGTTGATAAATTTTTCTTTCTTTGCTAATAGGTCATTTTCATACGGCAATATCGGATCCGATTTTAAAGGCTGAATTTGTTTCATAAATTCAAGTATATCAGGTAATTCGCTTCTTGAAAAATCAGCACTTTCCCTTGTTTCACAGACCACACCGTCAACTGTTCGATATTTTAAATCAAAATCGTCAAGTAGTGAATTTATGTATGTAATACATTCGGATTCATCTGTAATGTCAAGTCTTATGTTTTTGCAATATTCTATTAAATCGTGTTTAGCTTTAACGGCATCTTCTTCTGTTGTACCCTGATTCTTTTTTACATAGTCAAGTGCCATAGATTCCTTTATTGCTGAAAAACCGTCTATGTCGAAGTATTCTGCCAATGCACTCAAACTTCCGTCATCACCGTATTTTTTTAATAAGTAATCATATATTTCAATGTTATACGGATTAAGAGAAAGTACATCTATGCAGATTTTTGAAATATTCTCTGAAGCAATTGAATTGCTTTTAAGGTTATTTATCAATCTTTGTGCTTTATCGCTGTCGCAATCTTTAACATATCCCCAGTCATAATCTTGTCCGACTGTTTGCATAAATACCTCAATTACGGAATATGCTGAGTAATACACACCTTCAGAAAGTAAAATCTTAACTTCATTATTTTTGAATAATTTCTTCAGGTCTGATTCAGCCTGCATTTCGGTGAAAAAGTTGCCGACAGCATTTGCAACACTATGTGCCGCACCACTCGCCATATTCATAGCACCGACATCAATTTGATGGCTTATTGCAGTTATGGCATTTCCACCTATAGTAGCACCCTGCCAACGACCTCTGTTTTCTTTTCTTTGTTCTCTGTATTCTCTCTGAGCTTCAACATCACCCATAATAGAATACACTTTTTCGGCAACAGAGCAAAATCTTTCTTCAAATATTTCTGTGCAACCTGCGGATTCGATTAGTTCAGAAACGGCATTGGTGTCATAATCATATTCACCTAAATTTATAAAGGTATCTTTCAAATCTTCAACAACAATTGCCATACTGCTTTTAAAATCATCTTCTGCTTTAGAAATAATGTCCTCACAGTTATTATAGGATTTATAACCCTCATCAAACGAGTTTTGTGCTGATTTTGCAAGGCTTTTATACCATTTTCTTAAAGCATTGTATAAATTTCTTTCATTTGAAACTTTTATGTTACCCACACATATATTAAATTCTTTTGCACAGTTTTCTTTTTGTAAAAATTCATTTAGATTCATTATTATCCTCCTGATTATTGTCAATTGGTTCGTTGTTGTCCATTTGCAGAGGCTTTTTCTTTTTTATTATGTAAACAATCAGAGCGACAATAGCTACAATTATTCCAATCCACCACGCTATATAGGAAATACAAATACTTGCTCCCCATAAAAGTACAAAAATGAATATTGCCAATGGTATGCAGTTTGTAATGGACGGAAACTTGTCTGCTATCAAAGCAAAAACAAATACTGCAATAATTAAACCTATGATTGAGATGATAACTTGTAACACTAAAATTCCTCCTAAGAATAAAAATATGATTTAAGCTGATTTGCTTAAATTGAGTTTAAATGATTTTTTAATAGTTTTCTGATTGTTCGTTCCGAATACGAGTATTTTGTCGCAATCAGATTGATTGATTCCGATGTTCCGTCATATGCCTTGAGTGCTTCTTCGAGGACAAATTCCTTAGAAAAAAGTCGGGTAGGAAAGTTTATCTGACTACCTTTAAAGTTTTCATACAGTTTCACCACATTGTCAAAGCCTATGATTTCGCTCATTGTTTCATAAACTCCGTTTAATGTTGTGCATTTTTGTTGATTTTTATCTATATCAATCACCTGCCTTGTTTCACCCTCTTTTTACATTATATGACAGCAAAATGGAAAAATCTTCCGTACTTTTCCACGCAAAAGTGTAAAAATATATATAGACAAAAAATTCGGCAACAAAAAGTATATTGCAAGCCAAAACACCACACCACGCACTAAGCGTGAGATGTGGGGGAGGCAGTTTTAACTGCCTTGCAATATCCTTTTGTGTTGCCGAAAATTGGTGAGTTAAGGATATTCAAATTTATAGTATTTATATAGGTATTTATCACACTCCTTAAAAGCCTTTTAATTCACTCGGCAGACACAAGTATTTTTAAACCGTGACTTTCTCCGTGTCCGAATCATCTCCACCAAATGTGTATTGGACGAACACCTACTTTTTTAGTGGCGGCTTTGCCGTCAAGGTGATGCTCTGATACGAAATAAAAAAGAGCCAAAGTCACGAAGATTTTGGTTCTTTTTATATTTTTTCTTAACAAAACGAAAAGAATGGTTTTAATATTGAGAATTGTTTATAACGAAGGTTTTTCTATAAATCCTGAGAAAACAAGAGTTGCAAGAAGCAACGCAAGGCAAGAAGTTACAGGGATTGTAGTTAATTCTCATATGCAGATTTCTAAAGAAAAGAGAAAGCAGATTCGACAACAGATTTATTATATAAGGAAATATGGATTAGAATCCCATTTGGAGCGGATTGAGGAGAATCGTGCTAATTACCTTAATCACCTTTTAGGACAAATCAATTTTGCCCTATTCGTCAACCCTAAGGACGAAGAAATGAAAGAATATTTTGATACAGTAAAAACAATTATGAAAAATCAAAATGAATAATAGTTTATCCGCCTATTGTAAATGCAGTAGGCGGCTTTTATTTGTAAATATAAAATCACACATTTGTAAAAATACATTCACTTTTGCTAAAATATTGGCAAGGGAGGATTTGATATGCGAGATGAGAAGAGTTACATAGCACTTGATGATTTTGAGCATAGAATTGTTGTCGACTGTATGAATGAAATGCGAAACAACCTTATTGCTAATGGTAAGTACACCGATGCGGTGGACGAGGTTTTACTGAAAATCATTGATGCCAAACAGAAGAAATTCAAAGTGATCTACAAGGAGGCGTGAGTATGGAAAAGGTTATTTATGACAAAAAGAACGGTCTTTGGTACGAACTTCAAGGTGACTACTGTCTACTATGTTTAAAACTGCCCGAAGGAGAACAACAGCCTGTCGGCTTATGGGGACAACGACATTTGCGGTATATCAAGCAAAATCGCAAGGTCTTTTATCTCAATCTGCTGACAAGTGGCAAACTGAACGGCTACCTCACTGACCTGGATAAGCAGGCTGAAGATATGTTTTTTCGACTCGTAAAACAGATGGCAGAGCGTGAGGACGTAACAGAAAAACTCAAAGCAGATAACCAAATGAAATGGGTTGGTCGGATGAACAATATCCGCAGCAGAGCAAAGGAAGTCATAAATAATGAATTGATTTTTTCATAAAAGATTAACTGTGCTGTAAACATCAAAAGGATTTACAGCACAGTTTTTGCTATTCATTTTCTGTTTAACAGATTATTCAACCTTCATCATTCTGTAGCCTACGCCGATATGCGTTTGGATATATTGGGGAGAATCTGCGTCCTTCTCCAGCTTTTTGCGGAGCGTCGCCATAAAAACACGCAGAGAGGCAATGTCGTTATCCCAACTGCTGCCCCAAATGTTCTGGGTAATAAAGGTATGGGTTAAAACCTTGCCGATATTTCTTGAAAGCAGACACAAAAGCTTATATTCAATAGGTGTAAGGTGTAGCTCTTCATCGCCGAGATAGGCGCATCCTGCGGCATAATCTATGCGGTGTTTTTACCGTCAGTATCGGGTATGATATGCACATCTAAATTCGGTGCGTTTGCAATCAGTTTTTCTGTAAGAGTAGGTTTAGAAAATATGCTCTTTCGGGTTGCGGAGCTTCTTCCTATCACAATTTTTGAGACTCCCGAAAGCCTTGCAAATTCGGCAATTTGATAGGAAACATCTTCACCGTGCACGGTTTCAATTTTAGCGCCTAATTGTTCTGCAAGACGCATATTGCTTCGCAGGCGTTTTACATCTTCTTCAGGCATAACCTGATAATCAGGAGTTTCCACAAACAGCGCTGTAAAAGCGCCCTTAAAGACATTCGCCATCCGGGCGGCAGTGCGAATTATTTTTGCATTCGACGGTGACGACGAAAGGCATACAAGAATATGCTCATCGGTATGATAATCGTTGTGACTTTTCGTTCTGACGGTTTCGGTAAGCAGATTCACCCTGTCGGCACAGCGGCGCAAGGCAATTTCACGAAGCGCCGTTAGATTTTCCACGGTAAAGAAATTCTCTGTAGCACGCTCAGCCTGAGTCGGGTTATAAACTTTGCCCGCTTGTAGCCGATCAATCAATTCCTGCGGCTCAATATCCACAAGCTCAACCTGACTTGCGTTGTCAAACACCGAATCGGGGATTCGCTCATGTACCATAATGCCCGTTATAGATGCAACGGTGTCATTTAGACTTTCAATATGCTGAACGTTTACCGTGGTATAAGCGTCTATTCCCGCATTAAGTAACTCTTCAATATCCTGATAACGCTTTGTATGTCGGCACACGGGGGCATTATTTCATCCATATACCCCCCTGTAAGTCTCATATTTCAAGTTGGAAAAATTAAAAGAATTTCTTCTTTTTGAAGTAGATGATTTCTCCTATTGCGATAATAAGAGAAACAATAATCACCGACAGATAACCGTATCGCCACTTCAGCTCCGGCATATAAGCAAAGTTCATTCCATACCATCCCGTAATTAAAGTAAGAGGCAGGAAAAAGGTGGTGACGATTGTGAGAATCCCCATAATCTTATTTTGCCGTGCATCCTGCATAGACTGATAAAGCTCACGAAGCTGCAGCATATTTTCACGAAGCAACTGAACATGATTTTGCAATCTCTCGGCACGGTGGGTAAATTTTTCCCAGTCCCCGGTATCGTCTGCAAATGAAGAACACGCGCGGGATTGAAACAACTCTCCGATATCTGTCAATTGTTCATAGTAAGCATTTAATTCGGACAGCTTTTGCCTGTGTTTTGTAAGCAACGGGAAAAAGTCTGCCGAACCGCCGGAGCCGATATTTTCTTCCATTTTTTCTGTTTCTGACTCGATGTGAGAAAGATAGAGAACATCATCCTCTATCATTTGCTCCATAAACTGCAAAAGAAGATGAGCCGGACTGTTCAGCTCCTGAAACATACTTATCCGTTTGTCTACCCATAATTTCAAATCGCCTACATCTTCGACAAATAAGAGCGACTGTCCCGTCAAATAAAAGCTGAAGGAAAGCTGCGGTGAACGCTGTTCACTTTTTTGAGGCAGGCGTAATGTTCCGATGATGCAGTTTTTGAAAACCTCTGCCTTACAATAACGAATCGATCCAAGACAGTGAAGAAGTTCTTTATAATACGGTAGTTGTTCTTTACATTTGTGAAATTCCGCCGTACTCATAAATGTAAAAAACGGCTTTTTATCGCCGCAGTTTTGGGCGGCTTGCAGACTCCCGTCTTTTGAATTTATAAAGTATTGCATTACAACTCCCCCTTTTTACTTTTTATTATATCACATATATCACAAGTATAAAAGTATTTTCTACTTTACATATTCCGCATTGATCACCGCTTGATTTGAAAAAAGAAAATCAGAGAAGCTATTTGCAAAGGCATTATTTGAAGCCTTTTTCCATATCACAGCGGTCTGAATTACGGAAGGATCCAGCGGTTCTATCGTACATCCTGCTTTCTCACAGATAATACTATTTTGCTTTGTAGAAATGATAAGACAGCGGTATGTATCGTCATTTGCAGAAGCATTGTTTTCAATAAAGCCAAAGTCAATTCGATTTTTGTTTAGCTTATCATATATATCCTCTGTATTTCCGAACAGGAAATGAAGCTGACAATTCGGCTTTCCTTTTGAAAACTTTTCAAATAGCGGTATCAGCGAATCCAAGATCATAGGATTATCAAACGCAATAAAAAGGCTGTTTTCTGCAATTTCTTCGTCAATTAAGTGGTGGTTATTTTCTAAAAAATCGTCAAGCCTTTTCATTATAAAGTAACCGAACACAATCATGATAGCCACTGCGCACACTAACAATAATTCTTTCATGCTTTCCGTCTTCTTTCGGAATTTATATGTGAAAACACTTTTGTATGTTTTTGGTATCACCCAGCACCAAAATAGTGTCACCCGGTATAAAGCTTGTTTCAGGCGCAAAATTTAGATTCATTTTACCGTCGCGTTTAATCGCCATAATATTGATACCGTGCTTTTTACGCACATCTGCTTCAATAACGGTTTTTCCGATCCATTTTTCGGGTACGGCAATTTCAAAAATTGCATGATCGCTGTCCAACTCTATGTAATCGAGGATATGGTCGGCAGTATAGCGGATAGCCGTCCAATCCGCAAGCTGCCTTTCGGGATATACGATTTCATCCGCACCGTTTCGCAGAAGGAATTTTGCGTGTACTTCCCGTGCCGCACGGGAAACTATCTTTTTGGCATCCAATTCCTTTAATAGAGATGTCGTTTCAAGCGAGCTTTGAAAATCGTCCCCGATTGCAACGATGCAAACATCAAAATTATTTACGCCCAAAGACTCCAAGAACTCCTCATTTGTTGCATCACCTATTTGCGCGTTCATAACAAAGGGCAATACCGCATTTACTCTTTTTTCGTCTTTGTCTACAGCCATAACCTGATGCCGCATCTCGTTAAGCTTCATAGCAATATGCCTGCCAAACCTTCCAAGCCCTATTAATAAAACAGATTTCATATTATTTCTCCTTTAGCCAACCGTTATTTTTTCCTGCGGATATTTTGTTACGTTTATCCCCGTACCTTTCATTGCCGCAAATATCAATGTCAGTCCTCCGACTCTTCCGAAAAACATGAGTATAATCAGAATGAACTGCGAAGCAATCCCCAACTGTGAGGTGATGCCAAGCGAAAGCCCCACCGTTCCGATTGCCGACGCTGTTTCAAACAGTGACGGGAGCAATGGAAGATTTTCGATGCGGCTGATGATCATTCCGCCACCTATAAACAGCCCAATATACAGTAAAAAGATAGTTGCCGCACTTTTCACGGTATCGTCGGATATGCGCCGCTTGAAAAAGTGTGTATCTTCCTTTTTACGAAACACGGACAGCGCCGATGAAACCAAAACGGCGATTGTGGTGGTTTTCATACCGCCAGCCGTTGAACCGGGCGAACCGCCGATCAGCATCAACAATATTATCAGCATTTGACCTGTCTCACTGAAGGATGTTAAATCCGTGGTATTAAAGCCGGCTGTTCTCGGCGTAACAGACTGGAAAAGAGAGGTCAGGATTCTTTCTCCCAGTGGAAGGTTCTGATACTCGAAAAAGAAAAAGTAAAGCGATGGCAGGATAATCAGTATTCCCGTAACCGTGAGGATAACCTTGCTTTGCATTCGGTATTTTCTGAAATGAAGCTTATTGTTATTAATATCTTCCCAAGTTAAAAAGCCTATTCCGCCGATAATAATAAGGGCCATAACCGTGAAGTTGAATAAAGGCTGTGATGAATAAGAGGTTAATGACGAAAATGGCTCTTTAATGCCGATTAAGTCAAAGCCTGCGTTGCAGAATGCCGAAACAGAATGGAACAAGGCGTACCATAAACCCTTCGTAATTCCGAAATCACGGATAAAAGCCGGCAAAAGCAGGGCTGCTCCAATCAGCTCAATGCACACCGAGGTTTTTAATATAAATTTTGTAAGCCGCACAATGCCGCCGACATGATGTGCAGAAACTGCCTCCTGCATAGTACTTCTCTGCATTAGACCTATTTTTCGACCTGAAAAAGCCGCAACCGAAACCGCAACCGTGACAATGCCCATACCGCCGATTTGAATTAAAAACAGTATTACGCTCTGCCCGAACATTGACCAGTATGTAGCGGTATCGTGTATAACCAAACCGGTTACACAAACTGCGGAGGTGGCGGTAAACAGTGCGTCTGAACATACAGCGCCTTTGCCGTCCCTTGTTGCAACGGGCAGCATTAACAGTATGCTGCCTAAAATTATCACAGACAGAAAGCCTAATATAATAATCTGGAACGATGTAATGTGCTTGTGTTTTGGATTTTGTCGTTTTATCATAACGGATACCTTCGCGATCTTAATATCAAATTTAGACTGTCTTTATTTTATCTTAATCTGCATTAAATCGGCGTAAGCAAGATAAAGACGATATTAAGATTGCATAAAGATAAAGGCGGAAAAGCCGAAACTCTTCCGCCTTAAAACTATTACAGAATTCCGTCCAGCATCAAATTTACTTTAAGAACATTTACTGTTTCTTCTCCGAAAACTCCTAAGAATTTACCGTCGGTGCATTTCTTAATAATCTCCCGTACCTCGTCCTCGGTCATATCGTTTGCTTTTGCGATTCTTGCCACCTGATACTTGGCGGCGGCGGGGGAAATATGGGGGTCAAGTCCGCTGCCCGAGCAGGTCACAAGATCAACGGGGATTGCTGTTTCGTCCATGTCGGGATTGGTCTCCCGCAGTTTTTCCACACGCTCTTTCACCAAAGCCTCATATTCTTCGCTTGCCGGGGAAAGGTTGGATGGTGCGGCATACATCAGAGTTTTTCCGTTTTCGTCCTTGTAGGTTGAAACATCAATATTCATAATGCGCCCCCACATATGTCCGTCATCCGTATACTGCTGACCGAGCAGCTCACAACCGTACTTTTTTCCGTCAACCTCAATAATACTCCCGTTTGCTTTGTCGGGAAAAATAAGCTGCGCAAACCCCGTAACGACACCCGTATAAACCACGCCGCAGAGCAATGTGAATATAAGAAAAATTATTGCCGCTCTCGGCAGTACATTTTTTAATGTTTTCATTATAAAACCTCCTTATGCCAAGCCGAACAGTACAAGCAGCATATCAATCAGCTTAACGAAGATGAAGGGTGTCGCCAAACCGCCGAGACCGTAAATTAACAGTTTGTGGGACAAAAGCTTGCCTGCGGGAACCTCACGGTATTTCACACCTTTGAGTGCAGCGGAATCAGCGCAATAATAATCAGCGCATTGTAGATGATTGCAGATAAAACAGCGCTTTGCGGGGAATGAAGTCCCATAATGTTAAGTGCCGAAAGACCCGGATACAGTCCCATAAACAAGGCGGGAATAATGGCGAAATACTTTGCTACATCGTTCGCTATGGAGAAGGTGGTCAGACTGCCTCTTGTCATCAAAAGCTGTTTACCGATACGGACGATATCAATAAGCTTTGTCGGTGACGAATCAAGATCAACCATGTTTCCCGCTTCCTTTGCCGCCTGTGTGCCGGTGTTCATCGCAACCGCCACATCAGCCTGTGCAAGTGCGGGTGCGTCGTTCGTGCCGTCGCCCGTCATTGCCACAAGGTGTCCTTTGCTCTGAAAATCGCGTATCATTTGAAGCTTGCCTTCGGGAGTTGCTTCGGCAAGGAAATCATCCACGCCCGCTTCTGCCGCAATGGCGGCGGCGGTCATCGGGTTATCGCCTGTAATCATAATGGTTTTTATACCCATTTTACGAAGATCCGCAAACTTTTCCTTAACGCCCTGCTTGATAATGTCTTTCAGATGAATAACGCCTAAAATCTTATGATTTTTCGCTACAACAAGGGGAGTTCCGCCTTTGTTCGCAATCTCTTTAACGATTCGGTCGCATTCCTCCGAATAAATTCCGCCGCTTTCGGTTACATATTTTTCCATGGTATCGGCGGCCCCCTTGCGGATTTCGTTGCCGTCATAATCAACGCCGCTCATACGGGTTTTCGCCGTAAAGGGAATAAATGTCATGTTCTTGTCGGAAAGCTCTCTGCCGCGAATATTGAATTTTTCTTTTGCGAGAATAACCACGCTTCTGCCTTCGGGCGTTTCATCGGCAAGAGAGGATAGCTGTGCCGCATCGGCAAGTTCTTGTTCACTTACACCATCTACGGGAATAAATGCGTTCGCCTTGCGGTTACCGAGCGTAATTGTTCCGGTTTTATCAAGCATCAATATATCCACATCGCCTGCGGCTTCAATAGCTCTTCCGCTCATAGCAAGTACATTTGCTTGGTTCAGTCTGCTCATCCCCGCAATACCGATAGCGGAAAGCAATGCGCCGATGGTGGTAGGGGCAAGGAAGACAAGCAACGCTACCAAGGTAGTAACAGAGGTGGGGTTATCAATTCCCGCCTGTTTTGCCGAGAATATGGAGTAGGTATAAAGCGATACCGTAACAAGAATAAAGATAATGGAAAGGGCGACAAGAAAAATCTGCAACGCAATTTCATTTGGCGTCTTTTTACGGGAAGCACCCTCGACCATAGCAATCATTTTATCAAGGAAGCTTTCGCCCACTTTGCTTGTTATCCGCACAACGATCCAATCGGAAAGTACGGTTGTACCGCCTGTTACGGCGCTTCTGTCACAGCCTGCCTCACGGATGACGGGTGCGGATTCGCCTGTGATAGCGCTTTCGTCTACGGAAGCGGCTCCTTCAATAACCTCACCGTCGCCCGGAATTTGCTCTCCTGCTTTCACAATGACAATGTCGCCTTTTTTAAGCAACGCGGAAGAAACAGCGGTTATCTGTTCTTTCTTATCGGCAGAGGGTATCTTGTGTGCCTCCACATCTTTTTTTGAAGCTCTCAGAGCGTCTGCCTGCGCCTTGCCTCTGCCCTCGGCAATCGCTTCGGCAAAATTGGCAAAAATACAGGTAAACCACAGAATAACTGCGATTGCCAAGGTATATCCGCTTGAAGCGTCCTTTAGTCCGAATAGGGATACAATCCACAGTCCGCTTGTGAGGATCGCCGAAATATATACCAAAAGCATAACGGGGTTTTGCACCTGTGTTTTGGGATTTAGTTTTACAAATGAATCTTTTATGGCTCTGCCGAGCATCTTTTTATCGGCAAAAGCACTTTTATTATTTGATGCCATAACAGTGCCTCCTTAAATAACATTATTGAAAAATTCAGCGAGCGGTCCTAACGCCAACGCCGGGAAGAAACTGAGTGCGCCTATAATAAGGACGATTAAAATCAGCAGGAATACAAACATACCGTTTGTTGTGGAAAGTGTACCTGCGTTTGTTGCAATCTTCTTTTTGCCGGCAAGACTGCCCGCGATCGCCAGTGTTCCCATGATCGGAAGGAAACGGGCAAACAGCATGACAAGACCGAGCGAAACATTCAAAAATACGGTGTTTGCATTAAAGCCGGCAAAGGCAGAGCCGTTGTTACCGCCGCAGGAAGAATATGTGTACAGCATTTCGGAAAAGCCGTGCGCTCCGCCGTTGTTTAGGCTGTCCGCCACGCTCGGTACTACAGCCGCAATACCGCTTCCTATAAGAATGGCAATCGGTGTGGCAAGGCAAACAAGCACAGACCATTTCATTTCATAAGGTTCAATCTTTTTGCCTAAAAACTCCGGCGTTCTGCCGACCATAAGTCCGGCTATAAATACCGTCAGAATGGCAAAGGCAAGCATACCGTAAAGACCGCAGCCAACGCCGCCGAAGATAACCTCGCCGAGCTGCATCAGGAGCATTGTCACCATACCGCCGAGCGGTGTGTAGCTGTCGTGCATCGAGTTTACAGAGCCGTTGGAAGCCGCCGTTGTAAATGCCGCCCATGTTGAGGATGTTGCAATACCGAATCGGGTTTCCTTACCTTCCATATTGCCGCCCGCCTGGTCGGTCATTGAGACGTTGACACCATCCTGTGCAAGTTGCGGCGTCGCAACCTGTTCGCTGACGGCAATCGTGCCCAGCGCCAGCGCAAGGCATATAAACATCGCCATAAAGATTGCAATGCCCTGTTTTTTATTCTTTACCGCCTTGCCAAAGGTGAAGCACAGCGCCGCAGGAATAAGCAAAATGGAAAGCATTTCAATCAAATTTGTAAAGGCGTTCGGGTTTTCGAGCGGATGAGCGGAGTTAACGCCCATATAACCGCCGCCGTTTGTACCCGTTTGCTTAATGGCGACCTGACTTGCCGCAGGACCCATAGGTACAAACTGTTCGGTAACGATTTCGGCGTCTTCTATTTTTTTGCCGTCAACTGTTACGGTATTTGTATCAAGGTCAATTTCGGCGTTTTCAAGAATTTCGCCGTCTGCGCTTACCGCAATCGGTTCGACGAGCGATACGGTTTCAGCGCCTTTCAGGTTCTGAATCACGCCGCCGCCCACAAGGCAAAGGGAGATGACAAGATTCAGCGGAATCAAAATATGAATGACGATTCTTGTTATATCAACCCAAAAGCTGCCTAATCCATCGGCTTTTACTTTTATAAATCCCCGTATCAGGGCAAACAGCACGGCAATACCCGTAGCTGCGGAAACAAAGTTCTGCACGGTAAGTCCGAGCGCTTGGGTCAGATATCTTAATGTGGACTCGCCGCTGTATGCTTGCCAGTTTGTATTGGTTACGAAACTGGCTGCGGTATTAAAGGACAAATCCCATTTTACACCCGAAATCCCCTGCGGATTTCCGGGAAGAACTCCCTGCAAAATCTGAAGCAAAAACAGAAAAATAAGTCCGATGCCTGAAAAAATCAGAACGGAAACGGCATATTTTTTCCGGTTCATTTGCTCGTCCTTTTTGACGCGCATAACCTTATACACAGCGTTTTCACAGGGCGTTAGAATTTTGAAAAGAAAGGTTTTCTCTCCGTTCATTACTTTCTTGATATAAGCGCCGAGCGGAATCGCCAAAACAATAAGAACGGCAAGATAGAGTATGTATTGTATTACCGCACTCATTTTTGCTCATCCCCTTTCATCAGTATGTAAACATAGTAGATTAGCAGTGCCGCAGCACAAAGACCGATAAATCCGATTATAATATTCATAGTCTTACCTCCTTGTTTGATATTTTAACAGCAAAAAGATTAAATCGGGATTAGCAGAATGTACAGCGCATTAAAACTATATTAAGACGCTTACAGCCATCCGAAAATCAAAGCAATCGGAACCGTAATAATTACGGTGAAGAAAAACACGGCAGCGAGAACTCAAATCGGCATACCGATAAATACCGCAAAAAAGGATAGATACGGATGCTTGAATGCGAAATGCTCCGCTCGTGCTTCAATGCGCTTATCAAATTTGTGTATAGCTTTAAATATGGCTGACATATTTAATCCCTCCTTACGCTAAAAGAATAGCACAGGAGAAATAAAAACGGGAAAAAGACCTCATTGATTACTGTTAAGAAAAAATAAAGCCTAAATTAGCGGAACATACCTACCAAAATGGAAAGCGGCGACAGAAAGAATAGAATCTTCCTGCCGCCGCTTTTTGCTAATTTATATTAAATCATTTATTGCTTTTCTTAATTTCTCCAACGCCTTTTCACACTTGTTATGAGCCGTATTTGCTGAGCTGTATTCGTGGTCGGTAGCAATATCCGTATACATCATCTTCTTGATTGGCTTCTTTTTCGGCTCACCGTATTCGTCCAAATCGTTATGAACTATATAAAACACACTATGGCATTCAAAGCAATAACCGAGTCTTTGAGATAACATTTTCCGTTCGGTATACTCCGGTTTTTCGTATGCTTCCCATAGTCGGGTATACAGCTCATTTTTCATAAACAGCGTATAAGTGTCAGAGGTACCGTCGGAATGTGCCTCCTCTGTGCATTCTTCACCGTCATCGTCTGTGTATTGCCGATACAAATCCACCCGGTTTTCATTGAGCAGACCGCCGAGTAATATTTCTTTAGCGTTTTCAACGGTTTCCTCAAGCTCGCCTGCAACCTTTATCAGTGTTTCATCTGAATAATCACGCTCGTATTTGTACCATATTGCCATTGCTTTACGGAGCTTGGCATATTCTGCGATGCTTTGTGCTGTGAAGTCTGTACGCATAGAGCGCACATAGTCCAGTATCTCCCGTTCCACATACCGTTCCTTGAACGAGGTAAACGGCGCGCCTTGCTTAATATCGTAGTTTTTTAATGCTTTGAGCAGTCCGGCAATATATGCCTGTTTCATATCCGCAAAATGCACCGGCATAAAGAGCTTTCGCATATATTCCTGCACATTGTTGTTAAGCGTTTTTTCATAATAGTGCAGAAACCAAGCAAGATAGCGGTTATCTTTCTCTTTCAGATAGGTTACAATATATTCCTGCAAATCCCATTTCGGCGGTGCCGGCTGCAATTGATACATATTTAAATCTGCTTTATCTATATAAATTTCTGTCACGGCACTCACCTCAGTTCTGTGATACTTACCGTTATTTTAACTGCTTATCGACTTCGGTGTAGAGCTTTTCACGGCTCATATCCGACTCATACTGACTGTTGGCATATTCCGTGTCCTCTTTTGCCTGCTGCATACGCTCTTTTGCAAGATCAAGCGCTGTGGCGGCAAATTCTTCTGTGACAGTACCTCGTTTTCTTTCCATTCGGAGCACAGAGCAGCGGTTTTTATAGATGCGGATAACAGGATTGCCCGCTGCTAATTCTTTACGGTTGATTCTTGCGGCGTATTTCCGGCAGGTAATGGCTTTGCCCTTGAGCTTAAACGGCGCATAGCCTGTACAATACTTTTGCCTTGCCGCAGAGGTCATAAGGAAATATTTTTTGCAGATATCGCACCTCCTTGGATAATGACCGTAATGTAAGCCTTCAAAGAAGCCGGTCATCACAAAGCTGTAATAGCTGTCGAAATAAAGCCTGCGTGCAAGAGTAGTAGTTTTACTGCGGCTGGCTTTCTTGATTGGTACATATTCCGTTGTCACGGGAAACGGCACAGAGCCGAATACTTCTAATGCTATGGGGAGCAAATGTTCCTCGTCAAATCGGTCAGCTTCATTTACACGGCTCACGAAAACTCTAAGCTTTTCAAAAAAGCAGTATTACTCGCCGATAAAGAGCTGTACGAACAAATCAAAAAGCACAACAAATTGAAGTAAGAAAAGGAGAAATGAAATTATGAGAAAATTTAATGAAATGTACGTTATCGGTATCGACCACGGCTACGGGAATATGAAAACGGCGAACTACTGCTTTCCCACCGGAGTAATGAAAAGCGATACCGAACCCACCTTTGTCAGAGACCTGCTCCAATGGAACGGCAAATACTATTCCATCGGCGTCGGTCATAAGGAATTTACGGCAGACAAGTTTACTGACGAGGACTATTATGTACTCACCCTTGCCGCTATCGCACGGGAGTTACGGAGAGAACGCCTCACCGAGGCTTCTGTGTTTATCGCCGCAGGACTACCCTTAACTTGGGTACGTGAGCAAAAGGCTGAGTTTAAGAAATATCTGCTTCAACACAGCAATGTTGTATTTTCTTTCCGTAACACCGATTACCGCATTAAAATTGTCGGTGCAGAAATCTATCCGCAGGGGTTCGCTGCTGTTGCCGAAAACCTTGGTGATTTTAAGGGCGTCAATATGCTCTGCGATATTGGCAACGGTACAATGAACCTGCTTCGGATTGTAAACAAGAAACCTGATGCCCAGCGTATGTTTACCGAGAAGTACGGCACCCATCAATGCGCTCTGCTTATCCGTGAGCAGATGATGAAGCACTATCATACAACCATCGATGATGCGATAATCACAGAAATTCTCAAGAAAGGCACAGCAGATATTGACGGGCAGTATCTTGAAACGGTTATCAAAACCGCAAAAGAATACACCGCCGGTATCTTCCACCGTCTGCGTGAACACGAATACGATCCCAAACTGATGAAACTATATGTGGTCGGCGGCGGTGGTTGCCTTATTCGCAACTTTGCTGATTATGACCGTAACCGGGTTGTTATCAATGATGATATTTGTGCCACTGCCAAAGGCTATGAATATATGGCGCTCGTGACTCTTAACAGAAACGGTGGTGCGGTATGAGCATTAAAAGTACGCTTTAATCTGAGTAAAGAAAATGACCGCAAGGCTTATTAATATCTGCAAGGTGCAGAGGTTTCATACAGCAAGGCGGTCATTTCTGCTATCTGCGGATATATGGAACTGTCAGAAAGAACTGCAACCGAAGAAGCTTTCCTCGAAAGGGTTATATCCACCATCCGAGAGGAAACGGCAAAAACAAACCCTCTTAGCGGCTTATTACAACTTGTGTAACAGCCCGTTGCACAAACACCTTCCGAAAAGGAAAAAACGACGACAGCGAAGAAGCGGTACTCGATTTTCTTGACAGCTTCTAAGATGTCACTGATTCCTGCTTTTGACGGTACTGTGATGGCAATACCCAAAGGAATTGCCCCCACTAAAACCAATGACTCCACTATTTTTCAAAACTGACGGTAATCACAATAAAAGTGATGCCAATATCAACCAATAGCAGAACCAATCGAAAGATTTGCACAAACAATAATTGTATGAGGTCGCTCCCTCACGGTGCAAGCCACAGAAAAACAGACGAATACCACATACGGTGTGTGTCTTACACCGTAACAAGCACAGTTGGATAAAAACGCCGAGAACAGATACCGCCTGTTCACCTTGGAGTACCGCCCACCGTACAGACCTAAAAAGTTTCCGTTGGAAGATGAACTGCGAAAGCTTGAATTCTCTATCGACCACAGCCACGATGCGGCAACAGTTTTAGTAAATATGATATTCTATATCATCATAACAGTAATTCAAATTGCCGCCGAGCTTACAAATGTAATGCTGCTGTCACCTGATTTAAGGGCGGCGGAAAAGGATTTGAAAGAACTGATTGCCGACTATCACTTTTTGCAGGAGCAGGATATTCATACAGTTTCCGACCTACAGGTAAATATTGAGCAATCTCGGTCTGAGCTTTTGACACTGGAACGTGAGCGCAGCGACATCAGCAATCGTATCCGCCGTCCAAAATCGTCGGAGGATGAAAGCCAAAACAAAGAGAGCCGAAAAGCGATCAGCAAACAAATGAAGCCTGTTCGAGAAAAGCTTCGCCGTGCGGAGAAAATTTTGGAGAAGTCTCCGCATTTGTATGAATTATTAAAGCAAGAGCACGAGCTTGAGAGAAAAGCCCGTGCGAGATATTTAGATAAAGGTCTGTTATGAATATGCCGAGTCACACAATTACACAGTAGTCGGTGAATATATCGACCGAGCACAAAGCGGTAAATTTGATAACCGTGCCGAATTTCAAAGGATGATTGCAGACAGCGATAAACACACCTTTGATGGGATACTTGTGTATCAGCTTGACCGCTTTGCCCGTAACCGTTATGACAGTGCGATTTATAAGGCAAAATTAAAGAAAAACGGCGTCAGAGTTTTATCTGCAAAAGAGAATATCACCGATGACGCTTCAGGTATCCTTATCGAAGGCGTTCTTGAAAGTATGGCGGAATATTACTCGGTGGAACTTGCGCAGAAGATACACCGGGGAATGTCTATCAATGCCGAAAAATGCTTATCATACGGCAACAATCCGGGACTTGGGTTTAAGGTCAACAAAGCAGACCGCACCTTTTATGTTGACGAGGAAGAAGCGGCTATTGTCCGTGAAATATTTGAACGATATGCAAGTGGTGAAACCAAAGCGGAAATTGTAAAGGATTTGCAGCGGAGAAAGGTTAAAACTTCTATCGGCAACAAATTCACATATAACAGCCTTAGCCGCCTTCTCAAAAACAAACGCTATATCGGCATATATTTATACAAAGGAGTTGAAACACCCGGCGGAATGCCACGCATCTTGAATGACGACTTATTTTATCGGGTCCAATCGCTTATGAATAAAAACAAATCAGCACCCGCTCGAACAAGGGGCGAAAACGAATATCTCCTAACTACGAAACTTTTCTGCGGTCATTGTAAAGAAATGATGGTAGGCTACGGCGGCACGGGTAAATCCGGCAAGCACTATTATATGTGCAAAAAGGCACGCAAAAAGAAATGCGATAAGAAGATTATCGGCAAGCAATATATCGAAGACCGTGTTGTCAGCGAATGCCTAAAAATGCTTACTTATGATAAAATCCGATATATTGCAAAGCGTGTTGCAGAGAAATGTATCAAGAGTCCCGACAATATATCGGTGCGTGAAATCAAGAAAGCCATTAAGGAAGTCGATGCTGCCATTGAAAACCTTTGGGAAGGTATTGAACAAGGACAATCGGTTGATATGCTGACTGAGCGTCTGCATAAACGACAAGCAGAAAAAGAGGAATTGTAAACTCAGCTTGCTATTGAGAACAACAAGAAAATCTGCCTATCCGAAGCGCAGATTTTAGCCTTTCTTGATTATGTGTGCGAAATGCCGTTTGATGATTTTAATAAGCGCAGAGCGATTATCAATATATTCGTTCAATCCATCTACTTGTATGACGATCATTTCACCCTAATTATCAACGCAAGTAAGAAGCCTTTGAGCATCGACAATATCCCGCTTGATGATATTGAGGAAGCTTTTGAGGGCGAAAATACCGAAACGGAGGGGTGTTCATCCTTGATGACACCCGCTCCACCATTATAGTCACGATTGCATATGCAGTCGTGACTTTTTTATTATATTGTTATTCTTGTATTTATGCGTTTTTTATAGCAAAACAAGAATCATTTATGAAGTATAAAACAACACAATATAAATTATGCAACCGTACGCAGAATATTATGGGGTGCCTTTATTTTGCATTATTTCTTTTTCATACAGTTTTTAAAACATTTTTTATCAAATGAAGGGTTGAATGCGTAGAAATTCTTTTCGTCAAGTTTGTCGGTCATAAGTCTCAGATTTTCGCCGAAGCGTTGATAGTGTACTACTTCACGCTCACGCAAAAATCTTATTGCGTCTTTTACATCGTAATCATCGCAAAATCTTAAGATATTATCATAGGTCGATCGCGCTTTTTGTTCAGCCGCCATATTTTCGTGGAGATCTGTAATTGGATCGCCTTTTACCTGCATAGATGCGGTTGTATAAGGTGAACCTCCTGCCGATTGCGGATATACGCCTGTTGTATGGTCAACAAAGTAATCTTCAAAGCCTTGCTTTTTGATTTCATCTTCCGTGAGGTCTTTTGTAAGCTGATATACAATTGCACCTATCATTTCAAGGTGATTTAATTCTTCGGTACCGATGTCGGTTAAGGTGGCTTTTAATTCCGGCAGCGGCATTGTAAATCTCTGACTTAAATATCTGAGTGATGCGCCGAGTTCTCCGTCAGGTCCACCGTACTCCGAAAAGTGATAATCAGATATAAAGAAATATATTAACCGAAGAAGTTGAGCGGTTAAAGACTATGTAATCTACAAAGCCTTTTAGTATTTCGTTCTTTTCTTTTTCGCTTATTGCAGGGCTTTTTAGAGTTGCTAAAAAGTTTTTCTTTTCTTTTACATTTTCTTTTCTTGGTTTAGTTTTTTCTTGTTTTAATTGAACTTGACGGGAAGAGAGGTTTTTTATTTTATCTTCTACAGACTTTTTGTATTCTTTTACTTCTTCAACGGTGTAGATTCCTTCAAGATATGCGTTTTTTATCCGTTGTATTTTTTGATTTTCTTTTTCGATTAAGTTAGTGTAATCAATGCAGTCAGCAACAGTTTGAGATAAAGACTTGACCGAAAGTTTAAAATCTTTGTTTTCAAAAACCTGTTCAAGTCCGAGTATTACAAGATTATTAATATTGGTAAGGCTGATGTAATGTGACTGTTTACATATTGATTTTGAGTATTTAATGCATTGCAGTCCTTTGTTTGAATATGCTAATGCAGAGCCGCAGTTGCTGCATTTTATTAAACCGTGCAGCATATATTCTTGTTTAATATTATTGTGTATGCCTTTTCTTTGTTTACGACCGTTAGTTTCTATCAAATTTTGAACTTTATAAAAAATTTCATCGCTGACAATAGATTTATGTACTCCTTGAGTGTACACAATATCTTTGTTGTTTGAATATCTGTAATCTGTTTTTCCGTTTTGATTCCAACGGATTTTTCCTATATAAACGGGATTTTTCAGGATATAATCTATTGTTCTGTTTTCAAAAGGATTTCCTCTTGTAGTTTTGACACCGATTTCGTTTAATTCGGATGCAATTTGCATGCTGCTCTTTCCGTCTATATAATTGGTAAAGATTTTACGAACAATTGCTGCTTTTTCTTCGTTGATAACATATTGTTTATCGACTATATCATAACCGAAAGATGGAATAGTCACCGGCTGACCTCGTTTGACTTTTTCTGACATTCCTCGCAGCACTTCCCCGGAAAGGCGGATTGAATAATATTCGTCCATCCATTCTATGATACGCTCAATAAGTGAGGAAAACGGATTTTCTTCATCAAGAGTTTCGGAACAGCTTATTACCGAAACATCATTCTTTTTAAGCATAGATTTATATACAATGCTTTCTTCTTGATTCCGTGCAAATCGACTGAACTTCCACACAAGTATTGCACTAAACGGTGCAGGCTTTTGCTTTGCAAGCCCTATCATCTCGATAAATTGCGGCCGTTTTTTGACATATTTGCCTGACAATCCGTCTTCTCGAAATATGTACTCTGACGGGATATTGTAACCGTTTTGTTTTGCGTATTCTTTTATTATACGCAGTTGACTGTCAGGAGAAAGCTCGGTTTGTCGGTCTGTAGATACTCTGATATATGCCGCAGCGGTTTTAAGTTCTTTTTCCATAATAATCACTTTCTATCGCTTAATCTAAGTGAATTTGCTATAAGTCATAATATGTTTCAGAGATAAAAATGTGTTGATTTTTGCTATATATGTTGCTTGGCATCTGTTAATTGATTTTGCAGAGCACATAATATATATGTAGGAATAGAATAAAGTTAAGGGGTGGTTATAAATTGTCAAAGAGGCAAAGTTTTATGGTTAGAATACATTTACCGATTAACGGGAAATATTATTTGTGGTATGAAGTTGACGAAGAGAGAAATGTAAAATGGTATTTGCCTCGTGACGAGGCAGAGGCACAAGAGGCTGTACAGAAAATGCTTGAAAATGTCGGAAAACATATGAGTAATTTTTACTCAAACAATTCAGAGTACATTAAAAATCTGTAAATATTGATATTTCAAAAAAATCAGGTCAATCTTTTATCGGATTGACCTGATTTAATATAATAGAATTTTGTATAAACAGTTTTATTTAGAAAAATCCCAATCAAGGAGTCGGTTACCTTTTACGATAAATGCCTTTTCGGAAATTTTAGCAAGTGGAGTGTCGCTGTAGCTGTCGGAATAAAATTCGTGAATTTTTGTGTCACCAAACATTTCTCTGTATCGCCTTACTTTTTCTTCACCGTGGCAGTTTATACCGCTGTATTTGCCTGTATGTTCGTCAACGACAGATGCCATAAGATAATTTATTTTGAGAGTTTTGCATATTGGTGCAAGTAAAAATTCAGGGGATGCGGATATTATTACATCATCTTTTTGCTGTTGATTTTTATAAAACGGCTTGATTTTGTCAATATTAATATTCCAAAAGTCGGTTATGTCTTTTTGTATGTCGCAGTATTTTAAAAATTTATACATTTTTTCTTTAAACTGCGTTTTTGTGCCTATTTTAAAAACATAGAATTTAATAAAAGCACCGATAAGTGAGGGGGCAAGCAATAAAATTTTTTTATGCCTTTTTAGAGAAAAAATATAGAAATCGGCTGTTGAGTCGCCGTCATATATTGTTTTATCAAAGTCATATACATTCATAAATAAACCTCTTAGTTAATTATTAGTTTTATAAATATTTATATTTTATAATTAATTATAGATTTTTGCAATACCCTTGTTCACCTAATAATCACTTATTTTCGGCATACTTACTGTTGCTTTTTACCCTGAAATATAGTATAGTATAATGTGAGTAATAATATAGGAGTAATACAGTGTTCGGTTATTTACAGATTGAAAAAGAGGAACTTCTTGTAAAAGAGTTTGAAACATATAAGGCTGTTTACTGCGGACTTTGCAAGCAAATGGGTAAAGATTATTCTTTTTTAACCCGTCTTACATTGAGCTATGACTGTACTTTTTACGCAATGCTTTTGATGTCATTACATTCTTCGTGCGGCGGTTTTAAGAAAGGCAGATGTACCTGCAATCCTCTTAAAAGATGTAATTTTGCTTACAGCAAAAATGACGATTACCAAAAGGCTGCGGCTTTTTCAATTATTACCGTTTACTACAAACTTATTGATGATATAAATGACAGCGGATTTTTTAAATCTCTGTTTTCAAGAATGATTAAGCCGTTTTTCTCACATCAGAGAAAGAAAGCTAAAAAGCGTTATCCGTGGATTGACGAATATGTGGCTGAAATGATGGAAAGACAGGCTGTTATTGAACAGGATAAAAGCGCTTCCGTTGATATTTCGGCAGACCCGACAGCTCAAATGCTCGGAAAAATCCTTGCAAAAGACGGTAATGACGAAACCGAGAGCCGAGTTTTATACGAATACGGATATAATATAGGCAGATGGATTTATCTTATGGATGCGGCAGACGATATAGAAAAAGACGCTAAGTCATTAAGTTTTAACCCTTTTATACAAGAGGACGGTTTAACTTTAGACAACAATATTATTTCGCTCACTCTTAATCAGTGCCTTGCAAGGGCATATGATGCGTATAATTTACTTGATATAAACGGTTTTAAGGGGATACTTGACAATATGATGCTTAGAGGATTCCCGAAAATTCAGAATAAAATTACAGATAAAACCCAAAAGGACTCGGACAAATCTTTTGAGTCGCAGAAAGGAAGTAAAGATGAATAATCCTTATGAGGTTCTTGGCGTATCTGAAAATGCCAGCGATGAAGAAATTAAAGCAGCGTACAGAAAGCTTGCCAAAAAATATCATCCCGACAATTATGCGGACAGTCCGCTTGCAGATGTTGCCGAACAAAAAATGAAGGAAATCAATGAGGCTTATGATACAATAAATCAATTAAGGCAAAAGGGCAGAGGCTCGGGTTCAACTTCAAATGCAACCGGCGGATATTCTCACCAATCCACAAGATTTCACGGTGTAAGAATTTATATTCAGCGCAATATGATTAACGAGGCCGAACAGATTCTTGATAATACAGAGCAACAGTACCGTGACGCAGAATGGCATTACCTTAAAGGTATGTGTGCATATCGCAAGGGTTGGGCAAATCAGGCTTATTCTTACTTTACACAGGCTGTAAATATGGACCCTAACAATCAGGAGTACCGTGCGGCTCTTAATAATATGAATAATCAGAGGGCTTATAATTACGGCGGCTACACTCAAGGTACACCAAATACAGGTGACGGTGCTATGTGTGATTACTGCACCACATGTCTTTGTGTAAACTGTCTTACAAACTGTCTTTGCAACTGTTGCAGAATGGGCTGTTAATATGAAAAAGTCATCTTCAAGTCCGTTAAAAACAACCTTTAAAGTTACAATTTCGGGTGTATTGTCGGCACTTTCGCTTGTCTTTATGATGCTCACATCATTAGTGCCGCTCGGTACTTTTGCTTTTCCTTGTATGGCAGGAATTGTGCTTATGGTGATTGTAGTCGAAGCAGGTCATAAGTGGGCGTGGGGTGCATTTATATGCGTTTCACTGCTTTCGCTTTTCCTTGCGGGCGACAAGGAAGCTGTTGTATATTACATTATGTTTTTCGGTTATTATCCGATAATTAAAGGTGCAATAGAGGGAAAAATAAAAACAAGAGCCGTACAGTTTGTGCTTAAATATGTGGTATTCAATGCAGCGGTAATAGGAGCATTTTTTATAGCGGCTTTTTTACTTGCCGTGCCTGCAGAGGAATACACTATAGGCGGAATGTATGTACCGTGGATTTTCTTGCTTGCAGGAAATATATTCTTTACAATTTATGACTTGGCGGCAACAAAACTCGTTACATATTATATAGTTGTACTCAGAAACAAGCTTATAAAACCAAAATACAGAAAATGACAGAGGGTAGTATTATGAGAAAAGTAAGCGCAAAAAAATTAATAGTCCCGATTCTTGCCGCCGTATTGTTGCTTTTTTCACTTCCTGTAAATGCGGCTGAACTTTCACAGACAGAGCAGGCTGTGAGCGCAAGTGTGACGGCAGGAGCGTCAGGTTATGTAAATGGTGACGGAGTAAATCTTCGTTCGGGAGCGGGTACAAGCTACAGTGTTGTGACTGTTATGGAATACAAAACAGAATTTACCTTTGACGACGGAACTCTGTACAACGGCGAGTGGTACAAAATCACTCTTTCGGACGGTACAAAGGGATATATTTACTATGAATATGCTACCGCAAAAGAGGTTACAGATACTCTCAAAACGGGTTACATAAATGCAAGTGATGTAAATATGAGATCGGGTGCGGGTACAGATTATTCTGTTATTTCTACTCTTGATTACGGTACAAAAATTACCGCCGTTTCAAAAAGCGGTAATTGGTATTACATTGAACTTAGCAGCGGTACAAGGGGATATGTTTATGCGGATTATGTAACGCTTAATGCCGATGAACCGCAAAAGTCGGGACTTTCAAAGACAAGTCTTAGTATGTACAAAGGAAACTACAGCACTTTGTATGTAAACGGCGCAAAAGGTAATGTAAACTTTGCTTCATCAAATTCTAATATTGTATCTGTAACTTCGGACGGACTTTTATATGCAAAAGCTGCGGGTTCGGCAGTTATTACCGCAAGATATGACGGAATATCAGAGAGTTGCTATGTAACGGTTACAAGCGGAAGTTATGTAAGTATTTCCGATTCTGCGGTTCATATAAATAAAGACAAATCTGTTTTTCTTACCACAGATTCATATGTAGATTGGAAAACTTCAAATTCAAATGTAGCTACAGTCAGCGACGGTGTTGTATATGCCAAGAGCGAGGGTACTGCCGTAATTTCGGCAGAAACAAGCTACGGTGCAGGTACCTGTATTGTAACTGTAGAAAAAACTGCGCCTGTTCGTTTCGTATATGCCACACCTAATTCGGCGCCTCTTAACAGCCTTGTTACTTTGAATGCTATAACCGATAATACAAAGCGTGGTTTGTATTTTACGATATCCAATGAAAAAGAAAGCTATACACTTCACGCCGATTCAATAGAGAAAGACGGCGACAATATTATTTGGTCTGCAAAAACTGTGCTTGATACTTCGGGTACATGGAACTATACAGCGTATTCGCTCGCAGAGGACGAAAACTATTACAGAACTGTCGAAGATGATGCAGAGGGCGAAGTTTTTGTTACAACTTCAACCGATACTACAACTGCGGTTCTCGGTGAACGCCGTGCAAGCGATGAAATAATCTCTCTTATCGCAAATTATGAGGGATTTTTGCCTACGGTAACACCTGATTATATTACGGGTGACGCAACATTAGGTTATGGCAAGGTTGTGTGGTCCGGCGAACAATTTTACAATAATCTTTCAAAAACCGAGGCATATGCTTATCTTTGCCAAACCGTAAACAGTGGCGGATATACTTCTCGAGTTAATAAGTTTATGATTTCAAATAATGTAAAGTGTAACCAACAGCAGTTCGATGCACTTGTGTGCTTTACATATAATGTAGGAGCATATGCGCTTGACAATGACAGCGATTTGTCGGACACTTTACTTAATACAGCATATCAGCCTGCATTAAAACCGTCTGCAAATGCGCAAGGCTATGTAAGCGGTGACGGCGTAAATTTGAGAAGCGGAGCGTCAACATCTTATTCTGTTGTATCCGTTATGTCTTACGGTACAACCTTTACTTTCGTTGACGGCAGTCTTTATAATGATAATTGGTATAAAATTAAATTGAGTGACGGCACGGTGGGATATATTTATTCCGACTATGCCTCTGTAATGTCAGCAAGCAGAAGTCTTGATAATGTAAGCCGGTCTGCATATGCTAAGAATTTCTTTGCATATCACCATGCGGCAGGCGATTGCTATGAGGGACTTTTATACAGAAGAGTTGATGAGGCTGAAATATTCTTTTACGGTGATTACATAAGGGACGGTTACGAAAACAAGTACGGTTTCAGTTATACTTGCGCCCGTAACCCGAGCTTTGGATTGTGATAAATATTTAATTGGTATTACTTATTTGAAAGGGAGTATTATAATGAAGAAAATCGGTTTTATTGGTGCAGGAAATATGGCAACTGCAATTATCGGCAGTCTTATGGGACAGAATGACGGCAAGGCTGATTTTATTAATGTTTTTGACCTTGACAAGGAAAAATGCGATATTATGAGCAAAAAAGGCATTAATATTAAAAAATCCGCCGCTGATGTTATGCTTGAAAGCGACATTACCGTTCTCGCTGTTAAGCCGCAGAATTATCCCGAAGTGCTTGAGGCATTAAAGTCACAGGTAACAGCTGACAAAGTTTTTGTTTCAATTGCGGCAGGTATTTCTATTGCATATGTGCAGAATCTTCTTGATTGTAAATGCCCTGTAGTAAGAGTTATGCCTAATACTCCGCTTTTGCTCGGCAATGGTGCGTCTGCACTTTGCCCGTCAGATAATATCTCTGAAGAAGACAAACAGATTGTTTATAATATGTTTGCGGGCAGCGGCGTTTGTGAATATATTGCAGAAGAGCATATGAACGAGATTATATCTGTAAACGGAAGCAGCCCGGCATATATTTATCTCTTTGCAAAAGCTATGGCAGATTATGCTCAAGAGTGCGGCATTGATTATGACAAGGCAATGAATCTTATTTGTGCAACTCTTGAGGGTTCGGCTAAAATGCTTAAAGAGAGCGGCGACAGTGTTGATACACTCATTGAAAAAGTAAGTTCAAAGGGCGGTACTACCATTGCTGCTCTTGATGCAATGAAAGACCTCGGCTTTTATAATGCCGTTAAAAAAGGTATGGCTGCCTGCACAAAGAGGGCAGAAGAGCTCGGTAAGTAATTACATTAATAGATAATAAGCATACAAGCAAAATATTCCGCATATTTTTATTAAGGATAATTATATGGAGGAATGTTTTGTGAAAGGCTTTATATTTTCGATAAAAGAAAAAACAGATTTAATCAGAACAGGCAGGTTTTCTCTGACAACACAAGATATAAAATATTACATAAAGAGATACGGAATTTATATATTGTTTATTTCGATGTTGATTGTCGGACTTGCCTGCGGAACTGTGTATGCAATGTCTGCCGACAAGGAAATGCTTGCTTCTCTTGATTTTTTGTTTTTTACAAATCTTGACGCACGGCTTTCACAAAATGTAATTAACACATTTTGTGCCTGCTTTGCATCTGATTTTATATTTTTGTTCGCAGTATTTTTACTCGGATTAACCCCTTGGGGAATCCCCGTACTGCCTTTTATCGTGTTTTTAAAGGGCTTCGGTACGGGAATTACTGCCGGATATTTGTTTTCGGTTCATTCGTTAAAAGGTATAGTTTTCTATCTTTTTGTACTGTTGCCCGGAACATTTTTATTTTGTCTGGCACTTATTTTATTTTCTTCCGCCGCTTTTACCGCATCGGGAAATATGTTTTGGCAGATTATAGCGGATAAAAAAATGGGCGGATCTTCGCACAGGTATATATCGGACTTTCTTTCAAGGGGAGTGAGTTGCCTTATACTCGCTTTTCTTTCTGCCGTGCTTGACGCTGCATTATGGGGAGTTTTTGCGGGGAATTTTAATTTTTAACCTATGGAGGTCGAACAATGGCAGGGAAAAAAGCAAAGTTCGCTTTGACTGATTTTTTCAACAACCTATTTAATAATTTCGGTAAAATAGTTTTTACAAACCTATTGTTTGCCGTACCGCTTGCGGTGTTGGTTACGGCTTTTTATTTTCTTGACAGTGCACTAAAACTTAACGGATATTTTATTCTTATGCTTTCGATTATTCCGCTTTCACCTTTTTTTGCAGGCGTAACCCTTGTTACCTCAAGACTTGCAAGAGGAAAAGAAAATGTGGATGTTTTCAAAACATTTATTGAGGGCATAAAAAACAATTGGAAAAGATTTTTAATTCACGGTGTAATTACATACTTTGCGGTTATATTCAGTTATTTTTCAATAAGGCTGTACAGCGCATTAATTTCACAGCCGAATGCAGACTCGTTTTTCCTTGTAATGCTCTATGTTTGCCTGATAATTTCAATTATTATTGCAGTTGCATTTCTTTTTATTTTCTTTTATGTGCCGTCAATGACAGTTACATTTGATTTGTCACTTAAAAATATTTATAAAAACAGTGCGCTTATGTCATTCGGTGAGTTAAAGCATAATATTATTGCAACATTCGGTCTTTTTATAATTGTGCTTTTTTGCGCTACAATTCTTATTTTTGTAGGCAATACAGACAGCAGTATTGCGCTTATAATTACAACCGCAATTCTTATGTTTGTACTTGTGCCTGCGCTTGCTTCTTATGTTATAAATGCCTCGGTTTATCCCGGAATGTATAACCTTATGACAGAAAAAGAAAAACGCTCTAAAAAAATTGATAAGAAAATGGACAACAGAAGAAAAGGTCAGTTTATTGACGAGGAAGATGAGGAAAACAATATAGCCGATGAATTTCTTGACCTTGATGTCGAAGAGAATAAAGACGGCGATGAATATATTTTCTATAACGGAAAAATGGTTAAGCGAAGTGTAATCATTAAGATGAAAAAGGAAAGAGAGAAAGCAGAGGGGAAATCTGATGAAAGCAAAACACGCTGAAAAACGACCTAAAATAACAATAAGTCTGTGGCTTTTTATTGCTATAATTGCGTTTTTGGTGCTTTTGATTATCGGTATTACTTTTTATTCGGTACAGCGAGAACTTAATTCCGATAATAAAAACAATAACACAACGATTGCTGCAACAGAACAGATGACGGCAGCAGAAACCACACAGGCTGTTACAGAAGAAACAACCGAGCAGTCGATACAGAAAACTACAGAGGAAAGCACTGAAAAGGAAGAAGCTGCTGTTGAACCGACCACACAGGCAATTGTAGTAAGCGGTGCAGAGAGTGCGGACAAAAATCTGAATTTTGACGCAGAGATGTATCCGTATAAGGCTTTTGACAATGTAGGCAAGCGTGAAGCGTCTGTAAAAGAAGTTTTCGGCTCTGTATATGGCGGAGAGGGAATTACCTTTGATAAAAACGGACTCTTTTCCGATAATATAACCCAGTCGGAGTATAACTATGGTGCATATACCGTAACTGACGGCGTAATTAATATGACATACTCAAATGACAAAAATAAATCTGCGGAAATTATCTCGTACAAAGGCAATGTTCCAAGCGAAATAAAGATTGATTATGTCGGATATGATGTTTATTTTAAAATTGGAAGTGCAAATTAATGAGCAAAAGCAAAAAGAATAAAAAAAGAAACAAAGTAAATCATACCGATAATAAAAATAAATTTAACCGTAAAAAGGCAATTACAGTCACTGTTGTTCTACTTGTAATTGTCGTAGCGGTAGTAGCTTTGATTTTTACAATGCATAATAAAGCGAATGATATTGTTGGTACAGATTGGGTATCATCGAGTGCTGTAAATGCAAGCGGCGATGAAGTGGAAATGGCAGAGGTTTATAATACAAGCTATACTTCGTATCAAGGCTCGCTTTCATTTAAGGATGACGGTACTTTTTCGCTTTGGCTCACACCCGGCACATCAGAGGACGGTACGCACTCCGGAAAGTATACTGTAAACGGCGATACAATTACCGCCGCTTTTGATGACGGAGAAACTACAACAAGTTTTTATATTCACCGTAACGGTGATAAAATTGAATCAATTTCATTGAATTATGAAGATTACGAAGTTTATTTCACTTTAAATAATTAATATCAAAGCAACAGGCTGTCGCACTTTTATAGCGAACAGCCTGTTTTTTATATGTTTTGGAGTATGCACCACCGTACTGCGTAATAATGATTTTAGCAAGTTTTGCATTGGTTTGTTTGATGTTTACGGGATACTGCAATTTTTTTTCATATACAAACATTACAAATCCTCCTCGTTATCCCACGGCCAAGGATTTTTAACCCACTGCCATTTATTAGCTGTATTTGCCTCTTTGCGTAAAGGTCCGTATTTTTCTTCGTATTCTTCAATCAGGGGCAAAAGTTTTTCTTTACATTCTTTTATCTGCGAGAGTACCTGTTGGTCGTATGGGTGAGTGTCAAGAAAAATCTGTAAATCAAGGATTGAGAATTGATATGTTGATATTTTCTTTAAAAGAATTTCTCTTTCAGTCATTTTTTACACCACCGCATTTATTACCGTAAAAAGGCTTGTTCAATTCCGGAAAAACTGTGCCTGCGTCAAGCGCCTGAACAGGGGAGTAGGTTTTTGGATTACTTTCCTGAAACGGAACGTATGCCATTGCCGGAGGTGTTTTTTCAGGAAATTTTGATGTTGCGTATCTTGAAATTACTGTATTGATAATGTCCACATAAATTTCTCCTTTCCGAGCTTGTTTACTCAATAACATATTATGCACTTGTATAAAATTAGTACCAAACTGCTTTTACGGGAATACTTTTTATGGCAAAAACTTGAATTGTCAGTGAAATTTTGATAAAGTATATAGGGAAGTTTTGTGTACGAAAGGATGATTTTATGGGCTGTGTTTATTTTGTAAGACACGGTGAAACCGTATGGAATGTTGAAAATAAAATTTGCGGTTCTACGGATATTGACTTAACACAAAAGGGTCATGAACAGGCTATAGAAACAGGTAAAAGGATTTTAAACGATAACATAAAGGCAGATAAAATCCTTTATTCTCCGCTTATCAGAGCTAAAAAAACGGCAATGCATATTTCAGAAATAACAGGTATTCCTGCTTTTGAAGAGCCAAGACTTACAGAACAGAATTTCGGAAAATTTGAGGGAACTCCAAGAAACGGTGATGAGTTCAGAATTGCCAAAGGTGAGTTTGTTTGCAGATATGACGGCGGCGAATCTATGTTGCACCTTGCGCAAAGAATTTATAATCTGCTTGATGATGTAAAAGCGAGCGGTGAAACCTGTATTCTTGTTGCGCACAACGGAATATCAAGGGTGATTAATTCATATTTCTATGAAATGACTAACACTGAATATGCAAATTTCGGAGTTAAGAACTGTGCTGTTTTAAAATATGAATTTGAATGATTTGTGGAGGCAAATTTAATTGGATAGGGTAAAGAAAAAAGAATTGGATTTCGGCAATGATAAAATATTCAGTATATTGTTAAGACTTGCACCGCCTGTTATGCTTGCCCAACTTATACAGGCATTGTACAATATAATAGACAGCTTTTTTATAGGTAATTATTCAGAATCGGGACTTACGGCGCTGTCAATAATTTATCCGATACAGTTGTTGATGATTGCGCTTGCGGTCGGTACGGGCGTTGGTATAAATACTCTCATGGCGCATTTTCTCGGTGTTGGCAACAAGGAAAAAAGTGATGAAACAGCAGGCGTAGGAAATTTTCTTGCGTTTGCAATGTGGTTTGTTTTTGCTCTTATATGTTGGTTTATAATGCCGTTTTATGCACAAATATCGACAAATTCACAGGAAATTATAGATGAAGTAATTGTGTACGGCAGAATAGTTTGTGTATTTAGCTTTGGTTTGTTTTTTGAAAGCATTTGGACAAAAGTTATGCAGGCGACGGGAAATATGAAAATACCTATGATTGCTCAAATTGCGGGTGCTTTTGTTAATATTGCTCTTGACCCATTGTTAATTTTCGGTATCGGATTTTTCCCCGAATTGGGCATTGCCGGTGCAGCTATCGCTACAGTAGTAGGACAGATTGCGGCGGCTTTAATTGTAATGAAAAAAGGCTGCAAAAGATCGCCGAAAATATCCAAATACAAAGAATACATAAAGAGAATTTACCACTTAGGTTTTCCGAATATTCTTATGCAGTCTGCATATACATTGTATATATTCGGATTAAATCTAATATTAAAGGGATTTTCCGATCAGGCAGTCACCGCTTTGGGTTTATATTATAAATGGCAGACAATATTTTTTATTCCTCTCGGTGCAATGCAGACCTGTATAGTGCCTGTTATCAGTTTTAATTACAGCGCAGGAACCAGAGAAAGATGCGGAAAAACTCTAAAAGATTCGGTTATACTTGGAATGGTACTTATGCTTATCGGTGTACTGTGCTTTGAAATAATGCCCGATGTACTTATGGGTACATTCTCAAAGGACAGCGAGGTAATCAGAATAGGCTCATATGCGTTAAGGGTAATTGCCGTTTCTTTTATACCAATGGTTACATCACTGATTTTTCCTGTATTTTTTCAGGCAATCGGTTCGGCTTTTAAAAGCTCCGCACTTACAATTCTGAGAACAATTGTGCTTTTTGTACCGCTTGGTTGGGTGCTTGCACATTTTGGACTTGAAAGTTTTTGGTTTACATTCCCGATAACCGAAGTTATTACAACCGCAGTAGGTTTTATTATGTACAAGAAAAGCAGATTTGGCAGAAGGTTAAGTAACGGATATACGATATAATGCTTACAAATTATACAAATTGCCCTGTAATGTTATTGACAAATTTCGCATAATGTGGTATTATAATAAAAATATAATCTTACAAGGAGTATGATTTTCTATGAAAAGAATTAAGACTATTGAAACTCGTGACCTTAAGAAGAGCGTTAAAACAGGCGGTTGCGGTGAGTGTCAGACATCTTGTCAGTCAGCTTGCAAAACATCTTGCGGCGTTGCTAACCAGCAGTGTGAGAAGTGCCTCAGCGAGAAATAATTTAGCTGTGCAAATTTTGCATTAAAAAGGATTTTCAGCCGTTTCACCTTTTGGAGAACGGCTTTCCTTTTGTCTATAAAAAGGATTTGGAGAAAATATATGATACACCAGTATAAGTTAAACGGATATAACATAGTGCTTGATGTTTTCAGCGGCAGTGTTCACTGCGTAGATGACCTTGCTTATGATGTTATTGAAATGTACGAAAATTCCGATAAAGAAAATATTATCAAGGCTATGCTTGAAAAGTACAAAGATATCCCTGAAATTACAGCAGAAGAAATTTCGGATTGCTATGATGATGTTACAGAATTAAAGGATAACGGCAAGCTCTTTACTGCTGATAAATATGAGGACCTTGCATTTGATTTTAAAAAGAGAAACACTGTTATTAAGGCTTTGTGCCTACATATTGCTCATACCTGTAATCTTAATTGCGAATACTGCTTTGCAAGTCAGGGTAAGTACCACGGTGACAGAGCTTTAATGAGTTTTGAAGTAGGCAAGAGAGCTATTGATTTTCTTATTGAAAATTCAGGCAGCAGAGTAAACCTTGAAGTTGACTTTTTCGGCGGCGAACCGCTTATGAATTTTGATGTAGTAAAGCAGATTGTCGCTTACGCAAGAAGTATTGAAAAGGAAAAGAACAAGAATTTCCGTTTTACTCTCACAACAAACGGTATGCTTGTTGATGATGATGTAATTGAATTTGCAAATAAAGAATGTCATAATGTTGTACTTAGCCTTGACGGCAGAAAAGAAGTACATGACCACCTTAGAAAAACCGTAAGCGGCAAGGGCAGTTACGATATTATTGTACCAAAGTTCCAGGAATTTGTTAAAAAGCGTGGTAACAGAGGTTATTATGTGCGTGGTACTTATACACATAACAATACTGATTTTACAAATGATATTTTCCATATGGCAGACCTTGGCTTTACAGAGCTTTCAATGGAGCCTGTTGTTTGCTCGCCAGATGATCCGTATGCGCTTACATATGATGATTTACCTGTTCTTTTTGAGCAGTACGAAATTCTTGCAAAGGAAATGCTTAAGCGTGAAAAAGAGGGCAGACCGCTTACTTTCTATCACTATATGATTGACCTTACGGGCGGACCTTGTATTTACAAGAGAATTTCGGGCTGCGGTTCGGGTACAGAGTATATGGCAGTTACACCGTGGGGTGAGTTATATCCTTGTCATCAGTTCGTAGGCGACCCTAAATATAGTCTTGGAAACATTTATGAAGGTGTTACAAATACTGCTATTCAGGATGAGTTTAAACTTTGCAATGCGTACGCAAGACCGAATTGTAAAGATTGTTGGGCAAAACTTTATTGCAGCGGCGGCTGTGCTGCAAACGCATACCATGCCACAGGCTCAATTACAGGTATTTATGAATATGGCTGTGAGCTGTTTAAAAAGCGTATGGAATGTGCAATTATGATGAAAGTTGCCGAAGCAGAGCTTTAATACAATAAATTCAGCGGTATGGGTTTTCTCATACCGCTTTTTGGTGAGTGATTTTATAAATGAGTAAAATATTTACTTTTTTAAAAAAAGAGATTGTGCTTACTGTATCGTTTGTGCTTGCGATTATTTCAATGATTTTTGTAACGCCAAACGAAAAATATTTTGATTATATAGATTTCCGCAGGCTTGGACTTTTGTTTTCGCTTATGACAATAATGGCAGGTCTAAACAAAATGGGAATTTTCCGACTGCTTGCGAAAAATTTGCTGAATAAGGCAAAAACAATGCGTGGTGTTACACTTTTGATTGTTTTATTGTGCTTTTTCAGCTCAATGCTGATTACTAATGATGTCGCATTGATAACATTTGTGCCTTTTACAATAGTGCTGTTAAAACTTGCGGACAAGCAAAGCCGAGCGATATATGTTGTAACGCTTGAAACAATAGCCGCCAATCTTGGCAGTATGCTGACTCCGATAGGCAATCCGCAAAATTTGTACTTATTTTCGGCTTATAATATGAATATATCTGATTTCTTTAAGACGATTTTGCCGTATGCCTTGATTTCTCTTGTTATGCTTGTATGTTGTTCACTATTTTCAGGTAAATCTTCAATTGTATATAATGAAAATAGGGAAGAATTAAATTTTGATAAAAGACTTATAGCAATGTATATTGCATTGTTTGCAATTGCTCTATTAAGTGTTTTTCGAGTATTAAACTATCTTATACTCCTTGCTGTTGTAATTGTTTTTGTACTTATATTTGACCGCAAGGTGCTTTTAAAGGTAGATTACAGTTTGCTGTTTACTTTCATATTTCTTTTTGTATTCATAGGTAATCTCGGTAATATAAGTCAAATTAACGGTTGGCTTTCGAGTGTAGTTAATGGCAATGAAGTGCCGGTTGGAGTGCTTGCAAGTCAGGTATTTTCAAATGTGCCTGCCACAATTTTACTTTCAGGTTTTACAAATAATGCTACAGATTTAATGATTGGTGTAAATATCGGAGGTCTTGGTACATTGATAGCATCAATGGCAAGCCTTATATCGTTTAAATTTATTCAGAAAGAAAATGTAAGTATCGCAAAATACTTTGGATTATTTACTTTATTTAATGTTTTGTTTTTGGCGGCAAATATAATTTTATGGCTTGTGATTAAATGATTTTTGCGTTCTGTTTTTTATGTTTGATAACATTAAAAATTGTGGTTTAGCGGAGTGTCGGTCGGGGATTGAAATTTAGCTAACGCTAAATTATCCTCCGAAAAGCAAAAAAAGTTTACTCAATTTTTTCAAAAATTGCGGGTTTGGGCAGCGCCCATAAAATCTTCCGATATAACAATTTATCAGGCGCAAACAGCCACGCTGTTTGCGTGTTAAAACTAAGTTTGTTAAAACAGGCGGCAGCCATTAAAAAAACCTATATTTTATCAATGAAATAACGAATTTCTTTTCTTATTGCTATCGCATTTTTAAAGGCTAACGTCGTTGTGTTCAAGCCAACAGCAAGCTGTTCGGCTATCGTTAGATTGCATAAACGGAAAGTATTTGTGGGCTTTGCCCACACCCACAACCTTTGAAAAGGTTGACCAAACTTTTATAATTACTTGTCTAAACAATTTGCTAAACCATAATTTATTCAACTATTGATAAAAAATTTTCCCTTAAAATTGTAAAATCCCACTCTGTTTTTTCAGAGTGGGATTTTTTTAAGCATTTTCTGCTTGTGTTTGTTTTTCTTTTTCAGCCTGTGCTTTTTTTAGTTTTGTTCTCTTAATAACCTTAAGACGGCTGAATTCTTCTCTTTCCTTTTCATCAAGAGCATCGGAAATAAACTTTACGGTTTCTTCAAATTTAGGAATCATAATGTTCTTAAGAGCGTTGGCCCTCTTCTGTGTTTTCTTGATTGAAACCGCAAGACGGTAAACACTGTTTTCTATCTCGGCAAGCTCTGCGGTAAGATACTTAACTTCGGTGAATTTCTCGTAAGTTTTATCAATACCTGAGTTTGTAAGTCGCAGTCCGTAGTGCAGGTAGGTTTGAGGTTTTTTCTCGTCAATGGTGAGAATCGGAATTTCAACACCCATTACACTTCTTGAATCAAGTTTTAATGAGTCTTCTTCAGGAATCGTGTTTGAAAGGTCATCGCAAAAGCCGTTTGTAACATTGGCAGTCTGAAGTGCTATGTAAGCTTCTTCATATGCATTGTCGATCTTCTCCTGAATTGCATTGGCGTGGTCGATAAGCGTCATCATTTCTCTTATAAGAATATTACGCTTACGGTCAAGCAGTTCATAGCCGTTTTTGGCAAGAGCAAGCGACTTTTTGGTGTTCATCAGATTACCTTTTGTAGGTACAGCCTGTACAGCCATAGATGCTCAGCACTCCTTTCTGACGGTTATTTCTCAACATAATACTTGTCAAGAATCTGATCGTCAACACGGTCAAGTTCTGATTTCGGAAGTGTAGAAAGTAATTCCCAACCGAGGTCAAGGCTCTGTTCAATACTTCTGTTTTCGTTGAATCCCTGATTAACAAACTTTGATTCAAACAGTCTGCCGAATTCAATATATTTCTTGTCGATAGGGGAGAGTTCTTCCTCACCGATAACAGATGCAAGTGAACGAGCGTCAATTACCTTTGCATATGATGCAAAGAGCTGGTTTGCAAGTGCCTGATGATCTGCTCTTGTGTAACCCTCACCGATACCGTCCTTCATAAGACGGGAAAGTGAAGGAAGAACGCTTACAGGCGGATAAAGACCTTGTCCCTGTAATGAACGGTCAAGTACAATCTGACCCTCTGTGATGTAACCTGTAAGGTCAGGAATCGGGTGAGTAATATCATCGTTAGGCATTGTAAGAATAGGAATCTGTGTAACAGAACCGTTCTTGCCTTTAATCATACCTGCACGCTCATAAAGTGATGCAAGGTCTGAATAAAGATAGCCCGGGTAACCTTTTCTTGCAGGAATTTCACCCTTTGATGATGAGAACTCACGAAGAGCCTCGGCATATGAGGTCATATCTGTCATAATAACAAGAACATGCATCTCAAGCTCAAATGCAAGGTACTCGGCAATAGTAAGAGCACATCTTGGAGTAAGTGTTCTTTCGATAATCGGGTCATTCGAAAGGTTTAAGAGCATTACAACTCTTGAAAGTACGCCGCTTTCTTCAAAACTCTTTCTGAAGTATTCGGCAACATCTTTCTGAACACCCATTGCTGCGAATACTACGCAGAAGTTATTAGCATTTGCACCGCTGATTTTTGCCTGACGAACAATCTGTACTGCAAGGTCGTTGTGCTTCATACCTGTACCTGAAAAGATAGGAAGTTTTTGACCTCTGATAAGTGTCATAAGTGTATCAATGGTAGAAATACCTGTGTTGATATAGTTCTTAGGATAAATTCTTGAAACAGGGTTGATAGGTGTGCCGTTAATGTTAGCACGCTTTACAGGGAAAATATCTCCGAGTCCGTCAATAGGTCTGCCTGCACCGTCAAGTACACGACCGATAATTTCAGGAGAAAGAGGCATTTCCATTGGGTGACCTGTAAGTCTTGTTCTTGTATTTGTAAGGCTGATTCTTCTTGTACCCTCAAATACCTGAACAACAATCTTTTCGCCCTCAATCTGTACGACACGGCCCTGTCTTACTGTGCCGTTATCAAGGCGGATATCAACAATTTCCTCGTTGGAAACGCCTTTTACTCCGTCAAGAACTATGAGTGAGCCGTTAATTTCTTTAACGCCGACATAATCTATAATCATTGTGCGTTTCCTCCTTACATAATTGAGTCAAGTTTTTCATCAATTTCCTTGATATATTCATCAAAGAGTTCAGGCTTGCTGTTAGGAATATCATATTTCATCTTTGTAAGTTTATCGAACAAACCAAGCTCAATAACCTTTGAAATAGGAATTTCCTTGGTAACAACCTTCTTAGCCTTATCGTAAAGGTGAAGAATTGTTTTCATCATAAGTTTCTGCTTTTCAAGCGGAACATAAGTATCATCAGCGTGGAAAGCATTTTGCTGTAAGAAACCTACACGAACTACTCTTGCAGCTTCAATGACAAGTTTCTGGTCATCAGGAAGTACATCGGAACCGATAAGTTTTACGATTTCCATAAGCGAGCTTTCTTCCTGAAGAAGTGCGCTGATTCTGTTACGATACTCAATAAAGTCTTTACCGAGGTTTTCTTCAAACCAAGGGTCAAGGTCGTTAAAGTATTCGCTGTAGCTGTTCATCCAGTTAATAGCAGGATAATGTCTTGAATAAGCAAGCGACTTATCAAGTGCCCAGAAACAACGGGTAAATCTTTTTGTGTTCTGTGTAACAGGCTCGGAGAAGTCTGAACCCTGCGGAGAAACCGCACCGATAAGTGTTACAGAACCCTCACCGCCTGAAAGAACTTCCGCACGGCCGCCACGCTCATAGAATTCGGCAAGTCGTGAAGGCAAGTAAGCCGGGAAACCTTCCTCGGCAGGCATTTCCTCAAGTCGGCCCGAAATCTCACGAAGAGCCTCGGCCCAACGAGAAGTTGAGTCAGCCATCATAGCAACATGGTAACCCATATCTCTGTAATATTCGCCAAGTGTGATACCTGTGTAAATTGATGCCTCACGGGCTGCAACAGGCATATTTGATGTGTTGGCAATAAGAACGGTTCTGTCTGTCATAGGACGCTGTGACTTAGGGTCGATAAGTTCAGAGAATTCTTCGAGTACCTGGCTCATCTCGTTACCACGCTCACCGCAGCCTACATAAATAATAATATCAGCGTCGCACCATTTTGCGAGCTGGTGCTGTGTCATAGTTTTACCTGTACCGAAACCGCCAGGTATAGCGGCTGTACCGCCCTTAGCAATAGGGAAGAGAGAGTCAATAACTCTCTGACCTGTAATAAGCGGAATTGAAGATGCAAGTCTGTCCTTTACAGGACGAGCGGTTCTGATAGGCCATTTTTGACAAAGTGTGAGGTTGTGCTCAACACCGTTATCATCTTTAATAACAACAATTGTGTCAAAAAGCTTGTATTGACCGTCAGGCATAACCTTGGTAACAACGCCTGAAAGTTCAGGGTGAACCATAAGTCTGTGTTCAATGATTGGTGTTTCGGGGAGTGTAGCATAAATCTGACCACCCTCGAGTTTGTCGCCAACCTTTACTTTCATTGTAACATTCCAGAGCTTTTTGTCATCAAGAGAAGAAACAGATGCACCTCTGTCAATGAAAGCGCCTGCCTGTTCCTCAATAGCCTTAAGAGGACGCTCAATTCCGTCAAAAATATTATCAATAATTCCCGGTCCGAGAAGTACATTCATAGGTGCGCCTGTACCTGTAACAACATCTCCCGGTTTAAGACCGGTTGTTTCTTCATATACCTGAATTGTGGTAAAATCAGAAGTTATACCGATTACTTCACCGACAAGGTTCTGTTCACCTACATGAACCATTTCCATCATTTCAAAGCAATCAGCATCTTTTACGGTAACAACAGGTCCGTTAATTCCATAAATAACATTATTTTCCATTTGTATTACCATCTTCTTTCGGATAAAATCAAGAAGGTCAATTAGTTAAGAACGCTCAGACCTGAGTTCTCAATAAACCATTCTCTCTGTGCAGCGAGCTTTGTGTCGAGTGTTTCATCGGCAACAATTCTCATTGATTTGCAGTAGCCTTTAAGACCGCCGATTTTGATTGAGTTGTCTTTAACAAGTTCAGCCATTCCGTGGAATGCGGCAAGGATTTCTGTTGAATACTTCATATCCTTTTCATTTATATAAACAACACAACGGTTATCGTCAAAAAGTTCTGCAATCTGTCTTGCACTGTCAACAAGTTTTAATTTATATTCTTTGGTTTCTGTGTATTTAATAAGCTTTTGTGCAGCCATTTCAAATACTTCGTCAGTCATTTTTGCTCTTTCTCTAAAGAGTTTTTTCTGACTTTCCTGAACAAGTCTGGCAAGTTTGCTTGTTTCTACATACTTTTTAGCTTCAAGCTGCTGCTGTATGTAGCGTTCGCTGTCACGCTTGCCGTTTTCTTCGGCTTTTTTGAGTTTTTCTTCCTTTAAAAGCTCAACTTCAGTATTGGCAATAGACTTTTGTTCTTCGGTGTATCTTTGTATGGCTTGCAAAAAGTTATCGGTTTTTGTGGTATTTTCCATATTAATAACCTCTCAGCTCATTCAGAGTTTTACGCCAATAGCGTCCTGAACATATTTTGTGATACTGTCTTTGGTGCGTCCGTTGCCATGACGGTCGGGGATTTCTACAATCAAAGGCTTTTTGCGGTTGAGCTTTAAGTCATAGATAAGGTCAGGGCAGAGAGAAACAAGAGTTTCTGTCATAAGAATAACAGCCACATCTTCTCTCTCCATAGCCTTAGTAAGCTCTCGTGTAACCTCTTGTTCCGTATGAACAACTACACCGTCAATACCTGCAAAACGCATACCCATTTTAGTATCAACATTATCGCTTATAAGAAAAAATTTCATTTTTCGTCATATCCTTTATTTCTTCAATTAGCTGAAGAGAATCAAGATTGAGATAAGCATACCGTAAAGGGCAACACCTTCACCGAGAGCAACGAAGATGATTGCTTTACCAAATGCCTTTGGATCTTCACTTGTTGCGCCGATAGCTGCAGGAGCTGCGTTACCTACGGCAATACCACCGCCGATACATGAAAGGCCAACTGCGATAGCTGCGCCGATATATGCAAAGCTCTTAGATGACTGCTGAGCAACCTGTACTGCCTCTGAAACTGTGTTTGCATCTGCTGCACCTGCTACGATTGGGCAAAGAAGGCAAATTGCAAATACTGCTGCGAATGAAGCAATCTGCATTAAAACTGTTTTCTTTCTGTTATGACCTTTTTCGTAAGCCTTTACAGCTACAACTACTGATGCTACAAGAAATACAACAGGGAGTGCCAACATAACTAAATTTAAGATGCTCATAATGATTTACCTCCAAAAATAAATAAACAATAAAATATATAATTAAGTTTTTCAACTTAACTGTTTTGTGTAAGTTTTAGCTTGACAGGTTCGTATGGTCTGCCTTCGCCTGAATAGAAACGGCTGAAAAGCTCATAGTATTCAAGTCTTAATACCTGAATTGCTACGAGGAGAGCCTCAAGTACCATTACTATAACATTACCTACTACAACAATTGGCCAGTAGGCAATAGGACCTGCGGTTTCGGCAAGAACAAATACAACCATCATCATACCTGCGTGAACAAGAACGAATGCGCCTACACGCAAGAAACTCATTGTGTTTGTTACATAGCTTAAAAGAACTTCAATTGATTCAAAAATATTTTCAACAATGTAGTCCTTCCAGCTTTCCGGTTTCCAGTCAGGTTCTTTGTTTACCAATCCGCCAAGCGGCTCGGCAAAGAAAATTAAGATAAACGGAATTACAATCAGGAATATAATGTACGGAGCGTTGAATACGGGAAGTCCGAACAAAAGCTGACCTGCAATACCGAATACTATTGCACTGTAGAAAATTATACCTGCCACACCGCTCGTGCTGAACAATGCTCTTCCATAATCCTTTTGACGGATTGATGTGTAGACATTGAGGAACATTGCGGTAATTAAAAGGAATACGCCAATGCCTATGGCTACAAGAATAATCTTTGTTGCCATTTCGGAGCTCATTACCTCAATAGGCTTTTCTTCAAGTCCGAAGAGAGCTTTGTACATGGGGTCGAGCAAATGCTCAAATCCGAACACACTGCCGAATACAAGTCCGAAGAATGCAGATGAAATACCGCACGGTGCAAGTATTTTACCAATTGCCATCTTTTTGATTTTATACATCAATATACCTACAACAGTAAGGCAGATACCCTGACCGACATCGGCAAACATAATACCGAATATAATAATGTAAGTTATTGCAACAAAAAGTGACGGGTCAATTTCATTGTATTTTGGCACGCCGTACATTGAAGTATAAAACTCAAACGGTCGTGCAAGGAAACAGTTTTTGAGTTTAACAGGCGGAGATTTTTTAATCTCGTTCTTTGCGTCTGAAAATTCAACTGTAACGCTTCTGTGTTTGCAAAGTCGTTTTTTAAGCTGTTTTGCAAATTCTGTCGGCACCCAGCCTACAATAATAAAGCTCTTGTTGTACTGCAAAGCTTTAGTTCTTATAGTTGAGTACAAAGAAAGTTCTTCAAGTTTTGACAAATATTTTAAAATTCTTTCTTTATTAATGGAAAGATAATCGTCAATACGCTTTTCGGTATCTTTGTAAACATCCTCAAGGTGGGGAATAAGTGCCGTAAGTTTTTTCATATGCAGAGTTGGCGTTGAATTAACACCGATTATGTCGCATCTCTCAAAGAAAAGACTTGAAAAAACTCTGTCAATTTCTTCTGTCTTATCAGCTGGAGCAAGATAAACGCCCCAATAATAAGCTTTATCTTCTGTACACACCGAAAAATCAATATAAGGGTCATCCTTATAATTTTCCAGTTTTACATAGCTGTCCTTAGGAAGTCTTCCGAATCTTGCATTTACATATTTAAGCTCAAGCAGCTTTTCTATTTCAATGTCAAGTCCGACAAAGTGCTTTGTTTCGTCAAGATTTTGTTTTGCCTCAAGCAATTGCTCGGCGGCAAAATCTCTGTCTTCAACAAGCTCGTTTAGTTCATCGCAAATCTTATTGCAAAACAATTGAATATCCTGATATGTCGGATTAAAATTGCTTACATCGACAAGCGGGAACTGCCTTTTTGTAAGTCCTAATGAAGCCTTGAGGTTAGTGAGATGTTCGGCATAAATATTTTTGGTCTGAAGATGTGAAAAGCCTTGGGTATTGTTGTAAAAAACAGACACATCATCGGGATGAAAAACTCCCGATTCTCCCAAAACGGTAATAACATCGTCAATCTCATCCATAAAGCCGATTATATTAACAGCTTGCATGGTTGATACAGCCAAATAAAATCACCTCTTTGTTAGTGGTACTGCTTACTAAACGATAAGCAGGGACTGTATTTTTTTAGAATCAAGTTTATATCGTGTACCTTCAATCAAGGTTATAATATTCATAAGCTCGGTTTCGGCAACGAACATATATGAAATCATCACAACAGAAGGATTGTTTGAGAAATACATATTCTTTCTTGCAAGTTTGTATTTTACTCTTGGGCTGATGTCACTTGCGTAAACATAACCTATTTGTTCAATTAACTTACCGGTGTGAGTTTCCTGCATTACGGAGAATACTTCTCCGGAGGATTCCGCACGGCACATTCTGTCGAGAGTTTTTTCACTGATGCTTGAGAAAGGGTAGAGCAGGTTGTTTTTTATTTGCTCCGGTGTAAGGTTATAATACTTTTTAAGACGAAGTACACGGGAGAAATTATTGTAATCGTTGATTACGGTAAAAAGCTCCATAAGCTCTTTTCTTTCAGTGCCTTTTGTTTTGCTCTTTATTACCTTTTTGAGGTTGGAGAAAACAAAAGTATAAAGATCATTTTCAATATCCGATATAGGCAAAAGATTGTTTTCGTCGGGCTTGTATTTTTCAAATATTTGAGAATACTTTGTATTACTCAAAATGGTGAGAAATTCATCGTAATTTCTTGCAAGCGCAAGTTTCTGCAAATCAATCTCCGTATGTTTTGCAAAATATGTCGGATACTGATAAATAAACTTTTCAGTAGATGAAGTATTCAGCAAAGTGAGAAAGCGCATTATCTGTTCAATCTCGGTTCTGCTTATAACATAAGCTGAAAAGCCGGTGCTCATCTGGGAATCATATCTGCAAAGCGAGTCAAACTCATAGAAAAGATGCTGCCTTAAAAGAACCTCAAGTCTGCCACGGTGAACATCACGCTCATTTATATCACGCAATGCCTCCGCATAGTGCGTATATGACTTAAGATAAGACATTACTTCTGCAACACTGTTTGAGTTAAGCAAACTGTTGTAGTCCTTTTCGGTAAGTCTTTTACCAAACTTTGCTCTTGCTTTTGCAAGCACCGCAAACGAAGTGGAAGACACAGCTTTCGCACCTCCTTTAAAATAATATGCTTAATAAATGGATAGTTATCCGATAGTTCGTTTAGCAATTTCATCTGACCATTTGTCAGCATTTGCCTCGAAATCAGATTTAAGTTTAATTAAAACAGATTTATGCTTCTGACGAGTATCCTGCCACTGATGTCTGATGTCCTTGTCAATATAAGCACTCTGGCGCTCAATGGTTTCGTCAGCTTTTGACATATAGGAATCGTAGATTACCTTTGCTTGAGCGTCAATCTCTTTGGCAAGAGCTTCTTTGTTTTTTTGATTTTCTTCATCGAAGGCTTTTGCCTCAGCGTCTGCTTCAACAATCTGTTTAATCATATCCTTCAAAAAATCACCCCCTGAAATTAGTTCTTGAGAGCCTGAAGCGGTGCAGGAATTCTTCCTCCTCTGTTGATAAATTCAGCCGGTGAGCCTTTTCTTAGCGGCATTACAGGACCGTAGCCGAGAAGTCCGCCAAAGTTAAGTGTTTCGCCTGCTTTTTTACCAATAGCGGGAATAAGTCTTACAGCGGTTGTCTTAGTGTTTACCATACCGATAGCTGCTTCGTCTGCAATAATTGCAGAGATAACCTCGGCACTTGTGTCACCCGGTACAATAATCATATCAAGACCAACTGAACATACGGCTGTCATAGCCTCAAGTTTAGTTATGTCGAGATACTCGTTTTCAGCTGCATAAATCATACCTGCATCCTCCGATACCGGAATGAATGCGCCGCTAAGTCCGCCAACATGTGACGAAGCCATTACGCCGCCTTTCTTAACAGCATCGTTAAGAAGCGCAAGAGCAGCAGTTGTACCGTGACATCCGCATACTTCAAGTCCCATTTCTTCAAGAATATGTGCAACACTATCGCCGACTGCCGGTGTAGGTGCAAGTGAAAGGTCAACGATACCAAAAGGAACGCAAAGTCTTTTGCTTGCTTCTTTTGCTACAAGCTGACCCATTCTTGTGATTTTAAATGCGGTTTTCTTAACCATGTCGGCGATTTCGGCAATATTTTTGCCTTCGCCGCCCTTAGCAAGAGCAGCTCTTACTACGCCCGGTCCCGAAACACCGACATTGATAACGGTATCAGCCTCGCCGACACCGTGGAAAGCTCCTGCCATAAACGGGTTATCTTCAGGAGCGTTACAGAATACTACAAGCTTTGCAGCGCCAATGCAATCACGGTCTGCTGTAGCTTGAGCAGTCTGAACTACAGTTTTACCCATCATTTTGACTGCATCCATATTGATACCGGCTTTTGTTGAACCGATATTTACCGAAGAACAAACAAAATCGGTAGTTGCAAGTGCTTCGGGGATACTCTCTATAAGCGCATAGTCACCGCTTGCGAAACCTTTTTGTACAAGAGCGGAATAACCGCCGATGAAGTTTACGCCGAGTTCTTTTGCGGCTTTGTCGAGTGCGTGAGCAAATTTTACTACCTTTTTACTCTGGCATGGTGCAGCTACCATTGCGATAGGGGTAACTGAAATTCTCTTATTTATAATAGGAATACCGTACTCCCTCTGGATATCCTCGCCTGTTTTTACGAGGTCTTTGGCAGAACGGCAGATTTTGTCGTATACCTTTGTGCAGGCTTTGTCAATATCGTCATCAATACAGTCTAAAAGTGAAATGCCCATTGTAATTGTTCTTACATCGAGATTTTCGTTATCAATCATATTGATAGTTTCAAGTATATCTTTTGTTTCGAGCATAGGTGTTTATCCTTTCAATCCATATTTAAGGGCAAATTAAATTCTGTGCATACTGTTGAATATATCTTCGTGCATTACATGAATCTTAGTTGCGGTAGCCTCTCCGACAGCGTCAAGGTCGGTTCTTAACTTTTCAAAATCAATTTTATCTTCATTGAATTCAATAAGCATAACCATTGCAAACATATCCTGAAGAACGCTCTGTGTTACCTCAACGATGTTTGCGTTGTCAGCAGCACAAGCAGCTGATACCTTTGCAAGTATTCCGACTGTGTCCTTACCGATTACTGTAATTATAGCTTTCATAAGTTACCTCCGTATTTGCAAGATTTTAATTTTATTCCTGCAAAAGAATTATAAAAGAATTATATGATTGTTTTTTATCATTACCTTATTATATAACTAAAATCTAAGAAAGTAAAGCCTTATATTGCATAAATTTGGCGAATATGGTATTATTTATTACGGAGGCTTGATAACTATGATTTTATGTGATGTTCATACTCATTCAAACAATTCTTTTGACGCTGAAAATACAGTGGAAGAAATGTGTAAATCTGCCATAAATAAGGGATTTTACGCAATAGCAATTACCGACCATTGCGAAGCACCTTTTATCAAGTTTGGCTATAACAAAGAATTCGGAGATTTTAACGAAAGAATACCTTTGTCATTTTTGCAAACCAAAAACGCACAGATAAAATATAGACAAAAACTCAAGGTTTTATGCGGAATAGAGCTCGGCGAGCCTATGCACGATCCGGAATGTACCGAAAAAGCGCTTTCTTTTGGCGATTTTGACTTTGTTTTAGCGTCTTTGCACAATTTAAAAAATATGGAAGATTTCTATTTTATCGACTTTAATAATTGTAATATTTCCGAAATTTTGAAATTATATTTTAATGAACTTGCAGAAACAGCGACCTTCAGTGACTTTGACAGCCTTGCTCATCTTACATATCCTTTAAGATATATTTTTGAAACAACAGGGGAATATCCCGACCTTACACCTTATCAAGATGTTATTGACGATATATACAGAACACTGATTTCAAACAAGAAAGCTCTTGAAATTAATACTTCGGGTTTATTCAAACCTATCGGCAGAACTTTGCCCGATGAATTTCAGCTAAAGCGCTATCGTGAACTCGGCGGAAAGCTTATCACTGTCGGAAGTGATGCCCACACAAGCACTGCTGTCGGAAACGGAATAGAAGAGGGAATAAGACTTGCACATAAGTGCGGATTTAAGTCGTATACTATCTTTGAAAAGCGTCGCCCGATTACTATACCGATAGAATTTTAATTAAACTATATCGTATATCTTAATAGATATTGTGTTGTTTATCATATTATAACGCAAGTTTAAAATAATTCAACCACTAATTTTGGTTACTGTATCTATTAATGTACAAAACTATAAATATTGTTTAATAAACCGAATAAAAACAAATAAAAAACAGACATTTCTCAAAAGTTGGAAATGTCTGTTTTGTGCTTTAGCTTAATTATTTTATGTCAAGACAGCTTATTATAATGTCTTTGCAAGTTCTTTTATGTATTCTCTTAATTGGTCTTTAGTTTCGGGATGTTGAAGACCTACTTCGATTTGAGCCTGAATAATACCGAATTTATTGCCCATATCGTATCTTTTGCCCTCAAATTCAACGGCTGTCATACCGTCTGTAACAGCGATTTCACGCATTGCGTCTGTAAGCTGAATTTCACCGCCTATGCCCGGCTGTGTTCTTTCAAGAATTTCAAAAATTTCTGACGGAAGAACACATCTGTCTATGATAGAGTAAAGTGAGAGAACTTCTTCCGGAGTTTGCGGTTTTTCTTTCATATCTGTGCATTTAAATACATTGTCGTAAATATGCTCAACTTTAAGTGAACCGTATTTATGAATGTCTTTTGCATCAACTTTTTTAACGCCGACAACACCTTTGCCAAACTCGCCGTAATGTTCAATAAGCTGACCTATGGCTGGTTTTTCGCCTACGATTGCGCCGTCGCCGAAAAGTACGGCAAAAGGTTCATTGCCTACAAAAGACTTTGCTTTTAAAATAGCGTGGCCTAAACCCTTCATTTCTTTCTGACGAATGAAAGTGATATTTGCGAGATTTGAAATACCTCTTACTGTTTCAAGAAAATCAAGTTTGCCGCTTTTTTCAAGGATTGCCTCAAGTTCAGGGGATGCATCAAAATGGTCTTCGATAATGCCTTTACCTCTGTTTGTAACGATAAGAATATCTGTTATTCCGGCTGCAACTGCCTCTTCAACGATATACTGAATTGTCGGTTTGTCTACGATCGGGAGCATTTCCTTTGGCATTGATTTTGTCGCTGGAAGTACTCTTGTGCCGAGTCCTGCTGCAGGTATAACTGCTTTTGTAATTTTCATATTTTCCTCCGATATTTGTTTTTAAACGAACAGCGGCATATAAGCGATTGCTAAAAATACAAATGTTGCCACAACTGCTATGGCAAGGTTTACGCCACCCTTGTTTTCAATTTGCTCGTTAATTTTTGACTTTGTGATTGCTGCTTCTTCGTCTGATTCTTTATCAAAACTCGAAGCGTAGTTTTTAATTGATGAAATTTTCTTTATGCAGTGTTTAAAATACATTCTGTTTGTTCTGAAACCGCAGATAAGCATAATGGCAAATCTGATTGCTCCGAGAATGTACGGAACAGCAAAGTACAAAAGATTTGTAGAGGACATACCGGCAAATAAATCGCCGACATTAGCACCGCTGTATCCGCTTTGAAGTATGGCAGAGTAATTATCCATATAAATGTTGTATGCCTCTGTAAATTCAGGTGTGGATTGTATAATAAGTGTGCCTGCAAGCAATCCTACCACGATTACCGATATAACAATGCCGATTGCGTACATTTTCCTGTAAAGCATATATGCACCGGGTAAAATAGCGGATACAAAGCTGAATCGTGATTTATTTGTTCTTAAGATTGAACCGAAAACACGCATAAAGTAGTTTGTATTTTTGCCGACAAATTTTGAAACCTCACCTGCGGTTACATTATCTGCCATTTTTTCGTCTGCCTTAAAACCTGCCATCGGATCAAACGCAATAAAAGGTATTCCGCCGTTTTGCGGATTTTGACCGAAAGGAAAACCGTTCATATCCGGCGGAACATTATTATTTCCGTTTACGGAATCATTCTTGGGTTGATTGTCTTTTAACAGAGGCGCTCCGCAATGTTCGCAGTAAAACAAAGTATTGTCGTTTGGATGACCGCAAATTTTGCAGATTACTTCATTGTCTGTGCCGCTCTCTTTGTCAGCTTCAAAGTCATCGGAACTGTCCGGTTGATCATTTTCAAATGAAAAATTTTGTGAATGTTTATCCTGATAAAAGCAGTGTTCCTCCTGCTCGTAGCATTCTCTGTGGTGCGGCGTGCCGCATTCAGGGCAAACTACTATATCATCGCCCTCTTTAAACTGTTTGTTACAAACAGGGCATTTATATTTATAAAAATCCATATTTGCCTCCGGGTATTTTTATACAAACTAATTATAACAAATAATCTTATTAATTGCAACCATAAATTATTATAATATTTTAAATGTATATAATCTCTGAATTTTATTATTTAACCGCAAAAAGAATATATTTATTTACAAAATATTGTAATAAATTGGTAAATCTGATATAATGAAAATGTTAAAATTTTTTTAGCAAGGAGGATTACTTGTGAATGATAAAGTGAGCGTACAAGTGGTAACCTTTGGAGCAATGAATTTTGCAATGCAGCAAAACTATGTTCCGCTTGTGCGCAGCGTAACGATAAAAAATAACAGCGATGAGGAAATTAAAGATATTATGTTAAAAATTTCCTTTGAACCTGAATTTGCAAAGCCGTTTACACATAGAATTGAGGTTTTACCTCCGCATACCGAAATTGAGGTAAGTCCTGTTAATATTATAGTATCTACGGAGTTTCTGTTCTCACTGACAGAGAGAATTGTTGCACAGATCAGCGTACAGCTTTTATGCGGCGAAGAAGAACTTGTAAATGCCGGTGACAATATTGATTTGCTTGCCTATGATGAGTGGAGCGGCTGCTATATAATGCCTGAACTGATTGCGGCTTTTGTGACACCTAATCATCCCGCTGTCTCGTGCATCCTTAAAATTGCAACCGATTATTTAAGAAAATGGGGAAAAGACCCGAGCATAACAGGTTATCAGAGCCGCAATGCAGATGTTGTAAAACTGCAAATGGCTGCTGTTTATGCCGCTTTACAGTCAAAAAATATTGTGTATAATAATCCGCCTGCAAGTTTTGAAAAAGTAGGTCAGCGTGTGCGACTTCCTTATTCTGTAATTGAGCAGAAACAAGGTACTTGCATTGACCTTGCGGTTACATATGCGTCTTGTCTTGAGGCGGCAGGACTTTTCCCTTTAATAATGATAAAAAAAGGTCACGCATACTGCGGCTGCCGCCTTGAAGAGGAAACTTTTGCTGATTGTGTAATTGATGATTTTTCGGCTATAGACAAACGAACGGTAAGCGGAAATGAAGATATTTTGCTTGTTGAATGTACGGATTTTACGGCGGGAGAAAAGATTGATTTTGACAGAGCGGTAAAGCACGGAAAAAATAATCTGTCAGATTCGGAAAATTTTATATGTGCTGTTGATGTTAGAAGAGCAAGAGCGGGAGGACTGCGACCGATTCCGCAAAAAATAGATAGCAACAGTATTTGCGGTTATGACGGGACGGTTGATTCGGTTTCTGATTATCAGGCAGCTGCACCTAAGAAACTTAACAGAAGCGGTACAGGTGTAATCGGATATGAGGAAAGTTCGCTTTCAAGAATACAGATATGGGAGAGAAAGCTGCTCGATTTCAGTTTGAGAAACTCACTTTTAAATTTCAGAATTACCAAAAACGCTTTGCCGATTTTAACTCATGATCTTGCCGCTCTTGAGGACAGTCTTGCAGACGGAGTATCTTTTTCAATACGGGAATTGCCGAGCGAATGGATTGCGTCACTTAGAGATGCAAGGCTTTATGAGATAGAAAACGAAAATGACCTTGCAACAAATATTGCAAGCGAAGAGTTTAAAAGCAAAAGACTTTGTGCGGTTATGCACGACGAAGAACTTGAAAAAACTCTGAAAAATATTTACAGAACAACAAAGTCGAGCATAGAGGAAAACGGTTCAAACACACTTTTCTTAGCACTTGGATTTTTAAAGTGGTACGAAAGCGATATTTCGGAAAAGCCACGCTATGCACCGCTTATTATGATTCCTGTTGAGCTTGTAAAAAGTTCGCATAATAAAGGCTATTTACTGAGAAGCAGACAAGAGGAAACCCAGATTAATGTTACATTAATTGAGTATTTAAGGCAGATTTTCGAACTGAAAATACCGAGCCTTGACCCACTGCCCGAGGACGAGCACGGTACGGACATTCCGCTTGTTTTCAATACGGTTCGTAATTGTATTCTTGACAAAAAGCGTTGGAATGTTGTGGATACGGCTTGCTTGGGACAGTTTTCGTTCGGTCAGTTTGTAATGTGGAGTGACCTTAGAAACCGTGCCGACGAATTAATGCAAAATAAGGTTGTTGCAGGTCTTATTGATAAGAAAATTACTGTTGAGCAGGAAGAAAATCCGCTGACGGTGTCTGAACTTGATGAACGCATCGCACCCGATGACCTTGCAATACCGTTGAGCGCAGATTCTTCACAGATGCTTGCCATTGCAGAGGCGGCAAAGGGAAAAAGTTTTGTACTTCACGGACCTCCCGGAACAGGTAAGTCGCAGACAATTACAAATTTAATCGCAAATGCGCTTTATCACGGTAAATCTGTTCTTTTTGTCGCAGAAAAAATGGCGGCTCTTAATGTGGTTCAACACAGACTTGAAAATATCGGTCTTGCTCCGTTCTGCCTTGAACTTCACTCAAATAAGGCGAGCAAAAGCAGTGTGCTTTCTCAACTCGAAAAATCACTTGAAGTCGGCAGAATAAAGCATCCCGAAAAATACAAAGCAACAGCAGACAGGCTGAAAGCTATGCGTGTGAGTATGAATTCTGTAATTGACGGACTTCATAAAAAGCACGAGAGCGGAATTTCCGTGTATGACGCTATAGAACAATATGAAACCTGTGCCGAATTTAAGAATAAAATAACAATTCCGCAAGAAGTTATTAACACTGTTAATGATGACAGAATAGAACAGCTTTCATCCTTAATTTTAAGTTATAAAAATTCTGTTGACGGTGTAGGTGATATAGTTAATAACCCGCTTAAAAATATTTCTCTTACAGAATATTCTATACCGTTAAGAGAAAAGCTGTATTCGGATTGTGTAAATTTGCTTAATCTATATAATAATGCAAAATCGAGCGTTGAAAGAATTTTCGGTACATTTAATATCAATGCCGAATTAAGTGAAAAATCAATCAAAAACATTTTAAATCTTTGCAGAGCGTTGCTTATTCCTTCGGCTTTTTCTCCAAGCCTTATTCTTGAAAATAATTACAATGCGGTAAGTCAAAAGCTGAATAATTATTATGAAAGCATTTGTAACGAAAACAGAGAAAAACAAGAGATTGAAAAAGTGTTTACAAGCGGTATTTATGAATATAACTGTATTCAGGCTCTTAATGAATGGAATGTCGCTCAATCAAGTTGGATACTTAGCAGACATTCAAAACAGAAAAAACTTTTGAAAGAAGTTGCAACATTTTGTGTTATGCCAAATGCCGTTACCAAAGAAAATATTATCAATTGGTATCAGCAACTTATTAATTTTAATAAATTGCACAATGATAATATGACTTGCGGTAATGAGCTTAGGTATATACTTAATGAATTAGGTTCTGATTTTAAACAGGCAATTGATAAAACCGATTTCGTCTACAATGCGATAAGTGTGTATAACTATAATGAAATCAGAACAATATTGAATGCTTTTAAGAATATTAATCTTGCACAGCTTGGAAACGATGTTAATTGTGCAGAAAATTATATATTAAAATGGAATGAATTTTCCGACATTTTCAAAGTTAATATTGATAATGAGCAGAGCAACAATTGGCTTGACCGCACCGAAAATACTCTTAATAATATAAGTAAGAATATTGACAAATTGTATGCGGTTACGGAATATAACGCTAAGCGTGAACAGCTTGCAAATGAACAGCTTGAGTGTATTTGTAATGCGGTTGAAAGCGGTATTGTTAATAAGGAAAATGCAGTTGACGCTTTCAGATGCAATGTGTATTATGCGCTTGCACTCAAATATATTTCTGTTGACGAGAGCTTGAGCACATTCAGAAGCAACAGCTTTGAGCAAACTATAAAAGAATACCACGCATTAATTGATGAATATTCAAAACTTACTATTCAGGAACTTGTGGCTAAACTTTCATCTCAAGTGCCTGTTTCGGGTTCGGCGGGTGCGTCGTCTTCCGAACTCGGTATTCTTAAAAGAGCGATAAAAAGCAACGGCAGAATGATGTCGATAAGAAAGTTGTTTAACGAAATCCCTGCATTATTACGCAGACTTTGCCCGTGTATGCTTATGAGCCCGATTTCTGTTGCGCAATACATTGACCCGTCATTCCCTAAATTTGACCTTGTGGTGTTTGATGAAGCATCACAGCTTCCGACAAGCGAAGCTGTCGGCACGATTGCAAGAGGTGAAAATGTTGTGGTAGTCGGTGACCCTAATCAGTTGCCGCCGACAAGTTTCTTTAAATCAAACAGAATTGATGAAGAAAACATAGAAAACGAAGATCTCGAAAGTTTGCTTGATGACTGCCTTTCAATTTCAATGCCGCAGATGTACTTAAAATGGCACTACCGTTCTCGCCACGAAAGTCTTATCGCATACAGCAATATGAAGTATTACGATAATAAACTTTATACATTCCCGTCGCCGAACGACAGAGTGTCGGCAGTTAAGCTTGTACACATTGACGGCTACTACGATAAGGGCGGTACAAAGCAGAATAAAGCCGAGGCAGAGGCTGTGGTAAATGAAATTATCCGCAGATTATCCGATGAACAACTGCGTACAAAGAGTATCGGCGTTGTAACTTTTAATATTATTCAACAGAATTTAATTGAAGATATGCTTGCCGATGAATTTTCTAAAAAACCCGAACTTGAAAAATACGACAGCGAATCCGCAGAACCCGTATTTGTTAAAAATCTTGAGAATGTACAGGGCGATGAGCGAGATGTAATTCTGTTTTCAGTCGGCTACGGTCCCGATAAGGACGGCAAAGTTTCTATGAACTTTGGCCCGCTTAACCGTGACGGCGGCTGGCGCAGACTTAATGTTGCAATTTCAAGAGCAAGACAGGAAATGATTGTGTATTCCACTCTTACTCCCGAGCAGATTGATTTGTCACGCACAAGAGCACTCGGTGTTGAAGGGCTTAAAGGCTTTTTGAAATTTGCGGGACAGAACCGAAATATTGTTATACCCGACGGCAAAGTTTCTGTTCATAACGATAATAGAGTTATTGAAGAAATTGCCAAAGAGATAGAAAAATTCGGCTATAAGGTGAACTGCAATATCGGTTGTTCGGAATACAAGATTGATATTGGTATCGTTGACCCTGAAAATCCCGACAGTTATCTGCTCGGTATTCTTGCCGACGGTGAAAACTGCAAAAATTCCGCAACATCTAAAGATAGATTTGTATTACAGCCCGATGTGCTTGCAGGTCTTGGCTGGAAAATTATGCGTGTATGGACTCTTGATTGGCTCGATGATTCGGCTCGTGTAATTGAAAAGATTAAATCAGAAATTGAAAATGCGATTTCGGGCAAAAATACCAAGCAAAAAATTTCAGAGCAAAGCAAAACTCAAAATTTAGAATTTGAAAAAATTGATACATCAACACAGATTGAACAGACAAGACAGCGAAAGTACGAAACAGTCGATTCTCAAATTCTCGGAAGTTCTGAAAGTTTTTATACAGCAGCGGCAGGGGTCGAAATTCAAAAGCTGATGTTTAAAATTATCTCTGTTCAAGCACCAATAAGTAAAAAAGCATTGTACAAAAGTGTGCTTTCGGCTTACGGCATTTCTCGATCGGGTAACAGGGCAGAGGCAATACTTGACGGTATTCTCGGCAGAATAATGCACTCCGAAACCTCTGACAACGGGGTGATATTCGTATGGCAACCCGAACAAAAACCTGATGAATACAATGTTTATCGTGTATCGGAGCAAAACGAGAATAGGCGCAATATTGACGATATTTCCTCAAAAGAAATATTAAATGCAGCCATTCAAGTTTTGAGCGAACAAGGCGGTATGCAAAAATCTGACCTTATTAAAGAAAGTGCCAAAAAGTTCGGTTTTACAAGAACAGGCACGCTCATTGATACAACGGTCGGTTTTGCTGTCGATAACGCAATCAAAAACGGCAAACTTGTTGTATCGCAGGACGGAAAAATTACAGATAAAACATAATTACATAATTACATAATTACAAGATAGGAAAAATATAATGCCGGATAATGAAGAAAAGATTTTTCAATAAAATCTCAATGAAAAAGCGCCGCAACCCGGTATGATGTTTTTTGTGCATTTGCTTTTTGAAGAAAAATGTGAAATGCCGCAGCAGTCGGTAATGAATGAAATAATGGAAAAACATCTTGGCAAAACCGAATGTTTTTCTTATTATAAATTATCGGCAGGTTTTATTCCTTAAAATTATATAGCACATTTTAAAGACGCTGATGTTAATACGGGAGAATATACGGCGGGAAAGCGGGAATAAATTATTTACGCAAATTCCTTATTATAAAAAACAGTTTACATTTATCGGCTAATTTGCTATAATAAAATTGTATGTAAAATAGTAATCTGATTTTTAGAGCTATATATCAAATTAAGACAGGAATGGTATATTTTATGGTACAATTTGAGGAATTATTGTTAAAGGTTCAGGCACTTAAACCTGAAATTGACGATTTGTCAGACGCTCTTGGTATGAAAGGTATGCTTTCTGAAATTCAGCAGCTTGAGCTTAAAGCTACCGAACCGGGGTTTTGGGACGATGTAGAAAAATCTCAAAAAGTTTTACAGCGTACAGGCACACTAAAAGGTAAGGTTGAGGCTTACGAGGCTTTGGTGGCTAAGTATGAAGATACCTGTGCTTTGATTGAACTTGCAAATGAGGAAGAGGATCTTTCGCTTCTTGAAGAGGCTGAAAGCGAGGCAGAGGGAGTTAAAGAAAGTCTTGAAAAGCAAAGACTTCAAACTCTTCTTACAGGCGAATATGATAAGAACAATGCAATTCTTACTTTCCACGCAGGTTCGGGTGGTACAGAGGCTCAGGACTGGGCGGAAATGCTTTACAGAATGTACAACCGTTGGGCAGATGCTCACGGATTTAAAGTAAAAGAAGTTGACTACCTTGACGGTGACGAGGCGGGTCTTAAAAGTGCCGTTCTTCTTGTTGAGGGTGAAAACGCTTACGGTTACTTAAAGAGCGAGGCAGGCGTTCATCGCCTTGTAAGAGTATCTCCTTTTGATTCACAGGGCAGAAGACACACAAGTTTTGCCTCTCTTGAGGTTATGCCTGAAATGGACGATAACATTGAAGTAAATATTGCTCCCGAAGACATCAAAATGGATGTTTACCGTGCGAGCGGCGCAGGCGGACAGAAAGTCAACAAGACTTCATCTGCCGTTCGTCTTACTCATATTCCGACAGGTATTGTTGTAGCAAGTCAGGTTGAGAGAAGCCAGTATCAAAACCGTGATGTGGCTATGAAAATGCTTATTTCAAAACTTATGGAAATTAAAGAGAGAGAACACCTTGATAAAATTGAAGACATTAAAGGTGTTCAAAAAGAAATCACATGGGGCAGTCAGATCCGCAGCTATGTGTTTATGCCATACACAATGGTTAAGGATCACCGCACTTCATACGAAACCGGTAATATTCAGGCTGTTATGGACGGTGACATTGACGGATTTATTAACGCATATCTCAAATGTGCAAGTCTTGGCACATTGCAAAAATAATCATTAAAGAGGTAGATAAAAGTGAAATATTTGGTAATGCTTTGTGACGGTATGGCCGATGAGCCAAACGAGGCACTTGGAAATTCTACACCGATGGAAAAGGCAAACAAGCCTTGTATGAACAGCCTTGCCACAAAGGCTGAGGTCGGTATTGTTAAGACGGTAGCAGAGGGTTTAAAACCCGGCAGCGATGTAGCAAACCTATCGGTACTCGGTTATGAACCTGCCGTATATTACAGCGGTCGTTCTCCGCTTGAGGCTGCAAGCATCGGTATTGATTTAAAGGATACAGATGTAACTTTAAGATGTAATCTTGTTACTCTTTCAGATGATGAAGATTACGAAAATAAAACAATTCTTGATTATTGCGCCGATGATATTTCTTCGGAAGAAGCTAAGATTCTTATTGAGTATATTCAGGAAAAACTCGGAAATGATGTATTCCGTTTCTATCCGGGCGTATCTTATCGTCATTGCCTTGTTTGGAGCAACGGTAATCCGCATCCCGGTGTGCTTACACCTCCGCACGATATTACAGGCAAGGTAATTACAGATTACATTCCAAAGGGTGAGGCTGTTGACGAGCTTTATGACCTTATGAAGAAGAGCTATGACCTTTTAAAGGATCACCCTGTAAATCAGGCGAGAATAGCAAGAGGCAAGCGCCCTGCAAACTCAATTTGGCTTTGGGGCGAGGGTACTAAGCCTTTACTTGATAATTTCAGTGAAAAATTCGGTATAAAGGGCAGTATGATTTCTGCCGTTGACCTCTTAAAAGGTATTGCAATCTGTGCAGGAATGAACAGTGTTGATGTTGACGGCGCTACAGGTTACCTTGATACAAACTTTGACGGTAAATGCAAGGCTGCTATTGAGGAGTTTAAAAAGGGCGCAGACCTCGTATATATTCATGTTGAAGCTCCTGACGAGTGCGGTCACCGTGGTGAAATTGAAAATAAGGTAAAAGCTATTGAAATGATAGACGAGCATATTCTCGGTCCTGTAGTTGAATTTTTAAAGGGCTACGATGATTTTGCTGTTTTGGTATGTCCTGACCATCCGACTCCGCTTTCTATCCGTACACATACTTCTACTCCTGTTCCGTATCTTATTTATGACAGTAAAAATGAGATTGACAGCGGTGTAAAAGTATTCTGCGAAAAAGAAGCAAGAGAAACAGGCAACTACATTGAAAAAGGCTTTACTATGATGAATTATTTTCTTACAAAATAATTTTTCGTCTACATAATTCATTAAAAAATTTACATCCTCACATTTATAATTGAATTAATCAATAAAAATGTGAGGATGTTTTTATGCGTGAATTTATATTAATTGTAACCGCTGTAATCATAATTGCACTTGTTGCCGTAGTGTTTGTAATAGTGTATATAAACCATAATAAAAAGAACGGTAAGTCCCACAAGCCGACAATTATTTATTACAAAGTCAAAGAAAACGAAACCAAAGATAATACAGAAAATAATTCTGTAAAAGATAATTAATATTATTTTTCGAAAACTGCAAATACTTTATCGCTGATTTCTAAAAGTTCGGAAAAACTGTGAATGGTGTAGTCGGGATTTTCTGTATTGCCAAAACCGTATTCGGCAAATACAAACGGCACCTTTGCGTCTTTTGACGCTGTTTGATCACCGATAGTGTCGCCAACATAGAAAGCACAATCAATGTTATTTCTGCTAATAACAAGGCTGATATTTTCGCCTTTTGTGAGTTGGGTTCTGCCTGACATTTCAAAATCAGAAAAATATTTTTCGAGTTTGTGAGCTTTCAAAAATGCTTCAATATAACCGCACTGACAGTTACTGATTATACCGAGAAAATATTTTTCGGAAAGTTTGCTAAGCACATCTTCGAGGTTATCGTACAAATGACCGCCTGACTTTTCAAGATACGGAACTTCTACGGCACAACATTCTTTTATAATGTTTACGCCGTTTTCTTCACTAAGCTCCGGCAACATAATGTTTGCAATCTGCTCAATAGTTTTGCCCATATAGCTGTTCATTTCTTCAAGCGTTATTTGCTTTTGAGTTTCGGGATGCTTTTTAAGAACTTCGTTCCATATAGGAAGAATTACATCGCTTGTGTGCCACAATGTTCCGTCTAAATCAAATAAAATTGCTTTTTTCATAATAATTACTCCTGATTTATTATAAAAATTTTCAAACTGATAATATCACACTCTAAAATTAATGTCAATATGAGGTGTGTTTTGTAAAAAATAAAATTGTTAAAAATTAAAAGTTTTTTTAAAAATCTGTTGACAAAGTAAGTAAGCAGTGATATAATATTTATCGTTGTCGACAGACAATATTTGCGAGTGTGCTGGAATAGGCAGACAGGCACGTTTGAGGGGCGTGTGTTTCACGACGTACGGGTTCAAGTCCCGTCACTCGCACCATAAAAACAGATTAGCTTTTTGTTAATCTGTTTTTTTATTTTACAAGTAAATTAATAACGGGACTTGAAGGCGACCGTTAAGAAAACAGTCCGGTGGACTGTTTTTAGGGAGAGCGTTGATGATATTTATAAATTTAACAAGCCGTATCAAACGAGGCAGAAAGTGTACTTATTTTTTCACTCCGTCACTCGCACCATAAAAACAGATTAGCTTTTTGTTAATCTGTTTTTTTGTTTTACAAGTAAATTAATAACGGGACTTGAAGGCGACCGTTAAGAAAAGGAGCTGTAAAAAAACAGCCCAAATAAAAAACGACTGCATTCTGACCGAAAGGTAGGAATGCAGTCATTTTTGTGATATAATTTACTATCAATGAAAAAACATATCAACAAGGTGCATTATACACCGTATCAATTAAAATTACCACCGGAAATTGAAAAAATAATAGAAATTTCTGATCCGGTATATACATTTAACGAGGTTTTTCATCATATTGATCTAAATAAACACCTTGCTGTTAAGGAAAGCAGGATATGTCGCATATCTACATAGACGGAACAAAGATAACTGCCAATGCAAATAAGGGTAACGACCAATTATTGCCCGGATACAATATTCAGCAATGCAAGCAAAAAAACCGAGACTCACTTTTTCGTGAATCTCGGCTTTTTAATATGCTGTTTCTTTACAGCACCTTTTGTGGAGCGGATGATGGGAATCGAACCCACACGATCAGCTTGGAAGGCTGAAGTTCTACCACTAAACTACATCCGCTTATCTCTGTAACAAATAGTATTATATCATTACAGATAATATTTGTCAAGCGTTAATTTCCGATTATAAAATTTTTAAGAAAATTTTAACTGTTTTATTTAAACTCTAAGTTTAACGATGATTATAATTTTAACATACATCAAGATATATAATATCATTTATACAGATTACTTACTTATAATTTTTACCGAAGGATAACTTATTATATCTTTGATAATCAATTATAAAATGTTGGTAACACAGAAAAATGGCAGAAAATGCCAAATATTGAAGTTAGTGAATATTAACTTTGATTTAAAACCACATTTATAAAAAATTTATAATATAATATCTCAAACAGTATTATATATAAGCGGCTAATTTTTAATAGTAATAATATACTAAAAATACATCTGAATAAATGCATTTATTATGTTAGAATGTACAAAGAAATATATCTCAAATTGTGCAAGTGTACAGATGTAAACTTTTCACTCGGTGTAAGTGTGATTTCAATGTGGATATTCAGAATAGTTTGCAGTTATATACTTGTTATGGTTCTTGATATGGACGTTTTAGGTGTATGGATCGGTATGTTTGTTGATTGGTATGCTCGTGCTGCAGCATATCTTGTAAGGTATTTGTCAGGCAGATGGAAAAAGCATAGAATGATTTAAATATTTAAAAATGGAGATAAATTTTGTTTACCCTACCGTCATAATTATAAAAGATTGACCAAACATTTATAATTGCCTTGCAAAATATTCCGGTAAATCATAATTTATAATCATTACTCCAACATATATAACGAAAAATGATTTTAAAAAGCAAAGGTCCTCGATTTTTTATCGAGAGCCTTTTATCTTTTATCTTTTTTATAAATCAAATTCAAAGTACGGATTATGGTACAGTGAAAATGTTATAATATGGTAAAGACAAACCTAAATTGCCAAAGTGAAGTTCGGATTTTTGAGGAAAAAACGAGAAATACCACGGGTTCACCTTGACAAAAGAGTATGGTAAAATGGAAACGGTTACTGTCTGCGGAAAGCAGGAAAATATGAGTCGTTTATCATTGTCTGAAAGGATAGTTATTGAATGTGGAATTTACCAAAAATTAAGTTTAGGAAAGATAGCAAAAAAGATAGGAAAAACTACGGAATGTGTTTCAAGGGAAATCCGAGCAAACAGAACAATCGCACCGGGAGAGCATTTCTTTGGAAATGATTGTCACTATGCAGGAGAGTGCAAAACCAAAGAATTATGCGGAAAGGATGGATGCTCAAGGCGGTGCGTGACTTGCCGTGAATACGATTGCAGAGAACTTTGCACAAGATACAACAATACCCCTTGCGTTGTACTTTCCAAACCGCCGTATGTTTGCAATGTTTGTGTGTGGAGAAGAAAATGCAAAGCAGATAGAGCTTACTACAATGCTCAGCAAGCAGATGCAATGGCAAAGCGGTGATATTCCAACTCCAGAAGCAAGATACAAACCCGTGGTGAAGACCTTGAAAAACTTGATGAATTGGTTTCACCGTTAATTTTGAAAGGGCAACCACTGACACATATATGGTCGGAACACGGCGATGAACTTGGTATTTCACAAAGAACTCTTTACCGTTACATCGACCAAGGTGTTTTAAGCGTAGGAAACATTGACCTCAGACGAAAGGTGGCATACAAGCCAAGACGGAAGAAAAAAGAAGTGTCCGAAGGCTTTTTGAACCAAGAATTCCGCAAAAACCGAGGCTATGATGATTACCTGAAATATATGGAAAAACATCCCGATACACCCATAATTCAAATGGATACAGTAAAGGGATGTCGTGAACAAGGGAAACGCCTTTTGACACTGCATTTCTGTAACACCAATATGATGCTGATGTTTCTTATGCGTGACGGCAAAGCCGATACCGTAGTGGAACAATTTGATATGCTGACAGGCCTTTTAGGACTTGAAGAATTCCGCAAAGTCTTTCCTGTAATTCTCACCGATAACGGCAGCGAGTTCAAGCATACAAGAGATTTAGAAACTACCGAGGATGGTAAGAAGAGAACCAAGGTCTTTTACTGTGACCCTCAGGCATCCTGGCAAAAGCCACAGATTGAGAAGAACCACGAATTTATCCGTTACGTTCTGCCAAAGGGCAAGACGTTAAATCCATACACGCAGGAAGATATGCTCCTTCTTGCCAACAATATTAACAGTATTCGCCGAGAATCGCTTGGCAACAAATCCCCTTATGAAGCCACCACCGACAAGAGCATACTTCGGTTGATGGGGCTGATGGGATTACATACCGTACCGGCAGACGAAGTGAACTTAACACCGGCACTGCTGAAACGGTAACTTTAAACAATTGCAGATGGTGACCGCAACATATTTTTAAGCTAAGGCAGGTTGCGTTCACTTTGACAAAACGAGATTTCAATCTGTCTGCTTTGCCATGCAAAAAAGACAGTGAGATATATTAAATTTCGGCTTTTTGAGGGTATATATTCTCTTAAAAGCCACATAAAACCGCTTATTTGGCTTTTTGTTGTGAAAAGGGTATATTTACCCTAATTTCACTTTGTCATTTAAGCTGGTAAAGACAAAATCCAATTTGGATAGATTAAAAAGGTGGTGTAAATAAATATTATTTAAAATCCATTTTGGAAAGATTTATTAAATTATATCATAATTAATTGTAAATATCAAATGTACTAAATTTATAAAAATAAATGTATTTATAAGCTTATTTATAAAAATTTTTCTTAGAAAATATATATTAGGTATTGACAAACAAAATTGTGAACGCTATACTGTAATTAGAGTTGTGAAATATCATAACTCTAATAACAAAATCTAATACTATTAAAATAATAAATGGAGGTAAATATGAAAATTTTATTGCGATTTTATTTGCAAAACAATAAGCTGCCGATTGATTATCGACGAATTATGCTTTCGTTTTTTAAACGGTCACTGTCAGATATTGCCGAGGGAAAATATTATGAAAAATATTATTTTACACCGGAACGCAGAAATTTTACTTTTGCGGTGAATCTGCCTATGCCGAAGTTTTCTAAAACGGAAATTCAACTCGGGAAAAATCAACTAAGCATTACTTTTTCAACGGCTGACTATAATACGGGATGTATTTTTATGTCTGCTTTTATAAAGCAAAAGGACAAGCCGATTCCCGCTCCACTCGGCAACGAAATGAAACTTGTCAGTGTTAATCTTGTGCCGGAAAAAAATGTTACTTCATCATCCGCTGTTGTAAAAATGCTTAGCCCTTTGTGTATCAGATTACATAAAGCCGAGAATAATTCTGATAGGTATATTTCGGTTGCTAATCCGGATTTTACGGAGATTGCAAAACAGGTAATTAAAGAGCAGCTTGTTGAAAGCGGTTTTGACGAGAAGTTAATTTCAAACTTTGAAATTAAACCGTTAAACGCAAAAAAAACAGTGGTTTATCACTATAAAAACTACATTGAATGCAGTTTTGGCAGTTTTAGTATTAATGCCGATAAATCGGTTATTAATTATCTACTGAAAAGCGGTATAGGTTCACGAAAATCCGCAGGATTTGGCTTTGCCGAGCTTTTATCGGAGGGAGGTGAACCGAATTAATGAAAACAAAGATTGATTACTTTGATTATGACACTTTGCTGCAGCCTACCGATTGGAGGTTTGCAGCAGCCGTTGTCGGTTTATGTAAATATTTTGATTACTTTGGAATTGATTACAAAGTGCTCTGTGATGTTGAAGAAAAGCCCGATAATTATATCCACGGCTTTGACGGTGTTATTTACAAAAGCGAAGATATAACAGAAGAAAAATATCTTGAGTTTGCAGAGAACTATTTTGAAAAATATATGACTCACAAAAATATTTTAAACATTCTCGAAAGTCAAGAATTCAGTGAAGAACAAATTAAATTGGTAAATGACCTTGTTAAGAGCAAAACAGTTCTTAAAGGGCTATTTGACAAAATAAAATTTAATGGAACAAATAAAGATATTTTTATTTCAACCATTGAAGAAAACAGGGCGGAAATTATAAAGAATATCTTTAAAAACGGCAATAACCTTTATAAGAATTACTGCAATGAACGACTTATTTTTACCGAAGATAACAGCACTTGCAGACTTAGAGGCTACAATGTTGACAAAGACAGAAAAACAAATAATCTCGGCTTTTGTTTTTCAAAGGAAAGTTTTGAGAGCAATGATATTTTAGAATTTGATTTTATACCGTTTGCTTTTTCAAATTCTGATATGAGAGAAACTTATTTTGTGAATAACAATTTTTCTGTTAAGTCTTTAACTCAAACAAACTATGCTTTTTCAAATCAACTTAGCAGTACAGAAAATAAAGACGACAAAAACAAACTAATGCTTGTTTTGCAAAATTCAAAGGATTATATAAGCTATGATGTTGAAATTATATCAAAATCACAGGATAAGGCTTATTACGAAACATTCTTTGTACGACTTGAAAGATTAAAAAAGTTAAGAGAATTATCGGGGAAATCATTAAACTTTGTCAAAAAAATCAATGATGATTATTGGTTTAATCTTGAGAAAGAAGTTTATATGCGTTGTCTTAACAATGTGTTGCTTGACGATGTAATTTTAATGATGCTTAAGTTTTATTTTGATGATAATGCCGTTAAAGGCTATATAAAAAGCAGAACTGATATGCTAATAGACATAAATGTATCTTGGAAAGGAAATGATATTATGGATGAAATTAAGTCAGCAAAAAGTTGTGGATTTTTAACTTCCAAAAAACTAATTGAAATGAAAAGCAGTAATAAAATTAATTCATATAAGCAAAAAATAATCAGTGCTCTTTGCGCACATGATTACGACAGAGCAAAAGAGATTATACTTAGTTTGTCTGCTTATGTCGGAATGGAATTTTCATTTTTCTATACATTTCTTGAAAATGCGGAAGAAAATAAAGATCTTGCATTTGCTTTTGCAAGCGCATTAATTGAAGTAAGTTCAAAAAATAACTAATATAAAGGAGATTTTATTATGAAAAATAAAGCATTAACATTAACTGTAATCGCAAATATGACAAGCAACTACGGCGAAAGCCTCGGTAATATTTCAAGTGTACAAAAGGTATTCAGAGGCGGAAAAGAGTACGCTACAAGAAGTCGTGAGAGCCTTAAAAACGCTATCTGTGTTCAGTCGGGCTTTTATGATGATTTACAGACATCAATCGACGGAGCAATGCAGAAACTTGTTAATGAAGATGTAAATGCCGCAACATGCCGTGCACTTGAGGGTGGATATATGTCAACAAAAGATGTTACATACATCCGTAACAGTTCTTTCTATCTTACAGACGCTGTTGCTACAGAGCCGTTTATTAATGATGCCCGTTTTCACAATAACCTTTACCTTGCAACCAATTATGCTATGGCACACGGTTTAAATGTTCAAAACAATGCAAAGGATTGCGGTCTTATGCCTTATCAGTATGAATATGACAAATCATCTAAAATTTACAGTCTTACAATTGACCTCGAAAAAATCGGTAAGGACGAAAACTTTGGTGCAGAGGCAGATAACGCCGAAAAGTGTGAAAGAGTAATTGCTCTTATTGACGCAGTAGAAAATCTTTCACTTGTCGTTAAGGGAAATCTTGATAATGCAGAGCCGATTTTTGTGGTAGGCGGTCTTTCACCGAGAAAAACTCATATTTTTGAAAATGCTGTTTCTGTTTCAGGCAAAAGACTCATTATAGAGCCGATTAAGGAAAAACTTGCTCAAGGTTACAGTTGTGCACTTATGCGTAATGGCGAGCTTTCAAACGAGGACGAAATTGTAAGAGAACTTAATCCTGTAAGTATGACAGAATTTTTTGAAAATCTCAGAGGTCAGGTTAAAGAGTATTTTTCGGAGTAAGGCGGAATTAATATGAAAGCAATTAGACTTCATATAAAACAAAACAGTGCAAATTACAAAAAAGAAGAAACTGTACAAAACCGTATGACATTTCCTTTACCGCCGTATTCAACTGTTATCGGAGCAATTCACAAGGCTTGCGGTTATACATCTTATCATCCTATGCAAGTAAGCGTACAGGGAAAGTACGGTTCTCTAAAAACAAAAATGTATAAGGACGATTGTTTTCTTAACAGTCTTAATGATGACAGAAATTTGCTTGTAAAAATGAAAAATCCCGATATGCTTTCAAGTGCATATCAGGTTGTGGCTACTGCACAAAAGGCTCAAGGAAACAGCTTTGAAAAAGGCATTACAATTAATGTAATTAATGAAAAATTGCTTGAAGAATACCGCTTTTTAAAGCGTACAAAACGCAGAATTGACAAGCATAAAAAAATCATTAATAAAATGAAAACTCGGCTCAAAGAAATGAAAGCCGATGAAAATATTTCTGCCGAAGAAGTAAAAGAATTTGATAAGCGTATTAAGCATATAAAGGCTGTGTATGATGAGTACGAAAAGGTAAAGTATACTATTCCGTATTCCCATTTCAGAACGCTTGCAAAAGGCCCTAAGTATTATGAACTTCTCTGCGATATTGAACTTATCATTCATATAGTTGCAGATGAAAATACTATGAATGATATTATGGATAATATCGGAAATCTTACTGCAATCGGCAGAGGAGAGGATTTTGTAGAAGTGCTTGAGTGTGCTCAAACAGAGCTTTTTGATGTTGACGAAGATGTCGATTACGGAGAAGCTGATTTTGATGTTTATATGCCTGTCGAGTATCTCGAAATTAATAAAGACGATATGGATATAATCTCTAAAACGGAAGGCGGATACACAGGCGGTACAAAATATTTAATGCCAAAGGATTACAAAATTGTGCAGTTAAAGGGCGGTATGAGAAAACGAGTGTTTAATCGTGTACCTATTATTTTCTGTCAACTTAACTATATTGAAAACGGTTGTAAAGGCATAATGCTTGACAAAACCGAGAACGGTATATATTCAGTATTTTTAGCTTGAGGTATTTGTAATGAATATAGAAGATAAACTTGCAAAACCCGACAAAACAATCGGACAACATTCAAATGAGCTTATAGAGCAGGCAAAACTGCTCTATAAGCTCGGCTATATAAAATCTGATGATTTATACTCTGATTTACTTGTTTCGTGTTTAAAACATGATAACGGTAAGGCAAATTCTCAATTTCAAAAAAGAATTACTAAAGGCGGAAATTTTCAACCTGAACAAGAAATTCCACACAGTATACTTTCGACTTTTTTTATTGATAAATCAGAATGTATAAAACCTATAAGCGTATATTTTGCTGTGCTTTATCATCACTATAACAAAGACTCTCCTGTTACAGTGTTTAAAGAAAACCGTGAGCTTATAGAAAAATTTCTTGCTGAATTCGGCTTTGATACAAACTCTTACAATAAAATGAAGAGAAATATTAAGAAAATCAAAGCTTTATTTGAAACCGAACTTTCTGATGAAGAAAAACAATACGCTGTTTTATTAAAAGGTCTTTTACATAAATGCGATTACAGTGCAAGTGCAGGTCTTGACTGCGAAAAGGTCAACGATTTTTTGACTGATTCTTTAAACAATTGGAAAAATACCCGAAATATACATTACAATGAATTGCAAGAATTTTGCATTAAAAATACCGACAGCAATTTAATTGTAACAGCACCTACAGGTATGGGCAAAACCGAGGCGGGATTGCTTTGGTGCGGGGACAATAAATGTTTTTTCGTTTTGCCGTTAAAAACAGCTATCAATGCGATGTACGAAAGAATTAAAAAGCTTTGCGGAGATAATTCTCAAGAAGATTACAAGGAAAGAGTGGCACTTGTTCACTCCGATATGAAATCCTATTATTTGGAAGATTCAATAATTAGCGGAAAAAATTATGATTTTGCGTATGCACAATGCAGTAAACAGCTTGCACTTCCGATTACAATTTGTACGCCTGATCAGATATTTGACTTTGCATTGAAATATGCAGGTTATGAATACAAACTTGCGGTAGCGTCATATTCAAAGTTTATTATTGATGAGATACAGATGTATTCACCTGATGTTTTGGCTGCAATTATTTATGCAATTGAGATGATTCATACTTTGGGTGGTAAAGTGGCTGTAATTACCGCAACTTTGCCTCCGTTTGTAAGAAACGAGATTGAAAAAATACTCGGAACAGATGTAAAAACATCCGATTTTTCTGATAAAGGTAAGCTAAGGCATAATGTAAAAGTATATGAAAAAAACTTGCAGTCTGACGATATTATAAAAATATTTGATGATACAATATGCGATAAAGTAAAAAAATATCTTGTCGTTTGCAATTCAATTGATATTGCAAATAAGAGGTACACCGAAATAAAAAATTCGGATATTAACGCAAGGGTAAATCTGTTTCATTCCAATTTTACAAAAAATGACAGAAAAACTAAAGAAAATGCGATTTTAGCAGCCTCTGAAAAAACTAACGAAAGTATGAATATACCTGAAATATGGATTTCAACATCCGTAGTCGAAGCAAGTCTTGACATTGATTTTGATATTCTTATTACCGAGTTATCAGATTTATTTTCCCTGTTCCAACGCTTTGGCAGAGTAAACAGAAAGGGTAATAAAGACTTTTCATCTTACAATTGTTTTGTATTTACTGAAATTCAAGGTAATGCACATCGTTTTGTTGACGATGCTATTCATTCGTTGTCAAAACAGGCGATTTTAAGCGTTGACGGAATTATCTCTGAAGTTCTTAAAAAAGAACTTATAGATGAGTACCTTTCGGTTGAAAAAATCGAAAAATCAAAATATTATCAAGAATATCGTAAAATTTATAAATATTATAAAGAATATGTCGATTATCTCTCTCTTAAAAAAGATGGAATAAGAAGTATTGACAGAAGTGACGCTGTGCCGATTGATGTTTATAATCAAAATGAAAGTGCCATAGAAAAAGCTTTGGAAGTTTTAAAATCAGATACTTATTCAAGAGATGATAAACTTAAGGCAAACGAAGAAATACTTGGCTTCACGGTTTCCGTACCTAAATTCAGAATTGACGATTACGAAATAAAAAAATTAAAAATGCCATATACTGAATTACCTGTTATTAACAGCAGTTATGATTCCGAATGCGGCATCAGATTTGATAAGGAAAAGAAAACCAAAAAGCAAGATAAATCTGATGATAACGGAGAACCTGATAATTTTATATGAGGTATGATTATGGACGAAAATAATATTTCGGGTATGCATATTTATTATTACTATGTTTGTAAAAGAAAGCTGTGGTATTTTTCAAACGGTTTGGCAATGGAAAGTGAAAACGAAAATGTCAAAATCGGAAAACTTATAGATGAAACCACTTATAAGCAAAAGAAAAAACATATTATGATCGACAACACAATCAATATTGATTTTATTACCGAGCATAAACTTTTACATGAGGTAAAGAAAAGCAGAAAGATAGAGGAAGCGGGTATTGCTCAACTTAAATACTATCTTTATTATCTGAAAAAGCGTGGGGTAGAGGGAATAAAAGGCAGAATTGATTATCCTTTGCTAAAGCAAAGTCTTAATGTTGAACTTAGCGAAGAAGATGAAAGAGAGCTTGAAAGTGCGGCAGCTGATATAGTAAAAATTATATCGGCTGCTTTGCCGCCAAAATTTAAAAGTAAAAGAATTTGCAAATCATGTGCTTACTATGATTTGTGCTGTATTTGAGGTGATAAAATGCAGGAAAGTTATTACATATATTCGTCAGGCAATTTAACTCAAAAAGACAACACATTAAGATTTACTGCAATCGACGGAAATGTAAAAGATCTTCCGATAGAAAATATTAAAGAAATTTATATTATGAATGAAATAACGGTCACATCTAAATTGCTGAACTTATTTTCAAAATACGGAATACTTGTACATTTCTTCAATTACTATCAATTTTACATAGGAAGTTTTTGCCCAAAGGAAACAAAACTTGCAGGTCAGCTTTTGGTTAAGCAAGTGCTTGCTTACGGCGACTATTCAAACAGATTATCAATAGCAAGAGAATTTATAGTTGCTGCGTCTTATAATATTTACAGAAACTTAAGATACTACAACGGCAGAGGCAAGAATGTGTCAGAGCAAATGGCTGCTATAGAAAATTTGAGGAGAAAACTTGCAGATGTAGAAACCATAGAAGAGTTGATGGGAATTGAAGGTAATATTCGTCAGGAATATTACAAAGCGTGGAATGTAATTATTGATCAGAATATTGAATTTGATAAAAGAGTTTATCATCCTGCCGACAATATGATTAACAGCCTTATTTCATATGTCAATTCTCTTGTATATACAAAAACTCTGGCGGAAATTTATAAAACCCAACTTAATCCTACAATAAGCTATCTTCATCAGCCCGGTACAAGGCGATATTCTCTTGCACTTGATGTTTCGGAAATTTTCAAACCGCTGATTGCGGATCGTCTGATCTTTTCTTTGCTTAATCGAAAACAAATAACAGAAAGCAGTTTTGTAGAAGGACTTAACGGTTTGCAGCTTACCGAAAGAGCGTCACGAATAATTACATCTGAATTTGACGAAAAATTAAAGACAACTATTTTTCACAAAGAACTTAATAAAAATGTTTCTTATCAATTCTTAATCAGACTTGAACTTTATAAACTGATAAAGCACATTATAGGAGAAAAAGAATATAAAGGCTTTGAAATGTGGTGGTAAATATTGTATGTAATTCTTGTATATGATATAATATGTGATGAAAAAGGCAGAAAAATACTTCCAAAGGTATTTAAGATTTGCAAAAAATATCTTGTACATATTCAAAACTCTGTTTTTGAAGGAAACTTAAGTAAAGCAAACTCACTTGCTTTGCAAAAAGAACTTGATGTTTATATCAGAAAAGACAAGGATTCGGTAATAATGTTTCATACCCGTGAAGAACGGTGGATGAATAAAGATTTTCTTGGAAAAACGGATGATAAAACATCAAATTTTTTGTAACGCTTTTATTGTCGACCTGACATAGCACAAAACCCCCGGCAGGTTGACAGAACCTAAAAATCAAGTAATCATCGGTATAGTTGCTTTTGATATATTGAAATGACAGTAGTATTTGATAAATATTTGGTATATCGACAAAACAGCACAGAAAAATGCCGATGATTACTTATCCTTTTATCCCACGGCTATAAATCTATCCATATTGGATTTTAAATTGCACCTTATAAGAGGTATATTAATCTGTTCAAAAACTATAAATCTATCCATATTGGATTTTAAATGTCAATCGGTGTTACTGATGATTATATAGGAACAGACACTATAAATCTATCCATATTGGATTTTAAATTTGCTTTTTGTTCACTAAATTCACCACCCCTTTGACTATAAATCTATCCATATTGGATTTTAAATTTGAAAAATGAAAAAACATTGAAAATTATTGAATTCTATAAATCTATCCATATTGGATTTTAAATATTTCATTTGTTGAAGAGCAGATAAAGTCAGCGTTCCTATAAATCTATCCATATTGGATTTTAAATAAAGGCAGAACAGGAAAATTGACACACACTTACATCTATAAATCTATCCATATTGGATTTTAAATTTTCGGAAAAATAAATGCAATACTTATTAACTGTATCTATAAATCTATCCATATTGGATTTTAAATATTTCATTTGTTGAAGAGCAGATAAAGTCAGCGTTCCTATAAATCTATCCATATTGGATTTTAAATATTAAAACCGAAGAGGGATTTTTTATCGGTGATTATGCTATAAATCTATCCATATTGGATTTTAAATCTTTGTTGTATTTTTCTGTTTCGTTTGCTTTTGGAACTATAAATCTATCCATATTGGATTTTAAATGTAAATGCTCGTAAATATTATAAAAATCGAAAAACTATAAATCTATCCATATTGGATTTTAAATATACGATTTGCTGAAAAGCATTATAGATTTACTTCCCTATAAATCTATCCATATTGGATTTTAAATAGTAAAACGCGTAAGACTTCAAGATTACCTCCGTTCTATAAATCTATCCATATTGGATTTTAAATGAATTTTCAAGGTTTTCAATGTATAATCGGATTGTCTATAAATCTATCCATATTGGATTTTAAATAAAAGTCAAGGTGCCTTGAAAATTTTATCTAAATGACTATAAATCTATCCATATTGGATTTTAAATTGCCCACGAGGTCACCCAAACACCCCAAGAGTATACTATAAATCTATCCATATTGGATTTTAAATAAAATTATGGCAAAGGTATTCACATCAACACACGAGCTATAAATCTATCCATATTGGATTTTAAATTTAATTTTAGACTTTCGATTATCTGATTAAATATCCTATAAATCTATCCATATTGGATTTTAAATATACAAAATTATAATTTCGATATTGTTATTAAAAAGCTATAAATCTATCCATATTGGATTTTAAATTAAGTTTTTTTGAAACATCAAACGGAAACATACGCACTATAAATCTATCCATATTGGATTTTAAATTTTTTATTAAATATTCTTTTTCATATCCTACAGCACTATAAATCTATCCATATTGGATTTTAAATTGTGACATATTCTCAACATCACTAATACCCATTTCCTATAAATCTATCCATATTGGATTTTAAATTATAAAATTTCGTCATTACAGGGATTAGTCACACACACTATAAATCTATCCATATTGGATTTTAAATCTTTCAATTCTTGCTTTTGTGATTGAGAGAATATCACTATAAATCTATCCATATTGGATTTTAAATTTGCCAAATTCGTCGATTGTGAGTGTTGCGCTTACACTATAAATCTATCCATATTGGATTTTAAATACCTATATAATATATTTTAGTGTATTAAAGTGTTAAACTATAAATCTATCCATATTGGATTTTAAATATTTTCCCTCCGTTATCATTTTTGTGCGTGGATTAGTCTATAAATCTATCCATATTGGATTTTAAATAAATCTAATGAATATTGCAGAATTTTAAATGATTTACTATAAATCTATCCATATTGGATTTTAAATACGTTGCAAACTTTGATTGATATTCAGCAGTATTTCTATAAATCTATCCATATTGGATTTTAAATTTTCTAAAATTATCAAAAAATGTGATTGCAAGTTCCTATAAATCTATCCATATTGGATTTTAAATATTTACAACCGTTAAACAAACTTTTTGATATTTCTCTATAAATCTATCCATATTGGATTTTAAATTTGTGAACTCCCTGACGTCGAGGAAAATCCGTCGTCTATAAATCTATCCATATTGGATTTTAAATTAGTTTTGCTATGAACCGTTTTATTATTCGGGCATTACTATAAATCTATCCATATTGGATTTTAAATCTATTTAGTCCGTCACTAAAAGCCTGTTGTATTTGCTATAAATCTATCCATATTGGATTTTAAATACCATTGGGTTGCTTTTGCTACAAGTGTTACTGTTCTATAAATCTATCCATATTGGATTTTAAATTCTTTATCCTCATTTACTAAGGCATACTTTCGCTACAACTATAAATCTATCCATATTGGATTTTAAATAGCGTTTTAAACTTCGAGTAGCTTTTTTCAATATCCTATAAATCTATCCATATTGGATTTTAAATGAAAATTACGGCTCAACGGTTGGATATGCTTGCAGTCTATAAATCTATCCATATTGGATTTTAAATTTCGTACATACAGAGCATTTTGCTCTTTGTATGATGCTATAAATCTATCCATATTGGATTTTAAATACTCCAAATTGCCATATATACATAACAGCCGCTTTGCTATAAATCTATCCATATTGGATTTTAAATTAATTTTTTTGAAACATCAAACGGAAACATACGCAAGCTATAAATCTATCCATATTGGATTTTAAATTTGGAATTATCGAACAACCGTTCTCATAATAAAAGATCTATAAATCTATCCATATTGGATTTTAAATTACATCAGACAAAACAACATTAGAATTAAGATTAAAACTATAAATCTATCCATATTGGATTTTAAATAAACCTTTTCTCCCAATTGTGGACGAAAACAGCGGCTATAAATCTATCCATATTGGATTTTAAATAATTTCATTTCAAATTTTGCTCAAGTTAATTATATCTATAAATCTATCCATATTGGATTTTAAATACATATTATCAGAGTGCTGGTAATAACTCGTCAAGCTATAAATCTATCCATATTGGATTTTAAATTTTCAGAAAAATATATGCAATACTTGTTAACTGTATCTATAAATCTATCCATATTGGATTTTAAATAAATTTATAAAAAATCTGTTTGCACCGCACGACTTGGCTATAAATCTATCCATATTGGATTTTAAATTGCAATGACGAAATTTTGTACGGCGGCGAATGGCAGCTATAAATCTATCCATATTGGATTTTAAATTATTTTCTTACTGGTTTATGTGTTGGGTTTTCTTCGCTATAAATCTATCCATATTGGATTTTAAATAAGAGTAAGAGTGTCAACTATAAACGCAAAATCAACGCTATAAATCTATCCATATTGGATTTTAAATAGTAAAGACTGCAAGCACTTTTTTAAAAACTTTTTTCTATAAATCTATCCATATTGGATTTTAAATCCGAAAAAAACAACAGTGAGAACGCAGAGCAATAAACCTATAAATCTATCCATATTGGATTTTAAATAAATTAAAATTACTTATGAAGTTGAAAAAGATTTGCTATAAATCTATCCATATTGGATTTTAAATACTTGACTAACTAACACTTAACGCTCAAAAAATATCTATAAATCTATCCATATTGGATTTTAAATGCTTGACTTGCTTGAATTAATTTTGGCACTGAATGCTATAAATCTATCCATATTGGATTTTAAATAATGGTCTTGTTGATACAATTCTTAAATCTTTGGCTATAAATCTATCCATATTGGATTTTAAATATTTTTGCTCAAATTATCCCTGGCTACACTGGTCATCTATAAATCTATCCATATTGGATTTTAAATGTTTCTGATGATGTTTCGCAATACGAGGGTCAACAACTATAAATCTATCCATATTGGATTTTAAATCCTTATATTTTGAAAAAAATTAGAAAAGGAGAAAAAACTATAAATCTATCCATATTGGATTTTAAATCGTGATTGTTTAGTTCTTATTGATGAAATCGGCACGACTATAAATCTATCCATATTGGATTTTAAATCTGAGTCCAAATCTTTTTCAACTTCATAAGTAATTTCTATAAATCTATCCATATTGGATTTTAAATTAAGTTAGGTTATGATGTGCAATATATTTTGATACCCCTATAAATCTATCCATATTGGATTTTAAATAAATATGTTCAATGTTTAATTCTTGATAAACTTTTGCCTATAAATCTATCCATATTGGATTTTAAATCGTTGTTCAAGTAAAAAGATGTACATACAATCTAACTATAAATCTATCCATATTGGATTTTAAATTAAGTTAGGTTATGATGTGCAATATATTTTGATACCCTATAAATCTATCCATATTGGATTTTAAATATTTTTGCTCAAATTATCCCTGGCTACACTGGTCATACTATAAATCTATCCATATTGGATTTTAAATTAATCATTTTCAAAATCATAAAACGGTATACCTTTACTATAAATCTATCCATATTGGATTTTAAATTCTTTTTTTGTTTGTTAAGTAGATTATAACAGGCATCTATAAATCTATCCATATTGGATTTTAAATCGAATACAATAAAAATTGATTATAGTTATATTTATTCTATAAATCTATCCATATTGGATTTTAAATAATTTGACACGAACATCAGAGGGAACAGCAAGCGACTATAAATCTATCCATATTGGATTTTAAATTTAACAAACTTTGCCGCTCCCCGCTTTAGTGTGCTCTATAAATCTATCCATATTGGATTTTAAATACCAGTGGCAAAAAGATAACGGCGTAAAAGAAAATCTATAAATCTATCCATATTGGATTTTAAATAAGAGTTAAAACAGTGTTGTGATTTTTACAATATTCTATAAATCTATCCATATTGGATTTTAAATCTGTCCCATATTGGCAGGGTTCGGGAACAGGTGACACTATAAATCTATCCATATTGGATTTTAAATAAATCATTCCGAAACACGAAATCATTTTGCGAAATCTATAAATCTATCCATATTGGATTTTAAATTCACAATATATAATAGCCAATCCCGTATTGGGCAGTCCTATAAATCTATCCATATTGGATTTTAAATTATCGATTTACTAATGTAATTGAAAATCCGTTGCAGTCTATAAATCTATCCATATTGGATTTTAAATATGATGACATTATAATCGGCTTGCTTTTTATCAACTATAAATCTATCCATATTGGATTTTAAATATGAGAAAATTTAAAAAAATTGACATTATAGATTACTATAAATCTATCCATATTGGATTTTAAATGTTTTTGTTAGCGGTATGTTTAAGATGTTGTTTTCACTATAAATCTATCCATATTGGATTTTAAATTTTCGTTCGTTGAAGAGCAGATAAAGTCAGCTTTCCTATAAATCTATCCATATTGGATTTTAAATCCTTTGAAGTCATATCTTATTCAGTTTACATCAAATCTATAAATCTATCCATATTGGATTTTAAATGCTTATGCTAAAAAGTTTGGTTTTTGTACTTTCGAGCCTATAAATCTATCCATATTGGATTTTAAATTAGATATTTAGAAAGGTCAGTAACGCTTTTTGCATCTATAAATCTATCCATATTGGATTTTAAATAAACACCTTTTAACATTGTTTTATCGTTATATAATCTATAAATCTATCCATATTGGATTTTAAATCAACGCAAAAATGCCCTTTAAACGCTCTGTATCGGTCTATAAATCTATCCATATTGGATTTTAAATTAATTTTCGGGAACATTTGTTTGTGGTGATTTAATACTATAAATCTATCCATATTGGATTTTAAATCACCTTTTGCGCTCTCCCACACATTTAACGCAAACTATAAATCTATCCATATTGGATTTTAAATACATTGCAAACATTGATTGATATTCAGCAGTATTTCTATAAATCTATCCATATTGGATTTTAAATAAAATTACGGCTCAACGGTCGGCTATGCTTGCAGTCTATAAATCTATCCATATTGGATTTTAAATAAAAATTGTTATGTTATCGGAGTTCGATAAGTCAGCCTATAAATCTATCCATATTGGATTTTAAATACTTATTACCAATCCGCTGGAAATAACTCTTCAAGCTATAAATCTATCCATATTGGATTTTAAATAGTATAAAACTCATTTAAATTAATTTGACTCTTTGTCTATAAATCTATCCATATTGGATTTTAAATAAAATTACGGCTCAACGGTCGGCTATGCTTGCAGTCTATAAATCTATCCATATTGGATTTTAAATGTAATTATTCCCTGTTGAGATAAAGCTTTTTGAATCTATAAATCTATCCATATTGGATTTTAAATTATCATACCGAAACACGAAATCATTTTCCGAAATTCCTATAAATCTATCCATATTGGATTTTAAATATCCGCTTGAACAATTAGAATTTTTTAAAATTCTACTATAAATCTATCCATATTGGATTTTAAATGTTTTTTAAGTCTGCTATGTCTGAAAAAACTTTTGACTATAAATCTATCCATATTGGATTTTAAATGCATCTGATAAGAGGTATATTAATCTGTTCAAAAAGCTATAAATCTATCCATATTGGATTTTAAATTACGGTTTTGGAGCAGGATTTATAATCTATACTTGCTATAAATCTATCCATATTGGATTTTAAATAAAATATAGTCTGTGCTTACTTCGTGGAACTTTGCCTATAAATCTATCCATATTGGATTTTAAATTTTTGCCTTTTGGGATTTTCAAATTCGAATTGAACACTATAAATCTATCCATATTGGATTTTAAATTTCTCATAATAAAAGCTAGTTGTTTCAATATCAAACTATAAATCTATCCATATTGGATTTTAAATACACATTTAGCGCGAAAGTTTGACAAAACGGCTCTACTATAAATCTATCCATATTGGATTTTAAATCTTAAATTTTGCAGTTTTTCTTTAAAGCTACACGCACTATAAATCTATCCATATTGGATTTTAAATCTATTATAATATCGAATGTAATTCCATTTACCTGCCGCTATAAATCTATCCATATTGGATTTTAAATCGAATATAAAAGAAATTGATTATAATTATATTTGTCTATAAATCTATCCATATTGGATTTTAAATACTCCGTGCCCTGGAAGATTGTCGTGACAATCTTTCTATAAATCTATCCATATTGGATTTTAAATCGTTTTCAAGCTCATTAATACAATAATATGTATAGCTATAAATCTATCCATATTGGATTTTAAATCAATATGGGATAACAAGTTCACATTCCGAGAACGGTCTATAAATCTATCCATATTGGATTTTAAATTTGCAAGTAAACCGTCATATGTAATATTGCCGTTGCTATAAATCTATCCATATTGGATTTTAAATTCCGCTCAACTCAGCTAAAGCCGAAACCGCCGCAAGCTATAAATCTATCCATATTGGATTTTAAATATCGTGCAGCAGCGGTCAAGGAATTTATTGCAAGGCTATAAATCTATCCATATTGGATTTTAAATTTATCGGTACGGTTGTTGATATTATCAGTGGAAACGCCTATAAATCTATCCATATTGGATTTTAAATGATAATTCAAAGTATTTCTTCATAAACAATGATGGTTCCTATAAATCTATCCATATTGGATTTTAAATCTGAACTGCGGACAGGCTCGAAAGTACAAAAGCCAACCTATAAATCTATCCATATTGGATTTTAAATGAATATATTAAACAGCAAATATCTATTCGTAATGATCCTATAAATCTATCCATATTGGATTTTAAATAAATTAAAATTACTTATGAAGTTGAAAAAGATTTGGCCTATAAATCTATCCATATTGGATTTTAAATTCAAAGATTTATATATTAAAGCAAAAGCGCTTTACCTATAAATCTATCCATATTGGATTTTAAAGCGTGATACTTTAGTGCTTATTGATGAAATCGGTACTACTATAAATCTATCCATATTGGATTTTAAAGGTACGCTTGCAAAGGAGTATGTAACACTGATAAGTCTATAAATCTATCCATATTGGATTTTAAAGAAAAAAAGCAGAAAAAGCACCACAAAAATTATAAACCTATAAATCTATCCATATTGGATTTTAAAGAAATTTCGTGATATGTATATTAGAGCCTTTGATGAAACTATAAATCTATCCATATTGGATTTTAAAGAAAGGCAACAGGGAAAACATCAGCATTCAACTCGGCCTATAAATCTATCCATATTGGATTTTAAAGTGACAATTAAATGAACTTGTAGCAGTTTTGAGCCTGCCCTATAAATCTATCCATATTGGATTTTAAAGTTAAACTTAAACGCTCTGTATCGGTTCAAACAGTCCCTATAAATCTATCCATATTGGATTTTAAAGGTCGCATACATTCAATAGTACATTTATTTATTACTACTATAAATCTATCCATATTGGATTTTAAAGTGGTGTTTTCTTTTCTCTATCTTTATTGTAACTATCCTATAAATCTATCCATATTGGATTTTAAAGACCTTATATAAGCCTTTTAAATAGCCCTACAGGCGTCCTATAAATCTATCCATATTGGATTTTAAAGACCTCCGCCCACATCGGGCGGAACGCTTGCATCCTCCTATAAATCTATCCATATTGGATTTTAAAATATGTTGACGGTTTGGTTTTTGACGGAGAAGAAAATCCTATAAATCTATCCATATTGGATTTTAAAACCGTCGTCTTGCCCGAGGCGGTAGTGCCTTCAAGCCTATAAATCTATCCATATTGGATTTTAAAGCATAAATAAACGGAAAAGGTGAAAACAGATGAACGACCTATAAATCTATCCATATTGGATTTTAAAGGCGTAAGGCTTGTGAATATTGATGATAATACAGAACCTATAAATCTATCCATATTGGATTTTAAAGCTGCGAATGTTGAAATAAACATTACATACTGTTGCGCCTATAAATCTATCCATATTGGATTTTAAAGGTTGAATTTACACAGATGACGAAGAATGAGCAGAACCCTATAAATCTATCCATATTGGATTTTAAAGGACAGTTACGGAATTGTATGTGTAAAATGCGGAGAGCCTATAAATCTATCCATATTGGATTTTAAAGAGCAATTTAAAGCAGGAGAGAATAAGATTATCGCCTATAAATCTATCCATATTGGATTTTAAAGTTTGTGAAAATAGTTGATAAACTCGCCTTTTGCGTCCTATAAATCTATCCATATTGGATTTTAAAGAGCATAGATACATTAGTATTTGCACTTGATGAGGCCTATAAATCTATCCATATTGGATTTTAAAGTAGCGTATATTCGTTGTGTTTGCTGTGGTTTTAACACCTATAAATCTATCCATATTGGATTTTAAAGGTAATTTTCGGGAACATTTGTTTGTGGTGATTTAACCTATAAATCTATCCATATTGGATTTTAAAGTTGTAGTCAACTAAAGTGACATCAATTTCATTATCACTATAAATCTATCCATATTGGATTTTAAAGTTATTATAGTAAAAACTTGTTGTCTCAATATCAAAACTATAAATCTATCCATATTGGATTTTAAAGATGCAAAATGAAATGTCAAAAAGTTTGTTTAACGGCCTATAAATCTATCCATATTGGATTTTAAAGGACACATCAGTTTTTCAAAACATATTAAACATTAACCTATAAATCTATCCATATTGGATTTTAAAGTATCAATAGCATATTCGCAATAATAATCGCTTTCACGCTATAAATCTATCCATATTGGATTTTAAAGCTGATTTTGATTATACAAAAACACTTCTTAAATCCTATAAATCTATCCATATTGGATTTTAAAGTATTTTTATTTTTCTTTAACAACGAAAAATTTAAACCTATAAATCTATCCATATTGGATTTTAAAGATAAGCCCTCAAATGATGTATCGACAATATGACCAGCCTATAAATCTATCCATATTGGATTTTAAAGTTTGATTTTTCAACAACTGATTTATCAGATATGTTTCCTATAAATCTATCCATATTGGATTTTAAAGTATATGTTATCAGTATGTAACAATGATGTTGATAAGTCCTATAAATCTATCCATATTGGATTTTAAAGAAACCGTTTTCGGCTATTGTTGACGAAGATAGCGGACCTATAAATCTATCCATATTGGATTTTAAAGGGCATTAAATTTGATACTGTACTCACGCTTGTGGGCCTATAAATCTATCCATATTGGATTTTAAAGTTTTGAGGAAAGCCCGCTTACAGGTGATGTGGTTAACTATAAATCTATCCATATTGGATTTTAAAGCGGCTCTTATCTGCTTTGGCAAAGTAATTGAGCCGCCTATAAATCTATCCATATTGGATTTTAAAGGGGCTAAAAAACATTGAGAGATTATGTAATTTACTTCCTATAAATCTATCCATATTGGATTTTAAAGTGTTGCATATTCTCAACATCATTGATACCCATTTCGCCTATAAATCTATCCATATTGGATTTTAAAGACATATTACCAGAGCGCTGGTAATAATTCGTCAAGCTATAAATCTATCCATATTGGATTTTAAAGACCCCAAGCGGGTATTTTTTTCCGTTCTTTTCGGGCCTATAAATCTATCCATATTGGATTTTAAAGTTTAATTTTGTTTTATCATTGTACAGCTTTAAGATACCTATAAATCTATCCATATTGGATTTTAAAGACTTCGTTGTTGGAATAAAAAACTTTTTGCTTGTTCCTATAAATCTATCCATATTGGATTTTAAAGATTCAAAGCTCATTGAATATCGCAAATAATCTTGCCTATAAATCTATCCATATTGGATTTTAAAGAAATTCATTTAAAACTTTTTCGTCAGCTGAAATTCCAGCCTATAAATCTATCCATATTGGATTTTAAAGAACTTGATAAGGTCGTCAGAGGGAACAGCAAGTGAACTATAAATCTATCCATATTGGATTTTAAAGCAAGTTTTATTTAATTGTTCAAGCGCTGAAAAGAACCTATAAATCTATCCATATTGGATTTTAAACGTTTAAAAACAGTCCAAGGGTTTGAATACATTTTTGACTATAAATCTATCCATATTGGATTTTAAACGAAATATATTTATGTACTACAAATAGAACAGGTGGACCTATAAATCTATCCATATTGGATTTTAAACAATTTAGTTATGCGTTCCGAGCGTAGGGCAAGGGGCTATAAATCTATCCATATTGGATTTTAAATTTCTAAGGTTATATTATTAATAAAAATCAGCGAGCACTATAAATCTATCCATATTGGATTTTAAATTTTATCGTTAGCGTTGCAGAAGCACCCACACCCGTCTATAAATCTATCCATATTGGATTTTAAATTTCAACATTAAATTGGAATTACTTGTTAATGATTCCCTATAAATCTATCCATATTGGATTTTAAATGAAAACACGCCTTGAATAAAATCAATAAGTCCTTGACTATAAATCTATCCATATTGGATTTTAAATTTTATCGTTAGCGTTGCAAAAGCACCTGTACCCGTGCTATAAATCTATCCATACTGAATTTTAAATTTATCAACAAGAGCGATTGTTTTCTCTGATGATTCACTATAAATCTATCCAAGCCGGATTTTAAACGCAACAGTATCCGTTGTAACTGAATACATCAAAGTAACTTTACCTAATCTACAGCAATTAAACCCGAGTATTTTATATTCTATTGTAAAATATATTTTCTTATTGGAATAATAGAGGGGGAAAGTTTTGTTATAATTAAAGAAATATATTTGAACGGAGGTATTTTCAATATGTTAAGTGATATTGAAATCGCTCAGGCTGCGACCTTACTCCCGATTAAAGAGGTTGCCGCACAGATCGGAATTAAAGAGGATGAGCTGGAGTTTTACGGCAAGTATAAGGCTAAACTTTCAGACGAACTTGCCAATCGTTTGGAAAATGAGCCGGACGGAAAACTTGTTCTTGTTACAGCTATCAATCCAACCCCCGCAGGTGAGGGCAAAACAACTACTTCTGCAGGTCTTGGTCAGGCTATGGCTAAGATTGGTAAAAAGGCTGTAATCGCTCTAAGAGAGCCTTCACTCGGCCCTGTATTTGGTATTAAGGGCGGCGCTGCAGGCGGCGGTTATTCTCAGGTACTTCCTATGGAAGATATTAATCTTCACTTTACAGGCGATATGCACGCTATTACTTCTGCAAACAATCTTTGCTGTGCAATGCTTGACAATCATATTCAGCAGGGTAATGTTCTCGGGATTGATCCTCGCCAGATCCTTATTAAGAGATGTCTTGATATGAACGACAGAGCTTTGAGAAATATTGTTGTCGGTCTTGGCGGCAGAGTGAACGGTATTCCTCGTGAGGACCACTTTATAATTACTGTTGCATCTGAAGTTATGGCTATCCTTTGCCTTGCTGACGATATTTCTGATTTAAAGAAAAGACTTGGTAATATTCTTATTGCTTATACATATGCAGGCGAGCCTGTTTTTGCAAAGGACATAAAGGCTGACGGTGCTATGACAGCTCTTCTTAAAGACGCTATCAAACCTAACCTTGTTCAGACACTCGAGGGTACCCCTGCTATTATGCACGGCGGTCCTTTTGCCAATATTGCTCACGGCTGTAACAGCATTCGTGCTACAAAGCTTGCGTTAAAACTTGGCGATTACTGTATTACAGAGGCAGGCTTCGGTTCAGATCTCGGTGCAGAGAAATTCTTTGACATCAAGTGCAGATATGCAGGTTTTAAGCCGTCTGCCGTAGTTATTGTTGCTACTTGCCGTGCGTTAAAGTACAACGGCGGTGTGCCTAAGGCAGAGGTTTCTGCAGAAAATCTTGAGGCTCTTAAAAATGGTATTGAAAACCTTGGCGTTCACATTGATAACATGAGAAAGTACAATGTTCCCGTTGTAGTTGCTATCAACCAGTTCGGTACAGATACAGCAGAGGAACTTGAGTTTATCGAGAGTTACTGTAAATCTAAAGGCGCAGACTTTGCTCTCTCAAATGTATTCTCAAAGGGCGGAGAAGGCGGTACAGAACTTGCCAAAAAGGTAGTAGAGGCTTGCGAAAAGCCATCTGATTTTGCTCCTATTTATTCAGATGACCTTACAATCAAAGAAAAGGTTGACAAAATTGCAAAAACAATTTACGGCGCTTCAAGAGTAAACTATACAAAGGCTGCCGAAAAGGCATTGAAGCAGATTCAGGCTCTCGGCGGTGAAAAACTTCCTGTTTGTATTGCAAAAACACAATATTCGCTTTCTGATGACCCAACACTTCTCGGTGCTCCAAAGGATTTTGAAATCACAGTAAAGAATCTTACACTTTCAAACGGTGCAGGATTTGTAGTTGTATATACAGGTGATATTATGACAATGCCCGGTCTTCCGAAAGTTCCGTCGGCAGAGAAAATTGATGTTACCGAGGAAGGAAAAATTAACGGTTTATTCTGATGATTACTGTAAATACTCATAATGCCCGTGAAACAGAGGCGCTCGGCGCAAAAATTGCCGAAAAGTTGTGCGGCACGGAAGTAATCGCTCTTTTTGGTGGTCTTGGTATGGGCAAGACTGCCTTTACAAGAGGACTTGCCGGTGCGCTCGGTGCAGGAGAAAATGTTTCAAGCCCTACATTCGCTCTTGTCAATGAATATTCTGGTAAGTATAATATTTTTCATTTTGATATGTACCGTGTAAATACATGGGATGATTTGTATTCCACAGGATTTTTTGATTATATTGATAACGGTATAATCATTATTGAGTGGAGTGAGAATATTGAAGAGGCTTTGCCTGCCGATTGTATTAAAATCAGAATCAGTAAGGGCGAAAATGATGATGACAGAATTTTTGAAATTGAAGGTGTTGATCTGCAATGAAAATTCTTGCAATAGATACAAGCGCCACAGCTGCGTCAACCGCAATTTGTGACGAAAACAAAATAATAGGTGAGTTCTTTATAAATACAAAACTTACTCACAGCAGAACACTTATGCCTATGGTTGAAAGTCTGCTTGCAAACACAAACCTAACGACAACTGATATTACCGCCGTTGCGGTAAACTGCGGTCCGGGTTCGTTTACGGGTGTAAGAATCGGTGTTGCAGCGGCTAAAGGACTTGCTTTTGCCGATGATTTGCCTTGCATAGAGGTATCGACGCTTGAAAGCCTTGCGTATAATTTGCAATCTGCAAATGGGATAATCTGTTCTGTTATGGACGCTCGCTGTTCGCAGGTTTATAATGCGCTTTTCAAATGTGACGGCATAAAGCCTGAAAGACTTTGCAAAGACAGAGCTTTGTCTGTTGCCGAGCTTTCAGAAGAACTTAAGAGTTATGACGAAAGAATTATACTTGTGGGTGACGGTGCGGAGCTTTGCTATAATGCTATGAAAGAATTATTACCAAATGTTGAACTCGCACCAATCAGTATAAGATTTCAAAGAGCGTCATCAACAGCAGAAATTGCTGTACAAAAATTTAATGACGGAGAAGTGCTTTCGGCTGCGGAACTTATGCCGATGTATTTAAGACTGCCGCAGGCTGAAAGAGAACTTAAAAAGAAAATGGAGGAAAAGAAATGTTAGCACTCGGATGTGACCACGGCGGATATAACCTTATCTGCGCAATTAAAAAATATCTTGACGAAAAGGGTATTGAATATAAAGATTTTGGTACTTACAGCACAGACAGCGTTGATTATCCTGTTTATGGCTATAAAGTTGCAAAAGCAGTAGCAAGCGGCGAATGTGAGCTTGGTATTCTTTGCTGCGGTACAGGTATCGGTATTTCAATGGCAGCAAACAAAGTTAAGGGTATTCGTGCGGCAGTTGTAAGCAATGAGTTTTGCGCTGAAATGACACGCAGACACAACCACGCAAATATTCTTTGTATGGGCGGCAGAGTTACAAGCGAAGAAGATGCTGTTAAGTTTACAGAAATTTTCCTCAATACTCCCGAAGAGGGCGACAGACACTTAAAGCGTCTTGCTATGATTGATGAGATTGAGGCAGGTACTTTCAAGGTTGACTGATTTCGGGAGATTTTTATGTCCGACGAAGAATTAGAGGTGTTGAATGACATCAAAGATATTCTTTATGTCTGTTATGCTTGAAAATAAACTTGATGATGTGAACGCAAAAATTGATGAAACCAATATGCTGTAAAACGAACTAAAGGGTTATGGTTTTGAAAGCTCTTTTGTTTAAGTTACCAAACAGCAGGCTGTTGGGCTATCGTCAGATTACATAAACGGAAAGTATTTGTGGGCTTTGCCCACACCCACAACCTTTGAAAAGGTTGACCAAACTTTTATAATTTTTGTGATACACCGGAATTTTCAGACAAAACACTGCATTAAACCGTCTAAATCTTAAAACCAAAGTAAAAAGCTCTCTTTACGCAAATAAAGAGAGCTTTAATGTTATGATAAATATAAAGTTTTAGCCGCAGAGCTTATTCGAGTTCAAGAGCCTCTTCGATAGCGTAAGAAAGCTGATCGGGGCAAGATGTACCTCTGCCACGGCAGTCAATGCCTTTTAATCTCTTTACAGCCTCTTCTGCGTCCATACCTTTTACAAGAGCGCAAATGCCCTGAGTGTTGCCTGCGCAACCGCCGATAAATTCGCAGGATTCTATAATTCCGTCATTTATCTCAAGGTTAATCTGTCTTGAACAAACACCTTTTGGAATGTATGTATATTTCATAATATTACCTCCTTAAAACATTTCAACTGTATTTTAACATATTTCTTTAAAAAAATCTATAAAATTTAAAAATATGTGTCGATTTTTAAATTTAGTGTGATATAATAATGTGTACGATAAAGTTTGATTATAATATTTATTTTGGGTCAGAGGTATATGAAATGTCTATGAAAATTAATCTTGGTGCTTGGAATTCAATATTTGCCGTGCCTTCGTCTGTTGTAGACGAGGGACTTAAGTTTTCGGACGGCGTTAAACTTAAGGTATTGTTATATCTTTTGCGACACAGTGGGGAAGATGTGAACGAAAGCGACATCAGTAAGGCGACAGGTGTAAATGAAACCGATATTCCGGAGGCAGTTGAATACTGGGTTATGAAAGGTATCTTTTGCCAAAATAACGGTGCTTTTGAGCCTGCACAGGCAGAACAGCAAACGACTGAACAGCCTGCGGTAAAACAAGTCGAAAGCAATAATAATGCCGCTCTGATTGAAAAGGAAGAGCCTACAGTTCCGCATATGTTTGTAAGACCGCAGCGCCCTGATTATGTTTATGTGGCACAACAGCTTGCGGTTGACGAAGAATTTAAAATGCTTGTAAACGAGGCACAGACAGCCCTCGGCAAGCCTTTATCAAACTCCGATGCATCGTCGTTACTGTTACTTAAAAATACCTGCGGTTTGCCTGTAGAGGTAATTATAATGCTTATTCAGTATTGTATAAGCATCGGAAAATCTAACATAAGAGCCATTGAAACAATAGGTTTGAGATGGTCTGATGCGGGAGTTTTCTCGATTGAGGAAGCCGAAAATAAAATAAAACAAGCACATCGTGCAAGCCAGAGTTTTACGATTGTAGCATCTGCGTTCGGTTTAAAAAATACGGGTTCTCCTACTAAAAAGCAGGTTGAATACGCCGATTTGTGGGTAAACGAGTGGAAATTTTCTCCCGAAATGCTAAGAGAGGCTTACGAAAGATGTGTTGACAGTAAGGGCAGCTGCGATTTCAGATACATAAACGGAATTTTAAAACGCTGGAATTCAAGTGGAATTTACAATGTTGACGATTTAAACAAATTTGACAGCAGACCCGATAAGTATAAGAATAAAGGCGGAAACAGGAATAACGCCAACACATCATATAATATAAATGATTTGCAGAGATTAGATACAATCGACAGTATTTAGTGTGGTGATATAAATGGGATACAGTAAAGAAATTTACAGAGCGACAAAAGCAAAAATGGAAGAAAGGCGCACCAAAGCCGAGAGAAGAGCGGAGCAGATTCGTGAAGAGGTTTACAGAAGAGTTCCGAGAATAGAGGAGCTTGAAAAAGAAATATCTTCATGCGGAATACTTGCGGTTCGTGCGGTTTTAAACGGCGGAGATGTAAAGTCTGCCACGCAGGATTTGCGTGCCAAAAGTCTTTCTATGCAAAATGAAGTCAAAAAACTGCTTAAAGAAAACGGCTATGAAGAAAATTGCTTTGAACCGCATTACAACTGTAAATACTGCAAAGATACGGGATATATAGAAAAAGACGGAAGAACAGTGTATTGCCCTTGTTTTAAAAGATTGCTTGTAGCAACTGCGTGCGAGGAGCTTAACCGTACTGCGCCTTTAAGACTTTCCACTTTTGAGAGTTTTGACCTTAATATGTACAGTCATGAGGTTGATAAGGAGAGCGGAGTATCACCTTTTGATAAGATGCAAAAAATTTATAATTATTGCGTGCAGTACGCAAGGACTTTTACGCCCGAGTCAAAGACTATACTTATGAGAGGCGGCACAGGTCTTGGCAAAACCCACCTTTCGCTCGCTATTGCCAATGAGGTTACAAGGCGTGGTTTCGGTGTAATCTATGTGTCTGCACCTATGCTTATGTCAACGCTTAGCAATATGCATTTTTCCAAAGAGTCCAACGATTCCGAATATTTTGAAATGCTCACAAAGTGCGATTTACTAATTATTGATGATTTAGGCACAGAGTTTTCAAATACTTTTTCAAATACACAGTTTTATAATTTGTGTAATTCAAGAATGCTTTTGAGAAAGCCTTTGATAATAAACACAAACCTTTCAATAACAGAACTTGAAAAAACTTATACTTCAAGATTTATTTCAAGAATATACGGAGAGGGTGTAAGGCTTAATTTTGTCGGCGACGATATAAGACTCAAAAAAAGTTTTAGCTAAAATTCCGTATTTTTTGTATTTTTCAAATTTTAGAAAAAATTGAAAAAAGATGTTGACAAAACACACTTTCCGCTATATAATAGCTATTGTTGATTGCGTGACAGTAAGCAACATGTCAATGCTAAACGAAAGTTAAAAACTTCTAAAAAGTTTTAAAAAATTTCAAAAAAGTGTTGACAAAACGCACTTCATAATATATAATATATATCGTTGATTGCACGGCTTGCAGCAATGAGCAATAAACATTGAGGAATGGTGTAACGGTAGCACGACAGACTCTGACTCTGTTTGTTGGGGTTCGAATCCCTATTCCTCAGCCATTAAAAGCCCCGAGTAATCGGGGCTGTTTTTATCGAGGTGTAGCGCAGTTTGGTAGCGCACATCGTTCGGGACGATGGGGTCGCAAGTTCGAATCTTGTCACCTCGACCATCTGAATACGCCGGGTCACACTGATTCGGCGTAATTTTTTTATAAGACATTTTTGGAGGTTAATTATGAAAAAGGTAGTTTCTTTGGTAACAATATTTGTACTTTGCCTTACTGCGCTTGCAGGTTGTTCAGGCAGCAAAGAGGTTGATTTAAAAACAGTTCTTTCTGACATCAACTCTAAGTATTCATTGGACTTAAAAGAGCTTACAGATTCTAATGATCTTAAAAAATATTACAGCATAGACACAGAAGATGTTAAGCAGTTTGCGGCAGAAATCAATTCAGACAGCAATTCAAGAGTTGAAATCGTACTCGTTGAGGCTGTTGACGCTGACGCTGCATCAAGAGTAAACGATGCGCTTTCTAAGACATACACTTCAATCGTTACACAGTATTCAGGCTATAATGCCAAAAAACTTCCTATGGTTGAGGCTTGCAAGGTTACACAGGACGGCAACTATGTTACAATGATTGTTGCTGACCAGGGTCCTGAAATTCTTGAAACATTCTACGGCTACATAAAATAAAATCGTCAGATTATACGGGCGGACGCAGTTCGCCCGTTTTCTGTGTTATTAAACTTTTAACGGGAATATTGCTATGGTACAATCAGAATTAAAAAAACAGTTTTCACATATGAATAATATGCAGCAGCAGGCTGTATTTTGCACAGAAGGCCCTTTGCTTATACTTGCGGGTGCAGGCTCGGGCAAAACAACCGTTCTTGTAAACAGAATTGCGTATATTTTGCAGTCTGAACTTTGCAAACCGTGGCAGATACTTGCAATTACCTTTACCAATAAGGCGGCAGGGGAGCTTAAAGAAAGAATCTGCAACGCTGTTCCGGAAGGCGGTTCGGATATTTGGGCGGCTACATTTCACTCTACCTGTGCGAGAATTTTAAGAAGATACGGCGACAGAATCGGTTTTACAAGTCATTTTACCGTTTACGGTACTGACGACCAGAAAAAACTTGTAAAAGATATTTTAAAACAGCTTAATTATGACGAAAAAATGTTGCCGGTAAAAAGAGTGCTCAACGAAATTTCAAAAGCCAAGGACGAAATGCTTACTCCGCAGGAAATGCTCAAAAGAGCAGGTTACGATAACCTCAAGCAGTCCGTGGCAAAAGTATATGAAATTTACCAGTCAAGACTAAAAACCGCAGATGCAATGGACTTTGACGATATGCTCTGCAAGACTGTTGAGCTTTTTCAAAATTGTCCCGATATACTCGAATTTTATCAAAATCAGTTTAAATACATAATGGTTGATGAGTATCAGGATACAAACAAGGTGCAGTATAAATTTGTAAGTATGCTCGCCGCAAAATACGGCAACATCTGCGTTGTAGGTGATGACGACCAGAGTATTTACAAATTCAGAGGTGCTACAATTGAAAATATCCTTTCTTTTGAAAACACCTTTAAAGGCGCTAAGATGATAAGACTTGAGCAGAATTACCGCAGTACACAGAATATTCTTAATGCGGCAAACGGTGTTATTTCTAACAACACAATGCGTAAGGGCAAAACTTTGTGGACTGAAAATGCCGTTGGCGATAAAATTGAGGTGCATACTTCCGATTCCGAGCGTGACGAGGCTCAATTTATTGCAAAAACTATACTTGACGGTGTTGCAGACGGCAGAAAATTCTCTGATTTTGCAATTCTTTACAGAATGAATGCACAGTCAAACTCAATTGAGCAGGCTTTGTCAAGAAGCGGTATTCCGCACCGTGTAATCGGCGGCAGACGATTCTATGACAGAGAAGAAATCAGAGATATGGTTGCATATCTTCAGGTTATTAATAATCCGCACGACGATGTCAGACTGGGCAGAATTATTAATGTGCCAAAGCGTGGTATTGGCGCAACTACACTTGAAAAAGCCTCTGAAATTGCCGCAGGACTCGGCGAAAGCATATATTCCGTAATTAAAGATGCAGATGTATATCCACAGCTTTCAAGAGCCGCAACAAAGTTAAAGAGTTTTGTTGCGCTTATTGACGGTCTTATGGAGGCTGAACAAAGCGGAGATTATTCTCTTGCGGAATTATACAATCTCATTCTCGAACATACAGATTACGAAAAATATTTAAAAACAGAGAAAGACAACCCCGATGTAAGAATTGAGAACATCGAAGAGCTTTCTTCAAATATTATCAAATTTGAAGAGGATTACGCAGAAGAAGCGTCACTTTCAAACTTCCTTGAGGAAATTTCATTGCAGACAGATATTGATAACTATGATGCAGAAGCGGATTCATCGGTAATGATGACATTGCACAGCGCAAAAGGACTTGAATTTCCCGTAGTTTTCATTGCAGGTCTTGAAGAAGGTGTGTTCCCGTCAATTGCCACAATGATGAATCCCGATGAACTTAACGAGGAACGCAGGCTTGCTTATGTAGGTATTACAAGAGCAAAAGAAAAGCTCTACATTACCAAGGCAAAGTCAAGAATGTTGATGGGTCATACAAGCTATAACAAAGTATCACGCTTTGTAAATGAAATCCCGCCCGAATTACTTAATTATACAGGCGAGAAAAAGGCTTTTGCGTCAACAAACGGTTTTTCCGCATCCTCAAGTCATATCAGTATCGGTGCCGGTTCAAAATTCACACCTAACAAAAGTTTTAATACATTTACTAAACCTGCCGTTAAATCGGGTACTGTTTACAAAAAAGGAGATTGCGTATTCCATAAGGTATTTGGCAAAGGTATGATTATGAAAACCGAAAAAATGGGCAACGACACAATGCTTGAAGTTGCTTTTGATAAGGCAGGCACAAAAACTCTTATGGCTAATTTCAGTAAAATGGAAAAAATCTGATGAGGTGATTTTTTGAAGGCTTTAGCAAAATCATTAATGTGCGTAGCTATGGCGGCGTGTTCCGCAGTTGCATTTACAGGCTGTGACAATGATTCGGAATCTTCGGCTACAACAGCACAGCAGACTACAAATTCTACAGGTGCATCGACGCAGGGACTTACCGCTGCGCCTGCAACTGCTGATGAAGTACCTACTAATCCTGCATATAATTTTACAAAATTAAAACAAGATACCGACAGCATAACAGCTAAGTTCGATAATACACTTGTTGCAAGTAAATTCAGAGGAACTGTATATTATAAACTCGGAAATGATTTTGAATATATAGGAAATAACGGCTATGCCGACAAGGGTTCGCATACATATAATTCACTCAATACAAATTACTACATAGGTTCGCTTACAAAGCAGTTTACCGCTGCGGCTGTTATGATTTTACAGGAGCAGGATAAGCTGAGCACAGATGATACGCTTGACAAGTATTATCCCGATTATAAGTACGGTTCGGATATAACTATCCGTAATTTGCTTACAATGACAACAGGCTTGCCGGATTATCTCGGCAAATCTGACGAAAGCGTGCGTGCAAATGCTCCGCAGTACGATATTTCAGAGAAAAATTCCGCTAAAGATAATCATTCTGTTATTTTAAAATGGATATTGTCACAAGAAATTGATAATGATGAAGAAAATTACAGCTATTCAAATTCCGATTATTTTATTCTCGGTGACATAATCGAAAAGGTAAGCGGAAAAAGCTATGAGGAATTTTTGAAAGAAAATATTTTTGAGCCGCTCGAAATGACTTCGACAACCTTTGAGAGCACAGACCAACTTGCTACAGGTTATCAGGATATTTTTGACGATGAGTGGAATATTTATCCGGGTGTTGCGTATTCTTCTACGGGTCTTATTTCAAATTTGAGTGATTTGCTTAAATGGACTGACGCTATTACGGGAAGTGAATTGTTGTCTGCAAAATCCAAAGAAGAAATGTTCACTCCTTATAAATCAAGTTTTGCGTACGGTTTGTATGTTGACGATTGCGGTAATTATTATTGTGACGCAGCATTCTACAGATTTAATGCAAGAATTGTATTTGCGCAGGACCAGAGCAAAGTGTTCATCGCTTTTTCAAATTATACGCAGTCAAATCCGAAAGCTGTAAACAAAAACCTTGATGAAATTTTAAAGCCTTATTTAAAATAAATCAACTCAATATTCACAATTAAGTATAACCTTCATAAAATGTATTGTTACAGAGCGTAAGCCTGTTAATACATTTTATGGGGGTTAATTTTTATGCCAGATGTATCATACGGCACAGTACCACGGCAGTCGGGCAACGAACCGCTTACCGAAAAAAAATGCACAGACGCTGTCTGCATAAACGCAAGCCGTATTTATGACAGCTGCGGCTCAAAGGATTGCCTTAGCAATCTTGCGGTTTATTTTACACCTTGCAGTCAATCTGTTATCAATAACGCATCATCTGTAAAAATCTGCAAGGCAAGCGTTATAACCGCCGATGTAAGCGTTGAATCAATCGCTTTTCATCGTGGCTGTTATGCGGTTGATGTTACATTCTATTTTGATATTTCTCTTGAGGCATATACCTGCGGTTCAACAATTCCGTCACGGGTAAACGGACTTGCAATTTACGGTAAAAGGTCGGTTCTTTACGGCAGTGAATCAAATTCAAAGAGTTTTTCGAGCGACAGTTGTATAGTTTGCTCTCAACCTGTTACATCATGCGGTTGCACGGAGTTTTTACCAAATGCAACAGTACAAATTTCCGAACCTATGGCTCTTTCGGCACGACTTATAAAAGGAAGTGTTCCGCAGCTTCCTTGTGCTCCTATACCTGAATGTGTAATAACATACTTTGGTGACGATTTTGCTGTGACCGGAGATGCGAGCGTAAGTGCCACTATCGGTATTTTTACAATTACACAGCTTGAGAGAAATGTACAGATTATGATTCCGTCATATGATTTTTGTATTCCTCGCAAGGAATGTAAGCCTGAAAGCGACGACCCGTGCGAAGTATTCAGCAGGGTAGATTTCCCTAACGAATCATTCTTCCCGCCGAATGCAAGACCTGAAGAAAGAGAAAAATGTAATTTTGAGTGTGGCTGTAACGGCTGACAAAGAAAAAGGCAGGCAGTTTTTACTGTCTGTCTTTTAGCTTGTTTCATTAAAGTTAAGGTGAATTATGTTTTAATTTGAAGTTTGTATTAACAATTTTCTAATCTGAAAATCGCCCTAAAGAATCATAACGAAAATTTTTGTTTGAAAAGAATTTCGACTAATTCCGCTGTTTTTTCATAACCGAAGTCATTTGATTTTATAGTCAGATTGTAATTTTTTGCACAAATTATGTCATATCTATCTACAATACAGAAAAATAGTGTTAAAATTTATTCATTTTATTGACAAAGCATTTTTGCAGTGATAACATAGAAATATAAATATATTAGTTAGGGGTTATAAAATGAAAAAATTTAAAAAAGCTATTACAGCTATAATTGTTACCGCAATGCTTACTTCTGCGTTTTCGGCAATACCATTTACTGCAAACGCAGCCGAAGTAAATGTTCCAAAGGTTTCGCAGAGCAGAGATGCTGAGCATTATGTTATAACAAGTGGCGACTACCGCTATGAGAACATTGATGGCAAGTCAATTATTTTTTGGGAATACCTTGGCAGTGATACCGATGTAGTTATTCCGGAACAGATTGACGGCAAAACCGTAACTATGCTTGCTCGTGGTGCGTTTTATAATAAAACAAATTTGAAAAGCATCACTCTTCCCAAAACTCTTACATACATTAAGGGTTGTGCTTTTTGGGGTTGCACAAGTCTTGAAAGCGTAGTAATTCCGGACGGTGTTTCAACTATTGAAGAGTATGCATTTGCAGAGTGTTACAATCTTAAAAGTGTAACTATTCCTAAGAGCGTAACCTCAATTGGCGATAGATTATTCTTCCTCCTTAACTCAGACATTACAATTTATGGCTACGAAGGTTCGTATGCACAGAGTTATGTAAACTCTTACACCGATAGCAACAAGCTGAAATTTGTGGCTATTGATGGCAAAAAAGTGCTCAAGGGTGATGCAAATGGTGACGGGATTGTAAATGTTTCCGATGTTACATCTATGCAGTTACATATTGCGGGTTCTAAAAATGATGACGGTATGCCTATAATAGATGAAAGCGACAAGGCGGTACTTGAGGCGCTCGATCTCAACGGTGACGGTCAGCTTACAGTATTAGATGTAACAGAACTTCAGATGTATATTGCAGCTCAAAATTAAATATTCATATACCTTATAAACAAAAGAAGTGCAGCTCGAATGAACTGCACTTTTTGCTTGCTGTAATTTTGCTTTTATTCTGATATGGAATTTTCTATAATTTTCTCCGCACACTTAATTCCGTCTACTGCGGCTGAAATAATACCGCCTGCATATCCTGCGCCCTCTCCGCACGGATAAAGTCCTGCTACCGAAATACTTTGTAAATTGTTGTTTCTCATAATTCTGATTGGCGATGAACTGCGGGTTTCAACACCTGTCAGCACAGCGTCACCGTATGAAAAACCGTGTAATTTTTTATCCATTTGCACTATTGCCTGTCGCATTGAGTTTGTTATAAAATCAGGCAGACATTTATTAAGGTCGGTCGGTGTAAAGTCGGGACCTACAGACGGTTTTACATCACCGATTTTTGTACTTGCCTTATTTTCAATAAAGTCGCATACACGCTGAACCGGAGCATTAAAGTTCTCTCCTCCGGCAACAAATGCTTTATGCTCAAGCTCACGCTGAAAATACATTCCTGCAAGCGGATTTTCCGATTGATAGTCGGCAGGTGTAATCCCGACAAGTAAGGCGGCATTTGAATTTTCTTCATTTCTTGCAAATTCACTCATTCCGTTTGTGCAAAGTCGGTTTTCTTCGCTTGAGGCATTTACAACTTTTCCGCCCGGGCACATACAAAATGTATATACGCCTCTGCCGTTTTCAAGGTGAACATTTGTCTTGTAGCTTGCTGCGCCAAGCGCTTTGTTGCCTGCAAATTTGCCGTACTGTGATTTATCAATCATTTCTCTGTGATGCTCAATTCTTGCGCCGACAGAAAATGCTTTTGCCTCAATCGGTATAGCTTTTTCATTTAACATTTCAAAAGTATCTCTGGCGCTGTGTCCGATTGCAAGGATAATTGCATTGGTATCAATGGTTTGTTTAGTTCCGTTATGCTCAATTTCCGCACTTGTAACAGAATTGTCTTTTGCTGAAAATCCGATAAGCTTTGTTTCAAACATAACTTTTCCGCCGAGGCGGATAATTTCATTTCTTATGCTTTTAACTGTCGGTCTTAATTTGTCCGTTCCGATATGCGGTTTTGCATTGTAAAGAATTTCGTCAGGCGCTCCGTGTTTTACAAATTCAATAAGTACCTTGCGCTGACGGGTGTCTTTAGTGCCTGTGGTAAGTTTGCCGTCAGAAAAAGCTCCGGCACCGCCTTCGCCGAATTGTACATTGCTTGTTGTGTCAAGAATACCGTTTTTCCAAAAGTTATGTACATCTTCCGTTCGGGTATCTACATCTCTGCCACGCTCGATTAAAATCGGATTTGCACCGCTCTGTGCAAGTATAAGTGCGGCAAATAATCCTGCAGGGCCTGCTCCGACTACCACAGGGCTGACCGTACCTCTGAATTTTTCAACAGTATATTCATATTTTTCTGCTATTTCGGCATTTTTAAATTTTTTGCATATCTTTTCTTCGTTTACAAAAAGTTCTGCGTCAACGGTTGCAAGAAAAAATATATTATCCTTTTTTCTTGCGTCAATCGAGCGTCTGAAAATCGTACAGCTTTTAAAAAACTTTTTATCTACATTAATAAGTTTTGCCGCTTTATTTAAGACGGTTTCGCTTGTGTAGTCAAGAGGTAAATGTATATTGCTTATTCTTATCATAGGTTTTCTCCTGTTATAATACCGCTTGCAAAAGCAAAATGCAGGTTAAATCCGCCGCAATCTCCGCAAACATCGAGTGCTTCGCCGCAGATGTATAGATTTTTTACAACTTTGCTTTCAAATGTATAGCCGTTTACTTCGTTTCCGTTTACGCCGCCGAGCATTACCTGCGCTTTTGAAAAATCTTTGCATTGTTTACATTCAAATTTCCAATTTTGAATTAAATTCGCAAGTGATTTTAGTTCTTTGTCGCTTAACTTTTTACAGCTTTCTGTCAATGCTTTGTTTGTAATGCTTTTAATAAGTGCTGTTCCTATTTTTTTATGAAAAAGACCCGTGAAAAACTCTTCGAGTGGTTCATTTGCAAACAGCTTTTTTCTGTCATAAAGTAAATTTAATAATTCTATATACGAATAATCTTTTGTAAGATTTACGGAAATAATCGGATTTTTGGTTTTGGGTAAAAGAGTTGTGAGATTGAACACACAAATTCCCGAAAGTGCATTATCCGTAAACTGTACTTCGCCGATTTCGCTTTTTATTGCTTTTTCGCCGTCATAAAGAGTAACTTCCGCTTTAGCACGGATTCCTTTAAGACTTTTCATAAAATCATTTTTGACCTGAATAGGACAGAGGGCAGGGAATAACGGCGTGATTTTATGACCGAGATTTTTTATAACATCAAGTCCGAGCCCTGTGCCGCCTGCTGCAGGAAAGGCCTTTCCGCCGCATGACATAACTGCTTTTTTGGCGGTGTATTCTCCGTTCGAGGTTTTGATATTGAAAAATTCGCCTTTTTTACGGATAAGTTCAACTTTGCAGTCGCATATGATTTCGATTTTCAGCCTTTTAATTTCCATAAGCAAAACATCAAGCACGGCACTTGCTTGTCTTGAATGAGGATAAACAAGTCCGTTTGTTTCTGTGTCGCATACAAGACCTAAGGTTGAAAAGAAATTTATAAGTTTTTCTGCGGAAAATCTGTTTAAGATTTTAGAAACATCAAAACTGCCGTGATAAAATTCTTTACTGACATTGGTGTTTGTCAGATTACAGCGGCCGTTGCCTGTAACAAGAATTTTTTTGCCTGCTTTGCTTTGAGCCTCAAGAATTGCTATTTTTAAATCTCTGTTATTTCGTTTTGCCGATATAGCCGCCGCAAGTCCCGCAGCACCCGCACCGACCGTTATTATATCATAATTTGTATTTTTCAAAGTAATCATCCTAAAAAACAGGGCAGCCAAAGCTGCCCGTCGGTTTTTATTTTGGAGCAAAAATTGCGCTTAATCCGCCGAATAAGCCCATACTTGCAAGTCCCATAATTATACCTGCAAGAATTACACCGAGCATTACTGCAATTACGCTTGACTTAAAGTCCATATCGAGCATACTTGCGGCAAGTGTACCTGTCCAGGCGCCTGTACCCGGGAGAGGAATACCTACGAATAAAAGTAAAGCGAAGAACAAACCTCTGCCAGCTTTTGCCTGCAATTTTTTACCGCCCTTTTCGCCTTTTTCAAGGCAGAATTTAAAGAATTTTCCTATAAATTTTTTGTCGCTGCCCCATACAAGAATTTTTCTTGCAAAGAAATATATAAAAGGTACGGGCAACATATTACCTAAGATAGCGAGGACATACACCCAGAATAAATCAAGCTGCATTCCTACACCGAACGGAACGGCACCTCTCAGCTCAATAAGAGGAACCATAGAAATCAAAAACACTAAGATATAGTTTAACAAAACAATACTCCTTTCAAAATAAAAGTACTAAAATAGTATAACAGATACCGATATATATTGCAATTTATTTTTTATCTAAAAAACTACAGCTTTTACGCAAAATTTTAACATACATTTAAAATATAACCATTCCTTTATTTGTCGATTGACATATTATGCAGATTTGTGTAAAATAATACGAGGTGACTAAAAATGGCTACATACAGTTGCGGCAAAAAAGCCAAAGCGATTTTAATTATAATAACGATAGCCCTTGTGGCATTTGCATTTATTCATTCCTCGATGCCTGCTGATATATCATCGGAAGAAAGCGGAAATGTACTTGAATTTTTGCAGAAAATTTTAGACTTTTTAGGTTTTACTCCCGAACTTACTGACCATATAGTGAGAAAATCCGCTCATTTCTGTGAATATACGGCAATAGGAGCAATGCTTATGTCATGCGCATTTGCTTTTGACAAACTGAAACCGTATAAATACTATATAAATGTAATGTTTTGCGGACTTGCGACTGCGGTCTGTGACGAAACCATACAACTTAATGTAGAGGGCAGAGCGGGAATGATTACAGATGTACTGCTCGACTTTTCGGGTGTGATTTTCGGCACATTAATAATGTTTTTTATTTTTTTGATATACAAAAAGCGTTTTATCGCTAAAAGTGAAAATAAATGAATATTTAAGGTTAGGAAAGGAAACAGAAACGAATGGAAAATGTAAAAGAAAACAAAATGGGCACTATGCCCATGACAAAACTGATACTTACTATGTCGTTGCCTGCAATTTTTTCAATGACAATTATGGCAATGTACAATGTAGTTGACAGTATTTTTATCGGGCAGTACAGTCAGGAAGGACTTAATGCCACTTCACTTGCTTATCCGTTGCAGATGCTTTTGATTGCTGTAGCGGTCGGTACGGGCGTCGGTATTAACTCACTTGTTTCAAGACGACTTGGCGAAAAGAATTTTAAAGAGGCAAACGAGGTTGCAACCCACGGTCTGCTGTTAAGTTTTTTCAGCTACGCAATATTTCTTGTCCTCGGTATTGTGATTTCAAGACCTTTTATGATGCTTTATACAACCAACGAAAATATCATAGAATACGGTACACAGTACCTTACAGTGGTTCTCTGCTTTTCGCTCTTTGCGATTATAGAAGTTACAATCGAAAAAACTTTGCAGGCTACGGGCAATATGATTTTTCCGATGTTGTTTCAGCTCACGGGAGCGGTAATTAATATTATTTTTGACCCGCTCTTGATTTTCGGTATAGGTCCGTTCCCTCAACTCGGTGTTACAGGAGCAGCTGTTGCAACGGTATTCGGTCAGTTTTGCAGTATGATTTTTGCACTTCTGATAATTTTCTTGAAATCTCATTTAATTAAAATTACATTCAGAAAATTTAAATTCAGTATGAAGACTGTAAAAAACATATATGCCGTTGGTTTCCCGTCTATTATTATGCAGTCGATAGGTTCGATTATGATTGTAGGACTTAACGGTATTCTTGCCGCTTCCGAGGCTTCGGTAACGGTTCTCGGTGTTTATTATAAATTGCAGAGCTTTGTATTTATGCCTTGCTTTGGACTTAACCAGGGCGTTATGCCGATTATCGGTTACAACTACGGCGCAAGAAACCGCAAGCGTGTATATTCCGCACTCAAGCGTGGTATTATAATTGGCGTAATTATTATGACTTTAGGCACATTGGCAATGTGGATAATCCCGGAACAGCTTATTTCAATGTTCGGCGGCACAGAGGAACTTATGAAGATCGGCGTGCCTGCGTTCAGAATTATAAGTCTTTGCTTTATTCCTGCCGCAGCGGGTATTATCTTTACCACCTTGTTCCAGGCAGTCGGCAAGGGAATGAGAAGTCTTATTATGTCTTTTGCCCGTCAGCTTGTGCTTATTTTACCGATTGCGTTTATTTTCTCAAGAATTTGGGGAATCGGAGCAGTTTGGTATGCATTTCCGATTGCCGAGATTTTCTCGCTTACTATTGCGATTTGTTTCTTTATAAATCTTGTTAAAGGCGATTTTAAAAAGTTAGGTTAATTTTGTCCACCTCAGTGCATATATTGCATTGAGGTGGTTGTTTTGACAGAAGAAAATTTTACAAATGAAATTACATACGATGACGGTTGGCAGAGTGCCTCTTGCCCCGAATATTCAACTCCTGCGCATACGGAAACGGAAGAGGAAAGTCCTCAAAATACAGAATTACCGCCGCAAAAGCGTAAAAAATCTCACAATACGCAAGTCCTTGTTACGATGCAGCTTATAATATGTTTATTGCTTGCTTTGGCTGCGTTTGTTATAAAAACTGTCGGCGGCGATTTTTACACTGCTGCCCGTCAATGGTATTACGGCGAACTTAACAAATCAATTATAGCCGAAAATACTCCCGACGATTACAATTTATCCGAAATTTTCGGTACTGCGACAAACGATGAAGTTTGAACTGTTCAATATTAAATTCAGTGTTTCATACACATTGCTCTGCCTGATTGCCGTTTGTATTATACTTGATATATTCGGCGGATTTGTAATGTGCAGTTTTGCTGTGGTCATTCACGAATCGGGGCATCTTTTAATGATGCTGATTTTCGGCAGCAAACCGAAGAAAATCAGCATTTCTTTGTTTGAAATTGCAATAAATGATGAAAGCCGACAGCAAAGAAGTGATTTACAGAATTTTCTTATAGTCTTTTTCGGGCCGTTTGCTAATTTTATTTGTTTTATTATTATTTTTCTGATATACTTATGTATTGGAACAGATTTATTAAAATTTGCTTATGTAAATCTGTCGCTCTGTCTTTTAAATTTACTGCCTGTAATGTCGTTTGACGGCGGGCAGCTATTGTATATTTTGCTTAGCCGCAGATTTACGGGTCATACGGCGGAAAAGGCAGTAAATATCATAACTTTCATCGCATTATTTCCAATAGCTGTGCTGGGATTTATAATACTTTTTAATTCGGATTATAATTTTTCGCTGTTGTTTGTATGCGGTTATATTATACTTTCATTAGTTTTTAAAAATAACAGGTATTTCTGACGGAGGTAATACAATGGTCAGCAAGGAAGTAGAAAAACTTTTGCTAAAGGTTCAAAAGCCGGGCAGATATGTTGGCGGAGAGCTTAACGCAGTTGTAAAAAATAAAAAAGATGTTGATGTGAGGTTTGCTTTCTGCTTTCCTGATACCTACGAAGTGGGAATGTCGCATCTCGGAATGAAAATTCTATACAGTTTGTTTAATTCAATTCCGTATATATGGTGTGAAAGAGTTTTTGCGCCGTGGATTGATATGGAAGAAGAAATGATTAAAAATAATATTCCGCTTTATGCACTTGAGAGCGGCGACCCTGTATCGGATTTTGATTTTATCGGTTTTACATTGCAGTATGAGCTTAGTTTTACAAATGTGCTCAATATGCTTAAGCTTTCGGGTGTGCCGATTAAATCCTGTGAGCGTACAGGTTTAAAGCAGATTGTTGTGGCAGGCGGCCCTTGCACCTGCAACCCCGAGCCGATTGCGGATTTTATCGACCTTTTCTTCATAGGTGAGGGCGAAGAGGTTGACCTTGAGGTTATGGAGCTTTACAGAAAGTGCAGAGCAGAGGGTAAGTCAAGAGAGCAGTTCCTCATTGAATGTGCACAGATAGAGGGCGTGTATGTGCCGTCGCTTTATGATGTTGAGTACAACGAGGACGGCACAATTAAACGGTATATTCCAAAGCACGGTGCTCCGTCTGTTGTTCACAAGCGTCTTATGAAGAAAATGGACGAAAGCTATTATCCCGATAATTTCGTAGTTCCGCTTGTGGAAATTGTGCATGACAGAGCGGTGCAGGAGATATTCCGTGGCTGTATTCGTGGCTGTCGTTTTTGTCAGGCAGGATTTATTTATCGTCCCGTAAGAGAAAAATCTCCCGAAGTTATCAATAAGCAGTGCAGAGCATTGTGTGAGAATACGGGTTATGACGAAGTGTCGCTTTCTTCGCTGAGTTCAAGCGACTACACACAGATTGTGCCGTTGCTTACAAAACTCAATGAGTGGAGTAAGGACGAAAAAGTCAGTATTTCTCTGCCGTCATTGCGAGTTGACGGTTTTACCGATGATATTATGAATAAAATCAAAACAGTGCGTAAGAGCGGACTTACATTTGCGCCCGAGGCGGGAAGTCAGCGTATGCGTGATGTTATCAATAAAAATGTTCAGCATGATGAGCTTATGCAGACCTGCGCAACAGCTTTTGAAGGCGGTTGGACTACTGTAAAACTGTACTTTATGATCGGGTTGCCTACAGAAACAATGGACGATGTAAAGGCAATTGCCGACCTCGGACAGGCTGTAGTCGATACTTATTATAATTGCCCGAATAAGCCAAAGGGAAAGGGTGTAAGAGTAACAGTTTCTGTGTCATCATTTGTGCCAAAACCGTTTACGCCGTTCCAGTGGCACGGACAGGACACAATCCCTACTTTGCACGCTAAACAACAGCATATCAAAGAAAGCATTACAACCCGCAAGATTCAGTTTAATTACCACGATGCCGACACAAGTTACCTTGAGGCGGTATTTGCCCGTGGTGACAGAAAGCTGTGTAAAGCAATGGAAATTGCCTGCGAAAAAGGTTTTCATTTTGACGGTTGGGGCGACTGCTTTGACTTGCAGAAATGGCTTGATATTTTTGAAGAGTGCGGCATTGACCCGACATTCTACGCAAACCGTCAGCGCTCGTTTGACGAGGTATTTCCGTGGGATCACCTTGACTACGGCGTAACTAAGGATTATCTTATTAAAGAATGTAAAAAAGCATATGAAAATACAACAACACCGCATTGCCGTTTGAAGTGCAACAACTGCGGTGCGGCAAAATACGGGGAGGGTGTGTGCTTTGAAAAACGCAAGAGTTTGGTTTAAGAAAGATAACGAGTGCCGTTATATATCGCACCTCGACCTTAACCGCTGTATGTTAAGAGCATTGCACAAGAGCAAAGCTCCGATATGGCATACCGAGGGATTTAATCCGCACCCGTTCGCAACTTTTCCTCTGCCGCTTTCACTCGGATTCAGAGGAATTAACGAGTGTATGGATATAAAATTGATTGAAGATATTTCCGATGAAGAATTAATCAACAATCTTAATGCCTGCCTGCCGCAGGGCATAAGAGTTTTTGCGGTTACAGAGCCGATTATGAAAGCCGGAAAAATTGCGTATGCAAGGTTTAATATGAAAATCAGCAATGATAATCTTAACTCTGATAAAGTATATACCGCACTGAAAGAACTTTTGGAAAGCGAAGAAATTATGCTTGAAAAGAAGTCAAAGTCGGGTTACAAGACTGTTGATTTAAAGAAAAGTATTAAAAATTATTCTTTATCGGAAAAATGTGATTTTGCCGAGCTTGAAATTGTACTTTCCGCAGGCAGTACCGACAACGCAAATCCGAACCTTATTATCAAGGCTTTGGAAAATGCTGCGGGCGAAGAATTTTACGCCGATATTACGAGAGAGGATTTATATAATTCTGATATGGAATTATTTAGATAAACTATGTTTATATTTACAATTCGCAATGCAAATTCATACCAAGCAATTTTTTAACGGCGGCATTGACAAAGAATTTGAAAAACTTGAAGACGAAATTTCAGCAAAATTTCTTGAGTATATCAAGCTGTATTCTAAGCTGTAATTAAGATTTTTAAAAAATCACACAAAGTTTCACATTTTTTTGTACTTCTATTCATATAATCGTCACAAAAGCTGGTTATTATATAAGCACAATAAAGTTAACAAGAAGTTTTCATAGATTTTCCTCTTCTAAATTTTCTAACCAAAGCAATGACCGACATAGTCGGTCATTTTGCATTTTACCGAAAACGGAGCAGTTATGTATTATTATTCTCTAAACGAATATTTAAAAAACACCTTTGGCGAAAAGGTATATAAAATTTCTCTTGACGGCGGTATGACTTGCCCTAACCGTGACGGCAAAATAGACACACGGGGGTGTATTTTTTGCAGTAGGGGAGGTTCGGGAGAATTTTCCGCCGACAGAAACCACAGCATAACCGAGCAAATTCGGGAGGCTAAAGAGAGAATCGGCAGAAAAACCGATTGTAAAAAATTTATTGCTTACTTTCAGCCGTTTACAAATACATACGCACCCGTTGAGTACCTTGAAAAAATTTTCACCGAGGCTATAGAACCCGATGAAATTGTCGCTTTGTCGGTCGCTACCCGTCCCGACTGCCTGCCTGACAAAACCGTAAATTTGCTCTCAAGACTTAATAAAATAAAGCCTGTGTGGGTGGAACTCGGCTTGCAGACAGTTCATAAAAGCACGGCAGACTATATTCGCCGTGGATATGACTTAAGCGTGTATGATGATGCGGTTAAGCCCCTGCACAAGGAGGGCATAAGCGTAATAACGCACATTATAATCGGTTTGCCTAATGAAACGGAAGATATGATAGTGCAGAGTGCTGAATATGCGGGCAAATGTTCTGACGGCATTAAGTTACAGCTTTTGCACATATTAAAGGATACCGACTTATGCGATGAATACGAAAAGGGCAATGTGCCCGTTCTGTCGCTTGAGCGATATGCGGATATACTCGTAAAATGCCTTAGAGTTATCCCAAAAACCACCGTAATACACAGGCTTACGGGTGACGGAGATAAAAAAATACTTGTAGCCCCCCTGTGGAGCGCAGACAAAAAGCGTGTGCTTAACTATATTAACAAGGTATTAAGGGAAAGCGAATAATAAGTATTATTAATTTTAAAAAAAGTCTTGATTTTCCTTTGCGTATTTGATATAATAGGCATTGTCTTTGGAGAGATGTCCGAGCTGGCCGAAGGAGCATGATTGGAAATCATGTGTACGGTAATCACCGTACCAGGGGTTCGAATCCCCTTCTCTCCGCCATAATTTTAAAAAGTCTTGTCGATTTCGGCAAGGCTTTTTCTTTTGTTATAATGCTTTATTGTGAAAAATATTGCTAAAAAAGTGCGGTTATAACAAATAACTGCAAAACCAATGCAAATTATGCATATTGACAGCAAAAATTTTTTGTTATAAAAAATTTATAAAATTATAATTCTTTGAAGTAATTTAAAATATTATTATTGCACAATAATTATATATTTGTTTTGTATATAATTAATAAAGAAATGTCAAAATCGACAAAACATCAAAAAAATATTGAAATAAAAACCTAAAAATGTTATAATATAAAAGAATAAAATTATGGGTTAGTATACGGTCTGACTGCCGAATACAGCAAATTCACCGAAGGTCAGTCGGTAAAAGCGGTCGCCGTCAAAGCAAAACTTCCCTCTCGGACGGTACAGACTTATTCGGCTCATATGTTTCAATTTTTTTAATGGAGGTAATAAAAATGAAAACGAATTTCAAGCGTATTGGCAAACAGTCGATTTCTATTGTGCTTGCTGTTATGATGATGCTTTCGACTATGCTTGTCGGTATGGTTACTTCGAATGCGGCTGACACTTTTACTAAGGGTTCAACATTGTATTTTGATACTAAAGCAATAAATCAAGGCAATGAGCGATGGGCTGCATATTTCTTTAATAGTGATACTGACAATGCTTGGGTAGATTGTACTGCTGTTCCCGATGATAATAAAATTTATAGCGTTACAGTCCCGGGGAGTTATGCCAATGTAATTTTTTGCCGTATGGACAAAGCTCAAACTGAAAACGGCTGGGGCGATATGTTATGGAATCAATCTTATAATTTAAAAGCATCTGAAGCTACCGGTAACGAATATGTATCCACTGGATGGGTTTCTAATACAAAATATTTTACTGGTGAATGGGGAACATATGCAGATTCTAATACTACTCACAAAGTAACTGTTAATTTTAGCAATGCTACAGTAAAACTTGGTGACAATACTCTTACAAGCGGCACTGCTGTTACTGTTGATAATGATAAAGATTATACACTTACAGTTACACCTAACAGTGGCTATTCACTTTCAAAAGTAATGCAGGGTAGTACTGATCTTGGTACAAGCGGTACTTATACTTTAGCTGCTGGTACTGATGATGTTACCATTGATATTACTACTGAAAACAGTACTGAAAACGATTATGAATTCTATGTAACAGGTTACATGAATGGTAATGATTTAACTACAAGTAATAACTATAAATTTACCAAAGAATCTAATGGCATTTATACATGTACGATGACACCTACAGATCATTTATATGTTACCATTACTGATAAAAATACAGGTAAAGTATATTGGTCTGCATCTTATGAAGAACTTAGTGAAAATACCTACTCTACTAAAACTGTTGTAGAAAGCGGTGGTGATAAGTGGGGTATTCTTGGTCAGGCAAATAACGAAATTAAAATTACATTTGACATTACTGCCGGAATAAGTAACGGTAAAATTAAGTGGGAATATGCTGTTGCCGATCCTGTATCTGTTGAATTAAATGCAGACCTTGTAGATGGCAGTGCAGCTTACATTTATTCATACACAGATAACGAAACAGGCAATATTGTAACAAATACTGACGAAACTGTTCAGTCTGTAAATGCAAAACCCGGCACTTCTGTAACATTCAAAGCTAAGTCAGTTGACGGTTACTTCCCTAAGTGGAAGTTTGAAGGTAAGTTCGCTACTGGTGATACTTATACTCTTGATGCTTCTTCTGTAACCGGCACAACAGTAACTGTTTATCTTACATATGAAAAGATTGAAAATCATAACATTATTGTTGCAAGCAATAATGGTGGTAATGTAAGTTATACTTACAACGGTACAGCAGGCACAGTTGCCGAAGGCACAACTTCTTCTGCTATTTCTGTTGCGTCTAACTCAACTATCACACTTAAAGCTAATGCAGTCAAAGACTATGTATTCAGCGGTTGGGAATTTGACAATGAAAGCAATGTAGTATTTGCAACTGGTCAGGACTCTTTCTCAACTTCAATTACAATTAATGTTGTTGGCGATGTAAAGGTAACTGCAACTTTTGAAGAGCACCCGGGCACTCTTTCAGATTGGAAGTTTATGTTATCAGATTCTGATCAGGCACTTTCTCAGGATAGCGCTGGTAAATATAAAACAAACTATCCAGTATATGAGAACAATGGTACATATTCTGTAACATTCCCTGTTTCTGCAATTTCATCAAATAATACTCAGTTTTTATCCTTCTCAACAGACGGTAAAAATTCTGGTTTAGTTCCTAACAACAGCACCTTTACGGTGAAAGTTGATGATCACTTTAAGAATTATGTAAAACAAGCTCAAAATAAAGAATGGGGCGGAAAACATTTCCCACTGGTTCAGTTCCAAAATACTGACGATATTACTAATATCGAGGTAACTTACAATTCTAAAACACAGACATATATCATCAATGGTACATATTTTGTAGCTCCGGCTAATTCTCATAAGGTTTACGCTACAATGGGTAGCCAAGTTGGTCATAAATTTGGTACAACAACTATTTCCTTGTTGAGTGGTGACAAACCTCTCAAAACAAGTGTTAAGGATTTCTATAATCTTTATGTTGTTAATGATAAAGAGCAGATTACTGTATCATGTACTGTAAACAAAGAAGAGGCAGACCTTGGCTATTATGTATATGCTTTTGTTGTAAACGGCGAAAAGGTAGATGTAGTAGATAACGGCAATAATGTTTATCAGACTGCTTCACCTATTACTGTAACAAAGGATCTTGAAATCACTCCAATTTACTATAATAAAGTAATTGAGGCAGACGGTAACTATATTACTATCTACACCAATGCTCCAGAGTCACTCCAGACACCTTGGGGAAATTCAATTTCAATTTATTCTTGGTATAATGATACAGACATTAATATGGACGGTGCTTATCCCGGTCAGCTTATGATGCGTGACTCTCAGGGCAGATTTGCCGCTAAGGTTTCTAAGTACGCTTATACTAATGTTAACGGTAAATTTACTTGTGATAAAACCAAACAGGTATTAGGTATTACTAATAACAACTACTACGAAAACGAAGATGTTCATAAGCTCTTCTTAAACGAAGTTCAGTTACATAATAACCAGACATACGACTATGATGACTTTGAAAAGCTTACCAGTATGGGATACGATACCGTTGAGTTTGATGTAAAGTATTACGCTGATAAAACCGAGTCAAACCAGAAGTTACTTGTTAATAATGCTACAAATAACAAACCTATGGCAGGTACTACAATTATTGATAAAACTGCTACAGATTATGAAGATCTTACCAACATTGACGGTGAGCTTGTAAGTATTCTTGGTTATACAAATGAAACTGCTAAGAATAATAATAATACCGGCCTTAATACTGCTGAACCACTCCAGATTATTTCTGTTGGTAACCAGAGTATGCAAATAGGTACAATTAATAACAAATGGTCAACTATTTGGTATGTATATAATTCCGCCGGAGATTATGTTACTCAGGGCATGCCATCTGACTTTATTCCAAGAGGTTCTGTTGACGAACACGGCAACTTTACTGAGGCAACTCCTTCTGAGCAGACAGAAGCATATCAAGCTATTGTAAAAGCCGGTTTAAAGTATAACAGTGCTAAAATTTCTTATGAAAACAGAATGGGTGCTTCAACATCTGTTGAACCTAAAAACACAGGTTATCGTATTGACGGTCGTTGGTACTATGCTCGTTCTACCGATAAGCTGGATGTAAATGTTGGTATCATTTACAGAAATTCTGAAAATGATGTTTGGACAGTTGATAAGCCTTCTGGTGATTCTAAAATTACCGGTAAGGTAACAGGCGGCTCAGCTTCCTTTGACTATACGGATAGCGTTGGTTCTACTCACACTAACTTAGCTTCTGATTCTGTAGAAAGAAATACAATCATTACATTGAACGCTACTAACGGTACTCAGTATAAGTTTATAGGTTGGGCTACACCAAAGTATGGTGCAGACGGTAAAGTTACAGGTTACACAGATCTTAACCTTACAGACCTTAACGCAACATATACTGTAGGTACAAATACAGAGCTTTATGCAATGTATGAGCCATATCCTACAGGTTTTGTAACAATAACTCATTCAAAATATACAGGTCCTGATTCACATAACGGTCTTGGTATTTTCTCTGTAACAGCTAAAGTGTTTGACGCTAACGGCAATCCTGTTGCTTCTCAGGCTGTTGCTACACAGAGTGATGCCGGTTCAGTAACACTTGAAAATATTGTAAACAAAAATGATGGTTCTTATATTGAGGTAACACTCTATACTCAGTCATATGCTAAGTCACACTTCCTTAACTTCTACTATCCGGAGGTTGCAAGCGGTGTTTCTACATTGAAAAAAGAGCCTAACGGTGATTATTACGATAAGGAATGTCCTGCTAATGCTCCTGCAACTATAACTTATATGGTTAAGGTTTCAGACCTCTTTGTTAATGACAAGCAGACTGTAATGGCTCTTAACTACTATTCAGATCTTAAGTTGCCTGAAGTTGAGTCAAATATTACATTTAACTACAACCCTTACAGCACAGCTCCAAATCCGGTTCCTGCAGCAAGTAACGGTACCGGTAAAACAACATTTACTCTTACTATTACTGATAGCAACAATAAGGTAGTTTATACATCTAAGTCTGATATTAGTAGTTTGACATTAAAGGGAAATGCAGAACTTAAAGAAATCCTTGCAAACTTAACTAATGGAAGTGATTATACAATCACTATCACTATGAATCCTGTTGCTGATTCACATTGCAATGTAGGTGAAACATACCGCCAGACAAATAATGCCGGTACTTACACATATACAAAAGCAACTGATGATACAGTATGGGAATATAATCAGGAAAATAAATCATATTCTGCAAAGCTTTCCGAATTGTTTGATACTACTAGTCAGAAGTTCAAAACTAATACAATAAATCTTTACACTGACTTTACAGCTGATGTATTTAACTACAATGTAACATTTAAGTATCTTGGCTACGAGAGCAGAGAGTATTATAATAATAACGGCTTTAAACAGGAGCAGATTCCTGCAGGTGCTATTAATCAGAATTGGTGGAAAACTTACACAGTAAAAGGCACATTCTATGGTTCTGACATTGACAAGTATTTTGATGAGGTTGACGGTTCTTATAAGTTTAAGGAGTCATTCCTCTTAAAGGTTGCACCATACGAAGACAACTTTGTACAGTCTATCACATGGGATCTTAACAATGTCGTTTATCCTACAACCAACGCTATGCTCTCAGTAACAGCTACTGTTCCTGCTAAGTATGACAACGGTTTTGTAACTGTTACAGCCGACTTAGGCAATGATAAGCCAAAGCAGACATATTCAGTAAACTATGCTTCACTCGTTACACCTAAGAATCTTGTAGGCTCAACAACTCAGAGTACTAATGATGAGGATTACCTCATTGTTGCTCCTGAAACAAATGCTAATGGTGAAAAGTTCAGTTACTGGACAATCCAGACTGATGACAGCAACGGCATTGAAGTAGCTAAGTGTTATACAAGAGAGTTTAACTTCCTTGCTTATGACAATTATCTCATTACCGCTTGCTACGGTAAAGATGTTGACGCTTCTAAGTCAGGTGTATCTGCCACAATGCAGTTCCTTGAGTATTCAAGAAACCAGTATGATCCAGGCAGAGATAAGGTATATGCTGACTTTGCAGTTTCTTATAATTACAACGGTAAAAAGCTTTGTGCTGACATTAATAAAGATGTAGTTTGCGGTGTAGTATTTGTTGTAAACAGCAAACACAGTTCAGCTGCTGACGCTACTGATAAGTTCACAGTAGATGAGTCTGATTTACTTGCAAAAGTTAAGGCTCTTAACAGCGGCAACTTATCAGATAAGACAATGGGTGACGCTAAGGTTTACAACTACAAGCTTAACAAGAAAAATCTTGATAACAAGAACAGACTTGAATATAGCTGGAATGTAAACAACACTGAAAACAACCAGAATCTCACAATACTTGCTTACTCATACATTTACAATGCTACTACTGATGAATATAGCGTTTCTGCTCCTCAGGAATTCAAATTCTTCAATGTTGGCAATAAGACATATGAAGGTTAAGCAATAGAAAAGGAGGCAATTATGAAAAAATCTTATATTTCCCCTGAAATTGAGATTCAAAAATTCTCTTTTGAGGATATTCTTGCTGGTGGCGGAACCGATGACCCTGGTTTAAAATATAGCAATCCTGAGAATCCAGGTTACGAATCCGGCGGTGAAGAGGGCGACCTCTAATAATAACACATAATTTTGGTAAGGCAGTCTTTTGACTGCCTTACTATAAAAGGTGATTTTTATGATTAAAACCATTGCAAAAAAGCTTTCTGTTTTTGTTTTAGCTTTATCATTGCTTTTAATGTCTGCCGTTCAGTTTAGTGCAGACTCATACCTTGTAAGTAAAGACGGTTTTTATTATTTGATTGAAAATTCTGAGGCGGTAATTTACGGATATGATTATAATAATCGTACTACCGATATTGTAGTGCCGAACACAATCAGTGATTACCCTGTAACAAAAATTGCTCCTCGTGCATTTTCAAACAATACTAAGCTTACAAGCATTTCATTTACAAATGCAATGTCATTAAAGAGCATTGGCAAATATGCTTTTTACGCTTGCAGTTCTATTGAGGAAATTATAATTCCCGGTTGGCTAAACAGCATTGGCGAGTTTGCTTTTCAGGATTGCACAGCTTTAAAGAATGTTTCTATTTACAGCAATGTGTCAGTAATTCCCGAGCAGGCATTTGGCAACTGCATTTCGCTTGAGAAGATTAATATTCCAAGCACAGTAAAGTCTATTGGCAGCTATGCTTTTTATAACTGCTCTGCACTTACCGAGCTTACACTTTCAAAGAACATTACAGACATTGCAAACGGTGCTTTTTACAACTGTCCTAACCTAACTTTATATGGCTATTACGATACAGTTGCAGAAAGCTATGCCGAGCAGAACAACATTCCTTTTGTTCATCTTGATAAAAAGGTGATTTCGGGTGATGTTAATCTTGACGGCAAGATAGATATTAATGATGTAACACTTCTACAGCGTTACATTGCAGGTGAGTCTGTATTAACAGATGACGCTGTTAAGGCTGCCGACTTTAACAAGGACAGAATTATTGATATAATTGATGCTACAGCAATTCAGACATTTATCGCTCACGGTCAAAACTAAATTATTAAACTTAAGCACAGGTGGCAACATCTGTGCTTTTTCTTGCTTATTTTTAGATTTTGTTATATAATAAAATTTGGTGATGTTATGCCAATTTACAAAATTGCTGATATTATAAGCGATATAAGACCTAAATTTCCGACATTTGAAAAAAATGCAAAGAATTATGAGTATTCGGGCAACGAACCTGTTCAAATTAAAATTTCGATTCGTGAGGATTATATACGAAAAAGAGCAGAAAAAAATACTCACTTAACACTTGGTAATTTGGAATCAATTTTTCTTGCCGATACTTTCAATAAAAAAATTCTGAAATATAATGCAATATTTCTCCATTCGTCTGCAATCCTTTATAAAGGCAAAGCGTATCTTTTTTCTGCCGATTCGGGAGTGGGCAAGTCAACGCACACTAAACTGTGGAAAAAAAAATTCGGCGCTGAAAATGTACAGATAATCAATGATGATAAACCGATTATCAGATTTATTGACAATGATTGGTATGTGTACGGTTCGCCCTTTGACGGTGGAACGGGCATAAATAAAAATATCCGTGCAAAACTCGGCGGCATTATTTTTCTTGAAAGGGCAGAGGAGAACAGTATTGAAGTCCTTGACAAAAACAGTATTTTTTCAAGAATATATAAAAATACGATTAAATTTTCTCTTGATGATGAATATGCGGGATATATGTTAAATACGGCTGATAAGTTGATTAAGGAAAATTATTTCTATTTGCTAAAATGCAATATGAATATTGAATCGGCGGAAATTTGCGAAAAATTTTTAACTGACAGGAGATAGCTATGGAAAAGCTGAAAAAAATACTTGATTCCGAAACCAATAAGTGGATAGTAAAAAAAGCCAAACCACAGGTTTTAGGTATTATAATTATGTCTCTTATTTTCGGCGGAATGGCATATCTCGGTGTTGCGGTCGCTACTTTGTCGAGGGGTATTGTGGATTCGGCGGTTAACTCTGATGTCGGCGGAATTGTGTATTTCGCAATTATACTTATTTCACTTACGATCGCACAGCTTGTCATAAGAATTATAAGTAAGGTGCTGACTTTCAATGTATCGTCAAAACTTGAAATTTCTATAAAACAAGATATTTTCGATAATATTATCAGAAAAAAATATAATGAGATTTCAAGCATACACACCGGCGAACTACTTAACAGAATAACAAGCGATGTGTCGGTTTTAGTCAGTTCGATTATTTCTATAGTGCCGAATATGGTATATTTTATCGTAAAATTGGTTGGTGTTTTTGTTGTACTGTTTGCTATTGATAAAACTTTCAGCCTTGTTTTTGTTTTCGGTGGTGCACTGATGTTTGTTGTTGTGCTGCTTTTTAAGTCAAAAATGAAAACATTGCATAAGGCGGTACAGGAATCTGACGGTAAGACAAGGTCGTTTTTTCAGGAGATTTTTTCAAGTCTGCTTGTGGTAAAAGTTTTTGGCGCTGAAAATAAGGTGTCTGAAAATGCTATGAATTTGCAACAGAATAATTTTAAAATAAAACGAATAAGAAATTATATCTCTATAGTTGCCACAACCGGATTTTCTTTTATATTTGCCCTCGGATATATGTATGCTTTAATTTGGGGTGCTTTTGCAATCAGCGAACATACCATTACATACGGTGTATTGACTTCTATGCTTGCGCTTGTGTCGCAAATTCAAGGCCCTGTTCGTGGTATCAGCAGTATTTTGCCGTCATATTATTCTGCTCTTGCAAGTGCGGAGCGACTTATGGATATTGAAAATCTCGATAATGAAGATGTGGTAAATAATTCTGCAATTGATACCGAAAAGCTGTATGATAAGACAGAAAAAATAGTTATTGATAATATTACTTTCAGCTACGGCAGGGAAAATGTGCTTGAAAATACAAGTCTTGTGCTAAAAAAAGGTGATTTTGCATTGCTTGCGGGAATTTCGGGAATAGGCAAAAGTACGCTTACAAAGCTTTTGCTTAATGTAATTTCACCCGATAAAGGCGAGATTTATCTTTCACTTTCAAACGGAGAAAATGTGTTTGTCGATAAAAATATAAGATGTATGTTTTCGTATGTGCCGCAAGGTAATTTTCTGCTTTCTGGTACAATCAGAGATAACATTGCATTTGTATCGAATAATCCCGATGACGAAAGAATTATTGAGTCTGCGAAAATTGCCTGCGCTTATGATTTTATAAACAGATTGCCAAATGGACTTGATACTGTCGTGGGTGAGAACGGAAAGGGCTTGTCGGAGGGTCAGATACAAAGAATTGCGATTGCGAGAGCGGTTTACTGTAATTCTCCGATTATTATTTTTGATGAGGCAACCTCGGCACTTGACGCCGAAACAGAAGTTCAACTGCTTAAAAATCTTAAAACACTCAAAGATAAAACTTGTATTTTGATTTCTCATAAAATGGCGGCAAAAGATATTTGCAACAAAGAAATTGTAATTAAGAATAAAAAAATTATTTCTTACGATATTTAGGTGGGTACAAGCAAAATCTCACTCCTGACTGAATACTTATAATTAGGTATAAATCCGATTATAAGCATTGTCAGGGGTGATTTTTTGATTGAATTAATTAATTTTCTGGGGCAGTACCTTTGCTTTTTTATTCTTCATATCTGCGGAAACGGCTCTTTTCCAAAACCTCTTTCCGAAAAAGAGGAGCACGAGTATCTTGTGCGGAGTGCAAAAGGGGATATAGAGGCGAGAAATATTCTTGTTGAACATAATTTAAGGCTTGTGGCACACATTATAAAAAAATATTACGGCAATCAGAGTGAACAAGATGATCTTGTGTCAATCGGCACTATCGGACTTATAAAAGCGATAAATACCTATGACATAAGCAAAAAAATTAAGCTTTCAAGTTATGCGTCACGATGTATCGAGAATGAAATATTAATGCATTTCCGTAATGCTAAAAAGACGGCGCAGGATATTTCACTCAACGAAGCGATTGACAGCGATAAGGACGGAAATCCGCTGACTTTGCTTGATATAATGGCGGTTGATGACAATATACTTGAGCAGATTGATTTTCAACTCAACAGTAAAAAGCTCAGTCAGTTTATTAACGAAGAACTTTCACCAAGGGAAAAAATGATAATTGTTATGCGCTACGGACTTGACGGGAGCGAGCCGCTTACGCAGAAAAAGATTGCACAGAAATTGAATATTTCCCGTTCGTATGTAAGCAGAATTGAAACCAAGGCTTTAAAACTTTTACGAAAACGCTTTGATAACAGTTCAAATTTGTAATTATTTTAAAGAAAAAAGGCGGTCGAAAGACCGTCTTTAGTTATGAGCCTATGCTGTTGATGAGGTTTTGCATTTCCTGTTTGGATGAAACATTGTGCGCTTTTTCAAGCACGATTTCTTTTTCGTCTTTTTCCATTTGAGCAAATTTTTGCATTGCACTTTCATTTTTTGCAAGTGCATTTACAAAGCCTAACGGCATATCTTTATACATTTTTCATCACCGATATTATTATTTTCAGTTTTGTAAATAATATTCATTTAGATAAATTATTGTTTAGCGAAATGATTTACCAAACAATTATAAAAGTTTGGTCGACCTTTTCAAAGGTCGTGGGTGTGGGCAAAGCCCACAAATACTTTCCGTTTATGCAAGCTAACGATAGCCGAACAGCTCGCTGTTTGGCGGCTTGAATACAACGGCGTTAGTCTTTAAATGCGAAAGCAAAAAGAAAAGCTATTCGTTATATAATGAAAAGTTAATCATTTCTTTTATAAAAGGCTGTCGCCTGTTTTAACAAAACTTAGTTTTAGCACGCAAACAGCGTGGCTGTTTGCGCCTGATAAATTGTTGTATCGGAAGATTTTATGGGCGCTGCCCAAACCCGCAATTTTTGAAAAAATTGAGTAAACTTTTTTGTTTTTGGGAGGATAATTTAGCGTTAGCTAAATTTTAATGCCCGACCTACACTCCGCTAAATTATAATTTATCTCAACTTTTGATAAAGAAACAACAAAAAAGGACAGGCACAAAGCCTGTCCTAAAATTTTGATTAATGGCAATGACAATCGTCGCAGTCGCCGATTTCACCTATGATAGGTGTTGGGTCGATACCGTTTCTTTTGTAGTAGTCTGCAAGAGCAGCCTTGATAGCCTGCTCGGCAAGTACAGAACAGTGAACCTTTACAGGCGGAAGTCCGTCAAGAGCCTCCATAACTGCCTTGTTTGTAAGTTTTAAAGCCTCATCAATAGATTTACCCTTGATAAGCTCTGTTGCCATACTGCTTGTAGCAATAGCTGCACCGCAACCAAAAGTTTTGAACTTAACATCTACAATAGTGTTGTCCTTAACTTTGATATACATTTTCATAATGTCGCCACATTTTGAGTTACCAACTTCACCGATGCCGTCGGCATCAGGAATTTCACCAACATTTCTTGGGTTGGCAAAGTGGTCCATTACCTTTTCTGAATAAGCCATAACTAAGCCTCCTGTTTATTTATTAAGGGCTTCTTGAGCCTCTTGCTTTTTAATTTTTTCCCAGAGAGGTGACATATTTCTTAAGTATGTTACAACCTGCGGAATAACCTCGAGCATATAGTCAACATCTTCGTCTGTAAGCTCTGCCGAGAAAGTAAGACGCATACTGCCATGTGCGATTTCGTGAGGTAGACCGATAGCGAGAAGAACATGGCTTGGGTCAAGGCTACCCGAAGTACAAGCTGAACCCGAAGACGCCGAAATTCCGTTCATATCAAGTCTTAAGAGCAGGCTTTCGCCTTCAATGCCCTCAAAGCACATATTTACATTACCGGGTAAGCGGTGAACTCTGTCGCCGTTTACTCTTGAACGCTCAATTTTGAGGAGTCCGTCAATAAGTCTGTCACGCAATTTTTCAAGATGCTCTCTTCTTTCGTCCATTGTGTCAACGGCTTCCTGAAGAGCTGCGTCAAGTCCTACTACTCCCGCAACATTTTCTGTACCGGCTCTTTTATTTCTTTCCTGAGCACCGCCGTCAATTAAATTCTCTAATCTGATACCTCTTCTTACATAGAGAAGTCCGATGCCCTTAGGTCCGTGTAATTTATGAGCAGTCATTGAAAGCATATCAATATTCTGCTCCTGAACATTTATTTTTACATAGCCGGCAGCCTGAACAGCGTCGGTATGGAAAATTACTTTGTGCTTTTTGCAAATTGCTCCGATTTCGGTAATTGGCTGGATAGTACCGATTTCATTGTTTGCATACATAATAGATACAATAGCTGTATCTTCTCTGATAGCGTTTTCTACATCTTCGGGATGAACAATACCGTTTTCGTACACATCAAGGTAAGTTACCTCAAAGCCCTCTTTTTCAAGAGTCTGGCATGTGTGAAGAATAGCGTGATGCTCAAACTTAGAAGTGATAATGTGTTTTTTGCCTTTTGCCTTAAGGGCTCTGCAAACGCCCTTTAATGCCCAGTTGTCAGATTCACTGCCGCCTGAGGTGAAGTATATCTCATTAGCATTAGCAGCACCAAGGTTTTTTGCAATATTTTCTCTTGAGTTTTCAAGAATTTCCTTGGCTTTACCGCCTATTCTGTAAAGGCTTGACGGGTTGCCGTAGTACTCGGTGAGTACAGGCATCATTTTTTCAAGCACTGTAGGCGATATAGCTGTTGTAGCGGAGTTGTCTGCATAAATATATCTCATACTTGATAATCTCCTATCTATATCTATATAAAAATCGGTCAGTCAGGCTTTTGAAAACTTGTGCGCCTCGGCAACCGCCAAACGGTCGCAACGCTCGTTTTCGGGATGTCCTGCGTGACCTTTTACCCATACAACATCAACATTATGAATGTCACATAAAGACAGCAGCTTGTCCCAAAGCTCGGGATTAAGCGCTTTTTCTTTTTTGTTGCGCATCCAACCGTTTGCTTTCCATTTTTTAGCCCAACCGAGCTTTAATGCGTTGCAAACATATTGAGAATCGCTGTACAGAGTTACATTGCAAGGCTCTTTAAGGAGTGAAAGCGCACCGATTACGGCACTAATTTCCATACGGTTGTTTGTGGTGACGGCTTCTCCTCCCGAGATTTCTTTTTCGTGCTCATTATATCTCAAAATCGCACCCCAGCCACCGGGTCCCGGATTGCCGCTGCAAGCTCCGTCTGTAAAAATTTCAACTTGTTTCATTTGCAATTCTCCTTAGCTGATGTTCAACCTATATTATAATACGCAAAATCACCAAATGCAACCATATTTTATGTTTATTTTTTCAATTTAATTATATTATTTACGGAATTTATTAAATCATAATTCTTAATTTTAAAATCTTCCGTAATTATGATTTTAAAATTCAAATATTGAGCATACTAAAATAGAAATATATGGAATGTTTACTTAAATGTAATATTAAAATTGTCTTTTAATTCTTTAACACGCTTGACATTGCTCTTTGATTTGCGGTACAATAAAGAAGATTACAATTAGGATTTAATCTGTATTAAATACGGATTCAAAATATATTTATACTGTATATAATAATTAATATTTCATTTTGCTGATATGACCGTTTTATATCAGAACTTTGTATTTATTACGAATTTTCAGGCTTTATATTTTTATACATACAAAAGGAATTTATGCCTGTATTGTGTGAAATGTTAATTTTAATAAATTTTAAGAAATATGGAGGTAAATTTGTGAGTACAGAATTTAAGTACGATAATCGAAGAAAAAGCAACAGCTACAATAAGTACTCAAAAGGTAAAAAAAATTACGGAAGGTCTTCTTACAAGCCGTCGCAGGGCAAGGGAGCATCCGAATCTTTTAAGGGAGGTACTTTTAAGGGCGGTAATAAAAATTTTAAATATTCAAAGAATTACCGCAAAAAGCCTTATCAAAAACAGTTTAAACCGATTAAAAACAAGCCGTCTGTAAAGATTGCTTTCCTTGGAGGGCTTAACGAAATCGGCAAGAACATTACAATGATTGAGTGCGAGAACGATATAATTCTTGTTGACTGCGGTATGGCTTTCCCTGACGGAGATATGCTCGGTGTTGACCTCGTTATCCCTGATTTTACTTATATCGAACAGAATCAAGACAAAATCAGAGGTATTGTGCTTACTCACGGTCACGAAGACCACATCGGAGGACTTCCGTTCTTACTTGGCAGGGTGAATATTCCGATTTACGGAACTGCGCTTACTCTCGGACTTGTAGGCAACAAACTCAAGGAACACAGCCTTTATAATGAGTCAAGCCTTAACAGAGTTAATGCAGGCGAAACAATTAAACTCGGCTGTATGAGTGTTGAGTTTATCCATGTAAACCACTCAATTCCGGATGCGGTTGCATTTGCTATCCGCACACCCGCAGGCACAATTGTGCATACAGGCGACTTTAAAATTGACTGCACACCTATTACAGGCGATATGATTGATTTGTCGGCTTTTGCCCGTGTAGGCGATGAGGGCGTATTGGCTCTTCTTGCTGAAAGCACAAACGCAGAGCGTCCCGGTTACACACAGACCGAACGCACGGTTTCGGATAGTTTTGACAATCTTTTCAGAAGAGCGGAGCACGACAGAATTATTATTGCTACCTTTGCTTCAAATGTAAACAGAGTACAGCAGATTATTAATTGTGCGGAAAAATACGGAAGAAAAGTAGCTTTTTCGGGCAGAAGTATGGTCAATTATATGGCTGTAGCAAGCGAGCTCGACTATCTTAGCGTGCCTGAAAATATTTTAATTGACCTTGATATGCTTGACAGATACCCGAGAGAGCAAATTGTTCTTGTTACTACAGGCAGTCAAGGCGAACCGATGAGTGCGTTGTCAAGAATGGCATATTCAGACCACCGCAAAGTTATGGTCGGCGAGGGTGACTTTATTATCATTTCTGCCAATCCTATTCCCGGTAACGAAAAAACAGTCGGAAATGTTGTTGACGAACTCCTCAAAAAGGGCTGTAAGGTCGTTTACGAATCAATGTATGAAGTTCATGTTTCGGGACATGCTTGTCAGGAAGAACTTAAGATTATTCATAAACTTGTAAAACCGAAGTATTTTATCCCTGTTCACGGCGAGCAAAAGCACCTAAGAAAACACGCCGATCTTGCTATGTTCCTCGGTATGGACAGAAAAGATATTTATATCGGCGATGTCGGCAGCTGCATTGAAATCAACGAAAACTATATGAAAGAATTGCCTGCCGTACCTGCGGGAAAGGTATTTGTTGACGGTCTTGGAGTAGGTGATGTCGGAAGTATTGTACTTCGTGACAGAAAGCACCTCGGACAGGACGGACTTATCATTATCGTTGCATCTCTAGATGTTTATGATGGTCATGTTATCAGCGGCCCTGATATTGTATCAAGAGGCTTTGTATATGTTCGTGAGAGCGAGGGTTTGCTTGACGAGGTAAGACAGGTTGCAAACAACATTCTTGAAGATTGTGCAGACAACAACATTCATGAGTGGGGTATAATCAAGAACAGAATTAAAGATGATGTTTCCAAACTTATCTCACAAAAAACACGCAGAACCCCAATGATTCTTCCGATTTTACAGGAAGTATAATTAAAAATCTACGAAAGGAAGGGTTTGAATTGAAGAAGAAAAGTTTTACGACTATGCCGACATTTGTTATATTTTCGGTTGCAATGCTTGCTATGTCTTTTGCATCATACAGCTATGACCCGGTGCTTTGCTACATTGAGATTGCCGTGTCGGTTGTAACCGCAGGTATAGTTGTCGTTTCGACCCTTCGCTTTCGTAACTATATAGCTACCACCGTTCGCAGTACAGCCGAGAAAATCAACGGATTTAATCCCGAATTTCTTGATAAATACAAAATTCCCGTCACGGTGCTTGGTGCAGAGGGGGAGATAATTTGGAGCAATACAAGGTTCAGAAAGCAGTTCTGCAACGGTAAAAATCCCGAAGGCGATATTATTTCGCCTTACATAGGCGGCAAGAAAATAACAGAAGTCGCCGACCACGATACATTTGAAACCGCCTGCAACGGCAATGAATTTGTAGGCTTTGTCATTTCTACAAACGAGGGATATGTTTGTTATTTTGTGGAGAATACATATTACAGGCAAATTATGCGTGAGTACAATGCAACCCGTCCTTGTGTAGCGATTATTACTTTTGATAACAGCGATGACTTTTCAAACGAATCCGATGAAATTTATTCCGAGGTTTCTCTGAATGTTCAGTCGTTCTTGCAGAGATGGGCGAACGAGTATAACGCTTTGTTTAAGATAATCGGCAATAACCGTTATATGATTATCTTTAAAGAAACCGATGTTGACAAACTTGTTGAACAAAAGTTCCCAATATTACAGGAAATTCACAGCATAAAAGCGGGTCAGCATACCGCTACGGTATCTATCGGTTTGTGCAGAGGCATAAACTCTCTCAAAGACAGCGAAACCAATGCGAGAAAGGCGCTTGATATGGCGCTTGGCAGAGGCGGAGATCAGGTTGCTATTATAAGCAACAATATTTACGAATTTTTCGGAGGTACTTCCGCTACTTCCGAAAAGGTCAGCAAGGTGCGTATGCGTGTTATTGCAAATGCAATCAAGCGTACGATAAACGATTGCGATAAAGTTTTTGTTATGGGGCACAGATTTTCTGACCTTGACTGTATCGGTGCGGCTATCGGTATGCAGTCGGTTATGGAAAAATCTTTTAATCTGTATTCAAAAATAGTTGTTGATAAAACAAAAACTATGGCTGAAAAGCTGATTGATTATGCAGAGAAAAACATAGGAAAAGATATATTTATTACCCCCGATGAGGCAATGAAACAGGTTACACCAAAGACTTTGCTTATCATTGTTGATACTCATTTGAGAAATTCTCTTGAAAGTCCACAGCTTTACGATGAATGTAAAAAGGTCATTGTTATTGACCATCATCGCAGAGCGGTTAATTATATAGATAACGCACTTGTTTTCTGCCACGAGCCGTTTGCTTCGTCTGCGTGTGAAATGTGCAGCGAGATTATCAGCTGCATTGATGATAAAGCAATCGGATATGCACAGGCGGACGCTTTGCTTGCGGGCATTATGCTTGATACAAAGAATTTTGTTTTAAAAACAGGTGTAAGAACCTTTGAAGCAGCCGCATATTTGAGGAGAAGAGGCGCTACTACAATCAATGTAAAGCAGATGTTCTCCGATTCAATTGAAACTTACCGTGAAAAAGTAAGCATAGTATGCGATGCAAAAATATACAGAAACTGCGCAATTTCAATCGCAAAGGGCGCTGACGGTGATGTAAGACTTGCCTCTGCACAGGCAGCGGACGAATTACTCACGCTTGAAAATGTAAAAGCCTCTTTTGTAATTTATGAAAGCGGTGGTAAAATTTGTATTTCCGCACGCAGCTTTGGCGCTGTAAATGTGCAGATTATTATGGAAAAGCTCGGCGGTGGCGGACATCAGACAATGTCGGCTACACAGCTTAGTGATATAAATAAAGAACAGGCTCTCAAGATGCTTATCGAAGTTATAGATACAAATCTTGAGGATGCAAGTTGCAAATAGCAGAAAGGAACGACAATTATGAAAGTAATACTTTTGCAGGATGTTAAGGCACTTGGCAAAAAAGGCGACCTTGTAAATGCTTCTGACGGATATGCAAGAAATTTTCTTCTTCCTAAGAACCTTGCAAGAGAGGCAAATGCACAGGCTATGAATGAATATAGAAACGCTGAAAACTCAAAGAACTTTAAGATTGCTACCGAGAAAAAGCAGGCAGAGGGTTATAAAGCACAGCTTGAGGGCAAAACCTTTGAGATGAAAGCAAAAGCAGGTCAGGGCGGCAAACTTTTCGGCAGCATTACCGCAAAGCAGGTTGCCGAGGAAATCAAAAAACAGTATAATATCAACATAGACAAGCGTAAGGTTGTTCTTGAAAGTGATATTAAAGAATTCGGTTCTTACAAAGCCGATGTAAAACTTTATTCGGGTATTGTTGCAAACATTACCGTTAAGGTATCAGAGGCTTGATTTTATTTACGATTGCAAAGGAGGGGTGACAAATGGCGGATAATCAAATTTCAAGTAGCTACGACGGACTTCATATGCCGTACAGTCCCGAAGCTGAACAGGCACTGCTTGGTGCGATTATTCTTGAAAGCGATGTTTTTGATAAAGTAATTGAATACATCAAGTCCCCCGATTATTTTTATGTTTCACTGCATAAGCTGATTTTCAAGACGATGACCGAGATGGTCAACTTCGGCGGCAAAATCGACTTTGTCACATTGCTTGAAAAACTTAAGCAGACAGGTTCGTTTGACGAAACAACAGGCAAGACATATCTTTATGACCTTGTAAACAACTGTCCGTCAATATCCAATGCCGAGGCTTATGCGGAGGTTATAAGAGATAAATACAATATCCGCAGGCTTATTACCGCTGCAAGAGAAATCATTGATGACGCTACGGCAGGTACGGAAGATACATCTGTTATTATCGACTCTGCCGAGCAGAAAATCTTTGACATAAGACAGGGTAACGAGAAAAAGGGACTTGAGAGAATTAACTCTGTTATTATGCAGACTTTTGACAGACTTGACGCTCTCAACAGCACAACAGACGACAGTATGAAACCTGTTTCTACGGGTATCGGCGACCTTGACCGAGTAATTACTGGTCTTAACCGAAGCGACCTTATTTTGCTCGCCGCCCGTCCGGGTATGGGTAAAACGAGTTTTGCGCTGAATATTGCACGATATGTTGCCTGTACGGCTAAAAAAACGGTTGCTTTTTTCTCTTTGGAAATGTCAAAAGAACAGCTTGCCAGCCGTTTATTGTCGGCAGAGGCTCTTATTGAAGGTACAAAGCTGAGAATAGGTAAGCTAAACGATGAGGAATGGGACAGACTTATTCCGGCAAGCGATATTCTCGGCAAGTCGGAGCTTTATCTTGACGATTCACCGGGTATTACCATTACCGAAATGAAATCAAAGTTAAGACGAATGAGAAAACTTGACCTTGTAATTATTGACTACTTACAGCTTATGGGCAGCGGCAGAAGAATAGATAACCGAGTTCAGGAAATTTCTGAAATCACAAGAAATCTTAAAATTCTTGCAAAAGAAATGAATGTTCCCGTTATCACACTGTCACAGCTTTCCCGTGCAAGCGAACAGCGTACCGACCACAGACCGCAGCTTTCCGACTTGCGTGATTCGGGTTCTATTGAGCAGGATGCTGACATCGTACTTTTTCTTTACCGTGAGGGATATTACGATAAAAACGAGGACGATTCTCCGCAGGGTGCAGATCAAAATTCGGGTGAGTGTATTGTAGCCAAAAACCGTCACGGCGAGGCTCGTACGGTAAAAATGCATTGGCAGGGTGAGTTTATGAGATTTACAGGTACGGAGGACAGAAGTGAGTAATCCTTTTTTGACGGCTGTAAATAAATATAAGCTGATTGAAAAAAATGATTCCGTTGCCGTTGCGCTTTCGGGCGGAGCAGATTCGGTTTCACTTCTTCATATGCTTTGTTCTGTAAAAGAAAAATATAATCTTACATTATACGCAATCCATATTAATCATATGATACGGGGCGAAGAGGCAGAGCGAGATGAAGAATTTTGCAGAGAATTTTGTAAAAAACTTTCCGTCAAACTTTTTGTAAAAAAAATAAATGTCCCGTCAATAGCGGAGAAAGAAAAAATCAGTACGGAGCTTTGTGGAAGGAATGTCAGATATAAAGAATTTGACGAGCTTTCCAAAAAGCTTAACTGTAAAATCGCAACTGCACACACGCTTTCCGATAATGCGGAAACGCTGATGATTAACCTTGTAAGGGGCACATCGCTTAACGGACTTTGTGCAATTCCCGAAAGGCGGGATTATATAATCAGACCGCTGATTTTGTGCGACAGAGCGTACATTGAAAATTACTGCCGTGAAAATTCACTTGATTATGTGACCGACAGCACAAACCTTACCGATGATTACACAAGAAACAAAATCCGTCATAATGTAATCACCGAGCTGAAAAAGATAAATCCGAGTTTTGAAGCTTCTTTAAAGCGACTGTGCGACGATGCAAAAATTCTGTCAGTTTATCTTGACAAACAGACAGATAAAGCGGTTGCCGACAGCAGACTTGCTTTCGGATATTCGGCAAAAAAGATTTGTGAGCAGGATAAAATCATACGGCAGAATGTAATCAAAAAAATTTGTGTTGAAAACGGAGCCGATATTCCCGAGCATATTCATATCGAACTTATTGATAATGCTCTTTTTGAAAGCGGTTGTGTTGATTTGTGCGGTAATTTCCGAGCTGTGGTAAAACAGGGAATACTGCGGATAGAAAATACCGAAGCTGTTAATAATTTCGGTGAAGAAATATTATTTGCCAATGTTATTAATAAAGAATTTACATTTGATAATATAAAATATTTTGTAAAAGAAATTACAGATTTTGACGATTTAACCGATAATCCGATTTATATGTCCGAAAAAGAAACGAAAAATGCCGTGATACGCACACGCAGACAGGGCGATAAAATTTTTTTCAAGGACAGAAATATTACCAAGCCTTTAAGAAAGGCTATGAATGAATTTAAAATTCCGTCTGAATTGAGGGATAAACTTCCGCTTGTGGCAGTGAATAATGAAATATTGTGGTGTGAGGGGATAAATTCGGTTCAGACATCTTATAGTGCAGAAAAAAGAAAATTTATTATAATATGTGAACAAGGGAGGATTTTTTGTGCATAAGGACATCGAAAAAATACTTTACAGTGAGCAGGATATTAAAAATATTGTGAAAAGGCTTGCAAAAGAGATTGAAAAGGATTATAATGGCAAGGACTTTATAATGGTAGGCTTGCTTAAGGGCTGCGTATCGTTTATGGTTGATTTAATGAGGGAAGTAAACCTTGATTTCAGCATAGATTTTCTTGCTGTTTCAAGCTACGGCAACTCAACTGTAAGCTCGGGCAGAGTTAATATTCAGAAAGATATTTCAACTTCTGTTGACGGCAAGCATATTCTCATTGTTGAGGATATTGTGGACTCGGGCAGAACACTTGCTTTTATTTCACAGTATCTTTATGCAAAAAATGCTACGTCTGTAAAGATTTGTACATTGTTCAACAAGCCTGACAGAAGAGTTACCGATATTGATGTTGCTTATGTCGGTTCTGTAATTCCCGACGCATTTATTGTAGGCTACGGACTTGACTATGCGGAGCGTTACAGAAATCTCCCTTATGTAGGCGTTCTTAAGGAGTCTGTTTATTCACAGGATACATAAAATTACGCTTTTAAATTCATAATATAAAAAGGAGTGATTCCTATTGGACAAAAAACTGCGTAACATAATTATTTATATCACTGTTGCGGTTATGGTTGTGCTCGGTGTGGCATTTTTGATGACCAAAAATTCATCTGAAAGTTACACAACCTCTCAACTGGTAAATCTTTTTAAAGAGGACAAGGTTCAGAGTTATACCGTCAACTACGGAACAGGTGTGATTGAAATTACACTTAAAGAGGGTGTAAAACTTAAACCCGCAAAGGACATCGCTACATCTGACAGCATTATTCAGGATACAACGGATGATAATATCACAGCTACAGATCCTGACGGAAAAAATGCCAAGAGCTCAGCAAAAAATGTTGTTGTAAGAGGTACTCTTGCCGATATTGAAAGATTTATTGACGATGTTTCAGTTTACACCGCATCGGCGGACGAAGCTGTTTCTTATGATTATATCAAAGGCAGTGACAACACACTTTTATATGAATTTTTGCCTATACTTGTAACGGGAATCCTCTTTGTAGTTGTATGGATATTCATTATGAAGAAAATGGGCGGCGGTCTTGGCGGAAAAGAAATGAACTTCGGCAAGGCTAAAATCAAAAATACAAATGACGAAAAGCGCAAAACCACATTTGAAGATGTTGCAGGTGCAGACGAAGAAAAGGAAGAGCTTGAAGAAATCGTTGAATTCCTTAAAGCTCCGGATAAGTATAATAAACTCGGCGCAAGAATCCCTAAGGGTGTACTCCTTGTAGGCCCTCCTGGTACAGGTAAAACATTGCTTGCAAGAGCTGTTGCAGGCGAGGCAGGCGTTCCGTTCTTCTCAATTTCAGGTTCCGACTTTGTAGAAATGTTTGTCGGCGTCGGTGCGTCAAGAGTTCGTGACCTCTTTGAACAGGCTAAGAAGAACTCACCGTGTATCATCTTCATTGATGAGATTGACGCCGTAGGTCGCCAGAGAGGCGCAGGTCTTGGCGGCGGTCACGATGAGCGTGAGCAGACACTTAACCAGTTGCTTGTAGAGATGGACGGCTTCGGAGCAAACGAGGGCGTTATCCTTATTGCCGCAACTAACAGACCTGATGTTCTCGATCCTGCTCTTATGCGTCCGGGTAGATTTGACAGACAGGTAATCGTAAGCTATCCTGACATCAACGGCAGAGAAGCTATCCTTAAGGTACATGCTCGCAAAAAGCCGCTTGCTCCTGATGTTAAGCTCAAGACTATTGCAAAGACAACAGCAGGATTCACAGGTGCAGACCTTGAGAATCTCCTTAACGAGGCTGCTTTGCTTGCTGCAAGAAAGAATAAAAAAGCCATTACTATGGAAGAAATCGAAGAAGCTACAATCAAGGTTGTAGTCGGTGCAGAGAAAAAGACAAGAGTTATGAGCGACAAGGAAAAGAAACTTACCGCTTATCACGAGGCAGGTCACGCAATCTGTTTCCACGAGCTTGCTACACAAGACCCTGTTCACGAGATTTCAATTATTCCGAGAGGTATGGCAGGCGGTTATACAATGCCGTTGCCGTCTGAAGATAAGTCTTACAACTCACGCACAGAAATGCTTGAAGACATCGTAGTATGTCTTGGCGGTAGAGTTGCGGAGGCAATCATTCTTGATGATATTTCAACCGGTGCGTCTAACGATATTGAAAAGGCTACAAAGACTGCCCGTGATATGGTTACAAAGTACGGTATGACTAAGGAACTCGGCTGTATTTGTTACGGCAAAGACAACAGTGCCGTATTCCTTGGCAGAGATATGGGTCATACTCAAGATTATTCAGAGAGAACTGCCGCTAAGATTGACGAGCTTATTCTTGAGATTGTCAACAATGCTTACGACAGAGCAGAAACCATTTTGAAGGATAATATTGATAAACTTCATGAGGTTGCAGCTTACCTTATTAAGCATGAAAAAATGGGCGGCGAAGACTTTGAGGCTGTTATGAACGGCACTTATGTTGAGCCTGTTGAGGCAGAAGATGCCGAATCCGAAGAAGATAATGCAAATACTGCTGAAAACAAAGATAACGAATAATAATTTTTATAGCCTCTCTTTATGAGAGGCTATAATTGCTGAATAAAGGAAAAAGGGGAAAGAGATGGAACACGACAAAATTATAGTAAGAGGAGCTAAAGAGCATAATCTGAAAAATGTCAATGTTGAAATTCCGAGAAATAAACTTGTTGTAATAACAGGTCTTTCGGGTTCGGGCAAAAGCTCGCTTGCTTTTGATACCATCTATGCCGAGGGACAAAGACGCTATGTAGAAAGCCTTTCTTCTTATGCAAGAATGTTTTTGGGACAAATGGACAAACCGAATGTAGAGAGCATTGAGGGATTGTCACCTGCTATTTCCATTGACCAAAAGACCACATCGAAAAATCCTCGTTCAACCGTCGGCACCGTAACCGAAATTTACGATTACCTGCGTTTGCTTTATGCAAGAGTCGGTATTCCGCACTGCCCTGTTTGCGGCAGAGAAATCAGACAGCAGACGGTTGACCAGATAGTAGATAAAATTATGTCTTACGACGAGGGCACAAAAATTCAGGTTTTGGCTCCTGTTGTGCGTGGCAGAAAAGGCGAGCATGTAAAGGTACTCGAAAGTGCAAGAAAATCGGGTTTTGCGAGAGTAAGAGCAGACGGAATTGTGTATGATTTGTCAGAAAAAATTCCGCTTGAGAAAAATAAAAAACATAATATAGAAGTAATTGTTGACCGACTTGTAGTAAAGCCTGAAATTACTTCAAGACTTTCTGACAGTATAGAAACCGCCTCTAAACTTTCAAACGGTATCATTCTTGTGAATATTGTCGGCGGAGAAGATGTAATGTTCTCACAGAAGTATTCATGCCCGGACCACGGTGTGAGTATTGAAGATTTATCGCCGAGAATGTTCTCTTTTAATAATCCGTTCGGTGCTTGCCCTAAATGTACGGGCTTGGGCGTATTTCTTAAGATTGACGAAAATAAAATTATTCCCGATATGAGTAAAAGTGTGCGACAGGGCGCTATAAAAGGAAGCGGCTGGGCAATGGAGGGCAGTTCCATTGCGGCTATGTACTTTGAGGCACTTGCCGAAAAATATAATTTTTCACTTGACGCACCGTTGTCGGAACTATCACCTGAAATTATCAAAATTTTGCTTTACGGTACAGGTGACGAAACCTTGACTATTCATCGTAAATCGGTTTACGGCAGTGGCAGTTATGAGCATAAATTTGAGGGAATTATAAATAATCTTGAGCGCAGATATAAGGATACTTCGAGTAATTGGATAAAGGAAGAAATCCAAACATATATGTCGGAAATTCATTGCGATGAATGTCACGGCGACAGACTGTCAAAAGAGAGCCTTGCCGTAACGGTCGGCGGAATTAATATTGCGGATTTCTGTAAAAAATCCGTTGTATCTGCCCTTGAATTTCTTGATACAATTGAGTTTACCGAAAAAGAAAAGATTATTTCTGCCGAGATTGTAAAGGAAATCCGTGAACGACTTAACTTTTTACAGCGTGTCGGTCTTGGCTATCTTACGCTTTCCCGTTCTGCAGGAACGCTTAGCGGCGGTGAAAGTCAGCGTATAAGACTTGCAACTCAAATCGGCAGCAGTCTTATGGGTGTGCTTTATATTCTTGACGAGCCGAGTATCGGTTTGCACCAGCGTGACAACGAAAAACTTTTGAGCACGCTTAAAAGACTTCGTGACTTGGGCAATACGGTTATTGTTGTTGAGCACGATGAGGATACTATGTACGCTGCCGACTGTATTGTCGATGTCGGACCCGGTGCAGGTGTGCACGGCGGAGAAATTGTGTGCGTAGGCGATGTTGATGAGATCAAGGCTTGCGAAAAATCAATTACAGGTCAGTATCTAAGCCATAAAAGAGTTATTCCTGTTCCCGAAAAACGCAGGGAGGGCAACGGAAAATTTATTGAAATTCTCGGTGCCGCCGAAAACAATCTTAAAAATGTAAATGTAAAGATTCCGCTCGGGAAACTTGTTTGCGTAACGGGCGTTTCGGGTTCGGGAAAAAGTTCACTGATTAATGAGATTTTATACAAAACTCTTGCCCGTGATTTAAACAAAGCCAAGATTATTCCGGGTAAAAACAAGGGCATAAAAGGCATTGAAAATCTGGATAAGGTAATCGACATCAACCAAAGCCCGATCGGAAGAACTCCACGCTCAAATCCTGCAACTTATACGGGTGTGTTTACCGACATAAGAGCACTTTTTGCCACAACTCAAGACGCTAAAATGAAAGGCTTTTCACAAAGCAGATTTTCTTTTAATGTAAAAGGAGGCAGATGTGAGGCGTGTCAGGGCGACGGTATTATAAAAATCGAAATGCATTTCCTGTCCGATGTTTATGTTCCTTGTGAGGTGTGTAAGGGCAAGAGATATAATCGTGAAACCCTTGAGGTGAAGTACAAAGGCAAGTCGATTAATGATGTTTTAGAGATGACTGCCGAAGAGGGAATGGAATTCTTTGCAAATATTCCAAGGATTTACCGCAAACTGAAAACGCTTTGTGATGTGGGGCTTGGCTATATCAAAATCGGTCAGCCTGCTACTACACTTTCGGGTGGTGAGGCACAGCGTGTAAAACTCGCAACCGAGCTTGCAAAGCGACCGACGGGCAAGACGGTGTATATCCTTGATGAGCCGACTACGGGACTTCATATTGCCGATGTTCACAGACTTATTGATGTTCTTCAACAGCTGGTTGATACGGGAAATACGGTTGTGGTTATCGAGCATAACCTTGACCTTATAAAGACTGCCGACCATATTATTGACCTTGGACCCGAGGGCGGAGATATGGGCGGAACTGTAATTGCAGAGGGTACTCCCGAAGAAGTTGCAAAAAATGAAAATTCATTTACGGGTCAGTATTTAAAACCGTTTTTAAATATGAATTAAACAGCGTTGTGGGATAATTATGGTTTAACAAACTTTTATAATTGTTTTATGAATATTTCTATAAACCATAATTTACCCCAACTATTGAAAAACTTAATAAAAATTACTAAACAAAACGCAGGCTGATACTTAGAAATCTAAGTATTGCCTGCGTTTAATAAAAAAATTCTTGACATTTATTTGTTAGTATGCTATTATATTCAAGCTGATTTCAGTAAAATACAACATAATATGGTCTTATTGGAAACGCACATCCTCCGTGATGATAACGAACAACACATAAACATTGTTATCATGGGAGGACTTTATTATGCCAAAAAACAAACTTGAAGATGCAGTATTCACCGCCATTATGGCGACCGTTATGGTGTACGGAATGATTGTTTACAATGTTGCACTTAATACGGGCAAGGTTGACGGAACAACTTTTCTTGCGGCAACGCACGAACTGATTTTTATGGCTCCGATCGCTTTTATTCTTGAATTTTTTATAGTCGGCAAAATTGCCGCAAAACTTGCGTTTACGGTAATGAAGCCCACTGACAGACCGCAGTTTATTACATATGCAATTTCAATATGTATTTGCTGTATTATGTGCCCGATAATGAGCCTTATTGCAACCTGTTTGTTCAAAATACCGTCAGTCGGTACATGGGTGCAGACATGGGCGCTTAATTTTCCGATGGCTATTTGTTATCAGATGTTTTATTGCGGCCCGTTTGTTCGTCTTGTTTTCAGATTAATTTTCCGCAGAGGAAAAAACAAAGAAGAAAACAAGCATATTTCTGCGAAAAAAGATTAATATATTTTAGTTACAAAAGATATACAGTCGATTTAATTTTCATTGTATATCTTTTTTATTTATTAGAATTTGTTGATGCTAAATTATCCTTTTATAAATTATCAAACAAACTTAGCTGTATATTCTGGTTTTCATATTTATTTTCGTATTTGTGAAGGTATGAAAACACCCTGTCAATTCCAAACATAATGCCCTCATTTTGACAGACATTTTCAATCCTTTTCATAAGGTAATCGCTGTTCGGACTTAAAACTTCATATGAATTTCCGTAGGTTCTCATATATCGTTCTTTCATACCGGGGAAAAATCTGTCGAGTTGACTGTAAAAATATTCTCTGTCCCCGTTTCGCAGTGTAACTCCTATGTTAAAGCAAATAATGCCCTTAACGCCCGATTTGACACAATAATCAAGCAAAGCGTCTATATTTTCTTTGGTGTCGTTTATAAACGGTAAAAACGGAGAGAGCCATACAACAGTCGGAATTTTAGCCTTTTGAAATTCTTTCAGAGTGTTTACTCTTTCTTCGGTTGTCGAAACATTGGGTTCAAGAATTTTACAAAGTTTTTCGTCGGCGGTTGTAAGAGTCATTTGCAGTACGGATTTGCTCTTTCGATTAATTTTTTCAAGAATATCAATATCACGCATAACGCTTGACGATTTAGTATGAACGGTAACTCCGAAAGAATATTTTTCTATAATTTCAAGGCATTTTCTCATAATTCTTAAATCCTTTTCAAGCGGAATGTATGGGTCGCTCATAGCGCCCGTACCAATCATACACGGTTTTCTTTTAGACGATAAAGTCTTTTCCAGAAGTTCGGGTGCGTTTTCTTTTACTTCAATATCTTCAAATTTATGTTTCATCTGATAGCAGTCACTGCGTGAATCACAGTAAATACATCCGTGCAGACAACCTCTGTATATATTAATGCCGTTTGAGGCGGATAAAATTCCCTTTGCTTTGACTTTATGCATAAAATACCTCAATTTTCTTTTACTTCAACAAACCATTTATTTTCTTCGAGAAAAATATATCTTTCTTTTCCTAAAATTCTGCAGGTATATCGAATACCGCAACCGCCTGCTTTTAAAGATGTGGCATAGCGTACATCTGTTATGCGGTCGATGGGATAGCGTTTGTTGTCATCCCAGAAAATATAATTCGGTACGAGGCTGCCGTCACAGTCAAATGTTGCAGTAACCTTAACATATTTCTTAAACATAATAGCCTCCGATAAGCGTTAGTTCACAGATAACCGACAGGGTGAATTGTGTGTTCGTCTTTTGGATTAAAGGCAGACAGCTCTCTGTCGGTTAAAAGTGATGCGGGACGAATGATATAATTTCCAAAGCGTTGCTTTAATTTATCCAAGGTTTTATCAAGCTTTTCTTCTGCAATTATTTTTCTTTCGTCCGAAAAAATATCCATTTGTCTGGGAATGTTATTGTGTGCAAAATCCGTAACTGATACGCCGATGCTTCTTAGAGGTGATTTATTGTCAAAATTTTCTTTGAACAGTGCCATAGCGGCTTTTGTAATGTCGCTTGTCAGGGAAGTGTAGGTATTTAAAGTATGTTGCCTTGTAATTGTGGAAAGCCCCGTGTCACGCATACTCACACACACAGTTTTGCCCACAAATCCTTGTTCACGCATTCGTCTGCATACGCTGTCGCAAAGGACATAGGCTATAACCTTGATGTCGTCAAGATTTTTTAAATCACGCACCGCCGTGGTTGAATTTCCGATAGATTTTACCTCTGAATATTCACCGATTCGAGCAACGGGTGAGGAATCATATCCGTTTGCAAAGCCGTAAATCAGGTCGCCCCATTTGCCGAGGTGAGTCCTCAACAGACCGATCGGAGCATTTGCAATGTCGCCTATGGTGTATATTCCTATCTGTTCAAGTTTTTTTCGTGTAGCACCGCCTACATACAGCAAATCGCCGGCAGGTGAATTCCATACAAGCGTCTTGTAGTTATCCCGGGTAATGCAGGTGATTGCGTCAGGCTTTTTGTAATCACTGCCGAATTTGGCAAAAATCTTGTTAAAGCTGACGCCTATGCTTACCGTGATACCGATTTCGTCCTTTACACGCTGTGAAATCTCCTTGGCAATGGTGAGTGCGTCATTTTTATAGTCTTCTGAAATGTCAAGCCACGCTTCATCAAGACCGAAAGGTTCGACCATATCGGTGTAATCGGAGTAAATTCGGCGTACCTTGTCGGAAAACTTCTTGTAAACATCAAGTCTTGCGGGAACAGTCAGAAGTTGAGGGCATTTTTTCTTTGCCTGCCATATAGCTTCTCCTGTTTTTATATTGTACTTTTTTGCCTCTTCGTTTTTCGCAAGGATGATTCCGTGTCTGTTCTCGGCGTCACCGCTCACCGCAACGGGTAAATCTCTTATATTCGGATTTAAAAGACATTCCACGCTTGCATAAAAACAGTTGCAGTCGCTGTGCAGAATAGCACGGTCATTTTTATATAGCTTTGAATTTACTGTGTCACAAATTTTCATACAAAATCATCTCGAACAAATGTTTTATTAAATTATAGAACAGATGTTCTTAAAAGTCAAGAGGTAATTTAAAATTTCTAAATGATTACATTTTGTAACCGTTTGTAACTTTTGTAAAGAATATCTCTTAAATATATGTTTTTATGTATTTAACATCTTTCAACATTCCAAAAAGGAATATTAACATAACTCACATTTTTCCACATATGAACTAAAAATTTAATAATCTGTGAATTATCGACAATATAAATTAACTTTATTTGTTAGTATTCGCTAAATATTATGCTATTGCAATTGAAATTTCAAAAAAATTTCAATTTTTTAAAAATATTTACAAAAAAGTCTTGTTTTTTTTCTGATAAAGTAATATAATAAGTCTACAATGTTTTTAAAGAATTTTAAAAAAGAAATATAAATTTTGGGGAGAGAAAAAAATGAGACTTCGTAAACAGGATTTGGGCGACAGAAACTTGATTGGACACAGAGTTGAGAGCGTTCGTAAGCAAAAGGGAATGAAACAAAAAGAACTCCTTGCTCAGCTTCAGGTAAGCGGAGTAGATATGAACGCATCGGGTCTTTCTAAGCTCGAGGGACAGATCAGATTTGTAACAGATGTTGAGCTTGTTGCGCTTGCAGACATTCTTGAGGTATCTGTCGATTATCTTCTTGGCAGAGATGAGAAGATTAAAAATTAATTTTGCTTGATTGTTTTTATTATATTATTTCCTACCATTAAACAGGTGACTTTACAAAAGTAAGGTCACCTGTTTGCTTTGTGCGGTTGTTTGTGAAATGAGAAATTCGGACTTTAAAAAGTTTACTTTTTCTCTTGCTGTATTACATCGCATATTCTCTTTATACCTGCGTCTATTTTGTCAACGGAAATACCCGAAAAACTTAGGTTCAGTGCATTGATTTCTGCTTTTTCGGGCATTACCGCAATGTTGTTTTCGTCAAGTTTTTTTCGTATTTCGTTATAATCGGAAATTCCTTTTATTTTTACAGAAATATAAAGCGAGGTTTCGTTGAATATTATCTGTGTGTCGCTGCCAAAATACTTATATACGCAGTCTGTTATTTGTTTGCTTTTTTCAAGATAAACTCGCCTTGCTTTTCTTAAATGAGCGTCAAGTCTGCGGTTTTCAAGATATTTTGCAAGTGCGTTCTGCTCGGTTTTTGAGGCGGTCTGATTTATGTACGGGCTGATTTGTCGGTATTTTTTCAGCAGCTTGTCGGGCAGTACCATATAGCTGATTCTGACCGACGGCAAAAGAATTTTTGAAAATGAGCCGAGATATACCGTGTTTTCAATGTCGTAATTCTGTACGCACGGCATAGGGTGTGTACTGTATCTGAGCTCGCCGTTATAATCGTCCTCAATGATGATGCAATCGTTTTCTTTTGCCCACTTAATAAGCTCAAGTCGGCGGCTTACGGGCATACTCATACCGTTTTCCGCAATAAAATTCGGATTTATAAGCACCATATCGGGCTTTATTTTTTCAAGAGAGGATATGGTAATTCCCTTGCTGTCCGTATCAAAATACTTTATATCAAGTCCTAAGGTTTTAAAAATAAATTCCGCCTGAATGTAGCTTGATTTTGCCATTGCAACGGTTTTGTTCGTGCCCACAAGAGAACACAAAAGGTAGAGCAAAAGCTGTGTTCCTGCGCCCACAACAATGTTTTCGGCACTTGTATTTACGCTCCGCACTCCGAGGCTGTATTTTTGCAGTGCATTTCTAAGCACGGTTTCGCCCTGCGGTTCGCCGTACGACATAAGCATATATCCCGTGTTTATTACCTCTTTGACATACTTTTTCCATTCGTCAATATTAATGATTTTATCGTCAATGCTTTTGCCGCTGAAATCGTAGTCATATCTTTTAATGTGTGCAATTGCGGAGCTGTGAGTATTTTCGCTTTTCTTTGGGGCGTTTTCAAACTGTGCCTCAACATAATATCCGCTTTGCGGCTTGTTTTTGATGTAACCCTCAACGCATAGTTGTTCGTAAGCTGCGGATACAGTGGTTTTTGATACCTCAAGTCCGCTTGAAAGCTGGCGCACTGACGGCAGCTTTGTATTCTTTACAAGACTTCCGTTTTCCACGGAACGCCTTATTGATGCGTAAATCTGCATATAAAGCGGAGCAGAAGAAGTTTTGTCAATAATTATAAAGTCATAGAGCATAGTATCACCCTTAGATATTTTAGCATTTAACTTGTTTTTAAGCAATACGCAAAATAAAAAACGGGAGTAAGACAAATCCTACTCCCGTATAAATTTAATTGTATGTGACAGAGTATTAGAGCGACGCACCGAAATCGCTTACTAAAATCTGACCTGTAAGTGCCTTTGAATTATCGGATGCGAAAAATTCTATAATATTTGCAACATCTTCTGCCATACAAGGCTTTATCTTTAAGTCAGCGTGTTTGCTCATTGCACCAAACATTTTCATATCAAGATTTTCAGGCTTCATATTCATAGTCATAGGTGTAACTATTGTACCCGGACAAATTGCATTACAGCGAATGTATTTGTCGGCAAGAAGTAAAGCGGTATGCTTTGTAATACCGATGATTGCGGATTTTGTGGAAACATAAGCAGCGCCGCCACCGCCGTTTACTCCCGCAACAGAAGCAACATTTACGATAGACGAACCCTCTTGCATATATTCAAGAGCCGCACGAATACACTGCATTGTACCGACCTGATTAATTGAAATCAATTTTTGAATTTCAACATCGTCAAACTTATCAATAGGTGCAAGACCGGTGTCGAGAACACCCGCATTGTTTACCAAAATATCAATACCGCCGAATTTATCTACGGTTGCTTTCATAAGATTTTTGCAATCTTCATCTTTTGAAATGTCGGTCAAAACGGTAAGCACATTACCGCCTTCTGCTTTGATTTTAGATGCAACCTCATCAAGAGCCGCCTGACGGCGTGCACTGATTACAACATTTGCTCCGCTTTTTGCAAAGAGCATAGCCGTTGCAGCACCTACTCCTGAATTACCGCCTGTAATTACAGCGGTTTTTCCTTTTAAATTATACATAAATCCTCCTTTTGCGTACTGTATCTGTAAAAATAATTGTATCATATGTACTTGTTTAAATCAAGTTTTTAAAGTCGAAAAGCATTTGCGAAAATTTATATTGCAATATGCTGTTTACGGTTGAATTTTCTGTTATAACAAGGTATAATTAAATATGTATGTAATTCTTACTTTATAAAAAGGGGATAGTTCTATGAACAACTTAGCAGATAAGTTTTTTGAAAGTATAAAGGGTAAAAAAGTCGGTTTTATCGGTATAGGCACAAGTAACTTGCCTTTGATAAAACTGTTTTCGGATAAAGGCGCAGTAGTTTCTGCATATGACAAAAAAGATTTTGAATCACTCGGCGAAAATGCCGTAAAAGCCAAAGAATACGGCGCAGAGCTTGTTTTGGGTGAGGATTACCTCTCAAAACTTGACGGCGACATTATTTTCCGCAGTCCGGGCACACCGTTTTACAGACCTGAACTTGTTGCATTAAGAGAAAAAGGCGTTGTACTCACTTCCGAGATGGAAGTGTTCTTTGACCTCTGCCCATGTAAAATCATTGCAATTACAGGTTCCGACGGCAAAACCACAACCACAACAATTATCTCCGAATTTTTGAAAGCAAGCGGTGTGAATGTACACCTCGGCGGCAACATCGGCAAGCCTTTGCTCCCTGAAATCGAGAGCATTAAAGAGGACGATGTGGCAGTGGTTGAGCTTTCAAGTTTTCAGCTTATTTCAATGAGAAAAAGTCCTGATGTTGCAGTGGTTACAAACCTTGCGCCTAACCACCTCGACATACATAAGGATATGCAGGAGTATGTGGATTCAAAGAAAAACATCGTACTTCACCAGAATGCTTTTTCAAAGGCGGTGCTTAACCTTGACAATGAAATTGCAAATTCTTTCTCTGACAGCGTTCGTGGTCAGCTTGCAAAATTCAGTGTAAAAGAAAGCCTTGCAAACGGCGCTTATCTTGACGGTACAACTGTTTGCTACAGCGACTACGGCAAGGTTACAAAGATTATGGACATCAAGGATATTAAAATTCCGGGTATGCACAATGTTGAAAACTATCTTGCCGCTATTTCCGCTGTATGGGGAATGGTTGATATTGAAACTATTAAGGCTGTTGCAAAGACTTTCGGCGGTGTTGAACACAGAGCGGAGTTTGTAAGGGAGTACAACGGAGTTAAGTATTACAACGATTCCATTGCATCAAGCCCTACAAGAACAGCACTCGGCACGCTCTCGCTCTATGATGAAAAAATCATCATCATTGCAGGCGGTTACGACAAACATATTCCTTATGAGCCGCTCGGCCCTGTAATCAACGATAAGGTTAAGGTTCTCATTCTTCTCGGCGATACTGCTCCGAAGATTGAAAAAGCAGTTGTTGAGGCTGAAAACTACAACGAAAATGAAATTACAATCATAAATGTTACAAATATGGAAGAGGCAGTTGAGGCTGCCGTAAACCACGCCGAAAAAGGCGACATTGTTTCGCTTTCTCCGGCAAGCGCAAGTTTTGGTTTGTACAAGAATTTTGAGGAAAGAGGAAATCATTTCAAGGCTATTGTAAACGCTTTGAAATAATGTGAATATGAAACAGCTTTTATTTGATTTATGCCGCATAGGCGGAGTATCGGGCAGTGAAGAGCCAATCGCAAAGTTCTGTGCCGAAAAACTCTCTGCCTTTGCAGATACAACTATAGATAAAAACGGAAATGTAATCGCTACACTCGGCAATGCAAATGCAGACAAAACAATTTTGCTTGACGCACATCTTGACAGAATAGGCTTTATTGTGACTTCGATTAATGAAAACGGTTTTGTTAAGGTTGCCTCCTGCGGCGGAATTGATGTAAGGGTATTGTCAGACGCTGTACTTGTATCTTGTTCGGACGAGCCTGTTAAAGGAGTGGTATGTTGTATGCCTCCGCACCTGTCTGACGGCGGAGAAGATAAAGCAGCTCCTATTGACAAGGTATGGATTGACTTCGGTTTACCTTATGAAAAGGTAGCCGAGAAAATCAAAATCGGTGATGTTCTTACATTTTACGGCGAACCGAAGGAACTTATGAATAACAGAATTACCGCTCCCGCACTTGATGACAGATGCGGTATTGCCGCTCTTATTAGATGCGCCGAGCTTATCGGTAAAAAAGAACTTTCGTACAAGGTTGTTATTCTTTTGAGCGTTCAGGAGGAAACTTACGGAACAGGTGCGAAAACAGGTGCTTACCGGATTAATGCCGACGAGGCAATTGCCGTTGATGTAAGTTTTGCATCTCAACCCGATGTAAGCGGTCAGTATGCAGGCGTTGAACTTGCAAAAGGTCCGATGATTTGCATTTCTCCGATTCTTAGCAAGGCTATGAGCGATAAACTCATTTCTGTCGCTAAGGAAAAGAACATTCCTTTTCAATATGAGCCTATTTCGGGTACAACGGGCACAAACGCTGACCATATTTCTGTTACAAAAAGCGGTGTTGCTTCTGCCGTTGTTTCGATTCCGCAAAGATATATGCATACTCCGATTGAAGTTATTGATATTTCTGATGTGGAAAATACGGCAGCTCTGCTTGCTGAATATATTATCGGCGGAGGTGCTTTTAATGACTGATTTTAAATTGCTTGAAAAACTCTGCACTGTCGAAGGTATTTCGGGTGACGAGGGCAGTGTAAGAGAAATTATTATAAACGAAATAAAGCCGTTTGCCGATGAAATCAAAACGGATAACCTCGGCAATATCATTGTGTTTAAAAAAGGCAAAAACCGAGCAAAGGCAAAACTTATGCTTTCGGCTCATATGGACGAAGTGGGCTTTATGGTAACGGATATTACTTCTGACGGCTACCTTAAGTTTGATGAAGTCGGCGGTCTTGACAGACGGGTTGTACTCGGCAAAACTGTAACCGTAGGCAAAAATAAGGTAAACGGTGTAATCGGTGTAAAGCCTATTCATTTAAGCAAATCAGATGAAAGAACCGCTGTGCCGAAGTACGGCGAAATGTACATTGATATCGGTGCAACAAGCAAAGATGATGCGCTAAGCGTTGTAAGCTACGGCGACAGTGTGAATTTTAATTCTATATACGAAAATAACGGCTATACAATCAAATCAAAGGCTATTGACGACCGTTTTGGCTGTCTTGCGCTTATTGAGCTTATAAAAAGCGAACTTGAGTACGATATGCACTTTGTGTTTGCCGTACAGGAAGAAGTCGGACTGCGTGGTGCAAAGGTTGCGGCGTACAGCGTAGACCCTGAATTTGCCATTGTTGTGGAAACCACGACCGCAGCGGATATTGCAGGTGTTGAAGAAACAAGACAGGTGTGCAATCTCGGTGACGGTGCGGTTATTTCTGTAATGGACAGACGCACAATTTACGATAAGAGAATGTCTGAAATGGCTTTTGAATGTGCCGAGGAAACGGGTGCAAAGGCTCAATATAAAAGAGCGGTTGCAGGCGGCAACGATTCGGGCGTAATTCACCAGAGCAGAGGCGGAGTAAAAACCCTTGCAATTTCACTTCCTTGCAGATATTTGCATAGCAGTGTTACCGTTGCAAATACAAGCGACTGCGATGATATTTTAAAAATCACTTCAATGCTTGCAAACAAAATTGCAGGCGGAGAATATTGACGAAAGGATTATGAAAAATGATATTGACTGCCGATAATTACGAAGAACTTATCAGCACAATAGAAAGTCTTGATGCACTTGATCCTTTTGCCTGCCGCATAATTTCGCTTTGCACAAGCTATCAGCCTGTACTTCCGTTTGTTGATTATTGGACTGTATTTGATGACAAAACCAAAAATCCGACAGGCGCAATAGCACGAAACGGAACTGATTTTATTTTATTCTTAACCGATAAGTCGGACATAAACGAGGTTTCATCGTTTATGCGTGTTGCAGGCGCAGCCTCGGTGATTTGCAGTAATAAATACAATCTTGATTTGTTCGGATACGAAAAATCGCAAGGTCCTATACTTGTACGCAAAGAAGAATTATCTGAAAGCGATAACTTAAGAATAGATACACCGCAGATAAAAGAGGCTTACGAGCTTATTGCAAAGGCGGCGGATAAATATTTTACTCCGCCGAAATTTGAGGATTTTTATGTGGATATAAACCACAAATTGCGCCACGGCACAATGCGGCTTCTCGGGTTGTATGACGGAAACGACCTTGCGTCTGTTGCAATGACTGTTGCGGAAAGCAGGCAGGGCGCTGTAATCGGTGCGGTTGCGTGTTTACCGAAATTCCGCAACAAAGGATACGGCACATACATAGTAAATCACCTTACAAACATTCTTGTAAAAGAGGGCAAGCGTGTGTTTGTGCATAGGGCAGAGCAGGCAAACAAGGCATTTTACGATTATTTAAAATTCAAATGCTTTGACAGCTGGAGTGAATACCATTTTAAAGGATGATAAATTTTGAGTTTTTTTGATATAGACAACAGAATAATCGAGGCCTCGCAAAAGGCTATGGAGCTTTGCAAAAGCAAACTTGATGAAATTAACGATATTCAGGAATACAATCAGCAGAAGATGATAAAAGCCTTTCAGGAGGCAGGGGTAAGAGAAAGTCATTTTTCGGGTTCAACAGGCTATGGCTATGACGATTTCGGCAGAGATGCTCTCGACCGTGTGTATGCCTATGCTTTTGACGCCGAGGACGCACTTGTAAGACATAACTTTGCAAGCGGCACACATACTCTTACGGTTGCTCTTTTTGGTATTTTAAGACCGAACGATACCATGCTTTCCGTAACAGGTATGCCGTATGATACAATCCGCTCGGCAATCGGACTTGAGGGCAATTATCCCGGGTCGCTAAAAGATTTTGGCATTAACTTTGAAATGGTTGATTTAAAGGCTGACGGCACTGTTGATTATGAGGCGGTCGAGCAGAGAATCAGAGAAGAAAAGCCGAAAATGGTTTATATCCAGCGCTCAAGAGGATACAGCATAAGACCTTCGCTTACATACAGAGAAATCAAAAAACTTTGTGAAATTTCCAAAAAAGCGTCACCAAAGTCAATTATTATGCTCGATAACTGCTATGGCGAGTTTGTTGAAAAGGTTACTCCAATGTCTGTCGGCGTTGATATTATGGCAGGTTCGCTCATTAAGAATGCAGGCGGCGGCATTGCTCCTACGGGAGGATATATCGCAGGTAAAAAAGAACTTGTCGAGATGTGCGCATACAGACTTACAACTCCGGGTACGGGTAAGGAAATCGGTGCAACGCTCGGCAACAACCGTGAACTCTTTATGGGGGCTTATCACGCTCCGTTTGTGTCTTGCGAGGCATTAAAGACGGCAGTGTTTGCATCGGCTCTTTTTGAAATTCTCGGTTATGATACAACCCCTAAATACAGTGAAAACAGGGGAGATATTATTCAGCTTATTATGCTCGGAAACGAAGAAAAGCTTTGCAGTTTCTGCGAGGGAATACAGAGCGGCTCTGCCGTAGACAGCTTTGTAAAGCCCGAACCGTCGGATATGCCGGGTTATGAAAGTCAGGTAATTATGGCGGCGGGTGCGTTTACACTCGGCTCGTCAATCGAACTTTCCGCAGACGCACCGTTAAGAGAACCGTACGCAGTATGGATGCAGGGCGGACTTAATTTCTGTTCGGGCAAACTCGGCGTAATGCTTGCGGCGGATAAGATATTAAAGATAAGCGAAGAAAATTAAAATATAATTTGACATTTTATTTTCACCGAACTGCTCATAATGTATGGGCAGTTTTTTCTTTTGAGGTTTTTTATCAAAAGGCAGAAAGTTTCGATTTAATAATTAAAAAATTTAGGTCAAGCCTTGAAAAGGTCGACCAAACTTTTATAATTGCTTTTCCGATTTATTCCGCTAAACCATAATTTAATAATCTTCCAAAGCATTTAAGACAGAACCTCTTTTAAATAACACATAAATTCCAACTTTGCATAATATACCATTGTAGAGAATAATTATTGTGCGGGTGTTAAAAATGAAAAAATCAGAGCTAAAAGCCTTTGGCATAATTGGTGGAGATAAACGGCAGCTTTTTCTTGCAAAGTCAATATCAGACTGTTGTTACGATGTAATTCTCGGCGGTTTTGATAAGCTGAAAAGCCTCGGTGCGATTGAAATATCCGACATAAAAACCGCAATTTCAAAATCAGATGCAATAATTTTCCCTTTGCCGTCAATTTGTGCGGACGGTACGGTAAACACGCCGTTTTCGGACAACAAAACAAGGCTTGACGAAGAAATGATTTCTCTTTTAAAAGAAAAGCCGATATTTGTTGCTATGAAAAATAAATTTTTAAAAGCATATCCGCAGCTTGCAGACTGCGAGGTTTACGATTATTCGGCAAAAGAGGAATTTGCGGTTGCCAATGCGTTGCTCACCGCCGAGGGAGCGGTTGAAATTGCGATGAATGAGTACGAGGGTACGATTTTTGACAGCAAATGCCTTGTTTGCGGATTTGGCAGAATAGGAAAAATGCTTGCAAAAATGCTAAAATCTCTTAATGCACAGGTCACGGTAAGCGCAAGAAACGAGGTTGATTTTGCGTATATAGACGTACTCGGCTGCAAACACATCAACACAAATGCTCTCAAAAGCGTAAAGGGATACGACCTTGTTTTCAACACAATTCCCGTTATGATTTTTGACAGCGACTTGCTTATGAATACAGACCGCAACACCATTATAATAGACCTTGCCTCACTTCCGGGAGGAGTGGATTTTGAGGCGGCACGCAGGTACAAAACCGATGCCGTTCGTGCCTTGTCATTGCCCGGCAGAACCGCACCAAAGGCAGCGGGAGAAATTATCAGAAAAACGATTTTTAACATAATCAAGGAGGTTTACAGGTGACAAAAGCAACCATTGGCTATGCAATGTGCGGTTCCTTTTGCACCTTTTCACAAGCCTTTGAACAAATGCAGAAGCTTGTTGATTCAGGCTACAGGGTACTTCCGATAATGTCAGGTAACGCCTACTCAACAGATACTCGATTTGGCAAGGCAGAGGAAATGGTTAAAACTTGCGAGGATATAACAGGAGAAAAGGTACTTCACACCTCGGTGCAGACAGAGCCGATAGGACCGAAAAAAATGTGCGATTTACTTCTGATAGCACCTTGCACAGGCAACACACTTGCAAAGCTGTCGCTCGGCGTAACCGACACCTCGGTAACAATGGCGGCAAAATCACATCTGCGTATTCTGCGGCCTGTACTTTTGTGCGTTGCAACAAACGACGCACTCGGAGCGTCTGCGCAGAACATAGGCAGACTTATGAACACAAAGAACATTTATTTTGTCCCGATGCGGCAGGATAATTGCATTAAAAAGCCAAATTCACTTGTGGCTGATTTTTCTAAAATAGAAGAATGTGTAGAGCTTGCACTGCAAGGCAAACAACATCAGCCGATATTTATATGATATAAAACGACAGTTCCGATTTCTGAATAAGTCAGTCAAAAACGGAAAATATACAAAACGCCCCTTTACGGTATAATGCAATCAAAATTACCGTAAAGGGGATTTTTATGGCAAAAAAATGTTTTTTATAAATAATTGGCACGATTGCCGATATATTCTAAAGACAGAAAAGAAGAGAATGACTTATGAAAAAGGAAATTTTTGATAATATTATAAAATATATTGACAAATACCGCAAAATGCAGTAAAATTTAGATAAAAATAACAGCAAAGCTTTCAAAATTTTTGCTGTTATTGAGAATTATTTTCTTTTTTATCTGTTAAGCCGAGTATATAATCGGTGCTGGTTTCAAAATGCTTTGCAAGGGCGATTAGTATAGATGTAGGTATATCACGCTGACCGAGTTCGTAATTACTATATACTTGCTGAGAACAGTGAAGAATAGCACTCATTTGTTTTTGAGTCAAATCGGCGTCTTCACGCAATTCCCGTATGCGTCTATACATAATTGTATCACCTCTGTTTTAGTATAGCATACCGCACATTGTTGTATTAATAATTACTGCAAAATGCAGTAATTATGTAAAAATATATTCTTAATTTTTTTAAACACAGTTTTTACTGTGAGGAAATAATTCTAAAAAATGGAGGTAAATTATGTATAAGAAAAGTCTAAAAATTATGAGCCTATTGTTAGTACTTTGCATTTCTTTTTCTTTTATGGGATTGAATCCGGCTAACGCTGTTCAATCTGACAAAATCAACAATATGCTTACTATTGCTGAAAATGAAGTAGGTTATTTAGAAACAACCTACGATGACGGTACTTTTTACTCAAAATACGGTGATTGGTACGGATATCCAAACGGAGCATGGTGTGCCATGTTCGTAAGTTGGTGTGCCAACCAAGCAAATATTTCAACTAATGTTATTCCAAAATTTGCGTCTTGTTCAACCGGCAGAACATGGTTTCAAAACAAAGGATTGTGGAAAAATAAAGGCGAATATGAACCAAAGCCCGGAGATTTGATTTTCTTCAATAATTGTTCCCATGTTGGTATCGTTAAAAAATTTGATGACGATATGATTTATACTATTGAAGGCAATGCTGCTGATGAAAATGGAAATAATTATGGGGTTAGAGAACGACAATATGCAATTTCAAGTAGTAAAATTACAGGTTATGGTATACCCGATACTGAAATACTAAATAAATTTAATGGCGCAGCAAATCAGAAAGCTGTTGCATATATGCTTCCGGATAGTAATTCTGCAACTGTTTGGGAAGTTTGGGAAAATGATGATTTAGAAATTTTATGTGAAGAGAACGATTTTTACCTTGTAATGTATCCTTTTTTGAGTACGGGTAAATTTGTTTCAGCTTACATAAAAAAGGATGTTGCAAATGTCAGTGGTTCAATTCCTAATGCAAATGAATGTTACAATATAAATAAAAAAGCTATTTGCATAACATCATCTTCATTATATCATAATGCGTCCGATGAATCATTATTATCAAGTACGGGAGTCGATAAAAAAATCAGAGCTACATTATCAGCTAATACAGAAGTTAATGTACTGTTTGAAAAAGATGGATTCTATTTTGTAAGAAATGATTCTGTGTCAGGTTTTATTAAAAAGGAAAATATAAAAATTAATGAAAGCACAAGTTCAAAGTTAGGTGATATTAACGGTGATAATTTTGTTACAATTTCTGATGCAACACATCTGCAAGGATATATTGCCGATATGCCCGCTTTTAGTTATATCTTTAATACCGGTGACTTAAATGGTGATGGATATATAGATGTACTTGATGTTACATTAATTCAGATGTATATTTCAGGTCATATAACAAAATTTCCTATAGAAAACACTCCTGTTGATACTAAACCTACTGAAACTGTTGTGCCAACAGCTCAAAAGGTTGAAGTATCTTCAATAGAAGTTCAAAATTCAAGCAGTATATATCTTAATGAACAAAAGCAGATTGAATATAAAGTATTGCCCGAAAACGCTACAGATAAAACAGTTTATTGGATAAGTAATGATGACGATATTGTTTCTGTTGATTCAAACGGTATAATGACAGGTAATTCCATTGGTACAGTAAAAATTATTGGAATTTCTAAAAATGGTGTAAAAACAAGTTTTTCTGTTACGGTAACTAACCGTAATGTTGAACCGTCAAAAGTAGAAATTGATAATAAATATCCGGCTGTAATGAATAACGGAGCTACCTTGCAATTAAATGCTACTGTTTCACCGGCTAATGCAACTGATAAAACGATTGTTTGGAGTTCGTCAAATTCAGATGTTGCTTCTGTAAATCAAAATGGTTTAGTAACTGCTAATAATGCCGGCACTGCTATAATTACTGCTAAATCTTCAAATGCTTCTGTTTATTCAACATCAACAATTCGTGTAAACAGAACAACAACTTACTTGGAAAATGGTACTTATTGTTTGAAATTAAAAGGTACAAGTTCTTATCTTGATCATCAAGGCGGTACTTCTAACGGTACTAATGTTCACCTTTGGTCGGGTGACGGTAATTCAAATAATAATCAAAAAATTGTAATTGACAGAATAGACGACAACAGGTATATGCTTCGCAGTGCTACATCAAATAATCTTCTTATTGATGTAAACAGAGGTTCATCATATAGCGATCCTATTGCAATAGGTAAAAATATTGATTTATGGGAAAATAACGACTGGGAAGCTCAAGAATGGTTGTTTACAAAAACCTATGACGGTTATTATATTATTCGTTTGAATATGTATCAGAATGGTGCTATTGAAGCCGGAGGTAAAGATAACGGAGCAAACATATTCTTTGGTACATATAATCCTGAAAATGATATGCAAAAATGGGAAATTGTTAAGTCCAATCCTTATGTTGAACCTGAAACCACTATGTGGGTTTGTAACACAGGAGATATTGGCAATGTAAATGTCAGAAGCGGACCGGGTAAAACCTATTCGTCAATTGGTGGATTTAACGAAGGACAGCAGGTTACAGTCATAGGCAGCACAAGTGCGGAATGGCTTAAAGTGAGAGGTGCTAATCGACATGGCGGTGGTACTATTGAAGGCTACTCGCATAGAGATTACTATACTACAACTAAACCAAGCGAATCAAATAATCCTGCACCAAATTTATATTCAGCTTCTTATAATGCATCTAATCCATTCGCTCAATGCAATTTATATGGACAATGTACATGGTATGCATGGGGACGAGCTAATGAAATATTAGGTATTAATATTCCTTGTAGAAATAATGCTAATACTTGGTATAGTGTAGCCAAAAACAATGGTTATGCTGTTGGTGCAACACCACGAAAAAATTCAATAGCTGTATGGTCTAAAGGGCAATATGGACACGTAGCTTTTGTAGAAAAAGTTGAAGGGGATTCTGTTACTATTACAGAATCAAACTGGGATAGAGTTACTTATGATTATCAGTACAATATTGAAAGTGGTATAAAATACTATAGTGGATATAAAACTTTGTCAACATCGAAAATGCAAAGTAGATACGGAACTTTGCTTGGATATATTTATTTATAAAACATTATAATCTCTGCACGGCAAGGCAACTTGCCGTGCTTTTATGTGTAAAGGCAAAAAATTAATCTGAAATTTCTAATTTGTTAGCAATGAGGTATTGCTACATATGCTTTTTTGTGATAAAATGGTAAATAATACGAATTGCAAATAAATTATTGTGATATTTTTTATAAAAAAAGGAAACATTTTTATGAAGCTATGTACTAAATGCAAGCATTTGCACAATGATGAGGACGCAGTGTGCAGTAACTGTAATTCTCCTCTTGAGAGCATTACCGATGAGAATACTCCCGTATATCTCCTTTCTGCCGAGGGATTTGAGCTTGAGCGTGTTAAAACCGCACTTGAAGACAATTCTATCCCTTGCGACAGCGTTATTAAGGACAAACAGCTTAAAAAGCAGGAATTTATAAATAAAAATTCTGCCGAAAGCGATATTTTGGTTCCTTATGCCGCATATGAAAAAGCCTACGATATATGTATAGGAATCGGCGCAATTAAAGAAGATGATACTCAGGTTCTTGAAGATGCGGTTGAGCAAAAAGACAGTAACGAGCCTACTCTTGACGAAAAATTCGAGAAGATGAGCGGCGTTAAACGCACCACCGTAAGAGTTCTTTCAGCCATTGCGTTTCTTGCGCTTGTTGCTCTTGCAGTGTACGGCACAGATTTTATAACGGGTTTTATAAAAGGTTTATTTGGTTAAATTAATTATTTTGGAGGAAAAACAATGAATATTGAAACAAAATGCGTACAGGCAGGCTGGCAGCCGCACAAAGGCGAGCCGAGAGAATTGCCGATTTATCAGAGCACTACTTTTAAGTACGACACAAGCGAAGAAATGGGTAAGCTCTTTGACCTTGAGGCAGAGGGATATTTTTACACAAGACTTCAAAACCCTACCAATGACAGCGTAGCCGCTAAAATCTGCGCTATGGAGGGCGGCGTGGCTGCAATGCTCACTTCAAGCGGTCAGGCTGCAAACTTCTTTGCTGTGTTTAATATCTGCGAGGCAGGCGACCATCTTATCGCCTCATCTTCAATTTACGGCGGTACATACAATCTCTTTGGTACTACCCTCAAGAAGATGGGCATTGAATGCACATTTGTAGACCAGGATCTCCCTGAAGAAGAACTTGCCAAGCTCTTTAAGCCAAACACTAAGGTTGTATTCGGTGAAACAATCACTAATCCGACTGTTTCTGTTTTTGATATTGAAAAATTTGCAAGACTTGCACATTCGCACGGTGTTCCGCTTATTGTAGACAACACATTTGCCACTCCCGTAAACTGCCGTCCGTTTGAGTTCGGTGCAGACATTGTTACACACTCAACAACCAAGTATATGGACGGTCACGCAACAGCGGTTGGCGGCTGTATTGTTGACAGCGGTAATTTTGACTGGCTTGCTCATGCTGACAAATATCCGGGACTTACAACTCCCGACGATTCATACCACGGTATTGTTTATGCCGAGCGTTTCGGTAAGGCGGCTTACATCACAAAGGCTACTTCACAGCTTATGCGTGACCTCGGTGCTATTCAGTCACCGCAGCACGCTTATTACCTCAATATCGGTCTTGAGTCACTTCACCTTAGAATGAAAAAGCATTGCGAGAACGCACTTGCCGTTGCAAAATATCTTAAAAACAACGAAAATGTAGCTTGGGTTAGCTATCCTGACCTTGAAGATGACAAGTACCACGAGCTTGCTAAAAAGTATCTTCCGAATGGTTCTTGCGGTGTACTTGCTTTCGGTATCAAGGGCGGCAGAGAAGAATCAATAAAGTTTATGGATTCGCTTAAGTTTATCACAATCGTTACTCATGTTGCCGACGCGAGGTCATGTATTCTTCACCCCGCAAGCCACACACACCGTCAGATGACAGACGAACAGCTTATTGAGGCAGGAGTAGCTCCTGACCTTATCCGCCTTTCTGTAGGTATTGAAAACGCGGATGATATTATCGCAGACCTTGCACAGGCGTTTGAAAAAATTTAAAAATTATACTCGGGAGTTGATTTTATGTCAGCTTATGTTTCTGCTGTAATAGTTGCGGCGGGCGGCTCTGTAAGAATGGGAATTGCAGACAGCAAACAGTTTATTCCGCTTCTTGACAAGCCGGCTATTGAATATACTTTAAAAGCATTTCAGAAATGCTACCTTATAAAAGAAATTGTTATAGTTTGCCGTGAGCAGGATGTTGACCGCATTAACGAACTTGTAAATCAAAACGGATTTACAAAGGTCAGCAAAGTTGTGCTCGGCGGTTCTTCACGCTCCGCAAGCGTGCGCAACGGCATTAAGGCGGCAAATGAAAAGGCAAAATATTTTGCTATTCACGACGGCGCCCGTCCGCTTATTACTGTTGACGAAATCGAAAGAGTTGTTGAGGCGGCTTTTGAAACCGGTGCGGCAACCCTCGGAACATCCGTTACGGATACAATCAAAATCGTTGACGGATTTAATAAGATTGAGAGCACACCGCTCCGCTCACAGCTTAGAGCAGTGCAGACTCCGCAGGTTTTTGAAAGAGATTTGTATATGTTTGCTCTTGAAAATGCAGGAGAAAACAGCCTTGAATTTACCGACGACTGCGCTCTTATCGAAAATATGGGCGGCGAAGTTCTCGTTGTAAAGGGCAGTGAAGAAAATATAAAACTCACCACTCCCGTAGATGTAATTCTTGCGGAAAGCATACTTAAAAACCGCATTAAGAACGGTAATTTCTGAACGAAAGGATAACATATGAGGATTGGTCACGGTTACGATGTTCATAAATTTGCAGAAAACAGAAAACTCATTTTAGGCGGAACAGAAATTCCGTATGAGTTTGGCTTGCTCGGTCATTCCGATGCCGATGTGCTTGTTCACGCAGTAATGGACAGCTTGCTCGGCGCTACGGCTCTCGGTGATATAGGCAAACATTTTCCCGATACCGATGAAAGGTACAAAGGCGCAGACAGCATCGCTTTGCTCAAAGAGGTTTGCAGAATCCTTGACGAAAACGGCTACAAAATCGGCAATATTGATTCTACGGTAATTGCCCAAAAGCCGAAGCTTAAGGATTATATCTATGCCATGAGAGAAAATATTGCAAATGCTTGCGGCATTGATATTTCGCAGGTAAGCGTAAAGGCAACCACAGAAGAAAAGCTCGGTTTTACAGGCAGGCTTGAGGGCATTTCCGCTCACGCTGTTTGTATTATCGAATAATGAATTAATTAAGGATATTGAGCATACATATTAAACTATGAATGTTTGTATCATACACAAAAATAATGGAGGCACACAAAAATGAAAAATTGTCCAAGATGTAACGCACAGATGGAAGACAACGCTGTTTTTTGCCAGAATTGCGGTTTTTCTGTTGCACAGCAGGCAGAACCACAGGCACAGCAGCCACAGTACAATCAGTATGCGGCAGCTCCCGCTCCTGTTGTAGATCAATATGACCATACAGCTGAATTTTCTGCCGAAGATGTTTCTGAAAACAAGCTTTTGGCAGCAGTGATTTATGTATCAAGCATACTCGGTATTATTGTTGCACTTATTGCACAGAGCTCAAGAAAGTCTAAGTATCTTGATTTCCATATCAAGCAGGGACTTAAATCATTTGTTGTAATGTTTTTCCTCGGCGTAATCGGAGCTGTTTTATCATGGACTTGTATTTTTGCGATTGCGGCAGCTGTTTGTGAGGTTATCGTTCTTGTTTGCAATTATATCTGTCTTTTCAAGTCACTTGCCAACAAGTCAATCGAAATTCCGATTATTCGCAGCCTCGGTTTTCTTAAATGATTTAACTTAAATCATACAAGCCACACCTCGTTCATATTATTGAACGAGGTGTTTTTATGATAAAAAAATTATCGTTGGCTTTGATTATTGCAATAATTTTTACGGCGATACCTGTATTTTCGGTTGATGTCAATGCTGTGACGGAAGAAACGATTACAGCGCCGTCGGCCGTGCTTATGGAAACTTCATCGGGCAAAATATTGTTTGAAAAAAATCCGCACGAACAGCGTCCCTGCGCATCCATTACAAAGGTTATGACAATGCTGCTTGTTTGCGAGGCAATCGACAACGGAAAATTGAGCCTTGACGATACAATCACCGCCTCGGCGCACGCAGCGTCAATGGGCGGCAGCGACATATGGCTCGAAGAGGGCGAAACTATGAGCGCAGACGATATGATAAAAGCGACGGTTGTTGCATCGGCAAACGATGCGGCGGTTGCGCTTGCAGAGCATCTGTGCGGTAGTGAAGAAGTGTTTGTAGAGAAAATGAATGAAAAGGCAAGTCAGCTCGGAATGAAAGACACGGTATTTAAAAACTGCAACGGACTTGACGAGGACGGACACATTACCTCAGCTTATGATGTTGCGGTAATGTCGAGAGAACTTATGAAGCACGAAATGATTTTTGATTACACTTCAATATGGCTTGATAATCTTCGTGACGGAAAAACACAGATTGTAAATACAAATAAACTTCTGAAAACTTATAACGGCATAACGGGACTGAAAACAGGCACTACAAATGATGCCGGCTGTTGTATGTCGGCGTCGGCAAAAAGGGGAGATATGAGCCTTGTTGCGGTAGTTCTCGGCTGTAACTCGGGTAAAGAGCGTTTTTCGGACGCAGCAGCTTTGCTCGATTACGGTTTTGCAAACTTTTCGGTAACACAGTTGAAAGCACCCGAAGATTTACCGAAAACAATTAAGGTTGAAAACGGTATGCAGGGAAATATCGGTATTGGCTGTGATGTAAACGCAAGCATTGTTCTTGATAAAAACAGCAGTTCAAAGATAGTTTCAAAAATTGATTTGCCCGAAAGCATAGAAGCCCCCGTTGTGAGCGGACAAAAGCTTGGCACGGTTACATACAGCCTTGACGGCAATGCCGTAAAAAGCTTTGAAATTACCGCTTTGCAGGACGCAGAAAAGATTTCTTTTGCCTCAGTTTTCTCGGCTTTATTAAATTCTATAATTTCTTTATAAAATATACAAAATGACCTTGCAAAAAGTCGGGAATTATAGTATAATAAGACAGCAAAGATACTTGTTTCGGATTTTATGTTGCTTTTATCACCGTTTTTACGGTATATTACGCAGTATTATTCCGAAAGGGAATTTTGGGGGAATTAATAATGGCTACAAAACTTACAGACAAATATTTAAAAGGTTTCGTTAATGAACACGAGTATGAGGGTGTGGCTGCTGAAGTAAAGGCTGCTCACAAGGTGCTTCACGACGGTACAGGTCTTGGAAACGATTTCCTCGGCTGGCTTAATCTTCCTACAGATTATGACAAAGAGGAGTTTGCAAGAATTAAGGCTGCTGCCGAGAAGATTAAAAAAGATTCCGATGTATTTATTGTAATCGGTATCGGCGGTTCATACCTCGGTGCAAGAGCCGCAATTGAATTTCTTACTTCACAGAACTACAACCTTACTTGTAAGGATACACCGCAGATTTACTTTACAGGTAACTCAATCAGCTCATCTGCACTTGCAGAGATTATGGAGCTTTGCGAGGGTAAAGATGTATCTGTAAATATGATTTCAAAATCAGGTACTACAACCGAGCCTGCCATCGCATTCCGTGTATTCCGTGAAATGCTTGAGAAAAAGTATGGCAAAGAGGGCGCAAGAGAGCGTATTTACTGCACAACAGATAAGGCTAAGGGCACACTTAAGGCTCTTGCAGACGAAGAGGGTTACGAAACATTCGTAGTTCCTGATGATGTAGGCGGTCGTTTCTCTGTACTTACAGCAGTAGGTCTTCTTCCGATTGCTGTTTCAGGCGCTGACATTGATGCTCTTATGCAGGGTGCGGCAACTGCTCAGAAAGAATTTGACAATGACGACCTCGCTACAAACGATTGTTACAAATATGCGGCACTCCGTAATATTCTTTACCGTAAGGGTAAAACAATGGAGGTTATGGTATCTTACGAGCCTGCTTACACAATGATGTCTGAATGGTTTAAGCAGCTTTTTGCAGAGAGTGAAGGCAAGGATAACAAGGGCATTTTCCCTGCAAGCGTTATCTTCTCAACAGATCTTCACTCACTTGGTCAGTACATTCAGGACGGCAGAAGAACTATGTTTGAAACTGTTGTTCTCTTTGATAAATGTAAAAAAGAAGTTACACTCGGCACAGATCCTACTAATGTTGATGGTCTTAACTTCCTTTCGGGAAAGACAATGGGATATGTAAATCAGAAAGCTTTTGAGGGTACGGTTCTTGCTCATAACGACGGCGGTGTACCTAACATCGTTCTCAATGTTCCTGAGATGAACGAATCAGAGCTTGGCTATCTCATCTATTTCTTTGAAAAGGCTTGTGCTATTTCCGGCTATATGCTTGGCGTAAATCCATTTAACCAACCCGGCGTAGAAAGCTACAAGAAGAATATGTTTGCTCTCCTCGGCAAACCGGGTTATGAGGATCAGAAGGCTGCTCTTGAGGCAAGACTCAAGTAATTTCTTTTGTAAATAAGTTTAATATTCTGGAGGAAATAATATGGTTACTTTACTTATCGGTAAAAAAGGAACAGGCAAAACAAAAAAACTTATCGCTCTTGCTAATGAGGCAGTTGCTGCTTCTGCAGGTAATGTTGTTGTAATTGAAAAGGGCGCAAAGCTTACTTACGATGTAACACACAAGGCAAGACTTATTGATACCGAGCAGTACCTCATTGAGGGTTACGATATGCTCTTTGGTTTTATCAGCGGTATCTGCGCAGGCAACTATGATGTTACAGACATTCTTGTTGACTCAACATTCAAAATTTGCCCTACAGGTGTTGACGGTGTAGAAACTTTCACAAAGAAGTTGCAGGAGCTTTCAGAGGCTTCATCGACAAACATCGTTCTTCTTATTTCAGCAGAGGAGTCAGAGCTTCCTGAATCTATCAACGCTGTTTGCCAGAAGGTATAATTAATTTCAAGTTTTAACGGACTGCTCTCTTTTGCAGGGCAGCCCGTTTTTTCTGCAATTTTGCGTTGCGGTATGATTGATAAATTATGGTTTAGCTGAATACTTCATTAGATATTATAAAAGGTTGACCAAACTATTATAATTAAGCAGTAAAATATTCTGCTAAAATCTGACTTTTTTCAACTTTCAAAACTTTTTCACTTGAAATTCACAAAAATTATATCTTGCTGTCAGTTTTAGTTTATATAATTTTACAGAAAAACTAAATGGGAAGGGAATAACGATGAATTTAAAAAAATTAATTTTAAAAGCGTCACTCGGCGATAAAAAATCACTTGATTTTATTGCCGAAAAATATCAGAATTATGTCTGCTTTTTCTGTTCAACTGTAATTTCAGACAGTCAAAAAGCTGAAAATGCATTTAAAAAATCTTTTAAGGCTGTTTTTTCTGCCATAGAAAAAAATTCTAAAGTCGATAACCTTGACGAAATTGTAACATACGAAACCGCAAGAGTTTGCAAAGGCTTTATTTCCGATGAAAAAAACTCTGACAATATTCCTGCAAAGTTACAGCCTTTTGCGGATAAAGACAAAATATCATCTGTATCTGCAATTACAGACGAACAGAAAAAACTTTTTGTGAATGCTCTTAAAGCCGTAGGAGCAAATCAAAGAATCGCACTTGCTCTTAATTTATTATGCGATTATGATGCAAAGAAAATTGCCGATGTTTTAAAAATTTCTGAAGATAAAGTGCAAAATTCTCTTGATTACGGCAGAGAAAATGTAAAAAAACAGTTAAGACTGTCAAACGGAAATTTCAGTAAAAGAGATATTGTTTTCTTAATGACGGCATCATCGGATATAGTTAAAAGCGCTGCGGCACAGAAAAAACTTTCCGATACTGCCGATAAAGCAGTTGATGATATAGTGCTGTCTTTGGCTAAACCGCAAAAATCGGATAAAAAGAAAGCGTGGATTGCAATTTCAGCCGTTGCTGTTTTTCTTATTGCTGTTATAGTTGTTTTTGCCGTAACTTCAAATAAAAATAACAATACCCCAACAGCTACGGATGCTTCTGTAACTGTCGGAACAAATACATCTGCCACCATAGGCACCGATGAGGCAAAGGGTACTCATCACGCAGAGATTAATATTCGTGATTACGGCGTAATTAAGGTAGAGCTTGACGGTGATGTTGCTCCGATTACGGTTGCAAACTTTATAAATCTTGCAAACAGCGGTTTTTATGACGGACTTACATTCCACCGTATTATTGACGGATTTATGATGCAGGGCGGCGACCCGTTAGGAAACGGTACAGGCGGTTCGGATAACACAATCAAGGGCGAATTTTCGCAGAACGGCGTAGAAAATAACCTTTCACATACAAGAGGTGCGATTTCTATGGCTCGTTCAACAGATATGGACAGCGCAAGTTCACAGTTCTTTATTGTTCAGTCAGACAGCACATATCTTGACGGTCAGTACGCTTGCTTCGGATATGTAACCGACGGTATGGATATTGTCGATAAAATCTGTAAAAATGCGGTAACAACCGACAGCAACGGTTCTGTAGACGCAGAAAATCAGCCTGTTATAAATTCAATTAAAATTACAGATTAAAACTAAACGGACTTGATTTTTTCAAGTCCGTTTTTAGGTTATTGTCTTAGAATTTATTTCAATGTTTGTGTAACTTTAATAAAAACATTACGATATAAAAAGGAGGTAAACGCTTGAAAATATTGGTAGATGCAGACGCTTGTCCCGTTGTAAAACAAGTTGAAAAGATTGCTAAAAAGCACAGAGTGCCTGTCATTTTGCTTTGCGATACAAACCACATTCTTTCATCAAATTACAGTGAAATTAAAGTAATCGGTGCAGGCGCCGACGCTGTTGACATTGCGCTTGCAAATCTTTGTCAAAGCGGAGATATTGCTGTTACGCAGGATTACGGAGTTGCGGCTCTTGTACTCGGCAAAGGCGGTTATGCAATTCATCAGTCGGGAAAAATATTTACAAACGAGAATATCGACGGACTTTTAATGGAGCGGCATATCAACAAAAAGGCAAGAATGTCATCTTCAAAAAATCATCTCAAAGGGCCTAAAAAGCGTACAAAAGAGGACGATTTAAGGTTTGAATCGGCATTTGAAAGTCTTTTATGCGGAATATTGTCACACGATTTAAAATAAAGAACGCAAAATAGAAAATATTGTCTTAATTTTCTTTACAAAACAGGCATTTTATAGTATTATTATAGTAATTATATTACACAGTGGGGTGTTAAGTTATGAAACCAAAATACAATAGAATTTTATTAAAACTTTCAGGCGAATCACTTGCAGGTGATCAGAAAACAGGTATCGACTTCGACAAAGTTGTTGAAATATGTAAACCAATCAAAAAGTGCGTAGACGCAGGCGTTCAGGTAGGTATCGTTGTTGGCGGCGGTAACTTCTGGAGAGGCAGAAGTTCAGGTGATATGGACAGAACAAGAGCAGACCATATGGGTATGCTTGCAACCGCAATCAACGCTCTCGGCGTAGCAGACGCACTTGAGCAGCTCGGCTGCGTAGTAAGAGTTCAGACCGCTATTTCAATGCGCCAGGTTGCAGAGCCTTACATTCGCAACAAGGCTATGTGCCATCTCCAATCAGGCAAGGTTGTAATCTTCGGCTGCGGTACAGGTAACCCATTCTTCAGCACAGACACAGCTGCCGCTCTGCGTGCAAACGAGATTGAGGCTGACATTATGATGAAAGCTACAATGGTTGACGGCGTATATGACAGCGACCCTAAAACAAATCCAAATGCTAAGAAGTACGATGTTGTTTCTTTCCACGAGGTTCTCAACAAGGACCTTGCGGTAATGGACAGCACAGCAGCTTCACTTTGTAAGGACAACAAGCTCCCTGTTCTCGTTTTCAGCCTTGAAGACCCTGAGAATATTTATCGTGCGGTATGCGGTGAAAACATCGGTACTGTAGTTGATGCTATAGACTAATATTTTATGATGAACTAACGGAGGAAACATTATGCAAACACAGATTAAAAAGGCTTCTGAATCAATGGAGAGAAGAGTATCTCATATGCAGCAGGAGTTTTCTGAAATCAGAGCCGGCAGAGCAAACCCCGGCGTACTCGATAAGGTAAAGGTTGATTATTACGGTGCACCTACTCCTGTAAACCAGCTTGCGGCAGTTTCGGTAACAGAGGCAAGAACTCTCACAGTTCAGCCTTGGGATATGTCTGTTTTAAGACAGATTGAAAAGGCTATTCTTACATCTGACATCGGTATTAACCCACAGAACGACGGTAAGGTTATCCGCCTTGTATTCCCGCCTCTTACAGAGGACAGAAGAAAGGAAATCGTAAAAGACATTATGAAGATTTCCGAAGATACAAAGGTACAGGTAAGAAATGTTCGCCGTGACTTAATCGACAAACTTAAGGCTATGAAGAAGAGCGGCGAGCTTACAGAGGACGATTTAAAGCAGGGCGAAAAGAAAGCGCAGGAGCTTACAGACAAGTATATCAAGAATATAGACACAATTTCAGCCGCAAAGCAGAAAGAAATTTTGGAGATGTAATATGGCTTTTTGGAATTCAAAGTCTGAAGAAGCTAAAAAAACGGATATAATTTTACCCGAACACATAGGTATTATAATGGACGGTAACGGCAGATGGGCAAAAAAGCGCAGTCTGCCTCGTTCTGTCGGACATCGTGAGGGCGCAAAAACTTTCAGAAAAATCACAAGATATTGCTCGGACATCGGTATAAAATATCTTACCGTTTATGCTTTTTCAACTGAAAACTGGAAACGCCCGGAGGATGAAGTCAGCGCTCTTATGAAACTTTTTAAGTCTTACCTTAATGAGGCGCTTGAGGACTTCAAAGATGACAGCATTGTTGTAAAATTTATCGGAGATAAATCTCATTTCAGCTTAGATTTGCAAAATCTTATGATTGAAAACGAGGAAAGTTCAAAAGACCGTGACGGTATGGTGCTTAATATTGCTATGAATTACGGCAGCCGTGACGAAATTGTGCGTGCCGTTAAAAATATAAGCACAGATGTAAAAAGCGGTAAGATTGATGTTGAAAATATTGACGAATCGCTTTTTTCAAATTATCTTTATACCGCCGGTCAGCCCGATCCCGATTTGATTATCAGGCCGAGCGGTGAATACAGAATTTCAAACTTTATGCTATGGCAGGCGGCTTATACCGAGTTTGTCATAATGAATAAGCTCTGGCCTGATTTTGAAAAATCGGACCTTGACGAGGCTATTAATATATACTCTCAACGCAACAGGCGCTTTGGAGGAGTATAAAGAAGCAGGTAGATCAGTTATGAAATCATTAAAAGCAAGACTTCTTACAGCGGTTGTCGGCATTTCCATAATTTTAGTTTTGCTGTTTTTGGGAGAAATACAGCCGCTCGTAATCGCCTTTGCGGTAGCTGCGGTTACGGCGTTTATGACAGGCGAATACTTACACGCTAACAAGCTGTTGAAAAAATATTTTATTTCGGTTCCGTGCATACTATTTGCAGCAGTAATTCCCATAGTATTAAATACGGGCTTGGTATATCCGATTATTGCCGTTTTTATGATAGTGGGGTTTGCTATGCTGATATACAATCACAAGCAAATCAATTATCTTGACTTTGCGTATGCGATGTTCGGCACACTTCTTATCACATTCGGAATGAGTGCGTTTTCGGCTCTTTGCCTTAATTGCAAGCCGTTGAGTTTTTACTTTGCCACTATTTTTTCACTTCCTTGGATGGCGGACGCAGGCGGATTTTTTATCGGCGCAAGCTTTGGCAAACATAAACTTTGTCCGAATGTCAGCCCTAAAAAAACGGTTGAGGGCGCAGTCGGCGGAGTAATTTTCTGCGTATTGACTGCCGTTGTACTCGGTTTGCTCTTTGCGTTTGTAATTGCTCCCGAATATAAGTTTAACTTTGTTGCTCTTATCATTCTCGGTGTTGTTGACGCCGTGGTTTCTATTTTCGGCGACTTGAGTTTTTCTCTTATCAAGAGAAGTGTAGGCATTAAGGACTACAGTTCTGTATTTCCCGGTCACGGCGGTATGCTCGACAGATTTGACAGCATTATTTTTACCGCTCCTGTTATGCTTGCAATCAATCAGTTTTTGCCTTTTGCTACGGTGGTGTAAATTATGATTAAAAATATTTCCGTTTTAGGTTCAACAGGTTCAATCGGTACTCAAACGCTTGATGTTGTCGATAAACTTAATTTGAATGTTACAGCGCTTACCGCAAATTCAAATGTAAAGCTAACGGAACAGCAGATAAGAAAGTATAAGCCGCAGATTGCAGTGCTTTTTGACGAAGAAAAAGCAAAAGAATTACAGCTTGCGGTCAAAGATACCAATACAAAAGTTCTCGGCGGAATGGACGGACTTATTGCGGCGGCAACCGAAAAAAGCTGCGAACTTGTACTTAATTCCGTTGTGGGAATGGTAGGCTTGCTACCCACAATTGCGGCGGCAAATGCCAAAAAAGATATTGCGCTTGCAAATAAGGAAACTCTTGTTGCGGGCGGACATCTTGTTACGGATGCTGTCAGGGATAATAATGTAAGGCTTTTGCCTGTTGACAGCGAGCACTCGGCAATTTTTCAATGCTTGCAGGGGATGCCGCAGAATAAGGCGCTTAAAAAGCTGATACTTACGGCATCGGGCGGTCCTTTCTTTGGCAGAACCCGTGACGAACTTAAAAATGTAACGGTAGAGCAGGCGCTTAATCATCCGAATTGGAGCATGGGTGCAAAAATAACCATCGACTCTGCTACAATGATGAATAAGGGACTTGAAATTATAGAGGCAAGCAGACTTTTTGATGTTGAGGGCGACAGAATTGATGTTGTGGTTCACAGAGAAAGTATAATCCATTCGCTTGTTGAGTATGACGATAATTCGGTTATCGCTCAACTCGGCTTGCCCGATATGCGTATACCTATTCAGTATGCGGTTACATATCCCGACCGTTATGAGTCGCCTGTGGGCGAGCTTAAACTTGCGGATATTGCCAAAATGACATTTTTTGAGCCTGATTACAAGACTTTTGAATGTCTTACAGCATGCAAGAAAGCCCTTGATACAGGCGGTACGGCTACGGCTGTGGTAAACGGCGCAAATGAAGAGGCAAACGCTTTATTCCGTCGGGGAAAAATATCTTTCCTTGAAATCGGCAGTCTTGTTACGGAATCATTAAATGCCGTAAAGACAATTAATCAAAAAAATGTTGAGGATGTTCTGAACGCAGACGCACTTGCAAGAGAGTTTGTACGCAGAACGGTAAACAAATAATTAGATTTTGCGGAATTTTTATCTGGAGTTGATTGACCAAATATGCAAATATTAGTAACTATAGCCTTGGTAGTAATTGCGGTGCTGCTTTTTGAGCTGATTATAGGATTACATGAGTTCGGACATTTCATTACGGCAAAGCTTTCGGGCATTAAGGTAAATGAATTTGCACTTGGAATGGGGCCAAAGCTTTTTAGTTTTAAAAAGGGCGAAACACAGTATTCTTTAAGACTTTTCCCGATTGGCGGATATTGTGCAATGGAGGGCGAGGACGAAGACAGTCCCGAGCCACGCTCGTTTAATAATGCAAAGGTCTGGAAACGAATGATAGTCATTATTGCGGGTGCGGTAATGAATATAATTCTTGGCATAATTTTTTCTTTTATAATGGTCATTCCGCAGGAGGCATACTCTTCTACGACTGTTGAACAGTTTGACCCACGCTCTTATTCCGCAAACTGCGGTTTACAGATCGGCGATAAAATCGTTAAGGTCAACGGATATGATATTTACAATTCAAAGGATTTATCTTTTTCGTTTGCAGGTGTAAACTGTGAAAATGTTGACGGTAAGTCTGTATCCGTATATAAGCAGGACTGCGCAAATGCAATCTGTACGGAGTACAGTAAAATCGCAACCGATAAAAAGCCCGATGACGATACGCTCCTGAAACTTTACAATATCACAACCGACGGTTGTACGGCGGTGAATAATTCCGCCGACAAAACCGAGGCTAAAAAGGTGATGGACGATACCGTCAAAAAACTTTATGATACAATCGGTGTAACAGACTATACTCTACCGACAATTACCGAAAAAGATACCCGTCAGCGTTATACTGCAACTGTTACGGTAATAAGGGACGGCAAAGAAGTTGAGCTAAACGATGTTCAGTTCTTTACTTACTATAAAAACGAAGAGGATAAAGAGGCAGATAAGCCGTCGGTTTCTCTTGATTTTTATGTTGAGCCAATCGACAAAACATTCACTTCTGTAATTAAACAGGGATTTTCCGAAGCTTTGTCAGTCGGCAGAATGGTATGGCAGTCGGTTGTATGGATTGCGCAGGGCAGATTTGGATTTAAAGATATGTCAGGTCCTGTCGGCATTGCATCTGCGGTAACACAGGTTGCCTCACAGGGACTTGAAACAAACTTCGGTTCTGCGGTATTTAATATTTTAAATGTAATGACCTTGATTACAATAAATCTCGGTATATTCAATATGCTCCCGTTCCCGGCACTTGACGGCGGAAGATTTTTGCTTTTGCTTATTGAGTGGATATTCAGAAAGCCGATACCGAGAAAGGTTGAGAAATATATCAATGCAGCAGGCTTTATTATTCTTATGGGATTTATGGTTGTTGTAACCTGTAAGGATATATGGCAGCTGTTTACCGGACAGCTAAGCCTGTAGCACAGGAGGAATTACAGTGGGAAGTAAAAAACAAGTTAAGGTCGGCAATGTGCTTGTCGGCGGAGGTGCACAAGTAAGCGTTCAGTCAATGCTGAATGTACCGTCAACTGATATTGAGGGTTCGGTTAAACAGGCGGTTGAGCTTGAAAAAGCAGGTTGTCAGATTATAAGAGCCGCTATTCCTAACAAGGATGCGGTTAAACTTATTCCGGCATTAAAGCAGGCTCTTACAATTCCCGTTGTTGCCGACATACATTTCGATTATAAATTGGCGCTTGAGGCTTGTGCCGCTGGTGTTGACAAAATTCGTATAAATCCGGGCAATATCGGTTCTGATGACAGGGTAAAGGCGGTTGCCGATGCTTGCCGTCAGAGAAATATTCCTATCAGAATCGGCGTAAATTCCGGCTCGCTTGAAAAGGAAATTCTCGCAAAGTATGGTCACCCCACACCGCAGGCGCTTTGCGACAGTGCGCTTTATCATGCGTCTTTGCTTGAAAAGTTCGATTTTAACGATATTGTTCTTTCAATGAAAAGCTCAACCGTTCCGTTTATGGTTAAGGCTTATGAGCTTGCAAATGAGCAGTGCGATTATCCGCTCCACCTTGGCGTTACCGAGGCAGGTACCGAACGAATGGGCATTATCAAGTCGGCTGCAGGTATCGGTTCGCTGTTACTTCACGGAATCGGCGACACAATCAGAGTTTCTCTTACGGCTGACCCTGTAAAGGAAATCTATGCCGCTAACGATATTTTAAAAGCGCTCGGACTTAAAAAGAGCGGTGTGCAGTTTGTATCCTGCCCGACCTGCGGCAGAACAAGAATTGACCTTGTAAAAATTGCGGGAGAGGTTGAAAACAGACTTAAAGACTGTAAAAAGAATATTAAAGTGGCCGTAATGGGCTGTGTTGTAAACGGCCCCGGAGAAGCAAGAGAGGCTGACATCGGAATTGCAGGCGGTGACGGCTGCGGTCTTGTATTCAAAAAAGGTGAAGTAATCAGAAAAGTTCCCGAGGAGCAGCTTGTTGACGCTCTTATGGATGAAATCGATAAATTATAATTCTTATAAGGAAGAATATGAAAACACTCGGAGAAGTCTTTAATCCGTATCTTGCGGATAAACCGCTCGCTGATGATATATCATCAGCCGAGCTTTTAAAACTTAATATTAACAGTAATAATCGCTCAATCACAATGACTGCCAAATTTGGCGGTCTTGTGTTGAGGGATAACCTTTTTGCTGCCGAAAAACAAATTTCTAAATCCGAATTAAATCTCGGCTCTGTCAGAATTAATCCGATTTATGATTCTAAACTTTTTTCAGCAGATTATTTTCCTGAGCTGTATAAGGCGGTTAAGCGTGATATTCCGAGTATTAACGGCACACTTAACAACGCATTTGTTACCTATGAGGAAGGTAATTTGCAAATCACACTTAATAACGGCGGCAAAAGCCTTTTAGATGCCAAGGGTTTTGACAAGGCTCTTAAAAGGCTTGTTGCAGAGGAATTTTCGCTTGAAATCAACATTATATATACAGGTACGCTTGAAGTTGACGGACAGAGCGAAGAATATATGCAGACAATGAAAAATGCCGCAGAAAAAATCGAAAGACAAAAGATTGAAGAAAGCGTGCACGATACTGCGAGCAATGAGGCTGTTACAAAAGCTGTAAAGGAAAAGAGAAATTCCGATGCAGTGCAGGAAATTGAAGTGCGGGAGGGCAAGTTTTTGCTGCCGCAGATTGTTGAAGCCTCAATAAAACCTTTTTACGGCAGGTCTATACGAGGTAAAATCGAGCCAATCAGCACAATTGTTGCCGACACAGGCAGAATAGTCGTATGGGGCGATATTTTTGATATTGAAAAAAAGGTAACAAAGTCGGGAGATAAAAATATTTTTGTAATCGACATTACCGACTATTCGGGTTCTACATCCGTAAAAGTTTTCGGAACAATCAAAGACACCGCAATTCTTGATAACCTGAAAAAAGGTGACACTGTAGTTGTTCAGGGCGATGTCGAATATGACCGCTACGCAGGCGAGCTTATGCTTATTGCAAGGTCAATCGGCACTGCAAATAAGGTTAAGGTTGTGGATAAAGCGGAGGAGAAGCGTGTCGAACTGCATTTGCATACGAATATGTCGCAGATGGACGCAGTAACCTCGGCAGGCGACCTTGTAAAAAGAGCCGCCGATTGGGGACACCCGGCAGTTGCAATCACAGACCACGGTGTTGCACAGGCTTTCCCTGACGCTATGAAAGCCGCCGATAAAATTAATAAAGACGGCGAAAAAATCAAGGTTATTTACGGCACAGAGGCTTACTTTATGGATGACCTTGTAGAATCTGTTTCGGGCAATAGCGAAGAACCGCTTGACGGCACATTTATCTGCTTTGATATTGAAACTACCGGTCTTTCCGCAAATCGTGACAAAATCACAGAAATCGGTGCCGTAAAGGTTGAAAACGGACAGATAACCGATACTTTTTCAACTTTTGCAAATCCGGGTATGCCGATTCCCGCAAAGATAACCGAGCTTACGGGCATTACCGACGCTATGGTAAAAGACGCACCGTCACAGAGCGAGGCGGTTAGCGCATTTCTTGAATTTGCAGGCGACAATGTGCTTGTTGCGCATAATGCACCGTTTGATACCTCGTTTATCCGTAAGGCTTGCGAAAATATGAACAGGGAGTACAACTACACTTCCATTGACACCGTTGCAATTTCAAGAGCCATTTTGACCGATATTAAAAACTGCAAGCTGGATACCGTTGCAAAGTATTTGCGACTTGGCGACTTTAATCATCACCGTGCAACCGACGATGCGGAAATGCTTGCAAGAATTTTTATAAATCTTTGTACCCGTCTTAAAGATGACTACAATATTACAAAAACCAACGAAATCAATACACAGATTGCAGGCGGCGGTGACTTCAAAAAACTGCCGACTTATCACCAAATAATTCTTGTAAAGAATTTAACAGGTCTAAAGAATTTGTATAAATTGATTTCTTACGCTCATCTCACATATTTTTATAAAAAACCGAGAATACCTAAGAGTGAGCTTGTTAAGCACCGTGAGGGACTTATAATCGGCTCGGCTTGTTGTGCAGGTCAGCTGTATCAGGCTATACTTCTCGGAAAGCCGTGGCCTGAAATCAAAGCAATTGCATCATTTTATGACTACCTTGAAATTCAGCCTGCGGGAAACAATAATTTTATGATTCGTGAGGGCAGATTTGCCAATGAGGCAGAACTCCACGAAATTGATAAGACTATAGTAAAACTCGGCAAAGAACTCGGCAAGCCTGTTTGTGCTACTTGCGATGTTCATTTTATGGACCCGAAAGACGCCGATTACAGAAAAATTCTTATGGCGGGTCAGGGCTTTAAAGATGCCGAAGACCAAGCTCCGCTTTACCTTAGAACCACAGCGGAAATGCTCAAAGAATTTGAGTACCTCGGCAAAGAAAAGGCATACGAAGTTGTTGTCACAAATCCACGCAAAATTGCCGATATGTGCGAGTCGATAAGACCTATTCCGAAGGGAACTTTCCCGCCTAACATTGAGGGTGCGGAGGAAGAACTCGTTTCTATCACATGGGAAAGGGCAAAGGAAAAATACGGTGACCCTCTTCCTGAAATTGTTAAGGCTCGTCTTGACAAAGAACTTAATTCAATTACAACCTACGGTTTCTCCGTACTTTATATGACCGCTCAAAAACTCGTTGCCGACAGCGAGGCACACGGTTATCTTGTAGGTTCCAGAGGTTCTGTAGGTTCGTCATTCGTTGCGACAATGTCGGGTATTTCCGAAGTAAATCCGCTTTGCCCGCACTATATATGCCCAAAATGTAAGCACAGCGAATTTATTACAGACGGCAGTTACGGTTCGGGTTTTGATATGCCTCCTAAGAATTGCCCCGAGTGCGGCACTCTTATGGACCAGGACGGTCACGAAATTCCGTTTGAAACATTCCTTGGATTTAAAGGCGACAAAGTGCCTGATATTGACCTTAATTTCAGCGGTGAGTATCAGTCAAAATCGCACAGATACACAGAGGAACTGTTCGGTAAAAACAATGTGTTTAAGGCGGGTACTATTTCTACCGTTGCGGAAAAAACCGCTATCGGCTATGTAAAGGGTTATGCCAACGATAAGGGTATGATTCTTCATAAGGCTGAAATCAAGCGACTTGCTCTCGGCTGTACGGGCGTTAAGCGTACAACGGGTCAGCACCCGGGCGGTATGGTTGTTGTACCGAGAACAAGCGAAGTTTACGACTTCTGTCCTGTTCAGCACCCTGCAAACGATATGAAGTCCGACAATATTACCACTCACTTCGACTTCCATTCTATTCACGATACAATTACAAAACTTGATGAGCTCGGACACGATGTTCCGACAATTTATCACTATCTTGAACTTTATACGGGTATTCCCGTTATGAAAGTATCAATGAGTGACCCCGAGGTTATGAGCCTGTTTACATCAACCAAAGCTCTCGGTGTAACTCCCGAAGATATAGGCTCAGAAACAGGTACATTCAGCTTGCCCGAATGCGGCACTTCCTTTGTACGAGGAATGTTGGTAGAGGCTAAGCCAAAAACATTTACCGACCTTTTGCAGATTGCAGGTTTGTCACACGGAACAGGTGTATGGCTTGGCAATGCGCAGGAGCTTATTCATAATCATACCTGCGATATTTCAAGCGTTATCGGTACTCGAGATTCCATTATGACTTACCTTATGCATAAGGGACTTGAGCCGGGTATGGCATTTAAGATAATGGAAATTGTCCGTAAAGGTAATGCGACAAAATTGCTTACCGAAGAACATTTCAAGGCGATGAGAGATAACAATGTTCCCGAATGGTACATTGATTCCTGTATGAAAATTCAGTATATGTTCCCGAAAGCCCACGCCGCCGCATATATGATTGCTACATTGCGACTTGGCTGGTACAAGGTGCATAAGCCTGTTGAATATTACGCAGCTTACTTTACGGTACGAAGCGAAAACCTTGACGGTGTTGTGCTTATGCAGGGACATCAGGCTGTTAAAAACAGAATGAAACTTATAAAGCAAAAGCAAAGCGCCCACGAATCGTCTACAAAAGAAGATCAGGAGTACGCTACACTTCAGATTGTAAATGAAATGCTTGCAAGAAAAATTGAAGTTCTGCCTGTTGACATTTACAAATCCGAGGCTAAAATGTTCAAGGTTGAGGACGGCAAAATAAGACTTCCGTTTTCAACAATTCCCGGACTTGGCGAAAGCGCCGCAATATCTCTCGCTGAATCGGGAAAGGTAAATACATACCTTTCCATTGAAGAAATGCAGATAAAGACAAAGGTTTCCAAGTCTATTATTGAGTCGCTGAAAAATATCGGCGCACTTGAGGGACTTCCGGAAAGCTCTCAGATGTCATTGTTTTAAGGAGTGGCGTAATAAATGAAAAAACTTTTTACATTAAAAAATGTACTGATTTGCATTCTTTTTACAATATTTTTGCTGTTTGTAAAGGATAATTTCAGTGTGGTCTGGAACGCAATTTGTATGCTTGCATCTATTCTGACACCGTTTGTAATAGGATTTTTGTTTGCGTATATTTTGAATTTTCCTTACAAATTCTTTTATTCAAAAGTATTCGGATTTTTGAAAAACAAAAAAGCTTTTTTTGCGAAAATGCGCAAACCTTTATCTATAATTTGCACATATACGGCGGTAATTGCCGTACTCGGATTTTTGATTGCCATTCTTGTTCCGCAGATCGGCGACAATATTTCGAGCCTTGTTGAAAGAGTGCCGTCATATTTTAATTCAGTATATGAATGGCTTTCAAGCGTTGCCGATTGGGCTAATAAGACTTATAATGCAAACATTGATATTGACGCATCTTTTGCTCAACTCGGCAAAGAGATTGCAAAAAATTTAAACGGCACTACAATTGCAAATTTCTCAAAAAATGTGTTGTTTGATACTCTTCTACCTATGATTACAAACACCACGGCGGGAATTTATAACTTTATTATGGGTATTGTAATTTCCGTTTACTTCCTGTCAGCAAAGGAAATGCTGTGCAGACAGGTAAAGCGCCTTGCCGTTGCGTTTATTCCGATAAAATTCTTGCCTAAAGTTTATGAGATTGTCGATATTACCGATACAAAATGCGGTAGATTCCTTGTTGGCGACATTATTGACGCCGCTTTTATCGGAGTGCTCACATTCATTACAATGTCTATTTTCCAATTGCCGTATGCCGCATTGATTGCGGTTCTTATCGGCGTAACAAATATTATTCCTTTTTTCGGACCTTTCATAGGTGCAATCCCGAGTGCTATTATTCTTTTCCTTGAAAGCCCGTGGGATATGATTATATTCATTGCGATTGTATTTGTTATTCAACAGCTTGACGGCAACCTTTTCAAGCCGAAGATTATCGGCAGTCAGGTCGGACTTTCAAGTTTCTGGGTACTTTTCAGCGTTATCGTCGGCGGAAGTTTATTCGGTATGGTAGGCTTTATTTTAGGTACTCCTATATATGCGGTAATTTATACGCTGATCGGCAAAAGAGTTAAAAACGCTATTGACAACAAAGGCAAAATTGCTCAGGAGGCACTTGACTTTGAGGTACTGAATTATGTAAAGATTGCCACAGAACAAAAGAAGATAAGAGAAGAAAAGGAAAACGCTCAAAAGGAAAAGCTTTTGAAGTTTATCAAACCCGATAAACATACAAATTCCGAAAGCGATGACGATAATAAAGACGACAAAGAATAATATTTATTTTGCAGAGCAGTAAAATTGTTTGCTGCTCTGTAATTAAAAATATTTTTGTTATAAAATTGACAAGTACATTTTTATATGTTATTATATTAGCATATTAGCACACTAAAGCGTTTTATAAAGAGGTTTTTATGAAAAAGAATTTAAAAATTACCCCCGAAGGAATGAAAGATTTTCTTTTTGCGGAGTGTTCGGCAATGGACGATGTATGCGGCAAAATAGAAAAGGTATTTACAAAGGGTGGTTTTAAGAAAGTAATCACACCGGGCATTGAATTTTACGATATTTTTTCAATGGAATGCAGCGGAATTGACCAGCAGTCAATGTTTAAATCAGTTGACAACAAAGGCAGACTTCTTGTTATGCGTCCCGATTCAACACTTCCGATTGCAAGAATGGTGTCGTCAAGACTTAAAAACAGCATTATGCCTGTAAGACTTTACTATAAGCAGGCAGTGTACAGAAATAACCCTACTCTTATGGGCAGAAGAAATGAATTTATGCAGATGGGCGTTGAATTGCTCGGCGTAAAGGGCAAGAGGGCAGACCTTGAGGTGCTCTCTACAGCAATCAGAGCTATTATGAGCGTTGCCGATGATTTCAGAATCGAGCTTGGACACGCACAGGTATTTAACGCACTTATCAGTGAAATAGATATTGACGAGGATTTCAAAGAGAAAATCAGAGTTACCATTGAGGGCAAAAATTATTCTGCTCTTAATAACCTGCTTGACAAACTTGAGCCTTGCAAGGCTGTAACCGCTATCAGAAGTTTGCCGTCGCTCTTTGGCGGTGACGAAGTGTTTGACAAGGCAACAGAGCTTTGCAGCGGCACAAAGGCTGTTGACGCACTCAATTATTTACATACACTCTATGATTCGCTTAAAACTCTCGGACTTGGGGACAAACTCATTGTTGACCTCGGTCTTGTACAGAGAAACGATTATTATACAGGTTTTGTTTTCTGCGGATATATTTCAGGCATAGGTGACGCAGTTCTTTCGGGCGGCAGATACGATGACCTCCTTTCTGAATTTGACGCTCCTATGGGCGCAGCGGGTTTTGCGATTGATACGGACGCAATCACAGAAAAACTGCTCTCGGACAAAAACACAAGCTATACTGATGTACCCGATGTTCTTGTATATGCAAATGACGGCGCAGAGATTAAAGCAATCAATGCTGTTGCCGATATGCAGAAAAACGGAATTAACGCCCGTTTCTGCGTGCTCGAAACTCTTGAAGAGGCAAAGGCTTTTGCGGAAAAAATGGGTATAGACAAAGTACAAATAATCGGCTGAAGTGCGAAAGGATTTTCTAAATGAAACCATTAAGAATAGCTCTTACAAAGGGCAGACTTGAGAAAACAACTATTGAGCTTTTTCAAAAAATCGGTTACAACTGCGACGAGGTTATCAATAAGGGCAGAAGATTGATTCTTCCTATCGGTGACAACGACTTTGAGGTTGTGCTTGCAAAGGCGGCCGATGTTATTACATATGTTGAGCATGGTGTGTGCGACCTCGGTGTTGTAGGTAAAGACACCATTCTCGAAAACGGCAATTCTTTTTATGAATTGCTCGACTTAGGCTTTGGCAAATGCAGATTTGCCCTTGCTACTAAAAAAGGCACAGATTTTTACAGCGGATACAACACAAAGACTATTGCCACAAAGTATCCGAATGTAACCCGTGCATTTTTTGACGATAAAAATATGGATGTCAGAATTATTAAAATCGAAGGCTCTGTAGAGCTTGCTCCGCTTGTCGGACTTTCTGACGGCATTGTAGATATTGTAGAAACCGGCTCAACACTAAAGGCAAACGGACTTGAGGTTATTGAGTGGGTAACTGAAATTTCGGCAAGACTGATTGCAAACACAGCAAGCCTTAAACTTCGCAAGGCTGAAATTGAGGAACTTCAAAAGAAACTGGAGGCTGTAACAAAATGATTACTACTGTAATTGCTGACGGAAAAAAGGAATACGATTTTATAGAGCTTCTCAAAAGCAGAGCGCAAAATTCAGACAAGAATGTTATTCCGATTGTATCTGAAATCATTGAAAATGTTAAGACAAACGGCGACAAGGCAGTATATGACTACACCGTTAAATTTGACGGCAAAGCACCTGAAAAGGCAGAGATTTCTGCTGATGAAATCGACGCCGTAATTTCTGAATGTGACCCTAAATATATCGAAACAGTAAGAAAAGCCGCAAAGAATATTGAGGATTTCCATAAGCGTCAGGTTCAGCAGAGCTGGCTTACCACAAAGAATAACGGCGTTATTATGGGACAGCGTATCAGAGGTTTGAAGCGTGTCGGCATATATGTTCCCGGCGGTACAGCTGCGTATCCGTCATCTGTACTTATGAATGCAATTCCCGCTAAAATTGCAGGTGTTGAGGAAATTGTAATGTGCACACCTCCTATGAAAAACGGCAAGCCAAACCCAAATATTCTTGCAGCCGCCAAGCTTGCGGGTGTTGACAGAATTTTCCTTATGGGCGGCGCACAGGCTGTTGCTGCTATGGCATACGGCACAGAGAGCGTACCTAAGGTTGACAAGATTGTAGGTCCGGGCAATATCTTTGTTGCCACAGCCAAAAAACTTTTGTACGGTACAGTTGATATTGATATGATTGCAGGCCCGAGCGAAATTCTTATTATTGCCGATAAATCGGCTAATCCTAAGTTCCTTGCCGCCGACCTTATGAGCCAGGCAGAGCACGACAAACTTGCGTCTGCAATTCTTCTTACAGACTGCGAAGAACTTGCAAATCAGACTGTAAAAGAACTTGAAAGACAGGTTCAAACCCTTTCAAGAAACGAGATCATAAATTCGTCACTCGACAATTTTGGTGCGATTATTGTGTGCAGTGATATTAAACAGGCCGTACTTTTCGCAAACGAGCTTGCTCCGGAGCATCTCGAAGTATGCTGTGAAAATCCGATGGAGTATGTAGGCAAACTCGACAACGCAGGTTCGGTATTCCTCGGCAACTATTCACCTGAACCTCTCGGCGACTATTTTGCAGGTCCTAACCATGTTCTTCCTACAAGCGGTACAGCAAGATTTTTCTCACCGCTCTCGGTTGACAGCTTTGTTAAGAAATCAAGCTTTATCTGCTACACAGAAGAAGCATTAAGAAACGATGCGCAGGATGTAGTTCGCTTTGCGGACACAGAGGGACTTACAGCACACGCAAATTCAATCAAAGTCAGATTTGAGGACATTGATTTTGAATAAATGATTTTGAGTTAAAATGAATAGTGATTTGACAGAGTGTTTTGTCAAAAAATTATTTGATTTAAATTTACGGAAATTATTAAAATTTTGTAATATTTATTGTAAATCGTCTTTAAAAAGGATATAATCATATAGACTGAGCTTTTAGGCTCTGTTTAGATAACTTATTTGAGGTGAGAAAATGCGCCAAACAGAAATCAGCCGTAAAACCAAAGAAACCGACATCAAGCTTTCACTTTGTCTTGAGGGCGGAGATATTTCAATTGACACAGGCATTGGATTTTTTGACCATATGCTCAATTCGTTTGCCACACACGCAGGCTTTGGTCTTGAGCTTAAGGTTAAGGGCGATTTGTATGTTGACGAGCATCATACAGTTGAGGATACGGGTATAGTCCTCGGCAAGGCATTTTCTCAAATTTTAAAAGATAAATCTTCTATCGACCGTTTCGGCAGTTTTTATGTACCGATGGACGAGGCGCTTGCGTTTGCCTCTGTCGATATAAGCGGCAGACCTTTCCTTGTATTTGACGCAGAATTTCCGCAGGAAATGTGCGGTCAGTATAATTGTGCAATGACTGTTGAGTTTATGAGAGCACTTGCTTACAATGCAGGCATTACTCTGCACATAAAGTCTTTGTACGGTGACAATTCTCACCATATTACAGAAGCAATTTATAAAGCGGTTGCTCACGCATTAAGACTTGCCGTAAAGGAAAATACCTCAAATAAACCTCTTTCCACTAAAGGAGTGTTATAAATGATTATTTTACCTGCAATAGATATTAAAGACGGTAACTGCGTAAGACTTTTTAAAGGTGATTACTCAACAGTAGAAAAGGTGTGCGACACACCTTATAAAGCGGCTGAACAGTTTAAAGCTGCAGGCGCACAGTATATGCATATGGTTGACCTTGACGGCGCTAAGGACGCTACTCTCGCAAATGCAGACCTCATCATTGATGTGGCAAAGCAGAGCGGACTTAAGGTAGAAGTAGGCGGCGGTATTCGTGATATGGCTGCTATTGAACGCTACCTTAACAACGGCATCGACAAGGTTATATTGGGTTCGGCGGCTGTAAAAAATCCTGACTTTGTAATTGAGGCGGTAAAGGCTTTTGGCGACAAAATTGTTGTTGGCATTGATGCTAAAAACGGTATGGTTTGTGCCGAGGGTTGGATTGACGAGTCGGAAATCAACTACATAGAGCTTGCAAAGCGTATGGAGGATATTGGCGTTGGTCAGATTGTGTTTACCGATATTGACCAGGACGGTACACTTGCAGGCCCTAATTTAAAGCAACTTGACGACCTTGTTCACGAGGTAAACTGCCGAGTAGTAGCAAGCGGCGGCGTGTCTGTTCTTAAAGACATAATTAACCTTGCGGAGCTTGATGTTTACGGCGCAATCTGCGGCAAGGCTATCTACACAGGCAACCTCGATTTGAAACAGGCTATTAAAATTACAAGCAAGATTTAAGGAAAACACTATGGAAAAAAATATTGATTTTGATAAATTTTTTGTGAAATCAGATTTAATTCCTGCAATTATTCAGGAAAAATCAACAGGCGAAGTGCTTATGCTTGCCTATATGAATAAAGAGAGTATGAAAAAGACCTTTGAAACAGGATACACATGGTTTTGGTCAAGAAGCCGTCAGGAGCTTTGGAACAAGGGCGCTACTTCGGGACATCTTCAAAAAGTAATTGAAATTTTCGGAGATTGCGATGACGATACTTTGCTTATTACGGTTGAGCAGACAGGCGCAGCTTGTCACACAGGCAATCATTCCTGTTTTTATACACAATTAAAATAATATATAAAGGGTGAATACAAGTGAACGAGAATGAAATTCTTTCAGCACTTTATCAGACAGTTGTAAACAGACGAGATAATCCAAAGGAAGGTTCATATACTTGTTACCTGCTTGACAAGGGAATTGACAAAATTCTCAAAAAAGTAGGCGAGGAGTGCAGTGAAACAATTATTGCCGCAAAGAACGGCGACAACAGCGAAACTGTTTATGAGATTGCAGACCTTATTTATCATCTTACGGTTATGATGGTTCAGCAGAACATCCCTCTTGAAGATGTGCTTGCAGAGCTTGACAAGCGCAGCGAAAAGACAGGTAACTTAAAGAAGTTCCATACTGTTGATAAAAATTCCTGATAAAACAAAAACCCTATGGCAAATGTCATAGGGTTTAAAAATGTGTAAATTTTATTTATGCGGCAACCATATATTTTGAAAGCGCATTTGTAAAGCTTTCTGTCGGCTCGGAACTTAAAACAAGCTCAACAGGCTTGTTAATATCTAACGAGAAAAATCCCATAATAGAGTGTCCGTCAATGGCGACATCGCCGTTTTTTATCATTATAGTTTCGTGGGGAAATTTTGTGAAAATTTCAAATACATCCATAATTTCTTTTTGACTTGTAATTGTAATCGGAATATTAAACATCTTATATCACCTCGTTAAAATAATAACAGCACTATAATACCATTTTTTTGACATTAATTCAATAACAAAATAAGCAATATTTTAAAATCCACATATTATACGAAAAAAAGGAAAATCAGTATGAATTTTAATATAATTACCCTCGGTTGTAAAGTAAACCAGTATGAATCACAGGCAATGCGTGAGGATCTTCTGAAAAACGGATTTGAACTTGCCAAGCCAAACACACCTGCCGATATTACTGTTGTAAACAGTTGCACCGTAACTTCGGTAAGCGACGCTAAGAACCGTAAACTTATCAATAAAATCCGCAGAGAAAATCCTGACGGAATTATTGTGCTCACAGGCTGTATGCCGCAGGCTTTTCCCGACAGACAGGAAAATTTTGAGAATTGCGACATAGTGCTCGGAAACGCAAAAAGAGCGGAGCTTGTTCCCGCAATTTACGAATATATTGAAAATCATATGAAAAATGTTTTTATATCACCGCACCCTGTAAAAAACGAGAAATTTGAAGATTTATCCATATCTTCTCTCGGCGAGCATACAAGAGCATTTATAAAAATCGAGGACGGCTGTAACCGCTTCTGCTCATACTGCATTATTCCTTTTGCGAGAGGCAGAGTTCGTTCAAAGAGCATAGAGGCGCTTAAAGCCGAAGTGGAAAAAATCGCAAACAACGGTTATCTTGAGGTTGTGCTTGTAGGTATCAATCTTTCCGCATACGGTCAGGACGAGGGACTTAACCTTGCCGATGCCGTAGAATGTGTGTGCGCACAAGAGGGAATCGAGCGTGTCAGACTTGGTTCTGTTGAGCCGGAGCAAATGGACGAACCGATGATAAAAAGGCTTGCCGCTCAACCTAAGTTTTGCCCACAGTTCCACCTTTCACTGCAGAGCGGCTGCGACAACACATTAAAAGCAATGAACAGACATTACGATACCGCCGAGTACAGCAAGATTGTATCTAACATCAGAAAGACATTTGACAATTCTTCAATAACCACCGATGTTATGGTAGGTTTTGCAGGCGAAACCGAAGATGACTTTAAAGATTCTATGAATTTTGTAAAGCAGACAGGCTTTGCAAAGGTACATGTGTTCCCGTATTCAAGAAGAAAAGGCACGGTTGCCGACAAAGCGCCTAACCAGATAGCGCCGAATATCAAGGAGCAGAGAGCCAAAGAGATGGGCGAGCTTGTTGCCGAGTCAAGAGCGGAATTTCTGAAAACACAGGTCGGTCTTACTGAGTCTGTGCTTATTGAGCGACTTCGCCACGGCTATCTTGAGGGTTACACAAAAAACTACACCCCTGTTCATATTATATCCGACGACGAAAACCTTTGCGGTCAGATTGTGAATGTTAAAATTACATCTGCCGAAGATGATTACTGTATAGGGACTGTTGTTTGATTTTCGGCATCTGAATTATTGCTCATAGCCTTTGTAAGATTAGCAATTTCCGTACTTGCGTTTTCGTCTTTAAGTGCGGAGTATGAGTAGAGCATAATTCCGCTGACTTTTTCGTTATTAACAGCTATTTTATATTCGTCGGCAAGAATATTGTTGCTGTAAAGCCAAGTGCCCTCGTCGGCATCGCTGTTTGCTTTATAGCCCGCCAATCCGACATATAGTTTTACCGATTTATTAATATCAAGATCAGACCATGCGGTGAGGGAATCTTCAAATGTCAATGCGGGATTGTCAAGGCTGTAATAAAGCTGCGGGCAGATATAGTCCACAAAACCTTTGCAGATACACCATGTTTTTACATCAGCGTAAATCTGTGCATTGTTGTCGATATTTCCCTGCGGGGAAATGCCGAATTCCACATCATCACTGATTTTATGAATTGCTCTGTAGGTATCGCAAATCAGCGTGTTTACATTGGCAAGCCGCCAATTATCAATTGACATACAGTTCATTTCGCCTACGGTTCCCACATAATCGGCATATTCCGTATCGTCAAAATCACTGTCTTGCGTGGGATAAAAATAATCGTCAAATTGTATTCCGTCAACATCGTAATTCCTTACAATTTCGGTTACACCGTCGATTATAAGGTTTCGTGCCATTTTGTTTGCTGGATTTAAAAAAATTCCGTTTTCGGTTTCTTCGCCTATTTCGTTGTCAATCACATACGGATTGGTTTCACTCAAGGCTTGCGGAGTGCTGTCTGTGCTGATTCTGTACGGGTTCACCCATGCGTGAATATCAAGGTCAAGCTGCGAACAGACCTCGCACATTACCTCAAGTGCGTCATAACCCGGATTTACTCCCTGTTCGCCGCTCAAAATGTGCGAATACGGAAAAAACTTTGAATCGTACAGTGCGTCACAAAACGGACGGACTTGTACTATAAGCGTGTTAAATCCTGCATTCTTGCTGTTGATTGCTATGTTTTTAAATTTTTCTCTGAATGAGGCTTCACTTTTGTCCGTTTCGTTCTGCATATCAAGTTCTATGTAAGAAACCCACACGCCACGCATTTCTTTTTCGGCTTTTTTCGGCTGCTCATCGACTGCACTGTCGATTGTGGCAGTGTCAACCGTTGCGGTTGAGGTTGGTTTTACTTCGTTTTTCACCGAGTACGCTCGTGCCACAAGGGCGGTTATCAGCAGAACGGCAGATACAATTACAGGTGCAAGTTTTTTTACAGACATCTAAATCCTTCCTTTTGAGGTGTAATATGGAAATTTATTCACAATTGTTACTGATTTATCTTGTACTGATAAACCTTGTATCAATCATTGTAACAATATCAGATAAAGTAAAAGCAATTAAAAGAAAGTGGAGAATTCCTGAAAGCACCTTGCTTTTGCTTTCAGCGCTCGGCGGCAGTGTGTCTATGTATATAACTATGCTGATTATCCGCCACAAAACCAAACATCCGAAATTTATGATTGGTATTCCTGTAATTTTTGCACTTCAATGTATTTTAGTATTTCTGATATGGAGATATATTTATGTCTGATAAGCTGATTTTTACCGTTCCAACCGAATATAACGGGGTGAATGCCCTTAGCTTTCTGCGCTCGTTCTGTGGACTTTCATCAAGAATGATAACACGATTAAAGCGTGAAAAAGACGGTATTTTGATGGACGGAAAAATTTTGCGAACGATAGATACTGTGTCGGCGGGAAAAACTGTAGAAATCAGTCTGCCCGATGAAAAAATCGGTATTGAGCCTGTCGAGGGCGAGCTTGACATTTTGTACGAAGACGACTATATTTTAATTGTAAACAAGCCGTATTCAATGCCTGTTCACCCTGTAAAACAGCACCAAAGCGACACGCTTGCCAATCTTGTGGCATTTTATGCACAGAGCAAAGGTAAGGAGTTCACTTTTCGTGCAATCAACAGGCTCGACAAGGATACTTCCGGCATAGTTTTTATTGCCAAAGACCGATACACTGCAAATGCTGTAAAATTTGCTCTTAATAAAACATATATTGCAGTCTGCTCGGGAATTATAAATGAAAACGGCACTGTAAATGCACCGATTGCGTTAAAAAAAGACTCCAAAATGGTGCGAGAGGTCACATCAGACGGCGCACCGTCCGTTACGCATTACAAAGTCCTTGTAAAGGGCAAAGACTGCACGCTGGTAAGTCTTGTGCTTGAAACAGGCAGAACGCATCAGATTCGCTGCCATATGGCATACCTCGGTCATCCGCTTGAGGGCGATGATTTGTACGGAGGCAGACTTGATAAAATTCAAAGGCAGGCTTTGCACTGCGGTAAACTTGATTTTGTGCACCCGATAACAAAACAGCCGATTACTGTCACTGCGCCGATTCCCGATGATATGAAAAATATTTCTCGGGAAATAAATGCCGCTCTCAAAAACAACCTTGTTTTATAAAGTGTCCGCATCGGTCGGCAGGTAGTTGTAAACTTCTTTGTATGACTCAAGCTGTGCCTCGTTTTCGGGCTTGCTCGGAATTAGCCCTGTGCAGTCGTAGGTTGAATAAGCGTTCGCCATTTGGTCAAGACAGCGCTCAAGATTTTTATTTGCGTTTGCAAATTCATTTTCTTTTGCCGCATTGTTTGTTTTATTTTTACTTTTCATAAAATCACCCCATAGTTATTATTTTACGCAATGCCGTAATAATTCGGTGATATTTTTAATCTTGCCGATGAAATGTCGCAAAGCGGCAAAAGGTTAGCCGTTTACGCAGAAAAAACTGTAAGTGCTAATTATATAGTATAAACCTTAATATCTAAAAACATAACCTGTGTGAACAAGTATTTACACGATGCTTTACACACAGCTTTTTTTAAAAGGAAAGTTAGCTAATACTAACTTAATAAAAACAACTTTAAAAGAAGTTAAGAAAAATGATTAAAATTACAAATTTATCGGAAAACGAGTTAAAGAAGATTGGCTTGGCTTATGCTGTGTTTACCCGACCGATGATTGCTAAGTTATAAAAATACAATTGGATAATTTACAAGTTGCGTTTGCTGTGATATAATTTTATTAATTGATTTTTGTATTATTTTGCAGGGTACGGTGATAAAATGAAGAAAATCGCAGTCGGAATACTTGCTCATGTTGACTCGGGTAAAACTACGCTTTCAGAGGCGCTTATGTACTGTTCGGGCAATATTACAAAACTTGGCAGAGTTGACCACAGGGATTCTTTTCTCGACACATTTTCGCTTGAGCGTGACAGAGGCATTACCATATTTTCAAAACAGGCTGTAATGAAGTACAACGATACCGAATTTACTCTGCTTGACACCCCGGGACATATTGATTTTTCAGCCGAGGCGGAGCGCACCTTGCAGGTTCTCGATTATGCAATTCTTGTAATCAGCGGTACAAACGGTGTGCAAAGTCACACTGCAACGCTCTGGAAACTCCTTAAAAGATACAATGTGCCGTGTTTTATTTTTGTAAATAAAATGGATCTTGACGGTGCGGATAAACTTGCGGTTATGGCACAGCTTAGAACAAATCTTGATGAAAACTGCATTGATTTTACATACCGAAATACGGATGCTTTTCGCGAGAGCGTTGCTGTATGTGACGATAAAATTCTCGAGAAATTTTACGAAACCGACAGCGTTGAAAATTCGGATATTGTAAGAGCGATTAAACAGCGCAAAATTTTTCCGTGTATGTTCGGTTCGGCACTGAAGCTTGACGGCGTGCGTGAATTTATAGATTGCGTTGACTTATATACACAAATGCCCGATTATCCCGATGAATTCGGTGCGAAAGTCTTTAAAATCGCAGAGGATAATCATGGCAACAGACTTACTTTTTTGAAAGTGACGGGCGGAAGTTTAAAGGTGCGTGAAGTGCTTAAGAGCGACAAAAATGTCAATGCCGAAAAAGTGAACCGAATCAGAGTGTATTCGGGAGAGAAATTCACTGCGATTGACGAGGCGGCGGCAGGTACTGTCTGCGCAGTAACAGGCATTACCTTTGCAAAACCCGGTGACGGGCTCGGTGCGGAATCGGATTCCGATTTGCCAATGCTTGAGCCTGTTCTCACTTATCGTGTCGACCTTTTGGACGGAACAGACCCACACACTGCCCTTACAAAACTTAAGATTATAGAGAATGAAGATCCACAGCTTAATGTGGTTTGGAACAGCCGACTTGCGGAAATTCATATTCAGCTTATGGGCGAAATTCAGCTTGAAGTGCTCAAAAGTATAATTTACGAACGCTTTGGTATGAAGGTTGAATTCAGCACAGGCAGTATTATTTATAAAGAAACTGTTGAAAATACCGTTGAGGGAGTAGGCCATTTTGAACCGCTCAAGCACTATGCGGAGGTTCATCTGCTGATAAAACCGCTTAAGCGTGGCAGTGGAATTATCATTAATTCACGCTGTAAAGAAGATTTGCTTGACCGTAATTGGCAAAGGCTTATTCTTACTCATCTGCACGAAAAAACGCACATCGGAGTGTTGACAGGTTCACCGATTACTGATGTTGAAATTACGCTTGTATCGGGCAAAGCGCACGCAAAGCATACCGAGGGCGGAGATTTCAGACAGGCAACTTACAGAGCTGTAAGACAAGGCTTGCGCTCGGCAAAAAGCGTTTTGCTTGAACCTGTTTATGAATTTACGCTTGAAGTTCCCAATGAAAATATCGGCAGGGCAATGACGGATATTCAGCGTATGAACGGTACATTTTCATCACCGGAAAGCAGGGGAGATGTTACGGTTTTGAGCGGCACCTGCCCTGTTTCGGAAATGGGAAGTTACACAAAAGAGGTTATGCAATACACTCACGGCAAGGGCAAACTTGCGTGTATTTTAAAGGGATATGAGCCGTGTCACAATGCAGAAGAAGTTATTGAAGGTATCGGTTATGACTGCGATGCCGACTTGGAAAATCCCTGCGGCTCTGTCTTTTGCTCGCACGGTGCAGGTTACAATGTGCCTTGGAATGAAGTTGAACAGCATATGCATTTGCCGAGTATTCTTGAACCCGTTAAGGAGGACAGCGTAAGTACAAACTGCAAAAACGCCTTTGAAAAATGCAAAAATCAGGACGATGTTTTTGCTCTTGACAAAGAACTTATGCAAATTTTTGAGCAGACTTACGGCCCAATTACTCATAAAAAAGCACCCGAAAAGCGAAAGGTTACTGCGGTTTCCGCAATAGACAAGGCGGCTGAAAAATTAATGAAAAATCCGCAGTACAACGGCACGGAATATTTGCTTGTAGACGGATACAATGTGATTTTTGCCTGGGAGCACCTCAAAGAATTGACGGAACGCAGTCTTGACGGTGCAAGGCAGGTGCTTATAAATATTCTTTGCAATTATCAGGGATACAGCAAGTGCAATCTCATTCTCGTATTTGATGCTTACCGTGTAAAAGGGCAGTACAGAGAAGTGGAAACCGTGAACGGAATCAGCATTGTTTACACCAAAGAGGCGGAAACGGCTGATATGTACATAGAGAAAGTATCACATAAACTTGCGAAAAACAACAGAGTGCGTGTTGTCACTTCTGACGCACTTGAGCAAATGATAATTCTCGGAAACGGCGCATTGCGTGTATCCTCACTTGCTTTTCTTAAAGAAGTAAGACAGGCGGAAGAAGAAATCAGAAATATTATAAATAACGATTAAACGAAAGTTGGCAGAATACAATCTGTCGGCTTTTGCTTTGTGAAGTATTGACAAATATAAATACTGATAATATAATTAAATTGTTATTAATATTACTGATTTTTCAAGGTGATAAAATGGAATTTTTATGTGATACTAATTATATATTGTTCCCGACAAGCGATAACGCACAAAATAAAAGGCTGTATTTTTATATTGACAATGAACTCGTTTATGATATAGTTTTAAAACTTGACAATGCTTCTCCCGATTATAAATTTCCTGTTAATATGAGAAGATTTAAGGGTAACAAGGTGAAAATTATATCCAATCCTATGATGAATATTTGCTTTGATAAAGCCGATAAAATACAATTCGATTATGACGGAAAATACAGACCCTCGGTGCATTTTACAGCCGCCAAGGGTTGGATAAATGACCCGAATGGACTTGTGTATGCAAACGGAAAATATCTAATGTATTTTCAGCACAATCCGGTTGCCACAACATGGGAAAATATGCATTGGGGTGGCGCAGTAAGTGATGACCTTATACATTGGCAGGAAATCGGAGATGTACTTTTTCCCGATAAAGACGGCACAATGTTTTCGGGCAGTGCAATAATTGACAAGAAAAATCTGACAGGATTACAGAGAGGTAATGAGCCTGCAATCTTATATTTTTATACTTCTGCGGGAAATACATCAGAAACCTCTAAAGGCAAACCGTTTACACAATGTCTTGCTTACAGTAATGACGGCGGCAAAACGCTGATTAAATATGACAAAAATCCTATAATTAAAAATATTATAAAAGAAAACCGTGACCCTAAAGTAATATACTGTGAACCTGATGACAGTTATATTATGGTGCTGTTCCTTGACAGTCACAGCTTTGCGATTTTAAAATCCAAAAATCTGCTTGATTGGTCGCAAATACAGGAAATTACATTACCCGACGATGGGGAATGTCCCGACTTTTATCCACTTTGCGCAGACGGCGACAGCAAAAATATTAAATGGATATTTTCAGCCGCCTCCGACAGGTATTATATCGGCTCGTTTGACGGCAATAAATTTATTATTGAAACCGAACAAAAAAGACTGAATTTCGGTAATGCGTCATATGCCGCTCAATCCTGGTCGGATATACCTAACGGCAGACGAGTGAGAACTGCTTTTGCGTCATTTGTAATACCGAATAATCCGTTTGGCAGTTGTCTTAACATACCGCAAAATATGACTATAAAAACAATTAACGGTGAACCGTATCTATCGGCATTGCCTGTAAAAGAATTTGAAACGCTTTATAAAAACAGAGATGTCAAAACCGATGTTGTGATTAATTCGGATATGCCGTTTATTAAGAGTATTCAAAGCAAAGCCTGCGATATTTCTGTTTCTGCAAGTGCAGAAAAATCTTTTTCTTTGGAGCTTTTCGGTCTTAAAATATCTTTTAATGCAGATGATAAAATATTGCAGTGTCTTGATAAATCCGCACCGCTTAAATGTGAGAACGGCACAGTAGATTTGAGAATAATTTTCGATACTTTATATACTGAAATTTTCGCCGACTTCGGCACTGTATTTATGGGTATGACATATATCGCCGACAGTAATCTGAACAGCTTGAGTATCGAATCAAAAAACGCAATAATTCACAATATAAGTGTTTCCGAGTTAAATTCAATTCACTAAAAATTTTATTTACTGCTTGAATATATTTAGAAAATGTGATATTATATATAAAGTTTATAAAATATTAAAAAATACGGAGGAAAATTATGTCTGTTTCATATATGACACACCCGCTTATCCGACACAAAATCACATTGCTCAGAAAAGAGAGCACATCTACAAACGAGTTTAGAAAACTTGTTGAAGAGATTGCTATGCTTATGGGATACGAGGCACTTTCTGACCTTGAAACACAGGAAATTAATATTAAAACTCCGCTTGAAGAGTCAAAACAGCCTGTAATTTCAGGTAAAAAACTTGCCGTAGTACCGATTTTAAGAGCCGGTCTTGGTATGGTAAACGGTATTCTCGCACTTGTACCGTCAGCAAGAGTAGGTCACATCGGACTTTATCGTGACCCTGTCACTCACGAGCCTCACGAATATTACTGCAAACTTCCCGAGCCGATCGACCAAAGACAGATTGTTGTTGTAGACCCTATGCTTGCAACAGGCGGTTCGGCAGTTGCCGCTGTAGATTACATCAAAGAGCACGGCGGTCAAAAAATTAAATTTATGTCAATTATCGCAGCACCTAAGGGCGTTGAAACCCTTATGAAAGCGCACCCTGACATTCAGCTTTATGTTGGAGCACTCGATCGTGAGCTTGATGATAACGCATACATTCGTCCGGGCCTTGGTGATGCCGGCGACAGAATTTTCGGTACTAAATAATAAAAAACGCTGATAAATATAGGAGTAGCCATAAAAAACCGACCTACAAAAAGTTAGATTTTCAGTCTAACTTTTTGGGGCGGCTCAAATTTACGGTTACTCCTTTTTATGACAGAGCAACTGCCTTCAAAGCAGTAGGTCAATTTTCTTTGATATAATATAGTGTATAATGATACTGACCTGACAGCATATATAGTTATACACAGAAATTGGAATGATATTTATTCTCACGGTCTAAGTTATATTTGATTAAGGCGGACAGCATTTTTGTGCTGTCTGCTGTAAAACAAAATATAAAAATCTCGCCTATCCGATTGACTTTTATTAATTGATTTGATATAATAATTCTGTTGGCATAATATTTTTTAGTATTGCTAATTTGTCACAAGAACACAAATTAATAGATATGCAGGTATGGCGGAATTTAAGTGAGTATCCAAATCTGTGATTTGGCAATACGAACTTATGCAAAATCTATTTTAATAGATTTTGTAGGCAGACTAACCTGTCGCAAGAACACAAATTAATAAATATGCAGGTATGGCGGAATTGGCAGACGCGTATGGTTCAGGTCCATATGAAAGCAATTTCATGCAGGTTCAAGTCCTGTTACCTGCACCAAACGAAAATAATCCGAACCTTAAACCAATCGGTGAAAGGTTCGGATTTGTCTATTATTTCCAATATCCTAACTTTAACAGCAAAATCAATAAATACATTGTTTATGAGATTTGAATCAAGGCAGAGAGTTTACACATATACTCTCTGCCTTGATTTTATGCTATATTTTTATGATTTGGTTGATTTTCTTTTTCCCGCTGACCGTCAGGTGTCGTGTAAGTTATATATTTATATCTGTCAATCCATTTAACACAGTATCCCAATATTCTCGATAAATTTTTCTTTGCTCTGGCTATGAACAACCGCCATATCTATAGCGTTCATAAGTCGGAGCTTTTTACTGTCACCACGAATTGCAGTCCTATATTCTCGTTGATTCATTGAGCGTTGTTTCGGTTTCTGATAGGGCGTTAATACTTCAAGCACGAACTGCTGACATATTTGATCCGAACGATTCCGCAGTTCTTCCAAGCCTTTCTCATTTATCTGAATCTTTAATCCCGTTTCGCTGTTCACAGAATTTACAACAAAGTGATTATGCCAATGGTCACGGTCGATATGCGTAGCCACGACTACCTCAAATCCTTCAAAGGCTTTTGCCGTTTCCAAACCTATCTGATGTATCTGCTGAGGAGTTGCTACGCAATCGGCTTGAAGGATTGCACATACTGTTTGAAGAACACGCCTTTTGCTTTATTGAAACGATGTTTTGTCGCCAAAAATTCATTGAAAGCGGCTTTCGGAATACAATTCTGACCGCTGACAAGCTTATATGAACGGTCATTCTCCCTGTCATAAAACATAGTTTTCTTATCCTGCATTACATAATCAAGAACTCTTTTCATTGCCGTTGCAGTTTGCGTTTTTTCGGAAATAGCTACAAAGGTTGCCATTACGAACACCTCCTTGCTATCTCATCAAGCATAACAACAGCGTTTGAATATTGTTCTTTCAAATCCGATAGCTCAGGACAGATAATTTTGCCCATATTGCAAATAGTCGTAAGCTGATTAAGATTTCTGCCGATTGCTTTAACCTCTTTAAGAATTTCGGGTAATCCGTCAACAATCGTTATTTGCTTATTCAATGCCGAGTGTGTGACAAATTTAGTAAAATTCATACTTGCCTTATCCGCTTTTGATTTTATTAGATTGTATTCGTTTTCACAAAATCTCAATGCCACCAGTTTGTTTTTAGTAATTGTTTTGGTTGTAATCCTCTCTTTCTGTAAAATAAGGGGTTCGGGGATTCCCCGACAAGCGTTTGTATATCGGCTGCCGTATTGCGGCGGTCGTATATACAAACAATATGTTTGCCTATCCCAACGGGATAGTATTCTACTGCTATCATACAGCAACAACTCCTTTCAATGATATATAAAAACCCCTGCGTAAATACTGTATAGATATACCTTGACAGTATCCACGCAGGGATTTGTTTTGCGTTTATGCATTTGTCAAAGAGCACTTACAGCAGAAAAACAATTTGAGTGAGCATTTATTTTACCGGAGATTGCGCCCTGCATCAAGGCTCATTTCTGAAAAATAGTTACTAAATTTTTATATGATTATTGCATTTTAATATTAAATGTGATAGAATTAAATTGCGACATAAACTTTATATTTTCATCTATACAAGTGTGTATTTTTATTTCGGTAAAAATGCATGCTCTATTAAGCATACTTGTATTAGATGTTTAAGTTTGTGTCGCAGCAATCGGAGCAGTGCGTTTTTCGTGCGTGGCTTCGGCTGCGCACTTTTTATTTTAGGGGGCATAAATTAATGAAACAAAAACTAAGAAAAATCACATCAGTATTGCTTGTGGTGATTATAATAAGTGTAATTACTATGTCACCAATCACGGCAAGCGCATTGACTCAATCGGAATTTGACAGTAAACTAAATTCACTTCGCTCAAAATATCCAAATTACAGTACATGGTATAGCTCCTTTGATGGCGGTTCACAATGCTTTGGTTTTGCACGATTAATGGGATATGAAGTGTTTGGCTCTTATCCTTCTACTTGGTCGGTATCATATGATTTCAACAGCGTAAAAGCAGGGGATATTGTACGTTACGGAAACAATGGAAGTGGCGGTCACTCCATATTTGTAACGAGTGTATCTGGAAGTACAATAACATTTGTTGACTGTAACGGAAATGGAAATGTAACAAATGGTGTATGGATACCAGATAAGTGTGTTGTAAAATGGGACAATACGACCACTATAGGAAGTAGTTTATTTGGATATAGTTTTTCTTATATCAGAAAAAGCCCGGGGATTGAAACTGGCAACAATCCAGTAGATTTAGGCACTGATTTTTTTGCTTTAATAATGAACAAAGCAATGTGGAAACCATTAACTGTTGAGCAGAACAAAAATGTAGATATAAAATGTGGTAAATATTATGATTGTCCTGACCAGATTTGGAAATTTGAAAGACAGTCTGATGGTAGTTATAAAATCATAAGTGCATCAAATCAAGATTGTTTAGATGTTGATGGTGCTTCAACATCTCCTGGAGCAAATGTCCAGGCTTTTGTCGATCATGGTCATGATGCTCAACGATGGTATGTTATTGAGCGTAATGGCGGTGTTGTTCTTAAGTCTAAAATATCAAATTGTGTTCTGGAAGTTAACGGAGGAAATGCGACAGATGGAACTAATGTACAGATGAACATAGAAAATGATTCTGATGCTCAAATTTTTTCAATTTATAAGGTTGACTCTAATTCGTTTGCGTTAAATATTGGTAATGATTTTACGGCACCAATTTTTAATTTATATCATTGGTTACCAATTGAGAATGATGAAAACAATAATGTTGTTATAGGACACGAAAACGGCACGGCGAATCAGGTTTGGCGATTTTTAAGACAGACTGATGGTTCATATAAAATTGTTTCTTGTTTAGATGGAAAGTGCTTGGATGTTCAAGGTGCATCATACGAAGGTGGAGCAAATGTTCAAGTTTTTACAGACCATTCTCACGATGCGCAAAGATGGTATATTTTCTCTTATAACGGCGGATATATGTTACAGTCAAAACTATCTGGCTTATTTTTAGATTTATATCAATGTATACCTGACGAAGGCAATAACATTGATTTGTGGAGTAGGAATTATAGCGAATCTCAAATTTTTTCATTTTATAACGGAGAAGAATGTAAGTTAAGCTCGCCTGTGTTAAATGTTAATGTTGATTCCAAAAATATTAAATTCTCTTGGAATAATGTTTACGGAGAGAATTATTATAATTTGAGGATTTGGAATGAAAAGCACTGGGAAAATGACAGCTATTTGAATCTTTGGAATATTCCTGCAAATAAAACGGAAACCGACATTCAGCTTCCAGCAGGTAATTTTGAAGCGTATGTGGATACTGGTAATTATTATGATGTAAGGATGAGTAATGTCGTTTCGTTTACAGTAAAACCTAAAATTAATACAAGAATTATGAATAATAAATCAGTAGTTTTTAATTGGGATGAAGTGTTAAAAGCTAAGTCTTATAATCTTGAAATAATAAATAAATCAAACAATGGAGTCATATCTAAAAATAATTTGACTGAAAATAGTTTTATAACATTTCTTGATAGCGGAAAGTACTCTGTTAGAATTATATCGGATAATAATGTTGTATCTGATAGTATGGATTTTGAAATCGAGTATAAAGATCAGTTAATTGGAGATGTAAATAGCGATGGAATAGTAAGCATTGCAGATGCCACCGAACTTCAAAAACATCTTGCAAACATCATAGATTTTGATGATGAACAGCTTGCTGTTGCAGATACAAACGGCGATGGAAGTGTTTCAATAGCAGATGTGACACAAATTCAGAAATATCTTGCACAACTTATCCCCTCACTCGGATAACACTTTAAAAAATCCTATCTGGCTATTGCAGTCAGATAGGATTTTTTAATACATATCAAATATATTGACAATTATGTTTATATGCGCTAATATTCACTTGATGTGAAAACTTTTTGCGAATACTTTTCCGATGTTTCCGAAAAAAGAAAAGATAAAATTTATATACCCGATAATAATGGATTTTACGAAACTAATAATATGAAATTCAGTACGAAACCGAATAATGAAGTTCACGATGATAAGCATCTTTGGGACAGAGATTGGGATGTGCAGCACAAATTTAAAGAGAAGTTTGTGCTTATATCAACTGAATACGCTTTTACAAGTAAAGAACAATCCGACTGTTTGATTTCAGAATTTCAAAAATTCGGCAAATATAAACTTGCAAAAACTGTTGGACACACTTGGTTTGAGTGCAACGATTCAAGTAATATAATTTCAGCTTTTAACAAAATATTAAAATCTTCACAAAATCATAATAAACGATTTTTACCGGAAAATTTAAAAAACGGTTTTTGCGGTAAGGATAAGGGGATATGAATAAAATTCAGTATTTAAAATTAAAAAGCACAGGCTTTTCAAAATAACGAAAGTCTGTGCTTTTTATTTTCCTGCAACTATTTACTTTTTCCTCTAAGCATTACATCGGCGGTGAAGATGCCGTCTTTTTGCGTGAAACGGCAGTAGCCGCCGCCCTTTTCGGCTATGCGGCGGACGGATTGTGTGCCGATGCCTTCGCCGCTGTGTTTGCTTGATTCAAAAATTCCGTTCTTTTCTTTTACAACTCCGTTGTAGAAGTTTTCTACTTTAATAAGCACTACATTATCCGAGTGCATTCTTGCAAGCACGTTTATTCTTCGTTTGTCGGGTGCGGTTCGCATACTTGCCTCAAGCGCATTTTCAAGCAAATTAGAGAGCACAAGGCAAATATCAATTTCAGATACGGAAAGCTCTTTTGGAAGTTCGAGCTTGAATACACACGGTATTTCCAAATCTTTATACCTATGATAATAATGCCCCGCTACTCCGTCAATCGCATTGTTTTCGCACAGCTTGAGTTCCGAACTCGGAATACTCTTGCTCATTTTGCTTAAATAATTTTCAAGGTCTGCCCAATCTTTTCGTTTAACAAACGAATTAAGAATCGACAGATGATGCCGCATATCGTGACGGGCATGTCGGGTTTCTTCAATCGCCTTATTAAGCGTGTTGTACTGCTCTTGCTGCATATACAGAATTGTGTTTTCCTGCGTGAGCTTGTGATTGTTATTAAGGCTTTTTGCCATTATGTAAAACAGAGCGTAAAAAAGCAAAAGCAAACCGAGCATCGTACAACAGATTACAATATATCCCTGCATAATTCTTCCTGTATGCAGAATGTTTGGATTCCACGGTATTATAAATATGTTTATGGCGATAAAAACAGTGGGCAATATCCAGAACACATACCATGTGTGAGCAATGTTTTCGTCATCTATTAGGTCGCATACTGCGTGAGAGGCAGGGTAAAACGCAAGCATTACAAATATCCAGCAAAAAATATTGAAAACAATTCCGCCCGTAAGCCCGAACCAAGGCTCGATATTTTTAGGATAAACTATTGAGTCAATGGCTCGTGTTATGCTTGCAAGGCAGGCATAAACGCCGCACACGGCAAGTGCAATATTTGCGGATTTCAATATAGATGTCCTAAGCGTTGCGCAGTAGGCAATGGTCATAAGCATAAAGGCAGGCAGGATAAAAGAAATTGTTTTTATTTCAAACGAATAACAAAACAGTCCGCCCACTATGCAAAGCATAAGGAGTGTTGACAGCCAAATTGCCGTCAATGCGCCCATTTTTATTTTTAAATGCTGTTTCATAGGCAGATATGCAAGTAAAGTGCCGGGTATCAGCACGGCAAGCTCAAGCATAGGTCGTAGCATTTCCGTCACAATATCACCTCTTGTTAAAGATAAAATCGGCGAACCGACTTTTTGCGGATTTTGTAAGACTTCGGCTGACCGAAATTCTCACTCCGTTGTTCAGTATAAATTCCGTTCCGTCAAAATCGCTTGCGTAATCAAAATTAAGAATTACTCCACGGTTGCACATAAAAAATCTTTCGTCGCTTTCAAGCTGTTTGCTGAACTCCGCAAATGTACTGCGAACCACGGTGGTTGCACAGTCGCTTTTGTATATGTTGATGCAGTGCTTAAAATGTTCGGCGTAGATTATTTCATTCAGCCTGATTCTCTGTGTGCCGCCTATTACTTTTACTTCTATATATTTGTCCGATGACGGCAGGCGGTTTAAAATATCCGTAAATGCAATTTTAAGTTCATCTGTCGTATATGGTTTGACAAGGTAGTCAAATGCCCTTACTTTAAAGCCCTCGAGTGCATAGTCCGACGAAGTGGTTGTAAAAATCAGGATACATTCCTTATCAAATTCCCTAAGCAGTTTTGAAATTTCTATTCCGTTTTCTTTATCTATGTAAATATCCATAAATGCAACTTCAAATGCTGTTTGCTTTGAGGCATTTATAAAATCAATTCCTTTTTCAAATTCGTATATTTCTCCGTTAATGCTATTATCCGAAAGTAACTTGTTAAGCCTGCTTATCAGCAATTGTCTGTCACTTTTCAGATCGTCAATAACAGCAATGCGCATTGTAATCCCCTCGGTATGATATAACTATATTCAACATTGTACCACATTTTTTTGTAAAAATCTTGTCTTTGCGTATCAATTTGTGACGGATTTCTGCAATTCGTGCTATTTGTATAGAATAAACCGCAAAATATAGGTATAATTATAAAAAATAAAAATATTGTTAAAGAAGGGAAACAAATGAACAAAGCAATCAGACTGACTAAATCGTTCACGGCACTGCTGCTCACAGCGATTATTACGCTCGGCACTTTTGCAGTGACTGCAAATGCGGCAGAGCTAAAAAGTATGGATGCCTCAAAATCGGCAAAGTTTGATACAGCCAAGCTGTATTATATTTATCTTAATTTGCCTGATAATGACACCGATAAGCCGCTTGCCCGCAACGAGTTCCGTTGGAACATCAACGGTACAGGATATGGAGCAAATGTAGCTCATCTTGATTATCTCGGCGGTAAGCAATGTAAGATGAAGCTTCAGCAAAAAGATGATTATTACGGTATAAAATGTGATGATTTTAAAAAATGGCTCGATGTTGAACATAAAAAGTCGGAGGTAGGTAATGTTATTCATCAATGGGACGACACATTGAAAAATGATAATCAATATTTCAGATTTGAGCCTGTACCGAACAAAGCAGATACATACTACATAATTGCTAAAATTACCGACCAAAAAAACAACAATCTTTATGTCGGTACGGAGAATAATGCTTATAAACAAGAATCAAAAATTGCATTGACATCTAAAAAAACAGAGTGGGTTGTTAGGGCTACGGACGATGTATCCGAAAATTTCGGAGAACAGCAGATTCCCGGCGGAGATTCCAATAAAATAAGGCCGCAGGAAAACGCTCCTGTTTTTATGCTTTATCCAAAAGATTATATCAGTGATGTAAATGTAAATAATGACGCAAAAGTTGAAGGTAATTGCCTGCAGCTTTATTACACCGGCACAACTCCTAAAATTACTGCGGAATGGGTCAGCTCAAGAAGAGCTTACAGACTGAGAAGTTATGATATTAACGAGAATGTTCCGTATAACATTTATGATCCGTCACTCTCGTATGACGCCGTATGGGATGTAGACGGTACGAATAACCCCGATAAGGCTGTTATTCATGTTTGGGAAAATTTAGGCGACAATCATTTGAGTCAGCTTTGGAGATTTATTCCTGTTGATTCCGAAGCTAATGTTTATTACATTTATAATGTAGGCAACAAGCTGTATCTTTCGATTGAGGGATATGAAAATAAAAACGATAACAATGATGTAAAACTTATTCTTTCCAAAAAAGCTTTTAAGTGGGATTTGAAATTTCTTAACATGAATTCATTAAATTCATATACTGCCGAAGATGTAAAAAACAAAACCGATAAAAGCTATGCAATAAACAGCGGCAATTGGATGTCACATTTGCCTGATGATATGTATCTTTCAGAGGTTAATATGCCCGGAACGCATGACACAGGCGCAACTTATATGACTGATGTCGCAGAACAACTCTCAATCGTATGTTGTCAGCGGCTTTATCCTGACGAACAGCTTAATTCGGGAGTAAGAGCATGGGATATAAGAATTAACAGAAAAGAATCAATTAACGAAAACAGTAATCCTACTATTATTCACGGAGAAAATTTTTACACCTGCCACAACAGGGACGGCAGTGATATGACTCTGCGTAATATAATGGACACTGCCAAGGATTTTCTTAAAGAACATCCTTACGAAACTGTCGTGATGACCTTGAAAGGAGATTCAAACGGCAGCGACGAAATTATCGGTGATATTGTTTTAAAGCAATATCTGAATAATAAAAATTATCCGATTTACAAACCGCAGAAGGGCGGAAGTGAGTATTCGCCTAAGCTCAAGGATGTAAGAGGAAAAATTGTATTTATTCGCAGACTTGATTTTTCGGACAGTTACATAAAAAAAGCAGAAAGCAAAGATTTAGGCTTTTCTGTAATGGACGCTTTCGGTATGGATGCAAGCAGATGGGACGATAATGATTATTCTCTTAATAAAAATGCCGTTCGTGTAGGAAACAGCAATATTTATGTACAGGATAATTACGGCGAGCGCGACGCAGATACAAAACTCCTTTATTTTTACAGCACAATTTCCGATGCTACTAAGAATAAATATACCGAGCAAGGAAATTATCTTTTTAACTATTCGGGTGCTAAGGATAATATTAATCAGCCAAGAATAGTAAACAGGTCGCTTATGGAGGACAGCTTTTTGTCACAGCCTGCCACATCAAGCGCTATACAAAGCATTGGTTTTGTTATGGCAAACTATATTGACGCAAAACTAAGCGAAAGAATTTATATGACAAACTTTGTATCCCAACACACTCATACATATAATGAAAAGGGCTTTTGCACAATTTGCGGTCAGTATCAGCCTGCCGTTTATAATAAGAGCACCGATGTGTATACGATAAACAACGCAGGTCAGCTTTTCTGGTTCTCATCACTTGTAAACGGCGACCACAGCTATGCTGATTTTGATAAGCAAAATGCAGGTGCAAACGCAGAACTTGCCGCAAACATTGACCTTGAAAATAAGGAATGGGCGCCTGTCAATAATTATAAAGGCAATTTTAACGGCAAAGGACACAGTATTTTAAATCTTAATATAAGCAAGGCTTCAGATTACACAGGACTTTTCGGTTCTGTAAACGATGGCAGTGTTTCCGATATTACGGTTTACGGCGACATTACAGTCAAAAATTCCGCAAGTCATATCGGCGGTGTTGTCGGCTACATTAATTTGGGTTCTGTCAAAAATGTAGTTTCTTATGTAAATATAAATAATGACAAATACGGTTCGCAGGTAACGCACGCAGGCGGCATTATCGGCTCTGTAGGAAATGATAAAACAGATATTGAGAAATGTATGTACTACGGAAGCATTCACCTCAATAATTCTTCCGATTGTATCGGCGGCGTAATAGCTTACTCAAACGGCGGCGCAAGAGTTAAAAACTGCGCAAACTCAGGCACAGTTACAGCAACGCAAAGCGGCGCATATGTCGGCGGTATTCTCGGCTACCTTAACAATACAAACCCGACAATCGAAAACTGTTACAATTACACAAAGATAAGCGATAATGACAGCGGCAGACATTGCGGCGCAATTATCGGTTGGGCAAGGAATTTTAACAAGTCGAATATCGCAAACAATTATTACAACAAAGATACGGGAAACACTCCGTTCGGTACAGACAGCAAGTTGGGGTTATCGGCAAACGAAAAAACAATTTCCGAATTTAAGTGCGGTGAAGTTGCTTTTAAACTCAACAACGGTGTTACCGACGGCACACAGGCTTGGTATCAGAACATAGACAACGGTCTTACTCCTGACGATTACCCCGTATTTAACGGCGGTACGGTTTATTATGCGGACTTTGACAATACATATTCAAACTTTGAGAGAACACCCGATGAGTTTGACAAGGACGACGACGGCAGATTTATTATAAAAACCTACAGCGACCTTGTAAAACTTTCACAGGTTGTAAGAACCGATTACAAGCGATACGGCGACAAGAATTATATTCTTGTAAATAATATTTACGCAGATGAAAATTCAAGCTGGGCACAGGGAATCGGCTCTGTTGCTGAAAACAAACCGTTTAACGGCACATTTGACGGCAACGGCTACAGCATAGGCGCACTTAATATTTCCACAGGCGAATACGGCGGACTGTTTGAATTTATCGGAGAAAAAGGCATTGTAAAAGATTTGTTTGTTTATGACTGCGACTTTAAGGGCAGTGCAAAAACAGGCGGCGGAATTGCGGCTGTAAATGACGGTGTGATTGACCATTGCGTAAGCGGTATAAACGCTGTATCGGGTACAATCTTTATCAAAAATTTAAAAATCAACGCATCGGATCTTAACTCGATTCTTAACGCAGATGTCTGCGGCGGTGTTGCGGGTATTAACAACGGTAAAATTACAGGCACACGAAATTGCTCAATCGTAAAGGGCAACGAGTGCGGCGGTATTTCGGCAATTAACACAGGCGAAATTTACGGTTGTGCAAACACAGGCAAGACAGGACTCGATACTTCAACGGTTGCAGGCGGTTTAGTCGGCAGGAACAGCGGCAAAATTGAAAGCTCCTATAACTGCGGCAATGTACTTTGCAAAATCAATTCTGCAAAGGGTTCAATTGTCGGCTTGAACGGCGTTGCGGGAACTGACGGTGTAACAGTCAAGAATGTATTTTACACAGCACAAAATTCACTCAATGCAGTAGGCACGGATTCACAGGCAAAAGCCGACAGTACAAATATTGCATACGAAAGAACGGTTGAAATGGCAAGCGCAAGCCTTGCGGATAAGTTAAACAGTGTTACAGATGACAGTATAAACTTTATTTGCTCTGACTTTAACAGAGGTTATCCGTACATCAAAGGCAACTTCCTAAAGTACAGTGTTAAATCTGTAGGCAGTGGTATTACTCTATCAGGCAATATGCACTCGTCACTCAATGTAAGCTACACTGCTTATTCAACAGATGACGAACAGTATAAAAAATTCGAGTCGCTTATTAAGGACGGAAAAATTCTTGATTTTTACAAGGGCACACTTTCGGACAATAACGGAAACTCTGCATTTGCGGAATTTTGGTGTGACAATAATTTAAAACTCACCTTGCCGGTAAGCGGCAAAAATGTAAGCCTTGCGGTACTTGACGGCGACGGCGGCATAAAATACATAAAGCCCGACTCTTTTGAAAACGGAAAAGCAGTGTTTACATTATCACAGCCGACTGATTTTGCACTTGTGGAAACCTCGTCAAGCGGCGGCAACAACACAGGCAATACACAGATTGACAATACAACAATAAAGACTGGTGCAACCGTGATTTATACAATTTCATTTACGGCTATTATCGCTTTGCTTGCCTTTGCTGTATTGAAGAAAAGAGGACGCATTGAAAAATAAAAAAATATATATTGCAATTATAGCGGCACTTATTGTTGCAATCGGAGCGCTAAGTGCAGTATTAATCTACAATAACATAAACTCTCAACCTGCCGCACCCACACAGGGTGTGGTAGGGGAGATACGCACTGATTGGGATACAGGCATAGACGAAAACTCAAAAGGCAGTGACAATACCGAAAAAACAGGCGTGCAGATACCCGGCTACAGCACTGCTGAAATGAATGCGGGCGATACCTCTCTGCACATCAGTATCGGTAATCCAAAGTCAAACACCTGCGGCTTATACGCAACGCTAAGGCTTTCCGACGGAACTGTGCTTTATAAATCGGATTTGCTTGAACCCGGCAGCGGTCTTACAGATGTACCGCTTTCAAAGTCGCTTGAGAAAGGCGAGTATCAAGCAATGGTTTTGTATGAATGTGTAACTCTTGACGATTCGCATCAAAGACTCAATTCGGCGGAATCGGAGTTCACACTCAAAGTTAAGTAAAATACCGATAAATTCGGTAAAAAATAAAGAAAGAAGTGTTTATATGAAAAAAGTAAAATTTATATCGGCAATTATGGCGGCTATGCTCGCCGCAACAGGCGTGGTTTCCGTATCGGCGGCAACCCTTACAAACGAAAATCCCGATTCTTCCACAGAAGTTACCGCAAGAATTGAGGGTACACAACCGGGAGATGTAAGCTATGTTATTACAATCCCCGATATGGTTGATTTCGGCACTCTTACACAGCCGCAGACAGATACACAGAGCAACAAGTATCTCAACTTTGATGTGACTGCAACAGAGCTTAAACTTAACGATAACAACTTTGTATCTGTTTATATTAACGGTCAGGACATTGACGATAAGTTCTACATTACACAGAAAGACGCAACCAACCCGTTCAAAATTAAGTATGATATTTATTCGGAAAAAGTAAATGACGATAATGTTGCCGACAAAATCGCTATCAATGACGCAGGTGCTCCGGGTGCAAACGGTTTCCACTTTACAACCTTCAGCGCCGATTCACAGGGTCAGGTTCAGGAGGGTACACTTGTACTTAATCAGCAGGCACTCTACGGACAAGACCTTGACGCTATTGCAGGCAATTACAGCGGTACAATGACATTCCACAGCTCAATTGTAACAATATGATTATGAAATGACTGATTTTAAAAAATTGCTTAGCACAATTGCGGTTTGTACGGTGATTGCCGCAGTCTTTATAACGGCTACCGTTTCGGTAACGGCAAGGGATGAGGGCAGTACGCAGATTACGGCTAACATTTTATCACCGACAACTCAACCGTATTCCACAGTCCCGACCGTACCCGTACAGGATAACACGAGTATGGTAACGGGAACACAAACATATTTGCTGATAGCCTTGCTGTTGTGCATTGCATTGCTTGCATTTGTTATATTATTATTTTTTATTCACAATAAACATATGAGGTGACTATGAAGGTATTTAATTGTATTTTGGGTATTTTGACTGTTCTTGCGTCAATTTATTGCATATTTTATCCCGGACTTACATTTCTTAACATCGGTTGGATTGTAACGATAATTCTCGGATTATGGGGAATTTCCACAATTGTTTCGTATGCAGTTTCACGCAACGACGGTAATAATAAAGAAAAAGCTTTAATGGGAACTTTAGGTCTTATAGCAGGCATAGCTGCGGCGGTTGTGTCTGCGCTCGCAATGTTTATGCCCGGCATAAGAGTGATGTTTGATATATTAATCCTTGCGATTTTTGCGGTATGGCTTATTGTAGACGGAATTTCCTCTATAGCAACATCATTCAAGGTTAAAAAATCAGGTTCAAGTGTATGGGTACTTCCGCTTATATGCGGAGTGCTCGTACTGCTTGCAGGCATATACGGAATATTTAATCTTATATTCACAGCGCAAACACTCGGACTGTTTATGGGCATTTTGCTTATGACATACGGTATAAGACTGATTCTTTCGGCATTTAAAAATTAATTTGCTATCCACTCATTTCCCTTATATAAAACAACAGCCTCTCGGTGTTTTTACATCAAGAGGCTGTTGTGCTTTTTATATTTGGTTCCGGAGTAAATGTTGGAGTAATATCGGTAAATTATATTTTAGCAGATTGATTTATCAATCAATTACGCTTTTTCTTTACCCTTATTTGCAAATCTTTTTGACGGTCTGTAGATAATCAACGCTATAAATATCAGCACTGCCGTTGTAGCTAAGCTGACAGGGTAAGCGGTCATTATCGTTACAAAAGTTCTGTTTGCGGTAAATACGGTATTTATCCATATTATTCGCAACACGCATACGCCTACGGTAGTGAGAATTGCAGGAACAAGTGAAAATCCGAAGCCTCTTAAGTATCCCGACATTACCTCATACAGCATTGAGAATATGTAAGCTATAAAAATAATTACAAGTCTTGTATAGCCTATTTCTATTACTTCGGGGTTGTTGTTGAATATTGACAGCAAAAATTTTCCTGTTATAAGCACTATAAGTATTGCCGTGCCCGATGCAATTGCGTCCTCAATAAGGCAGAGGAAAAGAGTTTTTTTACAACGGCCAATCTTATTTGCGCCAAAGTTTTGTCCGACAAATGTTGTGCAAGCCTGACTAAACGAGTTCATTACATTGTAAGCGATAATCTCTATGTTGAATGCCGCACTTGAGGCAGCTATTACGGTAGTGCCGAGGCTGTTAATCGCACCTTGAATTACAATATTCGCAACGGCAAACACCGCACTCTGTATTCCTGCGGGAAGTCCTATCTGCATAATTTTCGCAAAGACTTTTCCGTCTATTCTTAGCTTTTTAAATTCTACTTTTATGTATTTGTCGCTTTTTACGAGCTTTATATAAAGAATGCCTGCGCTCACAACATTTGCAAGCACTGTTGCGGTTGCTACTCCGTTTACCGACATTTTAAGTACGATTACGAAGAACAGATTAAGCAGTACATTCAAAATTCCCGACAGCGTAAGCGCAATAAGCGGCATTTTGGTTTCGCCTATACTTCTGAAAATTGCCGCCTCAAAGTTGTACAGCAGTATGACAGGCATTCCGAGAAAATATATTCGCAAGTACAACAGTGCAAGCTCAAGCACATCATTTGGCACATTAAGCGCCGTAAGAAGTGGCTCGGCTATAAGTTCGCCGATTATCGCAACCAATACACCGCCGATTACCGACACTACCATAGAAGTGTGCACGGCTTTTTGCACCGTCTGTTTGTCATCTCGACCGACAGCGTTTGCTATTACTACATTTGCGCCGAGCGCTATGCCGATAAATAAGTTCAGTATCAGTCCTATGATAGGACTGTTTGCGCCGACTGCCGCTACCGCTGCGGTTTTGTCGGTTTGTGCAAAGTTGCCTACTATTGCTATATCGGACGCATTAAAAAGCTGTTCGAGTATTCCCGTTGCCGCAATCGGCAGGGCAAAAACAGGCAGTTTGTTCCATATACTGCCGTTGAGCATATCAAGTTTTTGCTTTTTTAATTCTTTTTCCATTCAATCCACCTTTTCGTATTCACACATAACATATATATTTCATATATAATAAATTATATTCCTTATTTTTACATTTTTCAACACCTAAGTTGTTGCATATAGACATAAGGTTTATTATAATATAAGGAAAGAAAAATTATGAAATGAAAAAATGAAATGAACATTTGCATTTATAGGGGTGGCATTATTTATGGAAATGGATAAACTAAAGCCAAAACAAAGTGCTTTTATTACAAGGGTTGGCGGTGACGGAGCATTAAGACACCATTTGCTTGATATGGGACTTACACCCGGCACTGAAATTACTTTGCAGAAAATAGCGCCGATGGGCGATCCGATTCAAATTGAAGTGAGAGGCTATGAGCTTACGCTCCGACTTGATGAGGCTAAGAAAATTGAAATTGAAAACATACACGAACGAAAAGTTGTTGCCGACAGCAAACCGCAAAGGCATAAATCTATTCCGCATCCACGAGTAGGCGAGCTTGGCGAGGCAAACGATTATCATATTCACGATGAAAGCAAAGCACTGCCGAAAGACAGCAAACTTACATTTGCGCTTGCAGGAAACCAAAACTGCGGCAAAAGCACTTTGTTTAATCAGCTTACGGGCGCTAATCAGCATGTGGGCAATTTTCCGGGTGTTACCGTAGACAGAAAAGACGGCACAATTAAAAATCACCCTGAGGCAACAGTTACCGACTTGCCGGGTATTTACTCATTGTCGCCGTATTCGAGCGAAGAAATAGTTACACGAGATTTCTTGATAAAAGATAAGCCGAGCGGAATTATAAATATTGTAGACGCCTCAAACCTTGAGCGAAATCTATGCCTTACTATGCAGCTTATGGAACTTGGTATTCCTATGGTGCTTGCGCTGAATATGATGGACGAGGTGCGAGAAAACGGCGGAAGTATCAGAGTAAACGAGCTTGAGCAAATTCTCGGAATACCTGTTATTCCTATTTCAGCCGTAAAAAATGAGGGTATAGACGAGCTTGTAAGTCACGCACTTCATGTGGCAAGATTTATGGAAAAGCCGGGGCGAATAGATTTTTGCACAGACAGTGTAGATAAAAAAGACCCTGTCGGAGCGGTTCACCGCTGCATACACGCCGTAGTGCATATGATAGAGCCTGAGGCAAAGCAATCGGGACTGCCGCTGCGATTTGCCGCAACAAAGCTGATAGAAAACGATGTGCCTATTGAAAAGCTGCTTAACCTGACCGATGACAAAAAGCAGGCATTTGAGCACATTGTATCCGTAATGGAAGATGAAACGGGACTTGACCGAGAGGCCGCCATTTCAAATATGCGATTCAGCTTTATAGAAAAAATGTGTCAAAAAACAGTTGTCCGTCCGCACGAAAGCAAAGAGCATAAGCGAAGTATGAAAATTGACCGATTGCTTACGGGCAGATATACCGCTATTCCTTGCTTTATTGCAATTATGGCACTCATATTCGTTATGACCTTTAACCTTGTGGGCGCATGGCTCTCTGACCTAATGAGTTTAGGCGTAGATTCTGTTATATCGCTTATAGACAACGCACTCACCGCCGTACAGATTAACCCTGTTGTGCATTCGCTTGTTGTAGACGGCATATGCAACGGTGTGGGCAGTGTAATCAGCTTTTTGCCTACAATCGTAACTCTGTTTTTCTTTTTGTCTATTCTTGAGGATACGGGGTATATGGCAAGGGTTGCCTTTGTAATGGATAAGCTGTTAAGAAAAATAGGACTGTCAGGCAGAAGTTTTGTGCCAATGCTTATAGGCTTTGGCTGTTCTGTTCCTGCAATTATGTCAACACGAACACTCTCAAGCGAAAGAGATAGAAAAATGACAATCCTGCTCACTCCGTTTATGAGTTGCAGTGCAAAACTGCCGATTTATTCGCTGATTATAAGCGTATTTTTCCCAAGGCAGTATCAGGCGCTTGTAATGGTGGGGCTATACATATTCGGCATTATTTGTGCCATTATTTATGCTTTGATTTTAAAAAGCACAAAGTTCAAGGGCGAGCCTGTTCCGTTTGTAATGGAGCTGCCTAATTACCGACTTCCATCGGCAAAGAGCGTTGTGCATCTCATTTGGGAAAAGGCAAAGGGATTTATAGAAAAGGCATTTACAATTATTTTTGTAGCGTCAATTATAATTTGGTTTTTGCAGACCTTTGACGCAAGATTTAATGTTGCCGAATCACCCGAACAGAGCCTGCTTGCAATGATTGGCAGCTTGGTTGCTCCTATTTTTGCTCCGCTCGGATTTGGCGATTGGCGAGTATCAACAGCTCTCATTACAGGCTTTACCGCAAAAGAAAGCGTTGTGTCTACACTTACTGTACTTATGGGCGGAAATGCCGAGCTTGTAAGTACATTGTTTACTCCTTTTACCGCCGCTGTATTCCTTGTATTTACTTTGCTTTACACTCCTTGCGTTGCCGCTATTGCAACCGTAAAGCGAGAAATGGGCAGCACTAAGGCGGCTGTCGCAACTGTTATTATTCAGTGCGCAATCGCATGGTGTGTGGCTTTTCTTATTCACGCAGTCGGTCTTGCCTTTGGCTTGGCTTAACGGAGGGCGAATATGGATATACCGAGTATTATAATTTTAGTAATTGTAGCTCTTTTGGTTATTCTCGCCGTAAGAAAAGCTAAAAAGGATAAGATGATTTCAAAGTGTGGCGGTAATTGCTCAGCCTGCACGCTAAAATGCAATAAAAAATAATTTAAGCAAGGCGGTTTAATTTCCGCCTTGCTTTTTTGTGATTACCAAATGGCATAGCAAGCAATTTGAAATAGGCATTAGACATTTGTAAAACAAAGGAGTATAATATAAATACAGTTTAAATACAAGCTGAATTTCTTTGAAAGGTTGATTATAATGAAAAAGTTAATAGCATATTTTTCACCAAGCGGTAACACTAAGGCAATGGCAGAAAAGCTTGCAAAGGCAACAGGCGCAGACTTGTTTGAAATCAAGCCGCAGACGCCTTACACAAGAGCCGACCTCGACTGGACAAACAAAAACAGCCGTTCTTCGGTTGAAATGAACGATAAAAGCTTTCGTCCGCAGATTGCCCAGCTTCCTAACAGTCTTGCAAATTACGATACAATTTTTATCGGTTTCCCAATCTGGTGGTATGTTGCTCCAACAATTATCAACACATTTGTAGAAAATGTTGACTTAGACGGTAAAAAGGTTATTCCGTTTGCAACTTCCGGCGGCAGCGGAATGGGTAAGACTTTGGCAAATCTAAAGCCGAGCTGCCCGGGCGCAAATTGGGTTGAGGGTAAAGTAATCAACGGTATGAGCGAAAAAGCCCTTGCCGATTGGGCAGAAAAGCTCTAATTTAATAAGGTAAAGCTATGGATAGGCTGTATGAGTGTTGGTGCGGCGAAGAAAACTATGACGGCGCACGACCGTGTAATTTTGATTGGGTAAAGCACCTTAGAGAGGAATGTGAAAAGTACAATGTCACTTTTTGCTTTATAGAAACGGGTACTGTGTTTATCAAAGACAGCAAAACTTATCTTATGCCGAAAAAACAGCTTCAAAGCAAGATGGCTTATAAATCTAAAATGAATTTAAGCGAAAAACCGATCGAATGGAAACTTTGCGATAACTTCGGTGACAAAATCCCGAAAAATAAGCTCTATGTGCCATTAAGCGAAAATTAAAATACAGATAAATATTTTACATTATGCTTGACAGTGTATGATTATTTTTTATATAATTGTAACAGTTTGTTTTTAGGAGAGTTTCTATGGAAAGAGAAAGTTTTAAGTCACGGCTTGGATTTATTCTTGTAAGTGCGGGCTGTGCAATCGGTATCGGCAATGTATGGCGATTCCCGTATGTTGCTGGTGAAAACGGCGGTGGTCTTTTTGTTTTGCTCTATCTTATTTTCCTCGTTCTTATGGGTATTCCCGTATTGACAATGGAGCTTGCAGTGGGCAGAGCAAGCCGAAAAAGCGCCGTGCTCGGCTACAAAAAACTTGAAAAGCCAAAAAGCAAATGGCATATTCACGGTTGGTTCTGTATGCTTGGCTGTTATCTGCTGATGATGTACTACACAACCGTTTCAGGGTGGATGACAAGCTATTTTTACAAATTTGCAACAGGCACTTTTGAAAGCGGAATGACCTCTGAGCAAGTCAGCGGTGTATTCTCTCAGTTGCAGTCAAACCCGATTGAAATGGTTATATGGATGGCTATTATTACCATACTCGGCTTTTTGGTGTGCAGCAGAGGTATTCAAAAGGGAATAGAAAAGGTGAGCAAGGTTATGATGATTGCTTTGCTTGTGCTCATTCTCGCACTTGCCGTAAACAGCATTTTGCTTAGCGGTGCAGGCGAGGGACTTAAGTTTTACCTTGTTCCCGATTTTGAAAAAGTATCCGAAATAGGTATCGGCAACATTGTTTCCGCCGCTATGAATCAGAGTTTCTTTACTTTGAGCCTCGGTATTGCGGCTATGGAAATCTTCGGCAGCTATATGTCTAAGAACAATACTCTTCCGGGCGAGTCCGTGAAAATCTGCGCACTCGATACTTTTGTGGCAATTATGGCGGGACTTATTATTTTCCCTGCGTGTTTCTCATACGGAGTTGAGCCCGACCAAGGCCCTGCACTCATATTTATTACTCTGCCGAATGTATTTGTAAATATGGCAGGCGGAAGAATTTGGGGCACACTGTTCTTTTTGTTTATGACATTTGCCTGTTTCTCAACAATCATTGCCGTGTTTGAAAATATTATTTCGTTCTGCATTGATATGTTCGGCATCAGCCGTAAGAAGTCGGTAGTCATAAATGCGGTTATAATTCTGATTGCAAGCCTGCCTTGCGTTTTCGGATTTAACATTTGGAGCGGTTTTGAGTTGTTCGGACAGAATGTTCTCGGTATTGAGGACTTTCTCGTAAGCAACATTCTGTTGCCTGTAGGTTCACTTATTTATCTGCTGTTCTGCGTTACAAAATTCGGTTGGGGATTTGACAATTACCTTACTGAATGTAATACAGGCAAGGGTATGAAATTTGCAAGATTTTTAAAGCCTTATTTCCAATTTGTACTCCCGATTCTTGTGCTTATTGTACTTGTACAGGGCTTTATAAAATAATTTAAAATCAAATCTCCCGATATTGCATTAATCTTGCGTATCGGGAGATTTTTTTGTCTAAACAGTTAGTTAAACCGTAATTCTAAAATTTTCAGAAATATTTTCAGAAAAATTATTGCAATTAGTGCAACTTTTACCTTTTTTGCAATGTAATTGAGGTGATAATTTTGAAAAACATTAAAAACTTTTTTACATTACCAAACGAGGTTTTCTGCCTTATGCTCACTCCGTCCGAGCTTGCCGTTCTAAGCTATCTTGTGCGTTGCAGTGACGATACAGGCATTTGCTATCCGTCTATTCATACAATTGCAACAGCTTGCGCAATGTCAGACAATACAGTACGCAAGTGTGTGCGAAAACTTGAGGACAGAGAGATTATCTCAAAGTCCGGCGGCTTTCGTGCGAGCAAATTCGGCAAGGAGCAGAACACTTCTTTTATATATGAACTCAACCCGAGTTTTTACAACGAAGGTTTTGCAAGAGCAAATCTTGTGGATTATTTTACAAAGAGAAACGCTCAACCTTAAAAAATCAATGCAGTAGGGTGCTTAAAATATTGAGGATAACCGCTTTATTTTTTGCACCTGCCTGCTTCATAATCTGAACCCTAATAAAACTAAATAAAGAAAACTTATTAAAAAATACTAACCGAACATTCGCAGTCGGTCGCCGATTGTGAGTGCTTTTTGTATTTTCTTTTTACTGCAAAATAACAGTGAATTTTATTTGCTGAAAAGCATTATTTTTGAAAAAATTGAGTAAACTTTTTGTTTTTGGGAGGATAATTTAGCCTTAGCTAAATTTCAATGCCCGACCGACACTCCGCTAAACCATAATTTACTAATGCTGACATTCAGAACAGAACGCAAAAAGCAAAAAAAATAAAAACCACTGCAAAAATGCAGCAGTCTTTAAAAAATATGACTGTATCTGTAAGCCGGGTTCTGTCGTGAACAGCTATCTATCTTGGCAGCCCGTTGCCGGAACTGCTCAATGCCACCTCCTAAGGACACGCCGAGCAAGCGTATAATGTCCTACCACGGTGTTGCTTCAAATAGGGTTTACACGGCAGATAACTCTCGCTATCTCCGGTGAGCTCTTACCTCACCTTTCCATCCTTACCACAAAAGTGGCGGTAATTTTCTGTTGCACTATCCCTGGAGTCGCCTCCGGCGGCCGTTAGCCGTTATTTTTGCTCTGTGAAGCCCGGACTTTCCTCGCAAAACGCCTTTCGGCAATTTCCCGCAGCTGTTCAATACACTCATATCTATAATACTATATGATTTTTTGCAAAATGTCAACTTAAATTTTCATAAAATAGCTTGATATATCCGATTTTTCAGTTTATAATAAATAAAGATTTGTAACAAAGGAGAGTTTATAATGGACATAAGACAGAAATCACTCGAAAAGCATTACGAATGGAACGGTAAAATCGAGGTAATATCAAGAGTTCCTATTTCTAATGCCGAGGATTTATCTCTTGCATATACACCGGGCGTTGCCGAGCCTTGCCTTGAAATTCAGAAAGATTACGACAAGTCTTTTGAGCTTACAAGAAGAAACAATCTTGTTGCAGTAGTAACAGACGGTACAGCGGTTCTCGGTCTTGGCGACATCGGCCCCGAGGCAGGTATGCCTGTTATGGAGGGCAAATGCGCTCTCTTTAAAGAGTTCGGCGATGTTGACGCATTTCCTATCTGCGTAAGAAGTAAAGATGTTGACGAAATCGTAAATGCAATTTACCTTATCAGCGGTTCATTCGGCGGTATTAACCTTGAGGATATTGCCGCTCCCCGTTGCTTTGAAATTGAGAAAAAGCTCAAAGAAAAGTGCGACATTCCGATTTTCCACGATGACCAGCACGGTACAGCAGTTATCGTTGCCGCAGGACTTATCAATGCTTTAAAGCTCGTTGGCAAAAAGTTTGAGGATATTAAGGTGGTTATGAACGGCGCAGGCGCAGCAGGCATTGCCATTGCCAAGCACCTTTTAAATATGGGCGTTAAGAACATTATACTTTGCGACAGTAAGGGTATCATCTGCAAGGGTGACGAAAGACTTAATGCCGTTAAGCGTGAAATGGCAGAAATTACTAACCTTGAACATATGACAGGCACACTCGCAGACGCTATGAAGGGCGCAGATGTATTTCTCGGTATTTCAGCCGCAGGCTGTGTAAGCGAAGAAATGGTTGCTTCTATGGCAAAAGACCCAATCCTCTTTGCTATGGCTAATCCTACTCCTGAAATTATGCCTGACCTTGCCAAGAAAGCAGGCGCTGCCGTTGTAGGTACAGGCAGAAGTGACTTCCCGAACCAGATTAACAATGTTCTCGCTTTCCCGGGCATTTTCAGAGGTGCTCTTGACTGCCGTGCAAGCGACATCAACGAAGAGATGAAAGTTGCCGCTTCATTTGCAATCGCTTCACTTGTAAGCGACAGTGAGCTTAATGCCGACTACATTCTTCCCGAGGCTTTCGATAAGAGAATCGGTAAGACTGTTGCCGAGGCTGTTAAAAAAGCCGCTATCGAAACAGGCGTTGCAAGAATTTGATAAATGTATAAATTTACGGGGCTGTCGAAAGGCAGTCCCTTTTGTATTTGAATTTTTTGTAATTATATAGTATAATAGATGTATTAAGACAAAAAGTTGGTGCATAGCTTGATAATTCACGATATTTCAAGGGATATTCTCACAAGCAAGGTCTACGAGGGCGACCCGCAGACCGAGGTAAACAGAATAAAAAGTATTGAAAACGGCGATGATTACAATCTTTCTGCCATTAGTATGAGCACCCACACAGGCACTCATATTGACGCTCCTCTGCATTTTTCGAGCGACGGCAGTTCTATATCCAAAATGCGCCTTAATACCTTTACGGGCAAATGTACGGTAGTCACGGTCAACGGTATTCTTACGGGCGAAGATATGGACAAAATTCTTGCGCACAGCCGTAAGAAACTGCTTTTGCACGGCAACTGCAAGGCTTTTGTGTCTGCTTTTGCCGCCAGAGTGCTCGCTGACAGCGATGTGGTTATGATTGGCACGGACGCACAGTCAATCGCACCCGAATTTGACGAAAACGAAACGCACAAAATCCTTGCAAATGCAGGCATTGCGATTTTGGAAAACCTTGATTTATCGGATATAGCAGACGGCGACTATGAGCTTTTTGCATTTCCTATTAAGCTTGGCGGTCTGGAGGCGGCACCTTGCCGTGCAATTTTGTTTGAACAGGAAAGAGGTCTTTGATATGGTAAAAATGGTAGTATTTGATTTGGACGGCACACTTGTAAATTCTCTTGTTGACCTTGGTATTGCCACCAATGAGGGACTTAAGCAGGCAGGCTTGCCTGTACATCCTATGGAGAATTACAATCATTTTGTAGGCAACGGCAGAGAAATGCTTGTAAAGCGTGCAATGGGCGAGAAAAGCGAAGATAAGGCACTTTTTGATACGGTTATGAACGGATTTAACACTTACTACGGCGCTCACAGCAACGACCATACAGCCGAGTACAAGGGCTGTACCGAACTTTTGGAGCAGCTCGACAAAAACGGCATTATGACTGCCGTACTTTCAAACAAACCCGATGAATTTGTAGGCGCTATCCTTGCAAAAGTGTTCCCGAACCATAAGTTTACCGAGGCTTGGGGCAACAAAAAGGAATATAAGTGCAAACCCGACGGCGAGGCTTTAAACGCAATTTTGAGCAAGCACAATGTAAAGCAGAGCGAGTGTATTTATATCGGCGACAGCGATGTTGATGTGTTCACCGCAAAGAATGCAGGCGTAAGTATGCTTGGCGTTGAATGGGGATTCAGAGGCAGGAAAGAGCTTACGGAGGCAGGCGCTCCGCAGGTTGCCGCAACCGCCGACGAACTTTTGAATATGATTTTGGCACAGAAATAAGGACGAGCGATGAACAAGGTAAATTATCAGAAAATTCTTGACGGAATAATCTCAAATCTTCAAAAGACAAATACTGCTCCGACACTGCTTTTGCATGTCTGTTGTGCGCCTTGTTCAAGCTATTGTCTTGAGTATTTGTCGCAGTATTTTAAAATCACGGTTTTCTTTTATAATCCCAATATTTCCGAAAAGGCTGAATATCAGCACAGATTAAACGAAGAAAAACGCTTTATTTCCGAAATGAATTTTAAGTATCCCGTAAATATTATTGAGGGCGAATATTCTCCTTTAGAATATTTTTCTGCCGTAAAAGGTCTTGAAAACGAACCCGAGGGAGGGGAAAGGTGTAAAAAATGCTTTGAACTGCGCCTTGAAAAGACCGCCCGCATTGCCCGGAAAATGAATTTCGATTACTTTACAACCACTTTGACGATAAGTCCGCTGAAAAACGCACCGTTACTGAATCAAATAGGCGAGCGTTTCGCTGATGTTTACAATGTAAAGTGGTTAAACAGTGATTTTAAGAAAAAAGAGGGTTACAAACGCTCAATCGTACTTTCTGCCGAGCATAATTTGTACAGACAAAATTACTGCGGCTGTGTTTTTTCAAAGCGTGAGGCGGCGGAAAAAGAATAAATTTACAGAATTTTGAAAAAGTTTGAAAAAAATTCAAAAAAATCTTGACAAACGGCTGAAAAAATGGTATAAAATATATCGTTGCGTAAGATAATCGGCAATACGGAGAGATGTCCGAGTGGTTTAAGGAGCTAGTCTTGAAAACTAGTGATCCCGCAAGGGACCAAGGGTTCGAATCCCTTTCTCTCCGCCACTTGATTGCCGATTTTCTTATCGCTTTATATATACGGTTTAAAATATTTTATATAAAAATTTATTTTAACTGTTGACAAATATATCACAAAGTGATATAATTAATATCGTTGAGTTGTGATAACATTCAATACGGAGAGATGTCCGAGTGGTTTAAGGAGCTAGTCTTGAAAACTAGTGATCCCGCAAGGGACCAAGGGTTCGAATCCCTTTCTCTCCGCCATTTATTCAATATTTTTTGTAGTTTAACTACACGGAGGATTACTCAAGTGGTTAAGAGGCTCCCCTGCTAAGGGAGTAGGTCGCTAACGCGGCGCGAGGGTTCAAATCCCTTGTCCTCCGCCAAAGGATAGTCTGAGGTTTTATACTTCAGACTATCCTTTTTATTTACTAATAAAAGTTTTTTGGCGTTCAGTAAAAACTTTCCTCGACAATGAACAGATGTAGGTGAATAACGCTTTCATACTCTACAGTCTATGTCACACTATCTCCCAACAGGGTGATTGTTTTATGCGAACTTTCACAAGTTGGCTCGAATGGAGTCTTTTTATCTCTATTCCTTCACACTTTTGACAGGCTCACATTATTTTGTATTGTATCACACTTTTAGACTTTATGTAGAAAAGTCGGGTTTTAATTATTATCATAGTATTAAAGGCTGTTACAAAATTTGTAGCAGCCTTTTCTTAGTTAAATTTTTGATTTTAAGTTGTAATTTTTGCTAATTAATTGGAATTTGCTTTAAACAATATTCCTTATAACAACTATTATCCGCTGATATTAATCTACTGTTCTATGACTTATAAGTTTCCAAAACTTGCAAATGAAAATAGGAAATAATACGGTGCAGTTGTAATAGTTAAAATAAAAACCGAATAGAATTTTTTTGGCTTGCTTAATTCGGATTTTCTGAACACGAAAAAGTAATACATAATACAGCTTGCTATGAGAGAAACCGCAATCAAGGCAAGAATAATGTAAAAGCCCTCAGCAAATGCTTGATTGTTAACGCCCAAGTATGAATATTCAGGATAAATGGCATAGAAGAACAGACAGAAGTAATACTGCAGAAATGTCATATCATCAATTTGAATTACAGAGATATTTGTAGTTTTGCTTAAAATTATTAAAACTAAAGAAACAATGCCAATCGCTGATAAGTCAGCCACAATGCCAAATATATAGGTATCTCTCTTCATCTGAGAAGTTATGTATTCATCGCCAAACTTAACCGAAAGGAGGTATGTAACATAGCCGGAAATTATAAGCTTGCCTAAAAATATTAATCCAAAGAAAAATAAAAATACTGTTACTACCATAAATGTAATATTCATTAAATCACCTACTTAATTTGATTTTAGCTTTTCGTAAACATAATTAGGAATAAATCTATTTTTACTTTCATTAAGTATATTTCTTCGATGTTCATAGTAGCTATAAAAATTCCCCCTCAATAAAGTTTGCATTGATACCTGTACGCAATTATAATCAAAAAGATTATAATCAAGACATTATGGAATCGGTATCTGAGTAAGTTCATAGCCTACAGTTAAATCTTTTACATACAGAATAGACTTAGGAATAAAATAATTAATCTTATAACAATAAACATAATTATCAGTCACTAAAATATCATCAAACTCGCATTTTTCTGATAATTTTTTTGTTTCACCCGTTTCTAAATTTTCAATATACAAACCATTATCCTGACTTCTTATTGTCTTGTCATAAATAACAGTTGTTTTTCTCTCTCTCAAGCTGTAAGTAACATATTTTCCTTGAAAACAGCTATGGTCTACACTCCAAATGGTATTATTAAAATAATAATTAAAATATTCATTCTGATATTTTTCACCATTAAAAGTATAAAAAAGCACTTCAGTATTCTCTCCCCGACCCGGATAAACAATTATTTGCTCTTTGATTAAATCTATATAAACATCATCAAAATCATGAAAATCTAAAGAGTCGGAATGTAGTTTAAAATCTGATATTAATTTATTATTTTCATCATAAATATTTATTTTCCGAAAATGATTATCATTATAATACACTAATAAATATTTATCGGCAAAAACTAATGAATTTATATCTTCATACGGAACATCGTTTATTATACAAGTATCTTCATTTAAAATATTATAGCAATAAATCTGATTATTCTTAGTATAATAAACGCAATTATTTCCTAATTCTGATATATCATAATTATTAGCTATCAGATGTTCACTTTTCTTTCCATTATCGTATATTGTTAGTCCATGATCATCATAAATAACATAATTACCTTTTGCTTCAGCTGCATATTTAGAAATATCAGAAAGTTCTTTGCATTTATAACTATGCTTGCTCTCACCTAATTTATATATATCAAATTCGTAATTGTTTGGATTTTTTATAGTGATCATTCCGTCAGAATAAACCATATATTCGGATTTATAAAAGCTATGATCTGAATCCGGTTTAAAATTATCACCTGAATTATAAAAAGTTAGCAATAAAATTATTATTATAAGAGATAATATAACCGAAATCAACAATAATTTCTTTTTGTACTTTTTCATAAAATCACCCACCTATATTTATTACCACGAATGATTTCTAAAGCTTTATCTATCTTGCACCGAATTTGTTTTCCGGTTTTTATATATACTGCTAATTCACTAAAGACTATATTTGGCACCATTCCCAAAGGTTTAAACTTTCATCAATACCATTTTTTGGAAGCATAAACCATCATTAGTGTAAATATATCTTCTTCATCATAACCTTGTTTTCCTCTGCTCTTAGTAAGATAATTATGTTCAACTATTCGTGAAAAACCTCCGGTTATCAAATTGTATTTATAAAAAGGATTTTATTATATATATCAATTATAAAATAAAGTAGGAGAAATCAGGAAATAGTATGGAGCAGTCATTAACACAAAAATAATCAGAGTACAGATTTTTTGCTTTTTTGTTAGATCCGGATTTCTGAATATTGTGAAATAATCAAAAAACAAGCTGATTAGAGCTGATATTATAATTGTCACTAAAATAAAAAGAAAAGAACCTTTAAACATACTTTGGCTGGAGTAAAAAGGTGCGTTAAAAAATGAAAAAACATTAAGATTAAAACACTCAAAATAGTCTTCTAAATCTGTAAAGTAATAGCTTGGGGACTCAATTATGTTCTGAATAAAGCCAATCACAATCATACTAAAAGATGCTATTAGATCAGCAAACACTCCATTGCGGTAAAGTTTTCTCCTGATTTCTTTATCAATTATTTTTTCTCTAAACAAAGCGTTATCCACACATTTCGCCAACAGTACCATAAAATATTTTGGCAAAAGCAAAACTATGAGAAAAACCGGTAATATATATAAAATTATATCCATAGTAAAATCACCTTTCGTTATTTAATTTCTTTTAATTCACCGAATATATTGTTTGGAATGAATTCTAAAAAGTAAATTTTAGATTATTGGCATTTGACCAAGAATACATTTTTGTTAACTTTTTATAATCACAATTACAATATTAAATTTTTGCTAATGGATCAACTAATGGTCCGAATGAAATCATAAAATAATACGGAGCTGTAGTAATAGCCAATATACCCAAAGAACATATTTTTTGCATTTTGCTTAAATTAGATTTTTTAAATATAAACAAGTAATTAATTAGTAATCCTATCAAAGCCGAAAGAATAATTAAGTATAATAGAGGCTGAACAGAATAAATATACCAATCAACATCAGAAGCAATGGTTGAGTAATCAGGATATACTGCAATATAAAAAATATAAAAAATACAATTATATATGGTTATATCGTCAAATTTCAAAAAACTATCATACCCCAACAGATTTTGAATAATCAAAATAAGTGGTAGAATAACAACAGATAATAAGTCAGATATAAAGCCACAAATTATAGTCTTCTTTTTCATTTCTTTTGTAAAGTTGCTTTTACACAAAGTATTTGAAAGTATTTCTGAAGTTATAAAACAAGTTACACATTTAATAGCAATAGAAATGGCTAAAAATAAAAAGCAAATCATAACAGACATAAAAACATAATTCATTAAAAACACCTCTTAACATTAGCTTGCTTTTATAATTCGTTGTAGATATAATTAGGTACACAAGCCTTTTCTTAGTTGAATTTTTGATTTTAAGTTGTAATTTTTGCTAACTAATTGGAATTTGCTTTAAAATATATCCCTTATACCGAGCGTTATCCATTCCTCGTGGCAGTAAATAGTCTTTTCTGTAGCAATAAAGATAATTTTCTGTTGCAAGCAAATCGTCAAATACACATTCATCAGAAAGCTTCTTTTTAGTTCCGGTTTCTATATCGACCTCCCACAAACCGTTATTTTCATCCTCAACGGTTGTTCTTACTATATTCCACTCTGACTTTTCAGCCGAAAAATAAATTTTATTATTATTGTAAGTAACTGATTGAACATAATTATGTAAGGCTGCTCGTGATATTTCTCCGGTTTTTAAATTGTATTTTAAGAAAGTACATTCTTCAGAAGTGTTTATCAGATCTTTGCAGCAATATAAAAAGTAATCATTAATAATAGCCGGCTCGTCCAAGTTACTCAATGTACTATGTTCGAAGTGTGATTTCTGCAAATATGTATCCACATCATATTGAAAAATTTCATATTTGTATTCATTTTTTGTAATAACATTAAGTGTATTGCTGTTTATAGAAATATAGAATATTTCACCGATATAATCTATTTCTTTCCTGTCGTTTATATTCTTAGCATCAACAATTACAAGTTTCTTTTTGTCAACTGAATATAAAACCCTGTCGCCATCAAAGAAAAGGATTTGGCTTTGTTCATCTAATTTTTGCTTTTCTTGTGTTGCGTGATTTTCCATATACAAACTGCCGTCATCGCAATAAACTTCAATATTCTCTATTCTTTGCGAAGTAATTGAAGTTGAAACATTTTCTTTTCTGTCAGAATAATAAATATCAGCCCTAAAATACATAGGGTCTTTTACATATAAATTGCCGTCCTTATATACCATATAATCATCTGACATAGGAAACCTTTTACCGTTATAAATACGCATACTGTTACAACCGTATTCATAGCTGTTATAATACGAAGTATCGCTATCTTGTTTAAGGTCAACTTTTTCTTTGCTCAAAACAAAAAAAGCAATAACCAAAAGCAAAGCAGATAATATAATTAAACATATGAGTAACGGCGATAATTTCTTTTTTACTTTCATAATATCACTTTCTCCTTAGAAATTTACAAATACAGTAATCATTATGTATTAATTACTCTGAAACTTTTAATATATCAAATTCATAACAGCTACAATTTAATTTATTCTGCCAAAACACAGATAAGGCTGTATTCGTAATAATCAGTTTCAAAAAACTACCTACTAACATTGCAAAACACATCGCAAAAAACCAATATAATTCATAAAAACACCTCTTAACATTAGCTTGTTTTTTTCAATTCGTTGTAGATATAATTAGGTACACAAGCATTTTCTTAGTTAAATTTTTGATTTTAAGTTGTAATTTTTGCTTGCGTACTATTTCATAACACTCTATTTTGAGTGCGTTGTATTAATTAAGTCATCAACATATTTATTTTGATTGATAAAAAATTACTCAATTTTGTTCAGATAATATCTGTTGCCTGTTTCTTGGTCAGTTAAAATCAGTTGCCTGTTTTCTGAATTATATTGATACCTAAATACTGCGAGATAGTTATTATAATCATCAGGTTCAACAAACCGAATTTTGTCATCAGGTCCGGTTAGATTTTCTGCTTGATAAATCGTACCGTTAATTTCAATTTTATCTCCTTCTATTTCTTCGCTGAGATACTCAAGTCTTATATATGGCGTTTCACAAAGATAAACACCGACCGGAATTTTATCGGCAAACGAACAACCGGAAAAGAGGTAGAATATTGATGTGACAGCTATAAGTATTGTTGTTATAGTTTTTTTCATATAATCACCTAATTCCTATTATTGATTTAAATATTATAAGGTTTTTAAAAATATGACTATTTTTAATCTCAGCTTAATTCTACCATACAAAAGATAAATAAGCAACAACAATTAATTATTTTGCATAAATTCATCTTATTACACTACGTATTATTGTTTTAATTGTGCAATATTTTAGGCTGCTACAAATTTTGTAACAGCCTTTTAAAATCTTATTTTATCTTTCACAAGTTCATTTATCTTTTTTACTGTTTTCTTATCTTGAAACTGCAAAAACAGATGATCATAGCTTACATCTAATTTTTTCACAAGTCTTTTTATATTATCAATGCTCGGTTCGGATTTTGCTGTTTCCCACTTCGTATATGTTGTTCGGTCAATATGCAATTTTTTGCTCATATCTGTTTGAGTGAATCCGCAGCGTTTTCTTGCAAGATTAAGGTTATAAGCAAACGACATATCCATTTTTCTACTCCTTTCTTTATATAGTTCCTGCCTATTGAAATATCATTCATCTATTATCGCTTGTATAAATTTTATGGTTTCAGCTTTATTTCTTTCCAATCCTATATCAAATAGCATATCAAAAGCGTATTTAAACACCATTTTATCGTTTTCGGTATAGTCATAATTGAGAGTTAATTTATATAATTTTTCGATTTTCATTTTACAGCACTTCTTTCTTTTTGATTTTTAGTTTATGATTATATAGTATCACACTTTTAGACTTTATGTAGAAAAATCGGGTTTTAATTATTATCATAGTATTAAAGGCTGCTACAAATTTTGTAACAGCCTTTAGTTGATTTTTTAATTTTAAGTTGTAATTTTTGCTAATTAATTGGAATTTGCTTTAAACTATATTCCTTATACCAACTATTATCCGCTGATATTAATCTACTGTTCTATGACTTATAGCAAAGCCAGAGGGTCTACAAAACTTGCAAATGAAAATAGAAAATAATACGGTGCAGTTGTAATAGTTAAAATAAAAACCGAATAGAATTTTTTTGGCTTGCTTAATTCGGATTTTCTGAACACGAAAAAGTAATACATAATACAGCTTGCTATGAGAGAAACCGCAATCAAGGCAAGAATAATGTAAAAGCCCTCAGCAAATGCTTGATTGTTAACGCCCAAGTATGAATATTCAGGATAAATGGCATAGAAGAACAGACAGAAGTAATACTGCAGAAATGTTATATCATCAATTTGAATTACAGAGATATTTGTAGTATTGCTTAAAATTATTAAAACCGAAGAAACAATGCCAATCGCTGCTAAGTCAGCCACAATGCCAAATATATAGGTATCTCTCTTCATCTGAGAAGTTATGTATTCATCGCCAAACTTAACCGAAAGGAGGTATGTAACATAGCCGGAAATTATAAGCTTGCCTAAAAATATTAATCCAAAGAAAAATAAAAATACTGTTACTACCATAAATGTAATATTCATTAAATCACCTACTTAATTTGATTTTAGCTTTTCGTAAACATAATTAGGAATACGTTTATCTTTATTTTCATTAAGTATATTTCTTAGATGTTCATAGTAGCTATAAAATTTTCCCTTCAATAAAGTTTCCATTGATACTTGTACACAATTATATCCATCTAAATCATATTCTCTATTTAATTCGTAATTAGTTGTATGTAAATCATTAAGCCATTCATTGCCAGTCCTATAATCACGCGCTCTTTCACAAACATCAAAAATTACTATGCGTTTACCGTTTTCGTAGCAAGTAAATTTTAGATTATTGGCATTTGACCAAGAATACATTTTCATTACCTTTTCATAAGCATATTTAAACGATTTGGCAAAATTACCACCTATATACAACCAATCTGTTACTTTTTCATCGTTACATTTAGTATAATAAGATTTTTCAATTGAATTTGTTGCATAAACATAGTAATTATGATGTTGACGTGGGTCAAAGCCGCATAGATAAGACGATAACTCCATATAACTTCCAAAATCATCTTTTCCACAAGGTCTAAGTATTACGTGTTTTGGTCCCCAATAAAAGTACCACCAATTATTCGCCGAATCTTGCAACAACAAAGAGGTATGTCCAAATTTGACAGAAAAATGCGAACCAAGAGAATTTAAATCAAGGTCGAAGTAATCACATAATTCCAATCTTATTGTTCCTGGTAAAAATGCTGTATCAAATAATCTAACCGCATTACCAAATTGTACCATATAAGCGTCTGTACCCTCAGGGTCAATCTGATTTACCCAGTTATTGTTGCAGTATGCAAACATATTTGTTCCAAAGATATTTGATTGAGTGTCACAATACATATCTGCATTTAAAAATCTGCCTGTAACCGGGTCATAGTAACGGCTCTTGAGATAATACAAACCGGTTTCACTGTCATACACATATCCTCGATAACGGAACGGATTTATATTTGCGAGATCACAGTCCGAGGTATCTGTTTGTGATATGATTTTACCGAATACATCATATGTATAAGTTACAACAGTTTTACCTGAACTATCTACAATTTTCTCTATATCACCTTGCAAATTTTTTACATAATAATACTTATTACCATAACGGGACATTGCTATAACATTTCCATTTGAGTCATAATGGAAGAAAAGAACAATACCTGAGGCGTCCATTCCTGTAAGGTTTTTGTTATTATCGTAATAATAATTGATTCGTTCATCATTATACTTTTTCTGTGTTCTCAATCCCTCGCTGTCATACTGCATAGTAATAGTATTACTTCCTGTGCTGACAGTTTTCAAGTTTCTTCCCTTTTCCCAAGCAAATGACATTCCGTCACGATAAGAAAGAGGATTACCTGATTCGTCATAAGTAATGTTCGTTCCGTTATATTCAGTTAGCTTATCTTTCCAATTCGTATCAGAGTAAGTATATGTTTTTACTGAAATCAAATCAGACGGAATCCAACCGTTTTGTTTTAATTTGTAAATATTAATCTTTGTAATATTACCTGAATTATCATAATTAAATCGTGCGAAAATGCCTGTTGTACTGTCTGCATAATTAGTAATCTGATTTAATCCGTCATAACCGTACTGAGCAATTTTTGTACCATTTCGTTTTACATCGGTGATATTGCCATTTCCATCGTACGAGTATTCATAATTAACTAAGCTATTATTTTTATATTTTTGAGTAATCTTACTTACAAGAGATGTTGTTGAATTTGCAGAATTTCCGCTTGTGTACTCATAGTTTGTAATGAATACGGCATTTTTTTGTGTATCTTCTGTTTCCACAGAGGTAACTCTCTCAAATTCATCAGATTTTCTGCTAACAGATACTCCATCGCTTTCTACAAAGGGAGCTCCGTTATCAACACCGCTCGTAATTGTTCTTTCAAAACCGGCAATATTAGTTTTCTCGACTTTTTCGCCATTTTCATTAACCCCGAGAAAGTATAGAACAATATCATCTTCCGTCTGGCAATAATTACCTGACACAGCACCTGTAAAATCATAGTAGTACATTGTTGTGCGTTTTGCCGAATAGTCAACAACCTTTGCTACTTTACCTTTCTTGTTATAAATGAACTCTGCTATTACGCCGTTTTCACCTTTTAATTGAGTAATTCTATTAAAGTTATCATAACAATATTCAACATAATCGCCGTTAGCAAAATCAGTTTTTTGTAGCTCACCATTATTTTTTAAATAAGTGTTAGTAGTAAGAGCTGCATTTCCAACATTTGTTGATAACAAATTTCCATAATCATCATAACTAAAATCATAGTTGAATCCGTTATGAGTAATAGTAACAATACTTCCTTTTTCGTCATACGAATATTCATTTCTGACTTCTTCACTACTTACACTTGCCATACTGTTGTCTTTATTATAAGTGTAACTTGTTTGATTTTCTTCGCCATCTTCAGCAGAAGTTACATTACCATTAACATCATATGAATAATAAACTGTGTTTCCAGCCTGATTAGTTTTAGCTGTAGCATAGTTACCGCTTGTATCATATGTCATATTATTTTGAATATATGTATTATTGTAATTAGGCGATTCCGACAAAGCTTCACAGTAAAAATATCCATCATATTCAATGTCAGAATTTCCTGTATTTCCTTTTTCGGTAGAACTATCTTCAACAGTATCACTTTCAAATTTAACCGGATAACTGATTATGTTGAGCATTGAATTGCTAATTTTCATAGTATTGCTATTATTGTTATAAACAAATGCAAAAGAAACATAATCGATAACTTTATCCATTAAATTTGGAGCAACCGTCATATTGACAGTTTGCTTTTGTGTTGTATATGCATTAAACTCTTGATAATGAGTTTCAGGAATTGAATTTCCATCATAGAAAATATTAAGAACAATGCCAAAAGTTCTTGTATCATTAGTAAGAGGAACAGATTTAGCTTGTGCCTCACCAACAAGATTGAAAGAAACATATGCTCTATCTACATTTATATTTTGGTAAATGTAAGAATTATTGTCATTACTTTCAGTTTCTCCTTCGCCTGAAGTCGCAATAGGCTGTGTGGTTTCTGTTTGACTTGTATTTGTTTCTTCAGTTGGCTCATCGAAATAATACTTCTTAACCTTTTTGTCAACAGTACCGTGAAACTCACTTATCACATTACCATAATCATCATATTCATAAATATAAGAATTAGGCACAGCAACATCAACTATTTTTACTGATGTTGATTCTTCAATTTCTTTATTTTCACTTTGCATAGTTTCAGATACCGATGTAGGTTCAACAAACACGCCCTCTTTGCCGCCTAATGAAACAACCCCTTCTTTAGTAGAAATTGATTTTTTATCATTTGTAAACCAATAATCATTGCTTTCAAAATTGCTGTTTTGCAAAGCATTAAAATCATTAGCACAATTGCCTTCCTCAAGCTGCAAGCAGTCAAACCAAGCTGTACCGGTTGCATTTTTAACACTACACTTTATACGCATTGTTCTTGTGCTTTCAGGAACAGTTACAGTAACACTTATGCGTTGCCAATCTTCTGTTTCTGATATACCTATGCTTGTTTTGGAGTCAAGCAAATTTGCAAAAAAATCATAAAACTCAACCTCAAGCAAAGCTCCAAATGCTTCATCTAATGTTTTCCATTTAACATTCTTTGTTTTAACATAAGCGGAAAGAGTTAATTCTTTGCCTATATAATTTTCATCTGTTATACTTATATCGTGAAAAGCAGAAGTATAGAAAGAGGCGTTGTTTTCGCTAACAGGATTACTTATTTTAATTGAATTTGAACCGAAATATTGAAAAGTACCATCTTCTTTACTCGGTTTTGAAGAATCAATTTCACAAATACCGTCTTTGCTTTGTACTCCGTTAATCTTACCATTAGATTTAGTATAATATTTATTTGTACCTATTGTACTAAATTCATATGATTCCGTCAAGATATTCTTAGTAAAAGAATCAGCTCCACTTGTGTTCTGCAATCCTGACGAATGATTGCTTTCAAGATATCCGTTTGCATTTAATACCGACATCAAAACGCCTTTATTGTCAAAGGTATATGTCGTCTTTAATCCGTTGCGATCTTCAAAAATAGTTGTGTTGTCATTGCTGTAAGTAATATTAAGATAATTACCTTCAGAATTATTTTTTCCGTATTCGGTTATTTTTGTTACTTGTCCTTTTTCATTGTATATAAAGCAGTGTTTACTTATAACAGCAGTATTTTCTAATGTGCGATTTTGAAGTTGTTCCTTTGTAATCTTATTATTTTTATCGTAGTAAAAAGCAGATGTCTTTTTATCAGGAAACACAAATGCACTTATTGTATCAATTTCAGATGAATTATAATAAATTGATATTTTCTCATTATCAGGTAAAGTAACTTGATTAATTCGTTTAGAACCGTCCGGTTTCCCTGTATAACCAAGTTGAATAATCCTTCCCGAACCGTCAGTAATTGATGATAAATAACCATTTGTGTAAGAATAAGTAACTGTATTACCGTTTTTATCCGTTTCACTTAGTATTTTACCGCCATTTGCAACTGTATCAAATGTTTGTGTTGTATTACCGTTTTCAACTATAATGCAGTCCTCTTTGACAGAGAGCGTAATACCTAATCCATCCTCATCAAGCCATTTTTCTTCACTACTACTCTTTTTCAAATAATGACTTGTTCCTTCAGTATCTATGTATATATAGTTGTATCCGGCATTTGAAAGATTTTTATTAGTTTCCTTTATACACTGTTCAAAAGAAAAATACCAACCGCAACCACTAATATCATTGTTTTTTATGCTGTTATATGTTGCCGATATAGTGACCGGCATTCTTGCACCTGTTCCTTCATATAATTTTTGAGAAACAACAAGATTTCCAAGATAATCGGATACCTTTGCTTGAGCATTATATCCGGCTGAAACAGTATGATATGAAAGATTACTTTCTGTGCCTGAATAATCCTTGTAAATTATTGTTATAGAAGGTGTTGCAGATGTTCTTGTAGATTCTTTTAGATTTGCAATTCTTGATTCTGCTGTATCAAGTCCTTCAATTACAAAACCGTCAACTTTATCTCCGTTATCGTACCATTCTTTAGTAAGCTTTGTGAGATCAAAAGTAAATTTACTGTTATCGTTATATGACAAAGAGTCATAATCTAAAATATCGGATTCATATGAAACTACGCCATTTTCAATTCCGTTAAGTTTATGTGCATTGATTATTATTGGGCTATCTGTTTCATTTGCAAATAAAGAACTACCGTTTTTTATCTCAAAATTATATTTTGCACTTATTATTTTTTCTCCTTCATCAAGTTCGGGTAATTTTAATAAATTTGCAACAATATAATGATCATTTGAAATATAATACGGACCGTGGTTAAGTGTGCTGTTACCGTAAACCTCGTTTAAATATAATTCACTTGAAAATTTATTTGTGAGTTCCGGATCAATTGTAATTGGATAACTCCTATTTGATGAATGAACATAATCATAATCAGCAGTAAGCCTAATATTCAGATTGACTCCATTTTGATTTAATATTTCAAGCTTTAACTGAGAACTTGCTTCTCCTTTTTCATCAACCATATAGGGTGCATTAATCATATACACCGGTGTATTATCTTTATTATATAATGTGATTGTATAATCGTCAGTTTGTTTTGCAGTAAGCTTTTTTGTTTTATAAGAAATATAAAATTCATTTTGAACATCAGAATTTTTTAAGATAATATTTTCTTTGACACCTGTTGTAGTTACAAAATATTGCAAATCAACATTTTTATAAACATTTTCGTATGTTACTTGAGATGTAATATTTTCAACTGAAGTAAATTTATCATTTTCATTTAAATCAACATCATTATTATCAATTATGATATTACTTTTATTGGTGTTTTCATATCCCCAAGAAATAGAATATTCGTCATCAGAAATATTTATCATATTCTGTGGCTTAGCCTTTTTCGACAATTTGATATTAAGATTACTGCTTTTATTAGTGTAATCAGTATCATAGTCAGCTGAATACAATGCATTTTCCGCAACAAGTGTATTATTATATTCTGCCCATTCATTATTATCGTTTTTATAATGAATAGGTTCAGTATATTCAGCTAACATTTTTGACCCATCATCAAGTAAAAATAGTTTTGTATTTTCAGTACGCTCTTCTTCTAATTCCATTACAATATTTGCAACTTTTTCTCCGTTACCCTGAATATCATCAAACGAAGAATATTTGATATTTTTATCAGATAAATTTGTTGCAAATGCTTGTGACGGCAACATAAAAGCTGTAATTGATGAAAGAAATATCGAAACTATCCTTTTTGTTATTATTGCTTTTTTCATTTAAATTCCTCCTCATTATTTTAAATATTATATGGGTTTTAAAAATGTGACTGTTTTTAACCTTAGCTTAATTCTACCATACAAAAGATAAATAAGCAACAACAATTAATTATATTGCACAAATTCGTCTTATTACACTATGTATTATTGTTTTAATTGTGCAATATTTTAGACTGCTACAAATTTTGTAACAGCCTTTTAAAATCTTATTTTATCTTTCACAATTTCATTTATCTTTTTTACTGTTTTCTTATCTTGAAACTGCAAAAACAGATGATCATAGCTTACATCTAATTTTTTCACAAGCCTTTTTATATTATCAATGCTATGCAAACTCTTTTAAATTTCATATTAATCCGTCCTTTCATTTATATATACCAAATAGTTATTAGTTTACTGTAATCTCGGCTTTGTAGGTTTTACCATCTATTTCTGCCCTGCACTTCGGTTGAAAATGTACGGAGAGTAAAATAAGAATACAAACAGACAAGAAATAACTGCCACGAGAAACTTGCGGCGTGAGCCGAATTTTTTGTCCGATTCAAATAAAAATAAATTTATTTACTATGCTTGTTTCTTGCGTATATAATAAAGCGTTTCTTTGTCATAATAACTAAAAATACTGCGGCTAATTTGTTAAAATAAAACATATATTTTTGTGGAGTATTTTGGTATAATTAAAAGGAAATCAAATACTTGGAAAGGACGGATTTCGTTTATGAGTAAACTTAAAAAGCTGACAAGCATTGTGCTTGCGGCAACTATCGTTTCTTCTGCATCTGCAATGGCATTGACCGCATCCGCAGCTGAAAATGATAATGCGGTTTCCGCAGCGGACAATAATCTGCAAAGAAATGTTCAGGACGGCGTAATTTTACACGCTTTTAACTGGTCATACAAAACAATTAAGGAAAACCTGCCTGCAATTGCAGCAGCCGGTTATTCTACAGTTCAGACTTCACCTGTTCAGCAGCCGAAAGACTACTCAACATCAAGAGATGTTACAGGTCAGTGGTGGAAACTTTATCAGCCTGTAAGCCTTTCTGTAGCTAAAAACGCATGGTTCGGTACAAAAGACGAACTCAAAGACCTTTGTACAGAGGCTGAAAAGTACGGTGTAAAAATTATTTGCGACATTGTTTCTAACCATATGGGCAATGAAAGCGAAGATACACCTAATGTTGTAAGCTCACAGGTTAAAACATATGATCCTGAAATTTACGACAATGCAAGTGCTTTCTTCCGTAACAACGATATTGTTGCATCAGACAGCAGTGTAAAAAATGTAGTTCAGGGACATGTTACTTCCTGCCCTGACCTCAACACAAACAGCAAAGTTGTTCAGGATAAGGTTATCTCACTCCTTAAGGAATGTATCGACTGCGGTGTTGACGGTTTCCGTTTTGATGCGGCGAAACACATTGAAACTCCCGATGACGGTGAATATGCTTCTGATTATTGGAAGAACATTACAGAGTCTGCAGGCTCATATTACAAAGCAAAAACAGGCGACAATCTTTATATTTACGGTGAGATTCTTAACAACTGCGGTTCCGGCAGAAGTTACAGTTCTTACACAAAGTACATTAATGTAACAGATAACAAAACAGGTGACTCCGTACTCGCAAATGTGGTAAAAGGCAAGGCATCAAATGCCGCAAACTCAAGCTACAAGTCAGGCGTTGCCGCATCCGATGTAGTTCTTTGGGCAGAGTCGCACGATACATACGAGGGCGAGTCGGGTTCAGGCGGTATCAGCAATACCGCTAAAGTATCTGACGAAAACATCACTAAAGCATGGGCTATCATAGCCGCAAGAAAAGACGCTACTTCTCTTTACTTTGCCCGTCCGGGTGCATCGTTAATGGGTGAGGCAGCAGGCGATATAACTTATAAGAGCACAGCTGTTTCTGAAATTAATAAGTTCCATAACCTCTTTGTTGGTCAGAGTGAAAAACTCGGTGCCGTTGACAATGTAGCTTATGTTGCAAGAGGCACAAGCGGTGTAGTTCTTGCTAACTGCGACGGCAACGAAAAGTCTGTAAGTATTTCAGGCACAGGCCTTGCAAACGGTACTTACACAGATACAATTTCAGGCGCTAAATTCACTGTAGCTAACGGCGTTCTTACAGGTAATATCGGTTCAACAGGTGTAGCTGTTGTTTACAACGGCACAACAACTCCGAGAAATACTTGTTCTGTAGAGAGCGGTGATTTCAAGGGTGACACAATTACACTCAACCTCGGTCTTGACAACGCAGCATCAGGTACATACTGCATTGACAATTCTAAGCCTGTAGCTTACACAGGTGACATTGCAATCAGAGTAGGTTCAGACTACGCTTACGGCGAAACAATCAACCTTACTCTTACAGCAACAGACGGCAAAAATACAACAACCACTACTTACAAATATACCAAGCAGAAATCTGCAAGTTCAGGTGTGTATGTATTCTTTGCTTCTGAAAAAAGAGAAACAAGCTCAAAATGGAAAGCTCCTTACTATGTTTACATCTATGACGAAGAATCTTCAAAGGAAGAAACTTATAAGGCATCAAACTGGCCGGGTACAAAGATGAACTATGATAAGGCAACAGGTTATTACTATGCAGAAGTTCCTACAACCTGTATTGCAACAGATGCAGATGAAAACGAGTCTGAGTCAAATTTTGACCTTGCACACTCTCCAAACACAAGAGTTATCTTCTGCGACAGCTCAAATGTAAACTCTGCTCCTCGTCAGTATCCGTCGGAAAAAGGCCTTAAATTAAAAGGAACTTCTAGAATTTTCGGTCTTACAAAGACAACTTCATGGGAAGAAACAACACTTGTACCTACTGTTGAATCACAGCCTGCAACTGAAGTTACAAGAGGCGACAAAACATATAAATACGGTGATGTAAACACAGACGGAAAATTTAATGTTCAGGATGTAACCTCACTCCAGTTTATTGTTGCAGAGTCCGTAAAGCCTTCACAGCTTATATATGCATTGAGCGATGTTACAGCTGACGGTGTTGTAGATATCAGAGATGTAACAATGATCCAGAGATATATTTCCGGTATTAGAGAGGACACAGGCAAAACAGGCGAAGTTTATAAGGCTGAACAACCTACACAGCCTACACAGCCTGCAAAACCTACAGAGGCAACCAAGCCTTCTACACAGCCGACAACTGCTCCCGCACCTTCTACTTACACACTTTACTTAAAGACACAGCTTCCTTGGATGACATCAATGGGTACAAATCTCTATGCTTTTGATAACAATACAAAGAAGTCTTATCTGCTTGAGCAGGATACCGACGATTATCCGAATGTATTTAAGGCAGAGGTAGCAAACACACTTACAAGTGTTACTTTCTACAGAGCATTAGATATGGTTGACGAAATGACAAAGGCGTCAAGTTCAGGCCCTGTATACAACGCTTGGACAGCAACTGTAAGCAGCACAAACAATTGCTACAACCTTGAAAGCGTTGATGAAGCAACAGACAAAGCAACAGCAACAGTCGGTCCGTATGTAAAAGAAGAGGCTCCCGAATGGACACTTGATGTAGTATATTTTGATAATTCAAAAACAAAGTGGGGAGAAGTTTATATTTACGGTTGGGGCAACGGTCTTTCCGAAGAGGCATATAAAATGACTCAAATTGAGGGCACAGACATCTGGAAATACGAACTTCCCGAACCTATTTATCCGGGTACAGAAAGTTTCCTTTTTAAGAATACAGAAAGCACTTGGGTTAAAAAGACTAAGAATGTAAAGGTTGTAGAAGGTAAAAATCTTTATGACGGAAAAGCACAGGCTTGGTCAGGCACTTACGAAGAGTGATTTTAAAGTTTAAATTCTCATTTTGCGGGCATACCAAAAGTATGCTCGCTTTTTTTATGTAAAAATTTTGATTTTTTATCAAAAGTTGTGGTAAATTATTGTTTGGCTGATTGCTTTATCAAGCAATTATAAAAGTTTGGTCGACCTTTTCAAAGTTCATGGGTGTGGGCAAAGCCCACAAATACTTTCCGCTTACGCAATCTGACGATAGCCAAACAGCTTGCTGTTTGGCGGCTTAAACGCAACGGCATTAGCCTTTAAAAATGCGATAGCAACAAGAAAGCCATTCAATAAAGAATAAATAAGCAAATTTTCTCTAAAAGGCTACCGCCTGTTTTTTTAAACTCGGTGCAAGCACGCAAACAGCATGGCTTTTTGTGCCTGATAAATTTTCATATCGGAAGATTTTTATGCGCACTGCCCAAACCCGCAATTTTTGAAAAAATTGAGTAAACTTTTTTGCTTTTGGGAGGATTATTTAGCATTAGCTAAATTTCAATCACCGACCGACACTCCGCTAAACCATAATTTTCCAATATTAAAAAACAGAACCAAAAATTTTTATTTATCTCTTGACTTAAAGTCAGCTTTAAGTATTATAATACTGATAAAGAAGTGATAATTTTATATCACGGTAAAATAATACTTTTATTTTAAACTTGGAGGTATGATTATGGCTGTAAAACAAACCGCAGGCAGAGATTCGCTCGGAAAATTTGCACCTAAATTTGCAGAACTTAATGACGATGTACTTTTCGGTGAAGTATGGTCAAGAGAAGATAAACTTTCACTTCGTGACCGCTCACTCGTAACAGTAACCGCACTTATGGCACAGGGATTAACCGACTCATCCTTTAAATATCACCTTATGTCAGCAAAAAAGAACGGTATTACAAAAACGGAAATTGCAGAAATTCTCACACACGCCGCATTCTATGCCGGCTGGCCAAAGGCTTGGGCAGCATTCAGAATGGCTACCGAAGTATGGGCTGATGATGCGGAAGATTTGAGCGAAAAGGAAAAATATCAGCAGTCAATTCTTTTCCCGATTGGCGCACCTAATGACGCATTTGCAAAATATTTTATCGGTCAGAGCTATCTTGCACCGTTGTCTACAGCACAGGTCGGTATTTATAATGTAACTTTCGAGCCGAAGTGCCGTAATAATTGGCATATTCATAATGCTGAAAATGGCGGCGGACAGATACTTGTTTGCGTAGGCGGCAGAGGATATTATCAGGAATGGGGCAAAGAGGCTGTTGAGTTAAACCCGGGTGATGTAATAAATATTCCTACAGGCATTAAGCATTGGCACGGTGCGGCACCCGACAGTTGGTTCTCACACCTTGCAGTAGAAGTTCCGGGTACAAATACATCAAACGAATGGCTTGAACCTGTAAGTGATGAAGATTATTCTAAATTAAAATAATTATTATTTAATTATGGTTTAGCAAACTGCTTTATCAAGTAATTAAAACCGTTTTACTAAGAACCTAAAAAACCGATAAGCTGAAAATCGCTTATCGGTTTTGCTTTTGTTATTATATTTTCCAAATAAAACTATCTCAACCGCTTGAAAAAACTTTTTAGAAGGTCGGCGCACTCTTCCTGCATAATACCGCCTTTACAATTCGGTTTGAAATTATACGGCATTTCAAAAAGATTTGTTATAGTACCGCAAGAACCGTTTTTGAAATCGTACGCACCGAAATACACATTCGGAATATGAGCGTTTATAATTGCGCCTGCGCACATCGGACAAGGCTCAAGGGTTACATATATATCGCAGTTCCAAAGCCGCCAACCGCCGAGCACCTTACAGGCATTGTTAATTGCGTCGGTTTCTGCGTGCAAAAGTGCGTTCTTTTCTTTTTCTCGTCTGTTCCTGCCTGTAGCAACGATTTCGCCATTACGCACAATCACCGCACCGACAGGCACTTCGTCATCTTGAAAAGCCTCTCTTGCAAGCTCAAGCGCCTTTTCCATATACTTTATATTAAATTCACTCATAGCGCTACAGAAGCAATGATAGTTTCAAGAATCAAGATAACAACTATTGTAGCTGTACCTGCACTTGTAAAGAAACATTTTATCTTTTCTTTAAGTGAGAGAGAAACAACATTCGAGGTATCGCTTATGCTAAGGAAATTTTTATCCTTTTTCATTATATAAAGGAAAGCCAAAACTCCGAACACAAGCATTGCGGTAAATATTGAATAGTATATTATATAGAAAGAACGGGTGGTAACAATGTTCTGACTTTGCAAAATATCCATAATTACCGAGTAGAAGTTATTTATAAAGTGAATAATTATTGACGGAATAATTGAGTTTGCCTTGCAGTCAATATAAGCAAAAATAAGTCCGAGTATAAACGCAAACGGAATCTGAATAATATTTCCGTGCATTGCGCCGAACATGACGGCAGATACAATTATTGCAAATGAATTTCCGTATTTTCTAAGCGAACCCATTAAAATACCTCGAAAAGCAAATTCCTCGGCAAATGCAGGGGTAACGGCTATGGCAACAACATATAAAATATTTTCAAATACAGACCTTGATGACATATTCATATTCAGACTGTATTCAATGCCGATTAACGAAAAGTTGGAACTTACAAGGTCGGCGGCAACATTTGAAACCATTGAAACGCCCATACCCATAAGTACGAGGGCGATAAGCATAGCGGGTTTTACGGATTTAACCGACAGGCAGTCTGAAATATGCGTTTTGCTTAGTTTTAAATATATCAGTCCGGTGATTGTCGCCGAGGCGGCTGCTGCGAAAATCTGCATATAATAAAAAACAGGATCGGAAGTCAATTTACTTATTATATACTGCGTTAAAGTTTCGGTATCGAAATTAGAAATATCCGTATTCAGCATCGTAGACACGGTTAATAAAAATGTTATACCGACTACAATGATATTCATTGATAAAAAATAGGTAAGAATATAAAAGCCCAATCCGCTTGATTTTTTTTGCAAAGTCTTTAAATCGTGCGCTTTTTTGATTTCCTGCGGACTTTGCATATGATTTTGATAATAAGGATAGGGCTGATAATTTGCGTATTGCATTTTCATCACTCCAATGGTATAATTTTAGCATAGTAACACATATATTTCAAGAAATATTTTCCGATAATGAAAAAATAATGAAAAATCCCTTGACTTTTCAGGTAATCGGTTATATAATGTGTAAGTACAATAAAGCAAAGCAGAAATGCTTTCACCTGTGGGGTGTCGTCTGCACGGGTCAATACCTTAAACATAATAGTTTATTTGTATTGCAATGCGGACGGTGTATTTCTGTCCGCATTATTTTTTTTGAAAAGGTACTTTGGAGGTGCTTAACCATCAGCAAGAAAGATATTCAGATTAACGAGGAAATCCGTGATAAAGAGCTTAGAGTAATCAGCTCGGACGGAAAGCAGCTCGGTATTATGTCATCAAAGGAAGCTCTCGCACTTGCAGAACAAAAAAATCTTGACCTTGTTAAGATTGCTCCGCAGAGCGTTCCGCCTGTATGTAAAATTATGGACTACGGCAAATACCGTTTTGAGCAGGCTAAAAGGGAAAAGGAAGCAAGAAAAAATCAGCATGTTGTTGATATTAAGGAAGTTAGACTCTCTTTAAACATTGATACACACGACTTCAACACCAAACTTAACAATGCTACTAAGTTTATTAAGCACGGCGATAAAGTTAAGGTATCTATCCGTTTTAGAGGAAGAGAAATGGGACATCCTGAAATCGGTCTTGAAACTATGAACCGCTTTGCTGAAGCTTGTGCAGAGTTTGCCTCGGTAGAAAAGCCTGCAAAGCTTGAAGGTCGCAATATGCTTATGTTTCTTGCACCAAAGTCCAATAAGTAATCACAGCTAAGGAGGATATTTATTATGCCTAAAATTAAAACTCACAGTGGTGCTAAAAAGCGTTTTAAACTTTCTAAGAACGGTAATGTAATCCGTGCACACGCAAACAAGAGCCACATTCTTAACAAGAAAACAACAAAGCGTAAGAGAGGTTTACGCCAGACTGCTGTTACAGATAAGACAAATGTAGCTCAGATCAAGCGTTTAATTCCTTATAAATAATTTATCGCTTGTACTGCTTTTTATTTAAATAATAATCGGAGGTAATATATAATGGCACGTGTAAAGGGTGCGATGATGACTCGCAAAAGAAGAAAAAAGGTATTAAAGCTTGCCAAGGGCTACTGGGGTTCTAAATCAAGACATTTCAAAATGGCTAAACAGGCTGTTATGAAATCCGGCAACTATGCATATATCGGCCGTAAGCAGAGAAAGAGAGATTTCCGTCGTCTTTGGATTACTCGTATTTCTGCAGCTTGCAAGGCAAACGGCACAAACTATTCAACATTTATGAATGGTCTTAAAAAAGCCGGCATTACATTGAACCGTAAGATGCTTTCAGAGATTGCTATTGCTGATCCTAAGGCTTTTACAGCTCTTGTTGAGCAGGCTAAAAACGCTTAATTTAAACTGTAATTGCGTTTGGGTAACACCAAACGCAATTGGCATTTTAGGAGAAAAAAGATGCTGTTTGTTACAAGCAAAGACAATTCTAATGTAAAAAAAGCCGTAAAACTCAAGTCAAGTGCAAAAGAACGCCGCAAGAGCGGTCTTTTTTTAGCGGAGGGGTTAAGAATCTGTATGGACGCAGTTTTCAGCGGTGCGGAAATTCAGACATTATTTGTAACCGAAAAAGCTATGCAAAAGCACGGTGAGGACTTTGCTTTACTTGAAGAAAAAGCAAAGAATGTAATCTGTGTAAATGAAAACATTTTTGCCCTTATGAGTGATACTCAATCGCCACAGGGCTTTCTTTCGGTTATAAAAACACTTGACAAAACCAATGAGTTTGATACAATAAAGGGTGACAGTAAATATTTGGCGCTTGATAATGTGCAGGATCCAAGCAATCTAGGCACTGTTTTGCGCTCGGCAGAGGCATTTAATGTCAGCGGAGTTATACTTTCCTGTGACTGTTGCGATATTTACAATCCAAAGGTTGTAAGAGGCAGTATGGGCGCTGTGTTCAGAATACCTTTTATAATCAAAAGTTCAATTAAGGATTTCCTTAACGAAAATCCGCAGATTAATTCGTATGCTGCCGTTGTAAACAGCGACGCTGTCAGTCTTACGGATGTAAAATTTCAAACTCCGTGCGCAATCGTTGTAGGCAACGAGGGCAACGGAATAAAAGCAGAAACAGAAAAAGCCTGCCAAAACAAAATCACCATACACATGGAGGGCAAGGCAGAATCACTCAACGCATCTGTGGCTGCTGCAATACTGATGTGGGAAATGATGAAATGATTTCTGAAAATGCTCGTTACTGGATATGGATTTCAAAAGCACTCGGTTATAACAATATAAAGGTAAAGAGAATTTTTAAACTTTACAATGACATTGCCGAGTTTGTTCACGGCGGAGAAAAAGAGTGGAAACACTGCGGTATCTTTACACCGAACGAAATGCGAAAACTTAACAACACTAAGGTTTCGGTTGCGGATGAGATATTAAGCAAATGCAGCGAACTGAAATATTCGGTAATTGCGATTGACGACGAGCATTACCCGCAAAAATTAATTAATATTGATACTCCGCCTGCCGTTCTTTATGTAAACGGACAACTTCCGGAGCTTGACAACCGCCTAAGCGTTTCAATTGTTGGCACAAGGCGGGCAACAAGATATGGTACGGATAATTCATACAAATTTGCATATGCTCTTGCTAAGTACAGCGTTGTTATTATAAGCGGAGGTGCGCTCGGCGTTGACTGTGCGTCGCACCGAGGAGCACTTTCTGCAAACGGAATTACCGTATGCGTGCTTGGCTGCGGTATCAACTATAAATATCTTACCGAAAACGAGGGTATGAGAAATGCAATTGCGCAAAACGGTGCGGTTATATCCGAATATCCGCCCGATGAACCGCCGCTAAGATATAATTTTCCCGCTCGCAACAGAATCATATCCGCTCTTTCGGACGGTCTTGTTGTAATGGAGGCGGGAATAAAAAGCGGTTCGCTGATTACCGCAAGAATGGCAATCGACCAGGGCAAAGAAGTTTTTGCTCTGCTCGGAAACAACAGTCCGCAGAACGAGGGCTCTAATACTCTTATAAAAAACGGGCTTGCCTGCCCTGTAACTGATTTTATGGATGTTTTGAGCGAGTTTAACTCAAACAGAGGGTTATATGTTGAGGACGAAAAACTTGATTTTGATAATATAAGTTTTACCGACCTTGAGGCAGTGCCTGTAAAAGGCAAAAAGACTGCAAAATCAAAAAACAGCACAAATAAAAAAGATAAGGCAAAGTCTGAAAGGATTAATGCAAGCGTATCTTCCGATAAAACCTTAAAGCCCGAAAAGGCTGTAAAAGAAACTAAAAATGTCGCACGCAAAAGCAGCAGCGTTTCCGCTGATGTTAATAATAAAGAAAACGCAGATGTGCGGAAAAGTATTTCAGATTTGAAAGCATTGGGTTTGTCCGATGCAGCCGTAACAGTTTACGGTACTATCGGCGACAAGCCTGTTCATATAGATAAAATAGTAAGCGAACTCGGTATCCCTGTATTTAAAGTGCTTACGGCCCTTACTCAACTTGAAATGAAAGGTTTGGTAACGGCGATGCAGGGCAGAATGTATGTATTAAAATAAACGGAGGCAGTAAATGTCAGATTTAGTAATTGTTGAGTCACCTGCTAAGGCTAAAACAATCAAAAAATACCTCGGCGGAAATTACGAAGTAATTGCGTCTATGGGACATGTAAGAGATTTGCCTAAAACCAGACTCAGCGTTGATATAAAGAAAAAATTTGCACCAAAATACGAAATCATCAAAGGTAAAGAAAAACTTGTAGAAGAACTTAAAGAGCTCGCAGAAAAAAGCGACAAGATTTACCTCGCAACCGACCCTGATAGAGAGGGAGAGGCAATTTCTTGGCACCTTGCGTATATTCTCGGCTTGCCGCTTGATGACAACAACAGAGTTGAATTTAACGAGATTACCAAAAACGGCGTAACAAACGGTATGGCTCATCCCCGTTCTATAAATATCGACCTTGTAAACGCTCAACAGGCAAGGCGTATTCTTGACAGACTTGTAGGTTATAAGTTAAGTCCTTTCATTTCTCAAAAAATCAGAAGAGGACTTTCAGCCGGCAGAGTACAGTCTGTTGCGGTAAGAATTATTGTTGACAGAGAAGAAGAAATCAGAAAATTCAAGCCCGAAGAATATTGGACTATTGACGCTAAGTTTATTCCTAAGGGCAGCAGAAAGTCGTTTTCGGCTTCTCTTTATTCCGATGCCAACGGCAAGATAAAAATTGAAAATCAAGAACAGGCAGAAAAGATTGAACAGGATCTTGCCGATGCCGAATATATGATTACAAAAGTAAAGCACGGCACAAGAAGAAAAACCCCCGCACCGCCTTTCATTACATCAACATTACAGCAGGAGGCGTCAAGAAAACTCGGCTTCCAATCAAGAAGAACAATGAAAGTTGCCCAGGAGCTGTACGAAGGTGTTGACATTGAGGGAATGGGTGCAACGGGTCTTATCACATATATGAGAACCGACTCTTTAAGAATTTCAGATGTTGCAAAGGAAGAGGCGGCACAGTATATTTTAAACAGATTCGGTGAAAAATTCCTGCCGGCAAAACCGAGAGTATTTAAAACCAAGAGCAATGCACAGGACGGACACGAGGCTATAAGACCTTCAATGCCGAGCCTTTCTCCGGAAGATGTAAAGGCAAGCCTTACATCTGACCAGTTTAAGCTGTACAATCTTATTTGGAACAGATTTATGGCGTCACAGATGTCTGATTGTATTCAGAAAACCACACAGGCTGAAATTTCGGCTAAAGAATACATTTTCAAGGCATCGGGATACTATGTTGACTTTGAGGGCTTTACAACCTTGTATGTAGAAAGCAAAGATACGGAAGAAGAAAAATCCACACAGCTCCCTCCGCTTGAAAAAGATATGCCTGTAAAGTGCAAGGAGCTTAAAAAGAATCAGCACTTCACACAGCCGCCCGCAAGATACACCGAGGCATCGTTAATTAAGGCACTTGAGGAATACGGTATCGGCAGACCGTCAACTTATGCGGCAACAATTACAACAATTACAAGCCGTGAGTATGTAAAGCGTGAGGCAAAAACTTTGTATCCGACAGAGCTCGGCGAGGTTATGACAAACCTTTTAAAAGAGCGCTTTCCGAAGATTGTAAACTATAAATTCACCGCACAAATGGAAGAAAAGCTTGACGAGGTTGAGCACGGTCAGGAAGAATGGGTGGAATTGCTTGACGAATTCTACTCCGATTTTGACAAAACTCTCAAGAAAGCCAAGGAAGAGATGGAGGGTGTGAAACTCCAGCTTAAAGAAGATCAGACAGACATTATCTGCGACAAATGCGGCAGACAGATGGTTGTTAAGGTTGGCAGATACGGCAAATTTATTGCCTGCCCGGGTTACCCCGAATGTAAGAATGTTCTTAAGTTTGTTGAAAAGACAGGCGTTAAATGCCCTAAATGCAACGGTGATGTTATTGTTAAGCACACAAAGAAAAAGCGTGTGTTCTACGGCTGTTCAAATTATCCGGAATGTGATTTTGTAAGCTGGAACGAACCCGTAAATGAAAGATGTCCGCAGTGCGGCGGCATACTCTTTAAGAAAAAGGGTAAAAAGCCGAAACTTTATTGTGCAACAGAGGGCTGCGGATTTGAAAAGGAATTCGTTGAGAAAGACGGAGAATAATTAATACGACTTTAAAAGGAAAGGTGAACTTTTTGGAAAAAGGTTATATCAATGTAATAGGTGCAGGTCTTGCAGGCTGTGAAGCCGCTAAACAGATCTCATCACACGGAATAAAGGTTCACCTTTATGAAATGAAACCGAAGAAAAAAACGCCTGCTCATCATTCCGATTTATTCGGCGAACTTGTGTGTTCAAATTCATTAAAGGCAATGCGAACAGAAAGTGCCGCAGGACTTTTAAAGGAAGAAATGCGCAGACTTGATTCTTTCCTTATGAAATGCGCAGACAAATGCCAAGTGCCTGCCGGCGGTGCTCTTGCGGTTGACAGAGATATTTTTTCAAGACTTGTAACCGACGGAATAAGAGCCGATGAAAACATAACCGTTTTTGAAGAAGAAATCACAGAAATTCCCGATGATGCAATTACAATTATTGCTACGGGTCCGCTTACTTCGGACGCTCTTGCCGAAAAAATAATAGAGCGATTCGGTACTTCGCTTTCTTTCTTTGATGCCGCCGCTCCGATTGTGAGTGCCGAAAGCATTGATATGGATTATGCTTTCTATGCATCAAGATACGATAAAGGCAGTGGCGACGATTATATAAATTGCCCGATGAATAAAGAAGAGTACGAAACTTTTTATCAGGCACTTGTAACCGCTGAAAGAGCACCTTTGCACAGCTTTGATGTAAACAATCCTAAGGTGTACGAGGGCTGTATGCCTGTTGAAGTTATGGCACAGCGTGGTGAAAACACCTTGCGATTCGGACCGATGAAACCTGTCGGTCTTGTAAATCCTAAAACAGGGCACAGACCTTGGGCAGTTCTTCAGCTTAGAAAAGAGAATTGCGAAGGTACTATGTATAACCTTGTAGGATTTCAAACAAACCTGAAATTTGGTGAACAGAAAAGGGTATTTTCACTGATTCCTGCATTGCACAAAGCGGAATTTTACCGCTACGGTGTAATGCACAGGAACACATTTATTAATTCACCTAAACTGCTCAATGCCGATTTTTCTTTGAGAGAAAATGAAAACTTGTTTTTTGCAGGTCAGCTTACAGGTGTTGAGGGCTATATGGAATCGGCGGCTTCGGGAATACTTGCGGGCATAAACGCAGTGCGAAGATTAAACAGTCAAGAACCTGTGATTTTACCGACTGACACAATGCTCGGCGCTCTTGCGGGCTATATATCCGACAAATATGTGGAGAAATTCCAGCCTATGGGCGCAAATTTCGGTGTACTTCCTGCTCTCGAAAATCGTCCCCGTGACAAGCAGGAGCGAGGAAAAGCATATTCGGACAGAGCGCTTAAAAGCCTTGAGGCTTATCTTACACATATGAATTTAGAGGTGTAAAAATGAAAATTATAGTAGATGCCTTCGGCGGAGATAATGCACCGCTTGAAATAATCAAGGGTTGTGCGGAGGCTGTTGCGGAATTTGACGATTTATCAATTATTCTCACAGGCGACGAGGGTAAAATTCTTAAGGTTGCAAATGACAATAATATATCTCTTGACAGAATAGAAATTCATCACTGCACAGAAGTTATTACTATGGACGACCATGCCGATGCGGTTCTTAAATCAAAGAAAGACAGCTCAATGGCTGTAGGATTTAATTTGCTTAAAAACGGCGAGGGTGACGCTTTTGTTTCCGCAGGCAACAGCGGTGCTCTTTGTATGGGTGCAACTCTTGCGGTTAAGAGAATTAAAGGCATTAAACGACCTGCATTCTCTCCCGTTATGCCGTCCGCAAACGGTTTCTTTATGCTTGTTGACGGCGGTGCAAATGTAGATTGCCGTCCCGAAATGCTCGTTCAATTTGCGGTAATGGGCTCAATTTATATGAACAGAGTTATGAAGATTGATAACCCAAGGGTAGGCCTTGCAAATGTCGGCACCGAAGATCACAAAGGAACAGAGCTTTATCAAACTACATATCAGCTTTTGAAAGAAAGCAACTTAAACTTTGTCGGCAATGTTGAGGGCAGAGATATTCCGCAGGGGATTTGCGATGTTGTGGTATGCGACGGCTTTACAGGCAATCTTATTTTAAAAACCTATGAGGGTGTTGCAATGGTTGTTATGAACGAGATCAAGAACTTGTTTACAGGCAGTCTTAAAGGCAAACTTTCGGCTTCGCTCGTGCTCGGCGATATAAAAAAACTTAAGAAAAAACTTGACCACAACACATACGGCGGTGCGCCTGTTTTGGGTGCATCAAAACCTGTGTTCAAGGCGCACGGCAGTGCAAAAGCCGTCACCGTTAAAAACGCAATCAGACTTTCAAGAGATTATGTGCTTGCTGATGCGATCGGTGAAATTTCAAAGGTTATTAATTCGGAGGACTGATTTAAGTGCAGGAACTTGAAAATAAAATCGGCTATAAATTTAAAGATATAAGTTTGCTCGAAGAGGCACTCACACATTCTTCTTATGCAAACGAACACAAATCAAAACATATCAAATATAACGAAAGACTTGAATTCTTAGGTGATGCGGTTCTTTCAATTGTAGTTTCTGACTACATTTTCAAAAACTGCCCCGAGCTTCCGGAGGGCGAGCTTACCAAACTAAGAGCCTCGCTTGTATGCGAAAAGAGCCTTTTCGTATTTGCAAAACAACTCGGACTGGGTAAGTATCTTATTTTGAGCAAAGGCGAGCGCCACAACGGCGGTGCAGAACGCCCGTCAATACTTTCAGATGCATTTGAGGCGCTGATTGCGGCTATTTATATTGACGGTGGAATCGAGCCTGCCTCTAAGCATATTCTTAACTTTGTAATCCCTGCGATTAAGGCATCAAAGAAAAGACCCGTAAACGATTACAAAACCACTTTACAGGAGATTATTCAGAAAAATCCCGGGGAATTGCTCGAATATGTACTCGTTGACGAATCGGGCCCCGACCACAACAAGCACTTTGTCGTAGAGGTTCACCTTAACAGCAATGTTATAGGCAAAGGCGGCGGAAAAAGTAAAAAAGAGGCTGAACAGCAGGCGGCAAGAGAAGCACTGGAGTTGATGGGTTATTAAACATTCTAATGTGGCGCTTTTTATACCGCACAACGGATGCCCTCACAAATGCACTTTCTGTAATCAAAGAAACATTGTGGGGCAAGCGTATCAGCCAAATGCCGATGATGTGACAAATGCCGTAAAAATCGCCGTAGATTCTTTAAAAGAAAATACCAAAGAGGCGGAGATTGCATTTTTCGGCGGCAGTTTTACAGCAATTGACAGAGAATATATGCTCGAACTTTTAGATGCGACCAAGCCGTTTATCAACCGCTTTAAAGGTATTCGGTTATCTACCCGTCCCGACTGCATTGACGATGAAATTGTAAGTCTTTTGAAAAGCTATAAAGTAACTTCAATTGAACTCGGCGCTCAATCTATGGATGATGAAGTGCTTAAACTCAATGAAAGAGGACATACGGCGGATGATGTAAGAAATGCCTGCCGCATTATAAAAAATTACGGCATATCACTCGGACTGCAGATGATGACGGGACTGTACGGTTCTGATTTTTATAAAGACATTTATACTGCCGATGAATTTATAAAGCTCAGACCGGATACTGTAAGGATATATCCGACTGTTATTATGCAGGATACCGAACTTGCAAATCTTTATAACAGTAAAAAGTTTATTCCTTACACACTTGAGCAATCGGTTGAACTTTGCTCAAAGCTCATTTTAAAATTTAAAAGCGAAAACATCCGTATAATAAGGCTCGGACTTCATTATTCCGAAAGTCTTGAAAATAACAGCCTCGGCAATAATTATCACCCTGCATTTAAAGAACTTTGCGAAAACAAAATCTTCTTTGATAAAATAACTAAACTGATTAAAAATTATCCCGACAAAGAGGTTGATTTTTTTGAGGCATATGTAAATCCTCATTCGGTTTCAAAACTTGCGGGACAGAATAAATCAAACATAATCAGACTTAACAATATGGGTTACAAGCTGAAAATCAAGACAGACCAAAGTCTTGACGAATACGAAATCTACATAAAACAGAGGTAATAAATGCGATTAAAATCACTTGAAATTCAAGGCTTTAAAACCTTTCCTGATAAAACTAAATTATCTTTTGAGCAGGGCATTACCGCTGTTGTAGGTCCGAACGGCTCAGGCAAAAGCAACATCAGTGACGCTATCCGTTGGGTGCTCGGCGAGCAATCTCCAAAGAGTTTGCGCTGTTCAAAGATGGAAGATGTTGTTTTTAACGGAACCGACAAAAGAAAAAAACTCGGCTATGCCGAAGTTTCGCTTAACATAGAAAACAAAGACAGAGTGCTGGCATTCGACGGCGACGAAGTTTCAATTACTCGCCGTTATTATCGAAGCGGTGAGAGCGAATATCTCATTAACAAAGCACAGGTCAGACTAAAAGACATTAACGAGCTTTTTATGGATACAGGTCTTGGCCGTGACGGTTACTCTATGATAGGACAGGGTAAAATCGACAGCATTGTATCTTCAAAAGGCGAGGACAGACGAGAAATTTTTGAAGAGGCGGCAGGTATTTCACGCTATCGCTACAGAAAAACAGATGCGGAGCGAAAGCTGAAAAGCACGGAGGAAAACCTTTTAAGACTGCGTGACATCGTGACAGAACTCGAAGAGCGTGTCGGTCCTCTTAAAAGACAATCGGAAAAAGCACAGGAATTTTTAAAATACTCCGAAGAAAAGCGTGGACTTGAAATAGCGCTTTGGCTGCTTACCCTTGACAAAAGTCAGGCGGCGCTTAAAACACAGGACGAAAAAATTGCCATTGCTCACGCACAATATGATGATGCCGAAAAAATGCTCGAGCAGATTCAAAAAGAGTCGGAAGAAATATATCTAAAAAACGGACAGCTTGCCGTAAAATCCGACGAAGTAAGACATCTTATTTCAGAACTTGATGCACTCATTTCCGATATGCGTTCACAGCTTTCGGTTTCAAAGAACGATATTCTTCATAACGAAGAAAACATAAAGCGTGTTGAAAACGAAATCCAAAACGCACAGCAAAATTCACAGCTTATTTCTACTCAAATTGCAGAAAAGAACGAGAAAATCGCTGAACTTGACACAAAAATAATTGAAAAGCAGAAAGAATATACCGCACTTTCCGAAAAGCTGAATGTTATCAACCTTGATACGGGCAAGAGCGGCGACAAACTGCAACAGCTTACTTCCGAACTTTCTATGCTTACAACGAAGTCTGCCGATGCAAGGGTAATTGATATGACGGCGGAAAGCTCGATTTCCGACCTTGAAGAAAGAATCGAAAGCCTTACAACCGCAAACAAAGACGGAATTGCAAGAGTACACGAGCTTGAAGAAATTTCTGAGCAGTACACAATAAATCTTACAAATCTGCGGGAAGAAATTACATCAATTACAAATTCAATTCAGGGACTTGAACTTAAATTGCAGTCAAAAGCACACAAGCGTGACAGCTACAAGGCTGAAAGCGACAGACTTTTGCTTGACAGCAAGGAACATATAAGAAAAATCAACTTCCTTGAAAATCTCGAACGCAACCTTGAAGGCTTTTCAAAGAGCGTTAAAGTTGTGGTAAACGCATCAAAAAGCGGAAGATTAAAAGGTGTGTGCGGCCCTGTTTCCCGAGTAATTTCCGTACCGCAAAAGTACGGCGTTGCAATTGAAACCGCACTTGGAGCGGCAATGCAAAACATTGTTACGGAAACCGAAAGCGATGCTAAATCGGCTATTGCTTATCTTAAATCATCGGACGGCGGACGAGCAACTTTTCTGCCGCTTAATACAATCAAGGCAAGAGAACTTAGAGAAAACGGACTTGAAGCAAACTATGGCTTTATCGGTGTTGCAAGCGACCTTTGCAGCTGCGATAACAAATTCAAAAATATTTTATCTTCTTTGCTCGGCAAAATTGTAATTGCAGACAATCTTAATTCCGCAACCGAGATTGCCAAAAAATATTCGTACCGTTTTAAAATCGTTACACTTGACGGACAGGTTGTAAATGCGGGCGGTTCGCTCACAGGCGGTTCGCTCAACAGAAATACAGGTTTGCTAAGCCGTGCAAGTGAAATTAAAGATTTAAAAGAACAGACAAAAGCCATTGAAGAAAAGTCTGCGCAGGCACAGAGATTGTGCAGTGAGGCGGCACAGGATTATGCCGCCGTTGAGGCTGAATTGCTCGGTACAAGAGCAGACCTTTCAAACAAGAAACAAAGCCTTGCAAGAATGGAAGCCGAAAGCAGAGCGTGCGAAAACGAGCTTTCAAACTCAAAACTTGCTTTGCAAAATTTTGATAAACAGATTGAAGAATATACAAATAAAGTAAATATCCTATCAGAGGACAGAAAAAATGCAGGCGAACAGCTGGCACAGCTTAACCGCAGAATTTCCGAGGCAGAAGAAAAGGTAAACAGCATTACGGGCAGTCGTGCCAAAATGATTGAGGAGCGAGAAGAAATTGCATCTCAATTACAGAATGTGCGACTTGAAATTGTAACCGCTCAAAAGGATATTGACGCACTCAATTCCGAAATCCTTTTTGCGGAAAATTCATCAAATAACTTCGGAGAAAAACAGAGAGAACTCAATGCACAAATTGAGGACTATAAAAACAAAAATGCTTTGATTCAGAAAAACATAGACGAACTTGAGGCTCAAATAAAAGACAAGTCAGAGAGAATTGCTGAGCACAACGCAAGGATTTCAAGTATTAATTGTGAAAAAGATACTTACGAAAAGAGAAGTGTTGAATTAAGAGCGCTTGAGCGTGACAAAACCTCCGAAAGAGAAGTGTCGGGCAGAGAGCTTTCAAGACTTGAGGAAAGAAAAATCAACTTGCAAAATCAGTACGATAATATTATTTCCAAACTTTGGGAAGAATATGAGCTTACAAAGCGTGAAGCGGAAGAACAGGCGATAGAAATTCCCGATTCCAATGCAGCTCAGAAAAGGCTTAACGAGCTAAAGCAAAAAATTAAAAATCTCGGAAATGTAAATGTATCCGCAATTGAAGAATACAAAGAGGTTTCAGAACGCTTTGAATTTATGAGCACACAGGTAAATGATGTGGAAAAGTCAAAACGAGAAATTGAGCGACTTATCACCGACCTTACCAAACAGATGAAAGAAGTGTTTGTAGAGAGTTTTGAAGAAATCAATAAAAACTTCACTTTCACATTCAAAGAACTGTTCGGCGGCGGTACCGCATCGCTCTCGCTTTCAGAGCCGGAGGATATTCTCAACAGCGGCATCGACATTATTGTACATCCGCCCGGAAAAATCGTTGTTCATCTTGACGCACTGTCGGGCGGTGAAAAAGCACTTGTAGCCATAGCGCTTTACTTTGCGATTATGAAAGTCAGACCCGCACCTTTCTGCGTTATGGACGAAATTGAGGCGGCGCTTGATGATGTAAATGTTGACCGCTTTGCAAACTATATGAGAAATTTAACCCATACAACGCAGTTTATCTGTATTACTCACAGACGAGGCACAATGGAAGAAGCAGATGTACTGTACGGTGTTACTATGCAGGACGAGGGTGTATCCAAACTGCTTGAACTGCGTTCTACCGAGATTGCCGAAAAACTCGGCATTAAGGCTAACTAATGAAGGGATGATTTTATGGGCTTTTTTAATAAAATTAAAGAAGGTTTAAAAAAGACAAGAGATGCGGTTATCGGTCAGATTGACTCAATGCTCAAATCTTTTACCAAGATTGACGATGAACTTTTTGAAGAACTCGAAGAGTTGCTTGTAATGGGCGATGTAGGCGTACCGACAGCCGAAAAAATATGTGAAGAGCTTAAAAAGAAAGTTAAAAAAGAGGGTATTAAAAATCCTAATGAAATTCACAGACTTCTTGAAGAAACGGTTTCCGATATGTTGAGAGGCGGAGAAGAACTCGACCTTTCAACCACACCGTCTATTATCCTTGTCATAGGTGTAAACGGTGTAGGTAAAACAACCACAATCGGAAAACTTGCAAATCACCTTACAAAACAGGGCAAAAAAGTTATCCTTGCCGCAGGCGATACATTCAGAGCCGCAGCTATCGAGCAGCTTGAAATTTGGGCAGACAGAAGTCACTGTGAAATAATAAAGCAGAACGAGGGCAGCGACCCTGCCGCTGTAATTTATGACGCCATTTCAGCCGCTAAGGCAAGACACGCAGATGTTATTATCTGCGATACGGCGGGCAGACTTCACAATAAAAAACCACTTATGGACGAGCTTGCAAAAATCAACAGAATTATAGACAGAGAACTGCCGGACGCATCGAAAGAAAAGTTACTTGTACTTGATGCAACCACAGGACAGAATGCCGTTAATCAGGCTGAACAGTTCAGCCTTGCAACAGGCATTACGGGTATTGTTCTTACAAAACTTGACGGTACAGCCAAGGGCGGCGTTGTACTTGCAATCAAAGAGGGACTCGGTATTCCTGTTAAATACATCGGCGTAGGTGAGCAGATAGACGATTTACAGCCGTTTGATGCAGAGGACTTTGCAAAGGCTCTCTTTGCGCAGAATTAAGAGGTGCGGTATGAAATTTATCATTGCAACCAATAACGCAAAAAAATTAAAAGAACTTGAAAGAATTTTAAAGCCCCTCGGCATAGATGCGGTTTCCGCAAAAGAGGCAGGTGTAAACCTCGGCGAAGTTGAAGAAACAGGTACAACCTTTGCCGAAAACGCTTTTATAAAAGCAAATGCCGCTTTCAAAGCAACGGGTATGCCTGCCATAGCCGACGATTCAGGGTTATCGGTTGACGCACTTGACGGCAGGCCGGGTGTGTATTCCGCAAGATACTGCGGAGAAAATGCCACTGACGAAGAAAAGTACACTAAATTGTTAGAAGAAATGCAGGGTGTGCCCGACGAAAAGAGAACAGCGCATTTTACATCAGCAATCTGCTGTATTTTATCCGACAAAGAAAAAATTGAAGTTGACGGCATATGTAACGGTACAATTTCTCATACTCCGAACGGCAACGGCGGTTTTGGATATGACCCGATTTTTGACTGCAACGGAAAAAGCTTTGCCGAACTTACAGCCGAAGAAAAAGACAAAATCAGCCACAGAGGAATTGCTTTACGCAAGTTACAGGCTGAACTGAAAAACAGATTTGACAAATAATTTATATAAATTTCAGAAAGGAGCAGTTAAATGCTCACAAGTAAACAGCGTGCATACCTTCGTGGTCTTGCAAATCCTATTGAAACTATCCTTATGATCGGTAAGGGTGAAATCACAGATAACATTGTAAAGCAGGCAGACGACGCACTCAAGGCAAGAGAGCTTATAAAGGGCAAAGTGCTTGAGAACAGCGGTTATTCTTCAAGAGAAGCTGCCGAACTTATCGCCGAAAAATGCGGTGCGGAAGTTGTACAGGTTATCGGTTCAAAATTTGTTCTCTATAAAAAGAATGAGGACGAGCCTAAAATTGTTCTCCCTAAGAACAGAAGAAAATGAGCAGAATAGGAATACTCGGCGGTACTTTTAACCCAATACACAACGGTCACATTCAAATGGCGAAGTACAGCCACGATGCCGCAAAACTCGATAAGGTTATTCTTATGCCTACTTTTGTGCCGCCGCATAAAGAAAGCGCAAACCTTGTTTCGTGCGAGCACAGACTTAATATGTGCCGCCTTGCAAGTGCCGAACTTCCGTATGCGGAAGTATCCGATTTTGAAATAAAATTAGAGGGCAAAAGTTACACTTACCGTACATTGCAGCTTTTAAAAAGTCAAAACGAAAACGATGATTTTTATTTTATCGTCGGCGCAGATATGTTTTTATCTATGCAAAATTGGAAAAATCCTGAAATAATTTTCAGGCTTGCTACCGTAATCGCCGTTCCGAGAGATGATGACAGCGTATCCGAACTTAAAGAACATTACGATAATGTTCTCAAAAAAATGGGTGCAAAGGCGATTATACTTAATCACTCGGTTTTAACGGTTTCGTCAACCTATGTTCGTGACAACATCGACAACGGTGCGGCATTGGAAAATCTGATTGACAGCAGGGTTTTTAATTATATTAAGGAAAATAATTTATACAGGGTGTGATTTTATGAATTCAGACGAATATAAGAAACTTATAAAATCAAGAATGAGCGATTACCGCTATACGCACAGCGTAAATGTTTCTAAAGAGGCTGTAAGACTTGCCAAAAAATACGGTGCGGATACCGAAAAAGCAGCCGTTGCAGGCATACTGCACGACATTACCAAAGAAACACCTAAAGAAGAACAGTTGCAAATTATGACAGATGGTGGTATAATTTTAGATAATGTGCAGGAAAAATCGACAAAGCTGTGGCACGGTATAAGCGGAAGTGTGTATATTCGTGATATTCTTAAAATTACAGACGAAGATATTTTAAACGCAGTAAGATACCACACCACAGGCAGAGCAGGTATGTCTTTGCTTGAAAAAATAATTTTTATAGCGGATTTTACTTCTGCCGAAAGAGATTATAACGGCATAAAAACAATGCGCAAAAAGGCAGGCAAATCTCTTGAAAACGCAATGCTGTACGGATTGCAGTTCACTTTAAAAGACTTGTCTAAAAGGGCAATGATAATTCACCCCGACGCCCTTGCCTGTTACAACGAAATTGTAATAAATAATTCAACGAAAGGAACAGCCAAATGAATTCTTACGAGCAATCAATTCTGACAGCTAAGGCTATAAGCAGCAAAAAAGGTCTTAACATCAAGTTAATCGAAATTGGCGATATTTCTTCGCTTGCAGACTATATGGTAATTGCGACAGGTACAAGCTCAACCCATGTAAAAGCTATTGCGGACGAGGTTGAGTATCAGCTTGACGAGGCAGGCATTTCTGTAAGTCATATCGAGGGCTACCGTTCAAATTCATGGATATTGCTTGACTATGTCGATGTTATCGTTCATATTTTTTCAGACGAGGCAAGAGAGTTTTACGACCTTGAAAGACTCTGGCAGGACGGTAAGGAAATTGACATTTCCGATATTGTTGACTAATAAATCTTGAGGAGGACTCAATTTTGAAATATAATCATAAGCCCATTGAGGGCAAATGGCAAAAAATTTGGGAAGATAAGGGCGTTTTCCACGCAGAGGACAACTCTGAAAAAGAAAAATTCTATGCTCTTATTGAGTTTCCTTATCCGTCGGGACAGGGACTTCATGTAGGTCATCCAAGACCTTATACGGCACTTGACACCGTAGCAAGAAAGCGCAGACTTCAGGGCTACAATGTACTTTATCCGATCGGCTGGGACGCATTTGGTCTTCCTACCGAAAACTACGCAATCAAAAACCATATTCATCCCGAAATCGTTACAAAGCAAAATATTGCCCGCTTTAAAAAGCAGATTCAATCACTCGGTATCTCTTTTGACTGGAGCCGTGAGATTAATACAACCGACCCTGACTACTACAAGTGGACACAGTGGATTTTTATTCAGCTTTTCAAGCATGGTCTTGCTTACAAAAAGGAAATGAATGTAAACTGGTGTACTTCGTGTAAGTGCGTTCTTGCAAACGAAGAGGTTGTAAACGGCGTTTGCGAGCGCTGCGGCAGTGAGGTTGTTCATAAGGTAAAGTCACAGTGGATGCTTAAGATTACAGCTTATGCAGACAGACTTATCAATGACCTTGACCTTGTAAATTATCCTGAAAGAGTTAAAGCACAGCAGAAAAACTGGATTGGCAGAAGTACGGGCGCAGAGGTTGATTTCAAGACAACCACAGGCGACACACTTACAATTTACACCACAAGAGCAGATACTCTTTACGGTGCAACATATATGGTAATTTCTCCGGAACACCCTCTCATTGAAAAGTGGGCAGACAAGCTATCTAATATTGACGCTATCCGTGAATATCAGGCAGCTGCGGCAAGAAAGTCCGACTTTGAAAGAACAGAGGTTGCCAAGGACAAAACAGGTGTTCTTGTTGAGGGCGTTAAGGCTATTAACCCTGTGAACAACAAGGAAATTCCTATCTTTATTTCCGACTATGTACTTGTATCTTACGGTACGGGCGCTATTATGGCTGTTCCTGCTCACGATACCCGTGACTGGGAATTTGCAAAGAAATTCGACCTTCCTATCATTGAGGTTGTTAAGGGCGGCAATGTGCAGGAAGAGGCTTATACAGACTGTGCAACAGGTATTATGGTTAATTCGGGTATGCTTGACGGTCTTACTGTTGACGAAGCTAAGAAAAAGATTATCTCTTGGCTTGAGTCGGAGGGTAAAGGTCACTCAAAGGTAAACTACAAACTCCGTGACTGGGTATTCTCCCGTCAGCGTTATTGGGGCGAGCCTATTCCGATTGTTCACTGCGACAAGTGCGGTTATGTTCCGATTGACGAAAGTGAACTCCCGCTCAGACTTCCTATGGTAGAATCATATGAGCCGACAGATAACGGCGAATCACCGCTTGCTAAAATGACAGACTGGCTTGAAACAACTTGCCCGTGCTGCGGCGGCAAGGCAATGCGTGAAACCGATACAATGCCACAGTGGGCAGGTTCGTCATGGTATTTCTTAAGATATATGGACCCACACAATGACAAAGCACTTGCGTCAAAAGAGGCTATCAAGTATTGGTCACCTGTTGACTGGTACAACGGCGGTATGGAGCACACTACACTCCACTTGCTTTACAGCCGTTTCTGGCATAAATTCCTCTACGACATCGGCGTTGTAAATACTCCCGAGCCATATGCAAAGAGAACATCACACGGTATGATTCTCGGCGAAAACGGCGAGAAGATGAGTAAGTCAAGAGGCAATGTAGTAAATCCTGACGAAATCGTAGACGAATACGGTGCAGATACACTCCGTCTTTACGAAATGTTTATCGGCGACTTTGAAAAGGCCGCTCCTTGGAGCCAGACAAGCATCAGAGGCTGCCGCAGATTTATTGAGCGTTATTACAACCTCCAGACAATTCTTAACGATGCAGACAGCATCCGTCCGGAACTTGAATCATCATTCCACAAGGCTATCAAAAAAGTCAGCGATGACATTGAGAACATTAAGTTCAATACCGCAATCGCAACACTTATGGCACTTATCAATGATATTACTGCTACAGGCGCAATCACTAAGGAGGAACTTAGAATCTTCACAATTCTCCTTAACCCGTTTGCACCGCATGTTACAGAAGAAGTATTTGAAATGTGCAAACTCGGCGACGGTATAGTAGCAGAGCAGAAATGGCCTGAGTACGATGAGGCTAAGTGCAAAGACGAAACAATAGAAATCGTTGTACAGGTAAACGGTAAAATTAAGACAAAGCTTAACATTCCTGTTGAGTCAGAAAAGAACGCAGTTCTTGATATGGCAAAGGCAGACGCAAATGTGGCTAAAGCTATAGAGAATATGAATATCATCAAAGAAATTTATGTTCCTAATAAGCTTGTAAACCTTGTAGTTAAGCCATAATTTTTATTTTATTTATAAATTTACTTAATTTTCCCTAAATTTCTACATTTCTATTGACAATAAGAATTGTTTATTGTATAATATCAAATGCAACATATGCAAATTACCCATGCCAAATGGCAGATGGGAGGGAAGATAGATGGCAGAAATCAGACTTAAGGATAACGAATCTCTTGAGAGTGCTTTAAGAAGATTCAAAAAGCAGTGTGCAAGAGCTGGCGTTATTGCTGAGGTGCGCAAGAGAGAAGCTTATGAAAAGCCTTCTGTAAAGCGTAAAAAGAAGTCCGAAGCAGCTCGTAAGAGAAAATTCAGGTAATCAAAATAAGCGGACAGTTTTTACTGTCCGCTTTTTGTCATTTTATCAGGAAATTTGGTGAATAAAAATGAAAAAAATTCTTGTTATTTTAGGACCTAACCTTAATATGGTAGGAGTAAGAGAAAAAGGCATTTACGGAGAGGAAACCGCTCAAAGCATTTCCGAGCAGATTAAGGCATTTGCAAATGAGCAGGGCTTTTCTGTTGAGATTTATCAGTCAAATCACGAGGGCGACCTTATTGATAAAATTCATGCCGCAAGAAAAAACTTTGACGGTGCGGTAATAAATGCGGGCGCTCTTACACATTATAGCTATGCATTAAGAGATGCTATTGCTTGTGTAAAGATTCCATTTGTAGAGGTGCATATGTCAAATATCCACGCAAGGGAAGAATTCAGACACACATCTGTAATTGCACCTGTATGCGCAGGTCAGATTGCAGGCTTTGGCAAAAACAGCTACTTCCTTGCAATTACAGCTTTAAAGGACTTGATGAAGTAATGAACAGCTTGAGAACAGAAAAGTTAAGAGCTTTTATAAAATCACCCGACACCGCAGTTTTAATAAAAAATGAAATCAATGTCGGATATTTCAGCGGCTTTCATCACAGCGAGGGTGTATTTTTACTGACAAGCGACAAAGCATATTTGCTTGTGGATTTCAGATACTTTGAGGCGGCACAGAAATTCGCAGTCGGCTGTGAAGTAATCTGCTTTAAAAAGCTGATTGCTGATATAAGCGAAATTCTTAAAAAAGAATGTGTCACAAAAATCGTTGCAGAGGCAGATACATTTACCGTTGCGGAAAATGATTTGTACAAAGAGCATTTTGCCGAAAAGGGAATTGAATTTTACTGTGACAGTGCGCTTGATAAGGCTGTTTCAAACATCAGAATTATTAAAGATAAATCTGAGTTTGACAAAATTTTAAAGGCTCAACAGATTGCCGAAAAGGCATATAATGAAATTTTAAATTACATTAAACCGGGTGTAAGCGAAAGAAAGATTGCTGTTGAATTTGAATATCTGATGAAGCAGTACGGTGCGGAAAGAATTTCTTTTGATTTAATAACAATCACAGGCAGTAAAACTTCGTTGCCACACGGCGTACCGAGTGACGATGTTGTTAAATCGGGAGATTTGTTTACTATGGATTTCGGGGCTGTTTATGACGGCTATCACTCCGACACGACAAGAACCGTTGCGGTTAATTTTGCTACAGATGAGCAAAGAGAGATTTACAATATTGTATTAAAGGCTCAACTTGCCGTGTTAGATGAAGTAAAGGCAGGCAAAACTTGCTCTGAAATTGATAAAATTGCAAGAGATATTATAACAGAGGCAGGCTACGGAGAGTGTTTCGGTCATTCGACGGGTCACGGCGTAGGACTTGAAATTCACGAGCTGCCAAATGTTTCTCCGAGGGGAGAAATAATCCTTGAAGAGGGTATGGTAATTACCGACGAACCCGGAATTTACCTGCCAAAGAAGTTCGGTGTAAGAATTGAAGATATGCTTTATGTCACCGAAAAAGGATATAATAACTTTGTATCTTTGCCAAAAGAACTAATAATTCTTTAAAATGCTTGCAATTTGTTTATTTTTTATGTATAATAGCATATGACACATAATGGCAAGGATTATTTTGCTGTAATTATGTATATTTTAGGAGGTATTACTTATGATATCAGCAGGTGATTTCAGAAACGGCGTTACATTTGAAATGGATGGTCAGGTTGTATCAATCATCGAATTCCAGCATGTAAAGCCAGGTAAGGGTGCCGCTTTCGTAAGAACAAAGATCAGAAATGTTATTACAGGTGCGGTTGTTGAAAAGACTTTTAACCCTAACGATAAATATCCTACTGCATTTATTGACAGAAAGGATATGGAGTACAGCTATTCAGACGGTGATCTTTATTACTTTATGGATACAGAAACATGGGAGCAGATCCCGATTAACAAGAGCGTTCTCGGCGACAACTTCAAGTTCGTTAAAGAGAATATGGTTTGTAAGGTTCTTTCTTACAAGGGCAGCGTATTCGGTATAGAGCCGCCTAACTTTGTAGAGCTTAAGGTTACAAAGACTGACCCCGGCTTTAAGGGTGATACAGCAACCAACGCTACAAAGCCTGCTACTCTTGAAACAGGTGCTGAGATTAAGGTTCCTCTCTTTATTGACGAGGGCGAAACAATCCAGATCGACACAAGAACCGGTGAGTATATGGGCAGAGCTTAATCGCTTTGCGGAGGAATTATTATGAATTTAACAGAAAAAATTGCTTATATTCGCGAACTTTGCGAAGGTTTAAACCTTGATGAATCAAAACCGGAAGTTAAGGTTATGAACGCAATTATCGATCTTCTTGACGATATGTCATATTCTGTAACAGATATGGAAGACCTCTATGACGAGCTTTCGGCTCAGGTTGATGAGATTGACCAGGATCTTGCAGAGGCTGAAACAGAGCTTTACGGCGAAGATGATGACTTTGACTATGATGACGATGAAGATGACGAAGAAAACGAAGACGATGTTTTTTATGAAGTGACTTGCGATTCATGCGGTCAAAAGCTTAATGTATCCGAGGATGTTCTCCTTGAGGGCGAAATTGAGTGCCCTAACTGCGGTGAACTTCTTGAGTTTGACTTCTCTGACATCTTTGACGGCGAAGAGTGTGACCCGGCTGACTGCGAGGGTTGCGGCAGCAATTGTAATTCTTCGGAAGAATAATATTAACAAAATTTACACCTCTCGTATAGAATATCGAGGGGTGTTTTTTTGCTTTTTTACAAGAGAAAGAAGATAAAATTTAAAAGGCTTAAATGTGTTCTTTTGTCGATAGTTTTAGTGCTCGTTTTAATTATAGTTTTCTGTGAACAACAGCTTGCGGAATTTAAATGCGAATACATCAGAATACAGGCGGAAATTATCTCCGTAAACTCAGTTTGCGAGGCTGTAAACAGCAGTATAAGAAGTTTTAATTATAACTATGACGATTTAGCAAAAATACAATATTCCAAAGACGGCAAAGTACAGGCAATAACAACCGATTCGTTTAAAATCAATGAGCTTAAGGCGGATATAATGCTAAGCGTACAGCAGGAAATTGCAAAAATATACGATGTGGAAATCGACATACCGCTCGGTTCTTTCACTGATATTACCGTGCTTTCAAACTACGGGCCGATGATAAATGTATCGTTTAACCTTACGGGCAGTTTTTCCTCTGAAATCGTAAGCACCTTTGAATCGGCGGGAATTAATCAGACAATTCACCATATCCGTCTTATTCTTACATCAAAAATTATGACAACATCTCTTGACTACTCGGGCAATATGACATTTTCCACCGATTTTGAAATAGCACAAAACATAATCGTCGGCACCACTCCCGAATACAACGGCAATTGGTACAAATCTGTATAATACTTGTATAAATATTAAAAACTTAAGAAAAATATTGAAAATTGCCGTAATTTGTGATACAATATTTTAGTTAATAAAATGGATTAGGAGTGCATTGTTTTGCCTGAAAACACAATACTTGGTAATGTTACCTCTGATGTTATTTCAGACCAACAGTTTGAATATATGAGATTGATTTCTCAGATTATGCAGGATAGAAAGCGTGGCGATAAGCCTGTGGCTTATATACGCACCTACGGCTGTCAGCAGAATGTTGCTGACAGTGAGAGAATTAAAGGTATGCTTGAAATAGCGGGCTTTGAATTTTCCGAAACCGTGGACGACGCCGATTTTATTCTTTTTAATACCTGCGCAATCAGAGAACACGCCGAGGACAGAGTTTTTGGAAATGTCGGTGCGTTAAAGTCTTTGAAGAGAAAACATCCGCAGATTGTCATTGCTTTGTGCGGATGTATGATGGAGCAGGAGCATATCGCAAACAAGATGTATAAGAGCTTTCCGTTTGTAAGTCTTGTTTTCGGTACTCATTCTCTGCACCGTTTCCCACAGCTTTTGTATCATACACTTGCAGACGGCAAGCGTGTATATGAGCGTGACAATGATGACAAAAAGGTTTACGAGGGAATACCTGTCAAGCGTGACGGCACTTTCAAGGGCTGGCTTTCAATTATGTACGGCTGCAACAATTTCTGCACATACTGCATTGTGCCTTATGTAAGAGGCAGAGAACGCAGTCGTGAAAAGTCGCTTATCCTTGATGAAGCAAGGCAGATGATTTCAGCAGGCTACAAAGATATTACTTTGCTTGGTCAGAATGTAAACTCTTACGGCAAAACTCTTGCCGATAAGCCTACTTTCGCTCAGCTTTTGCACGAAATTGATTCTATTGACGGCGACTATTGGCTTAGATTTATGACATCGCATCCAAAGGATTGTTCAAAAGAACTTATTGATACAATTGCTAACGGCACACATATCAGTAAACATCTGCATTTGCCTTTCCAGAGCGGTTCGGACAGAATTTTAAAAGCGATGAACAGGCATTATGACAGAAAAAAATACCTTGATATTGTAAATTATGCCAAAGAAAAAATTGACGGAGTATCGCTCACAAGCGATATTATAGTAGGTTTCCCGGGTGAAACCTATGAGGATTTCAAAGAAACACTTTCACTTATTCGTGAAGTGGAATTTACATCTTTGTTCACTTTCATTTATTCACCGAGAGTGGGCACACCTGCCGCTAAGATGGATGACCCGATTTCAGCAGAGGAAAAATCAAAATGGTTCAGAGAACTGCTTGATGTTCAGGAAGAAATCGCAGCAAAAAGGTGTGCGTCTATGGTTAATAACACCGAAAAGGTACTTATTGAATCGGAAACAGGCAAAAACGGTGAATTAAACGGCAGAACAAGTGGCAATATAATAGTGGAGCTTAAAGGCGATAAGAGCCTTATAGGCACATTTCAGAATGTTAAGATTACACAGGCGAGAAATTGGATACTCAAGGGCGAACTTGTGTAAGGAAAGGATAAAATTATGGATATTATTGAAAAGGCAAGAGAGCTTGGCAAACTTATTCAGCAGGAAGAGTCGTATATCGCTCTCCAAAAAGCACAGGCAGACGCTGACGCAGATATGGATCTTCAGAACCTTATCGGCGATTTTAATATGAAGAGAATGTCTATCAACAACGAGGCATCTAAAAAAGATAAGGACAGCGATAAACTCGCACTCCTTAACAGCCAGATGAGAGAGGACTACTCTAAGATTATGTCAAACAAGAATATGATTGCTTACAACGAGGCAAAAGACGCTTTTGATATGGTTGCAAACAGAGTTCTTGCCATTATTCAGCAGTCGGCAGAGGGCGCAGACCCTGAAACAGCCGATTACTCGACATCATCATGCTCCGGAAGCTGCAGCACTTGCGGCGGTTGCGGCTGATAGATTTTCCTTGAAAGGGTGTGAAAACATTGGCAGAGTTATCTCCTATGATGAAACAGTATTTTAAAATTAAAGAGCAGAATAAAGACAGTATTCTTTTCTTCCGTCTGGGAGATTTCTACGAGATGTTTTACGATGACGCCAAAATTGCGTCAAAGGAGCTTGAGCTTACACTCACAGGCAGAGATTGCGGTCAGGCTGAACGGGCACCGATGTGCGGTGTACCCTTTCATAGCTGTGAGGGATATATTGCAAGACTTGTCGCCAAAGGCTACAAGGTTGCAATCTGTGAACAGACCGAAGACCCTGCCACTGCAAAGGGACTTGTAAAGCGTGATATTATAAGAGTAATTACTCCGGGTACGGTAATGGAGTCGAGTATGCTTGACGAGGGCAGAAACAACTACATTTGCTGTATGTTTTCTGACAGCAAAAAAATCGGACTCTGCTTTTGCGATATTTCAACAGGCGAGCTTTACGCAACCGAAATATCGGGCAGTGATTCGGTAAATTCTCTTACAAGTCAGCTTGCAAGTTATAATCCGAGAGAAATTTTAATAGGCGGAGATATTGTTAAAATCAAGTCTTTGCCTGCATTTATAAAATCGAAACTTTCAGCCGGAGTTGAAATGCTCCGGGATGAGAGTTTTGACAATAAACTTTGCACCGATACGGTAAATATGCAGTTTGGGGAAGAAATGCAGTGTATTGCCGATTCGCAGGTGCTTATAAACGCTATCGGCGCACTTATAAATTATTTGAAAGAAACCCAGAAAAACGGACTTGAACGCATAAATAAAATTGAGCTTTACAGCGACAAGCAGTTTATGAATCTTGATTACAACACACAGCGTAATCTTGAACTTACCGCAACAATGCTCAATAAAGAAAAACGAGGTTCGCTTTTGTGGGTGCTTGACAAAACCAAAACCGCAATGGGAAAGCGACTTATTCGTTCGTGGCTTGAGCATCCTCTGCTCAATGTATCGGCTATCAACAATCGACAGTCTGCGGTTGAAGAACTTGTAAACAACAATATGCTAAGGCTTGATATTATGGACGCATTGAGCGGTATTTTTGATATTGAGCGACTTATGACAAGAATTGTTTACGGCTCGGCAAACGGCAGGGAGCTCCGTTCGCTTGCGGCGGCTCTGCAAAAATTACCGCAGCTTTCGGAATTGGTTGCTGACTGCAGTGCCAAATATCTTAAAAAGGTATATAAAGAAATTGACCTGCTTGAAGATATTTATAATCTCATAGATTCCGCCATAGTCGAAGAACCGCCATTCTCTGTGCGTGAGGGCGGAATGATTAAAAAAGGATACAACCCTGACCTTGATATTTTGCTTACCGATATGAACGATTCTAAAGGCATACTTGCAAGAATTGAAGCGGAGCAAAGGGAAAAGACCGGTATTCCGAAATTAAGGGTCGGCTACAATAAAGTGTTCGGTTACTATATTGAGGTAACCAATTCATACAAAGACCTTGTACCCGAAACCTACATAAGAAAGCAGACTTTAACAAACTGCGAACGCTATATTACTCAGGACTTAAAAGACATAGAGGGCAGAATTTTAGGCGCAAAAGACCGTTCTGTTGCTATGGAATACACTCTGTTCGACAATGTAAGAAAAACGGTTGCCGATAACCTTGAGAGAATACAGAAAACCGCAAAGGCAATTGCCGTGCTTGATGTTCTTGTTTCTCTTGCAAATGTTGCGGCAGACAACAGATATGTTCGCCCCGAGGTAAACCTCTCGACTGTTATAAGACTTAAAGACAGCCGACACCCCGTGGTTGAGGCACTGCTTAATGACACTCCGTTTGTTCCGAATGATGTTTACCTTGACAGTGCAGGCGAGAGAGTGGCAATAATTACAGGCCCGAATATGGCAGGTAAATCTACCTATATGCGACAGGTTGCACTCATTGTTCTTATGGCGCAAATGGGCAGTTTTGTGCCTGCGTCAAGCGCAACAATCGGTGTGGTTGACAGTATTTTTACAAGAGTAGGCGCTTCCGATGACCTTGCTTCGGGTCAATCGACTTTTATGGTTGAGATGAGCGAGGTAGCCAATATAGTTAAATCTGCCACATCAAAAAGTCTTTTGATACTTGATGAAATCGGCAGAGGCACTTCTACCTTTGACGGTATGAGCATTGCAAGGGCAGTGCTTGAATATTGTGCCGATCATAAAAAGCTCGGTGCAAAAACATTGTTCGCCACTCACTATCACGAACTTACGGTAATGCAGGATTTGCTTGACGGTGTAAAAAACTACAGCATTGCCGTTAAAAAGCGTGGCGACGATATTACATTTTTACGCAGAATTATACCGGGCGGCGCAGATGACAGCTTCGGTATTGAAGTTGCAAAACTTGCGGGTCTTCCAAACTCAATTATTAATCGTGCGAAAGAGATTTTAAAAGAGCTTGAGTCAGGCTCAAATGCGCCGACGGTAATTAAAGAGAAAAGTGAAGATATGCAGATGTCGCTTATATCAAATGACAATGCCGTTGTAGAGCGACTTTCGGAAGTTGATTTAAATACCTTAACTCCTATAGAAGCTATTAATCTGCTTTACGAACTCAAAGGTATGATATAATGGTATAAAGACATAAAGGCAGGTGAAAAAAATGGGTGTAATTAATGTACTTGACAAACATATAGCGGAACTTATTGCGGCAGGCGAAGTAGTTGAAAGACCGTCGTCCGTTATTAAAGAACTTGTAGAAAATTCCATTGACGCAGGTGCGAAGAACATAACCGTAGAAATCAAAAACGGCGGTACAACCTTTATGCGTGTTGCCGACGACGGATGCGGAATTTACAGAGATGACATTAAAAAAGCCTTTCTGCGCCATGCAACAAGTAAGGTGAAAACAGCAAATGACCTTGATATGATTTCTACCCTCGGTTTCAGAGGAGAGGCGCTTGCATCTATCAGCGCAGTTTCGAGGTTACAGGTTATTACCAAGAACGAGAATGAAGAAATCGGCAGCTGCTATGAGATAGAGGGCGGAGATGAAATCTCGCTTGAGGAAGCGGGTTGCCCGACAGGCACAACCTTTGTAATCAGAGATTTGTTCTACAACATTCCCGCACGCTCAAAGTTCCTTAAAAAAGATGTTGCGGAGGGCAATGCGGTTTCTGCTCTTATGGATAAAATCGTACTTTCGCACCCCGAAGTTGCCTTTACTTTTATCAGGGACGGCAAGCAGGTTTTGCGCACTTTCGGCGACGGCAAACTTTTGTCAGCAATCTATTCCGTATTCGGCAAAGACTTTGCAAAGGGACTTATTCCCGTCGATTACACACTCGATTCCGTTACCGTAAAGGGTTATATTTCAAAGCCGATTAATTCAAGACCGAACCGAAATATGCAGAACTTCTTTATAAACGGAAGATTTGTAAAAACACGAACAGGTATGGCGGCACTCGAAGAGGCTTACAAAGGTTCGATAATGGTCGGTAAATTTCCGTCAGCTGTATTACAGCTTACCGTACCGTATGAAATTATAGATGTCAATGTTCATCCTGCAAAAATCGAAGTCCGTTTTATAAACGAAAGACCTGTTTTTGATGCAATTTACCATGCGGTAAAAACAGCCTTACAGCAAGGCGATGAAAGAAAACAGATTCATTTTAAAGAAAACACCGCTTTTAATGAAATTAAAAAGGTAAATCCGTTTAACAATGCGCAGGCAGTTTTTGCAAAAGCCGAAAATACACCTGCGGAAAAACCCATAAAACCGATTGAACGGATTGAGCCTGTATTAAAAAATTCCGAACCTAAACCGTACAATCCGTTTGACGAACTTGATTTAAAAGACGAAAAACCAAAGCCTGTATCTATTGACAGCTTAAAAATGTCCGATTCGTCAAACCCGTTTGATATTTATTCAAAGCAGGCAATTAAAAGAAATTCAGAACTTGAAAATAAGAAAGCTGAATTTTCCAAGCAAAAACTTGAAAAAGCCGAGCAGTTAATTTTAAAAGCAACTCAACAGGAAGAAAGTTTACCGAAACAAGAAATCACTGTTGACGATTTAACTGCCGAAAGCACGGAAACTCCTATAGAAACAGAAGTTTCAAAAGAAGAGGTTAAGCCTTTAAAAGAAAATTCTGAAAATAAAACAGATAATAACGATGCACTTACCGAACTGCCAAAGGAGCAGACAAAACTCAGATTTTTGGGTGAGGCATTTAATACATATATAATCGTTGAAAAGAACGATAACGAAGTTTTAATAATCGACAAACATGCGGCGCACGAAAGAATAATTTACGAAAAGTTGAAAGCGGATTCGGGTTCAGCAAATGTTCAATATCTGCTCACACCGATTACAGTTACGCTTGATAAAATCGACTATGATGCTGCTGTAAGCAATCTTGATATGTTTGCAAAGTGTTCGTTTGATGTAGAGGACTTCGGCAACGGCACACTGCTTGTGCGTTCTGCTCCGCAGTACCTTGCCGCAACCGAAATTGCCGACTGCATAACAGAAATGAGCGGATACATTGCAAGCGGAAAGAAAGATATTTACACCGAAAAAATGGATTGGTTCTATCACAATGTTTCGTGTCGTTCCGCAATAAAAGCAGGCAATAAAAGTACAGTGCAGGAGCTGATGGATATTGCTTGGACTTTAGAAAAAAATCCGCAGATAAAGTATTGCCCGCATGGCAGACCGATCTGCATAGTTATGACAAAGTACGAAATTGAAAAACAATTTGGCAGGTTGTGATTTTTTGAATTATCCTATCAAACTTATTTCTGTTGTAGGCCCTACGGCATCAGGCAAAACGGCGCTTGCGGTTGAGCTTGCAAAGAAATATAACGGAGAGATTATTTCCGCCGATTCAATGCAGATATACAAAGGAATGAACATAGCTACCGCTAAGCCCGATGAACAGGAAAAACAGGGCATACCGCATTGGTTAACAGACTTTCTTCCAAGCGACAAGACTTATTCCGTTGCCGATTTTGTAAGTGACGCAGCTTCTTGTATAGAAGATATTGTGTCACGGGGGAAAATGCCGATTATAGCAGGCGGAACGGGACTTTATGTTGACTCGCTTTTAAACGGTATTTCTTTTGAAAAACAGGAAAGAAACGAAGAGATTTCTAACGAGCTTTTAGCTCTTTACGAGCAAAACGGAGTTGATTATCTGCTTGATATGCTTGCTGAATTTGACAGTGAATCAGCAGAAAATCTCAAAGAACAGCGCAATGTAAAGCGAATTATAAGAGCGATTGAGTTCTATAAAACCTCCGGCATAACAATCAGCGAGCACAACAGAAATTCAAAACTGAAAGGCTCACCGTACAATCCGATAAAAATCGGACTTAAATTTGAGGACAGGCAAAAACTTTACGACAGAATCAATCTAAGAGTTGACATAATGCTTGAAAAAGGTCTTGTCGACGAAGCAAAGCAGGTGCTCTCAAACGATTTAAGCTCCACTTCAAAAATGGCGATAGGATACAAAGAGCTTATTCCGTATTTTTCGGGTGAACGCTCGCTTGACGAATGTACGGAAATTTTAAAAAGAGAAACAAGACGATATGCCAAGCGCCAACTTACTTGGTTTAATCGTGATAAAGATATAAATTGGATATTGGTTGATAAATTCAACGGATTTGAAGATATTTTAAAATATGCCGAAACAATAATTGACAAAGGACTGTGATATATGGACAAGCTGTTGTTCAGAAGAATTTTGGTTGCAGGTCTTACCGCACTTGCAATTATTTATGTTGTTTACCTCTTACTGAGTGCTAATTTCAATGTAATTCCTACCGAAAACGCAGAGCAGGTAACGGTAACAGACAAAATTTATTCAAACGGTTACATTATTCGTGATGAAACCTACGTCAAAAACACTTCGGGCGGAGTTGTTTCTTACAATGTAGACGACGGCGACGAGGTTAAAAAGGGCGGCAGTGTAGCAAGCGTTTTTTCTTCGGAAGAAGACGCAGTTGCCCGCACAAAAGCCGCATCTCTCGAAGACAGTATGAAGGCGCTTACAAAACTTGAGCAGACAAGGCGCTCAAATACAGAGGGAATTGAAACCGTAAACAATGACATCACAACAAATATCGAAACATTTTTGTATAACATAAATAATGCAAACATCGGCAAACTTGATTCAAATATCAATTCAATAATCAATTCTGTAAATCACTACCAGTCATTTACAGGAAAGACCTCAAGTTTTAAACCCGAAATTGCATCTTTGCAGTCACAAATAAATGAACTCAAAAAATCATCGGGTGACAGCATTGCGGACATTAAAGCTCCGAAAGCGGGTTATTTTGTTGCTAACTGCGACGGCTATGAAAACTGCTTTGATTATTCTAAAATCGGTAATCTCACACTTGACAATCTTAAAAATATGAAAAAATCAAGTGTGCCTGACAATACAATCGGCAAGGTTATCAGCAGTCTTAACTGGTACATTGCCTGCGAAATTACCGCTGACGAGGCAACAGACCTTACATTGTGGGGCGACGATGTTACGGTGGATTTTTCCGACGCATCATCAAATACGGTACCTGCCTCGATTTATAAAATTGTTCAGTACAATAACTCAGATAAAGCACTTGTGATTTTACAGTGTACATATATGGACACTACACTTTCCGAAATCCGTCAGGAGCCTGTGGAAATCGGTATGGGAAGCTACTCAGGACTTCGTGTCAGCAAGAAAGCAATTCACGATGACTATGTAGAAAAGACCACATACGACGATAAAGGCAATGAACATAAGGAAAGCAAAAAGGTTCAGGGTGTTTATGTTCTTTACGGCAGTGAAGTGCAATTTAAAGAAATTTCTATCGTTTATGCGGGTAACGATTACGTTTTATGCGATTCGTCACCTACAGACGGTACATTGTTCAGCGGCGAAACCATTTCGCTGTATGATCAGATTATAACGGAAGGGGACGATTTGTATGACGGAAAGGTCATTAAGTGATGTAGAATACAACTACAAACTTATTAACGAAAGAATTGCCGAGGCAGCTGAAAAATCGGGCAGAAAAAGAGAAGACATTACTTTTCTTGCGGCAACAAAAACAGTTGACGCCGATGTAATCAATTACGCAATCTCTTTGGGACTTGACCACATCGGTGAAAACAAGGTTCAGGAATTGCTTTCAAAATACGAAAAGTATGACCTTGCACACGCATCCTTGCAGTTTATAGGTCATTTACAGACAAACAAGGTGCGTCAGATTGTTGACAAAGTAGATTTGATACAGTCTGTTGATTCTTTAAAGCTTGCGTCGGAAATTTCCAAACAGTCTTTAAAAATCGGCAAAAAAACAGACGTTCTTGTTGAAGTAAATATAGGCAGAGAAGAAAATAAATCGGGTGTTGTTCCCGAACAGCTTGATGAATTGTTGTGTCAGATAGCTGATTTGGAGGGAATTTCGGTCAAAGGACTTATGTCTATACCGCCAATTTGTGATAATACACATAAAATTTCAAAATATTTTGATAATATGCGTAATATCTTTATTGACATATCGTCAAAAAAATTAGATAATATAAGTATGACTATACTGTCAATGGGTATGTCTGCTGATTATTATGAGGCAATACTCGAAGGTGCGACTATGGTAAGAGTAGGTTCGTCACTTTTCGGTGCCAGAGATTACAGTAAATAATTCAAGGAGGAAATAATATAATGGCAGGTTTTGTGGATAAATTCAAGCGTATGTGGGATGCTCCGGATGACGAGTATCAGCAGGAGTATGACGAGTACGGTTATGCCGACGAAAACGAGGAAGAAGAGGTTGAGGAACAGCAGCCTGTAAGAGAGAGAGCAGCAGCTCCTACTTCAAAAAATAAAGTTGTTAATATTAACGCTAAGGCTAAGATTCAGGTCGGTATTTATAAGCCTGAAAGATTTGGCGAGGAAACACGCACAATCGCTGACGACCTTATCAAATCACACACAGTTGTGCTTAACCTTGAGGACACCAACAAGGATATGGCAAGAAGAATTCTTGACTTCTTAAGCGGTGTTGCTTATGCAAACGACGGTAAGATTAAGAAGGTTGCTTCAAATACATACATTATCATTCCTAATAATGTAGACCTTACCGGCGACGATTTACTTGACGAATTAGAAAACAGCGGTGTTTACTTCTGATAACGATGAGCTTTTCTGCTCCAAAATCGAGGATATGACTTCGCTTTGCTTTACCCGTCAAAAACCTGTTTTCTCACAGTTTTTAACCGAGAGTCAGCAGGCACTTGCACAAAAGGTATTGCAGAGTATATACTTTGAAAATTATGTATTCTTCGGCGGCAGTGAGAGCAGTGAAAGAAAGGTGCTCGGGGTGTTTTACGATGAACCCGAGCGGTTAGCCTTTCCTGTTTCTGCAATAGAATTCAAATACCGACCTTGCGATAAACTTACACACAGAGATTTTCTCGGCACGCTTATGTCACTCGGCATTGAGCGTGACACGGTAGGAGATATTCTGGTAGATAACGGAAGAACCGTTGTATTTGTAAAAAGCGAGCTTAAAGATTACATTGAATCGCAGATTTTTAAAGTAGGCGGAGCAGGAGTAAAAATTGTCCAACCAAATCTTAATTCTCTTCCGCAAGGAAGAGGCACAGAGGAAATGAGTCTTACGGTTTCATCTCTCCGATACGACAACATTGTCGCCGCAGTAAGCGGACTTTCGAGGGATAAAACGGCAAAACTGATTTTATCGGGAGAAACAACTCTTAACTTTGCGGTAACTCAAAATGTAAGCTGTACGGTTAAAGAGGGAGATACCTTTACAATACGGGGTAAAGGGAAATTTAAGTTAGATAAAATTTTGGGTGTAACCAAAAAAGGGCGCCATAAAATTTCAGTAATACATTTCAGATAGGAGTGCTTTAAATGATTACTATTGATGAAATTAAGAATGTTAGTTTCAGAAAAGCCGGCCGCCAGGGCTATATGGCAGAAGATGTTGATGCATTTATTGATGAAGTCATTGTAGCTTTTGAACAGTTAAAGAAAGAGAAAACTAACCTTGTACATAAAATTGATGTTCTCGCAACAAGAGTAGAACAGTATCGTGCAGATGAAGAAACAGTCAGAAACGCTCTTCTCGCATCACAGAAAGTATCTGACGCTTGTATCAGAGAGGCTAAAGAAAAGGCATCTAAGATTGTAAGAGAGGCTGAAACAAAGGCACAGCAGCTTTTGGTTGATACAAACAGAATGACTGCAACAGAGAAGGAAAACTACCTTCTTCTTCAGTCAGACGCTGTAAAACTTAAGGGTGAGCTTATTGAGCTTTACAAAAAGCACATTCAGATGATTAACGACCTTCCTACAACTGCCGAATTAGAGGCAGCTAAGCAGGAACTCAACGAAAAGTATCCGACAGCACCTGTTATAGAGGAAAAGCCACAGGAAACAGTACAGCCTGCCAAGCCGGCTGCAGTTGAAGAAAAAAAGGCTGATGCCGAAACCGCTGCCGTTTCTGACAAAACTGTAGACGAAATTCTTTCTTCGACAAACGCTGCTGCAAACGAAAAAAATACAGAAAAAAAAGCACCAAAGTTCGGTCACTTAAAGTTTGGCGACAACTATGATGTTTCTGCCGAATAATTTTATAATCGGAAATTAATCGGAAATCGAAATTTAAATTATGGAGAGTGTAACCAATGTCTCAGGATTATAATTCTACACTTAATCTTCCAAAAACCGACTTTCCTATGAGAGCTGGTCTTCCTAAGAGCGAGCCTGTAACTCTTAAGGCATGGGAAGATAATAAGGTATATGAAAAGCTTATGGAGGTAAACGAGGGCAAACCGTTATTTGTACTCCACGACGGTCCTCCATATGCAAACGGCGATATTCACCTTGGCCACGCATTAAACAAAATCTTAAAGGACTTTATCGTTCGCTATAAAAATATGGCTGGCTTTAAAGCTCCTTATGTTCCGGGTTGGGATACTCACGGTCTTCCGACAGAGCTTAAAGCAAGAAAAAAAGCAGGTATCGGTAACTCTGCGGAAATTTCTATCGTTGAGCTCCGTAAAATGTGCGAAGAATTTGTTACAGGATACATTAACGATCAGCGTACACAGTTCAAAAGACTCGGTGTAATCGGTGAGTGGGACAACCCTTATATCACACTTAAGCACGAATTTGAGGCAGAGCAGATCAGAGTGTTTGCAAAAATGGCTACAAAGGGTTATATTTACAAGGGATTAAAGCCTGTTTATTGGTGTCCTGAATGTAAAACAGCTCTTGCCGAGGCTGAAATTGAGTATGCGGAAGATCCGTGCCATTCAATTTATGTAAAATTTACAGTAACAGATGACAAGGGTGTGTTCTCAAATCTCGGTCTTGACCCGTCAAAAGTTAAGTTCGTAATTTGGACAACAACAACTTGGACATTGCCTGCAAATGTAGCTATCTGCGTTGGCCCGAGATATGAGTATTCAATCATCAAAACAGGTGACGAATACCTCGTTATGGCTACAGAGCTTTATAAATCAGCTTTTGAGGCTGCCGAAATTACAGATTACGAAGTAGTTGCCACAGTTAAGGGCAGCGACCTTGAGTATATCAAGACAGCACACCCATTCCTTGACAGAGAGTCACTTGTTATTGTCGGTGATCATGTAACACTTGAAAGCGGTACAGGCTGCGTTCACACAGCTCCCGGTCACGGTGTTGACGACTTTAATGTTTGCCAGAATTATCCTGAAATTCCTACTATCTGCCCTGTTGACTCAAACGGCGTACTTACCGAAGAGGCAGGTCAGTTTGCGGGTCTTACAACTGATGAGGCAAACAAAAAGATTGCCGTTTATCTTGATGAAAACGGTTACCTCTTTGCATTAAAGAAGATTATTCACCAGTATCCGCACTGTTGGAGATGTAAAACTCCTATCCTTTTCAGAGCTACTGACCAGTGGTTCTGTTCTGTTGAGGACTTCAAGGATAAAGCTTGCGAGGCAATCGACAGCGTTAAGTGGATTCCTGCTTGGGGTCATGACAGAATTACAAATATGGTTAAGGAAAGAAAAGACTGGTGTATTTCCCGTCAGAGAAAATGGGGCGTACCTATTCCGATTTTCTTCTGTAAAGAATGCGGCGAGGCTCATATCGACAATGAAGCAATGTCAGCTGTTGCCGATTTGTTTGAAAAAGAGGGCTCAAACGCATGGTACAGCCATACAGCTGCAGAAATTTTACCTGAGGGCACAAAGTGTAAAAAGTGCGGCTGCACAGAGTTTGAAAAAGAAAAGGATATTATGGATGTTTGGTTTGACAGCGGTTCATCACACGCTGCCGTTATAAGCAAGCGTGATAACCTTAAGTTCCCTGCCGACCTTTATCTTGAGGGTAACGACCAGTACAGAGGTTGGTTCCAATCATCACTCCTTACATCTGTTGCAACTGAGGGTGTAGCTCCGTATAAGGCAGTTCTTACTCACGGTATGATTCTTGACGAAGAGAAGAGAAAGATGAGTAAGTCACTCGGCAACGGTATCAGTCCACAGGATGTTACCGAAAAATACGGTGCTGATGTATTAAGACTTTGGGTTTCATCAACCGACTATCAGTCAGATGTTCATATTTCTAACGAAATTTTAAAGCAGATTTCAGAGTCATACAGAAAAATCAGAAACACTGCCCGTTATATTCTCGGTAATGTTTATGACTTTAACCCTGATACAGATTCTGTTCCTGTAAATGAGCTTATGCCTATGGATAAGTGGGCAATCGTAAAACTTAACGAGCTTATTGCAAAGGTTAAGCAGGCTTATGATAACTACGAATTCCACCAGGTATATCATTCAATCAGAAACTTCTGCGTAATTGATATGTCTAACTTCTATCTTGATGTACTCAAGGACAGATTATATACAGAAAAAAGCGACAGCAAGTCAAGAAAGGCTGCACAGACTGCAATCTATATCATTCTTAACGCTATGACAAGAATGATCAGCCCGATTCTTGCATATACATCTGATGAAATTTGGAAATATATGCCTCATTCATCAAATGAGAATGCCGAAAATGTTATTTTCAATGAGATGCCAAATCAGGTTGAAATCGAAACTGATGCCGACTTTATGTCATTCTGGGACGAAATACATCAGCTTCGTGACGATGTAAAGAAGTCACTTGAAGGTCTTATTAAAGATAAAACTATCAAGAGCTCACTTGAGGCTAAGGTTACTCTTAAGGCAAGCGGCGAAAAGCTTGAATTCCTTAAGAAAGCAGAACCCGAACTTGCGGCTGCATTCATCGTATCTGCCGTAGAAATCGCAGAAAATAACGGCGAGCTTGAGATTGCCGTTGATAAAGCAATAGGTGAAAAGTGCGAGCGTTGTTGGATTATCAGCGAAACTGTAGGTACAGACAGCGAACATCCGCATCTTTGCAAGCGTTGCTGCAACATTTTAAAATAATCAATTAAATTTAATACTAAATCGGTGTAACAGTATTGCTGCACCGATTTAGCTTTATGGGGGAATTTTATGCCTTATATAGCCGTTGCGGTCGGAATAGTTTTGGCAATAGCAGACCAAATTATAAAGTTCTTTGTCAGCACAAATCTCAAAGAAATAGGAAGTGTGTCTGTTATTGACAATCTGCTTTCTTTTACCTATGTGGAAAACAACGGTGTGGCTTTCGGCAGTTTTGCAGGCAACAGATGGATTTTTGTAGTGCTTACAACTGCACTTATTGCCGCAATCTTAATTTATATGTTTAAAAAGAAACCAAAGAGCAAACTTTTTTATGCCTCTGTTGCGCTTGTTGTCGGCGGCGGAATAGGCAATCTTATAGACAGAATTTTTTACGGCTATGTTATTGACTACATCAGTCTTTCATTCTTTCCGCCCGTATGCAATTTTGCGGATTACTGCATAACGGTCGGTACGGTCTTGCTTATGGTTTATGTACTCTTTTTTTCAGAAGTCGGTAAAAAGGAATTGAAAAATGACAAAACTTGAATTTGTTGCCGAAAACGGCAACATAAGAATAGACAAATACATTGCCGACAATGAACCGTCACTCACAAGAACTGCGGCTGCCAAACTTATTGAGCAGGGCAAAGTTTTTGTAAATGAAAATTCTGTCGGTAAAAACTATAAGCTCAAAGGCGGCGACAGAATTACTCTCGAAATTCCCGATCCCGTACCTTATGAGGCAAAACCCGAGAACATTCCTTTGGAAATTATTTACGAGGATAACGATTTGCTTGTTGTAAACAAGCCGAAAGGAATGGTCGTTCATCCGGCGGCAGGCAATTATGACGGCACACTTGTAAACGCATTGCTTTATCATTGCGGAGATTCGTTATCAGGCATAAACGGTGTTATGCGTCCCGGAATTGTCCACAGAATAGATAAAGATACAAGCGGACTTCTGATAGTTGCGAAAAATGATTTTGCACATTTTTCGCTCGCCGAGCAGATTAAGGAACATTCTTTTACAAGGGAATATGAGGCAATTGTTTACGGCAATTTAAAAGACGATGAGGGCACGGTGAATGCTCCGATAGGAAGAAGTCAGTATGACCGTAAAAAAATGTGCGTTACCGAAAAAAACAGCAAACACGCTGTCACACATTACCGTGTGATTGCAAGATACAAAGGCTACACTCATATAAAATGTATTCTTGAAACGGGACGAACACATCAGATAAGAGTGCATATGGCGTACATCGGTCACCCTGTATCGGGAGATTTGGTTTACGGGGTTAAAAACGAAAAAGTTGATTTTACAGGTCAGTGCCTGCACGCAAGAAAAATCGGCTTTGTTCATCCAAGGAGCGGCGAATACCTTGAATTTACATCGCAGCTGCCCGAATATTTCAGAAATTATCTTGAAAAGCTCGATAAAATAACAAAATAATTTGCGATAAACGGAAAAAAGTCTTGCAATTTATTTTCTTTTGTGGTAATATATATAAGCATTTGAAACCGTCATACCTATGACGAGGTTCAGATGGCGGTAAAACCGTTATTTTGAAGCAGACATTCCTCTGCACTAAAAAGGTACGAATGTCAGAAAAAACAGGAGGAATTATAATGGACGCATTAAAAGCTATTGCTGCCGGTTCAGTTAAGGAAACCACACCAAAGTTTAATGTCGGTGACACAGTTAAGGTTTCTGTAAACATCCGTGAGGGCGAAAGAGAAAGAATTCAGATGTTTGAGGGCACAGTTATTGCTAAAAAGGGCAGTGGCGTTGCTGAAACATTTACTGTAAGACGCGTTGCTTACGGCGTAGGTGTTGAGAGAGTGTTCCCGCTCCATTCACCGAACGTTAAGGACGTGCAGGTAATTCGTTATGGTAAAGTTCGCAGAAGCAAGCTCTACTATCTCCGTGACAGAGTTGGTAAGGCTGCTAAGGTTAAAGAGCAGATCCGTAAGTAATTTCAAATGTAAGGAAAGGGACTTTTACAGTCCCTTTTTTACTTTACTTATTGTTAGCAGGTGGATAAATTGAGCGAAAATAAAACAAATACTAACGAAACAGAAAACAATGTTGTAGAAAACACAACAGCCGAAACACAGAATCAGAATATCGAGGTCGAGGACAACGGAGATTACATTGCTTTCAGCAATCCCGAAAAAGACAAGCAGAAGAGCAACAAATTTGTTGCGGCAAAGGCAGACGGCGGCGCATCAAACTTTTACGATTGGGTAAAATCAATTGTATTTGCGCTTGTAATAGTTATTTTCTGTCTTAACTTCTTTTTCAGGTTGGTTGATGTAAAAGGTACATCAATGGTAGAAACCCTGCAAAACGGTGATAAATTGATTGTAACCAACTTTAATTACACTCCAAAGCCGAATGACATCATAGTAATTTCTCACGGTAAGGAGTACGCCGAACCGATTGTAAAGCGTGTTATTGCTACCGCAGGTCAGACTCTTAAACTTGATTATGAAAATGACAGAATCCTTGTTGACGGTGTTGTAATTGACGAACCGTATCTTGATGTGTCAACATTCTGTAATGTTGAGGCAGATTACGAAATCCCCGAGGTTATTCCGGACGGTATGATTTTTGTAATGGGCGACAACAGAGGAGTTTCTATGGACAGCCGTGACTCAAGAATCGGTCTTATCAGCGTAGACAATGTTATAGGAAAAGCTCAATTTGTAGTTTATCCGTTTTCAGACTTTAAATATCTTTACTAAAAATTTTATTTGACCTATTGATAAAAGCTTATTTCTGTTTTATAATTGAAATAAGCTTTTATTTTTTTGGAGGATATATGAAATCTGAAAACAAAACCTCGAAAACAAAAATACAGATAAACAAAGAAAAATTACCTAACTGTATATTTGATATTTTCAAAACGGTTATTTTCCTTTTTGCAATTATAAGCGTTGTATTTACATTTTTTATAAAAGATGTCACAATAGACGGCGAATCTATGAAAGACACGCTTTTTGACGGCGACAGGGCAATACTTACAAACTTTCTTTACTCACCGCAGGTGGGAGATATTGTGGCTGTTGACGCAGACCAGCAAATCGGAAAAATCATTATAAAACGAGTTATCGCAACCGAAGGACAGACAATAAAAATTGACTATGACAATAATAAAGTTATAGTTGACGGAATTGTACTTGACGAAGAATATGTTGCCTCCGATACAATAAGACCGACTGTCGGTTGGAATATTCCCGACACCATACCCGAAGGCTATGTGTTCGTAATGGGTGATAACCGTTCCGTATCACTCGACAGCAGAAGCGGCAGTATTCAGCTTATTCCAAAAACGATGATACTCGGCAAGGCACAATTTGTGATTTATCCGTTTGACCATTTCAAATATCTTTACTGATTTATAAACAACTATAAGGATTGATAAAATAAAATGAGCGAAATGCAAAATATACAGTGGTTCCCGGGTCATATGACCAAAACCAAAAGACAGATTCAGGCAAGTTTAAAACTTGTAGACGCAGTGGCAGAAATTCTTGACGCAAGAATACCCTTAAGCAGTAAAAATCCGGATTTACAAAAACTTATTCAGAACAAACCAAAGGTTGTGCTTTTGAATAAATGTGATATGGCTAATCAGACCGCAACAAGCAGATGGATAGATTACTATGCATCACAGGGAATTACAGCGATTGCGGTTGACTGCAAAAGCGGTAAGGGACTTAATAAATTTGCTCCTGCTGTAAACAATGTGCTTTCCGAGCGCAGAGAAAGACTTAAGGCAAAGGGTATGGTAAACCCGATGCTTAGAATTATGATTGTTGGTATCCCGAATGTCGGTAAATCTTCATTCATTAACAGAGTAGCAAAACAAAACAGAGCAAAAGTAGAGGACAGACCGGGTGTTACGAGAGGCAATCAGTGGTATTCAATCGCTAAAAATATAGAAATGCTCGATACTCCGGGTGTGCTTTGGCCTAAATTTGACGATAAGATTGTCGGCGAAAGACTTGCTTTTACAGGTGCTGTAAAAGACCAAATTCTCGATACGGAGCTTCTCGCCGTACGACTTCTTGACTTTTTGCGCAGCTTGAAACCCGCTGATTTTATTGCAAGATTTAAACTTGAAGATATTGACCTTGACGCAATCGATTCATACGAATTGCTTAATGTAATCGGCAAAAAAAGAGGTATGCTCATTTCAGGAGGAGAAATAAATACAGAGAGAGCCGCAATTATGCTGCTTGATGAATTCAGAAGCGGAAAACTCGGCAGAATCACTCTTGAAATGCCCGAAAGATAAAAGGTGAAACAATGGATTGGCTTGAATTTGAAAAAGAGGCGCTTGCAAAAGGTTATAAATCGGTTTGCGGAGTTGATGAGGCAGGCAGAGGCCCTCTCGCAGGTCCCGTCTGCGCCGCCGCCGTTATATTGCCCGAGGGCGTGATTATTGACGGTGTAAACGACTCAAAAAAATTAAGCGAGAAAAAGCGTGAGTCCTTGTTTAATGTTATAAGAGAACAGGCGCTGTCATACTCAATAGCTTACGCTACGGTTGACGAAATCGAAGAAATCAATATACTGAATGCAACAATGCTTGCGATGCGCAGAGCAATTGACGGTCTTGACATAAAGGCAGACTACGCAATGATTGACGGAAATAAAATTCCGCCGATTGACATTGACGCCGAGTGCATTGTAAAAGGTGACGCAAAATCTATGTCGATTGCTTGTGCATCTATCCTTGCAAAAGTGTCAAGGGACAGACTTTTATATAAGTATGCCGAAGAATATCCCATGTACGGTTTTGATAAACACAAAGGATACGGAACCAAGGTACACAGAGAGGCTATTCTTAAATACGGCCCGTGCCCGTACCACCGCAAAAGCTTTCTTAAAAAGCTGTATAAATAATTATGAAGTTATTTACAACAAAACAAAAGGGCGACATCGGCGAAAAATTTACCGAGCGTTACCTAAAGAAAAACGGTTATAAAATTCTTGAACGCAATTACAGACAAAAATGCGGTGAGATTGATATAATTGCTCAAAAAGGCGAATATATTATATTTACGGAAGTAAAAACAAGGGCGGCTAATTTTATTGCCCGTCCGTACGAGGCTGTTGACCGCAGGAAAATCTCAAGAATAAGAAAAACCGCCGCAATGTATATTGCCGAAAAACAGCTTGACGCTTATTTCCGCTTTGATGTCAGCGAAGTATTTACCGAGCCTGAAAGCGGCAAAGTAATTGACATCAACTATATTGAAAATGCTTTTGAAGGAGCTTCTTATGAAAGTATTTGATTTACATTGTGATACACTTTACAAAGCCGTGACTATGAGCCACGGCTTTTCCTGTTCCGACTATGAAGTTCAGACAGATGTGGATTTTGAAAAATATTTGCAGTGCTTTGCGGTATGGATTCCCGATGATTTAAGCGTAAAACAGGGCAGAGCACTGTTTGAAAAAGCCAAAATTACACTTCCGAAAGAATGTAAAATCAACAATATAAATCTTGTTGATTCTTATAAAAAAATTAATAATTCAACAAAAAACAAACTTGCAATGTTTACACTTGAAAACTGCAAAATAATCGACAATGATATTTCATATATAAAATACCTTGCCGACAGCAACATAAAAACAGCAACCCTTACTTGGAACGATACAAACTGTATCGGCGACGGCGCAATGGCAGAGCAACCGACAGGCATAACGGAGTTTGGCAAAAAAGCGGTATGTGAACTTGAAAATCAAGGTATTGTCATTGATGTATCACACGCAAGCGATAAACTTTTTTATGATGTGTGCGAAATCGCAGAAAAACCGTTTATAGCCACCCATTCAAACGCAAGAGCGGTTACTGCGCACAAAAGAAATCTTACAGACGAACAGGCAGAAATCATATTTAAAAACGGCGGAATTATAGGACTTAATTTTCATAATGCGTTTCTCAATAACGAACCCGAAAAAGCCTGCATTGATGATATTCTAAAGCACGCAGAGCATTTTTTGTCGCTCGGCGGAGAAGATTATGTATGCCTCGGAAGTGATTTTGACGGCGGAATCTTGCCGTATAACATCAGAAATAACAGAAATCTATATGAAATTTATAATCTTTTTCTGCAAAAAAACTATCAAGAAGCCATAATTGATAAAATTTTTTATGAAAATGCAGTTAATTTCTTTGAAAACTTTGACATTTGATAAATTATGTAGTAAAATGTACTTTGTGTAAAGCAACTCTGAAAGGAAGATTTATATGTTGTATAACAGTACTCAAAATGCAGCCGAAGTTGTATCGGCCGCTCAGGCAATTGCCCAGGGTATTTCTAAGGATGGCGGACTTTTTGTGCCACAGGAATTTCCTAAATATTCCGCAGAAACATTTAATGAGCTTTTAAAGCTTGATTACAAGGGCAGAGCAAAAAAAGTTTTCGCTGATTTTCTTTCTGATTTTACAGAAGAAGAAATCAACGATTGTGTTGAAAATGCCTACACAAAAGAGAAGTTCGGCAGTGACAATCCTGCTCCCTTGGCTTACGCAAAGCTCAACGGCAGGGAACTTAATATTCTTGAACTTTGGCACGGTCCGACTTGTGCTTTTAAGGATATGGCACTCCAGATTCTTCCTCATTTTCTTACAAAATCACTTAAAAAGACATACGACGGCAAAGATGCAGTAATTCTTGTTGCCACATCGGGCGACACAGGTAAGGCTGCTCTTGAAGGCTTTAAAGATGTTGACCATACAAAAATTATCGTTTTCTATCCTGTTGACGGTGTAAGTCCAATGCAGAAGCACCAGATGAACACTCAGGAAGGCAACAATGTTACAGTTTGCGCTATTAAAGGTAACTTTGACGACGCACAGACAGGCGTTAAGAAAATCTTTACTACTCCTGAAATTTCCGCAAAGCTCGAGGCTAACAATATGCTTTTCAGCTCTGCAAACTCAATTAACTGGGGCAGACTTCTTCCACAGATTGTTTACTATATTTCTGCTTACTGCGACCTCGTAAATGCAGGCAAAATCGCTATGGGCGACAAGATTAATGTTGTAGTTCCGACAGGTAACTTCGGCAATATTCTTGCATCATACTACGCAAGCATTATGGGACTTCCAATCAACAAGTTCATCTGTGCGTCAAACTCAAACAATGTTCTTTCTGACTTCATTAAGACAGGTGTTTATGACAAAAACAGACATTTCTATACAACAATTTCACCTTCAATGGACATTCTCGTATCAAGCAACCTTGAAAGACTTCTTTACAAGCTTTCGGGCAACAATGCCGATACTACAAAAGAGCTTATGACTGCTCTCAAGACTGTAGGCAAGTACGAGGTTTCCGACGAAATCAAGGCTGAAATCACATCTAAATTCTTCGGCGGTTTCTGCAACGATGAGCAGACAAAAGCTACAATCAAGGCTCTGTTCGACACAGATAACTACCTCTGCGATACTCACACAGCGGTTGCCGTTAATGTATATGAGCAGTATGTTGAGCAGACAGGCGACACAACTCCGTCTGTTATCGCATCGACAGCAAGCCCATACAAGTTCTCTAAGGCTGTTCTTGAGGCTGTTTCTGATGGCACAAACCTCCCTGAGAATGAATTTGATATGGTTGAAAAGCTATTCGAGGTTTCAAATGCTCCTGTGCCTGCACCTCTTGCAGCACTTAAGGACAAAAAGGCTCGTTTTTCAGATGTTACAGAGGTAAATTCAATGCCTCAGTATGTTCTTGATGCACTTAACATCAAATAATGAGTTTATTTGCGATAGCTGACCTTCATTTGTCACTCGGCGAAGATAAGCCGATGGATATTTTTGCGGGCTGGGACAACTATGTCGAAAGGCTTACAAAAAATTGGAATACACTTGTTACCGACGATGATACGGTTATGATTGCGGGTGATATTTCCTGGGCAATGAAGCTTGAACAAACATATACCGATTTTAAATATATTGATGATTTGCCCGGCAAGAAAATTTTTCTCAAGGGCAATCACGATTATTGGTGGGGAACCAAAAGTAAAATTGAAAAGTTCCTCGACAATAACAAACTTAATTCGATAAATATCCTTTTTAACAACACTTATGTTTGCGACAATAAAGCAATTTGCGGTACAAGAGGATGGTTTCTCGAAAATGAATCTGACGCTGATGTAAAGGTACTTAACCGTGAAGTAGGCAGACTTGAAATGTCAATTTCAGAGGCGGAAAAAACAGGGCTTGAGCCTGTGGTTTTTCTGCACTATCCGCCTGTCTACTGCAGCACCGAATGCAGCGAGATTATGAATGTATTATTAAAACACAATATAAAAAGATGCTATTACGGACACATTCACGGCAAATCAAATATGCGTTATGCCGTTGAGGGTGATTATAAAGGTATAAATTTTAAGCTGATCTCTTGCGACCGACTCGCATTTATGCCGATTTTGGTACGATAATAAGCATAAATTTGCTTTTGAGTATTGGCAAAACTGAATTTTTGTGTTATAATGAACTGATACTGATTATATTTGTATAAAAAATCAAATTTGGAGGATTTCAAAAAATGGCATTAAAAGAAAGCAAAAAACTTGAGCAGGCTAATTCATACGAGTTAGTTGTTACAGTTGACGGAGAAACTTTTGAAAAAGCACTTAACACAGTTTACAAGAAGGAAGTTAAGAAAATTAACATTCCCGGTTTTAGAAAGGGCAAAGCTCCACGCCACATTATTGAGAAAATGTACGGCAAAGAAGTATTCTATGATGACGCTATGCAGGATTGCTATCCTGAGGCTCTTTACAACGCAGCAGAAGAGGCAGGCGTAAAGATTGTTGCTGTTGAATCTATCGAAGTTACAGAGGTTGAGAACGGCTTTACTTTCAAGGCAAACATCGTTGTTGAGCCTGATATGGAAATCAACAACTACCTTGGCTTTGAAGTAACAAAGAAGTCAACAGAAGTTACAGATGAGCTTATTGACGAAGAAATCGAGAAGGTTCGTGACCGTAACTCAAGAATGGTAACAGTTGAGGACAGACCTGTTGCTAACGGCGACATCGCAGTTATCGATTTTGAAGGCTTTGTTGACGGCGTTGCATTTGATGGCGGTAAAGCTGAAAACTACAACCTTACAATCGGTTCAGGTAACTTTATCCCGGGCTTTGAGGAGCAGATTATCGGTCACAGCACTGATGAAGAGTTCTCTATCAATGTTAAGTTCCCTGAAGAGTATCAGGCTGAAGAGCTCGCAGGTAAGGACGCAGAGTTCAAGATTAAGCTTCACGAGATTAAGGCTAAGGAACTCCCTGAAGTTGACGATGAGTTTGTAAAGGATGTTTCAGAGAAAGAAACTGTAGCAGAATACAGAGATGAGCTTAAAGAAACAATCGCTGCCCGTCTTGAGGATGAAGCTGAAAAGGATAAGGACAATCAGATTGCCGAAAAACTTATCGAACTTCTTGAGGGCGAAATCCCACAGGCTATGTATGACAACCAGGTAAACGAAATGGTTAGAGATTTCGAGATGAGAATTCGTTCACAGGGTATTGATATGAACACATACCTCCAGTATATGGGTATTGACCTTGACGGCTTAAAGAAGATGTATGCCGACGAGGCTAAGAAGAGAGTTCAGTTAAGACTTGCTCTTGAAACAATCGCTAAGAAAGAGAATATTGAAGTAACAGACGCTGACCTTGACGAGGCTTACAACAAGATGGCAGAAGCTTACAAGGTAGATGTTGAAACAGTTAAGGGTGCAGTTCCTGCCGAAACACTTACACTTGATGTTAAGGCTGAAAAGGCTCTTAATATGGTAAAGGACAGTGTAGTTATTAAATAATTTGAATAATTAACCTGTTTTTGTTAATTACTATTTACTATAATGAAAGGTTTTGATCAAATGGCATTAGTACCATATGTCCTTGAACAGACAAGCCGTGGCGAACGCTCATACGACATCTATTCAAGACTTCTTAATGACAGAATCGTTATGCTCACAGAAGAAGTGAACAGTGCAAGTGCAAGTGTAGTAGTAGCACAGCTACTCTACCTTGAGAGCCAGGATCCTACAAAGGATATTTGCCTTTATATCAATAGCCCCGGCGGCAGTGTTACAGATGGATTTGCAATATTTGATACAATGAATTACATCAAATGTGATGTTTCCACTATTTGTATGGGTATGGCAGCAAGTATGGGTGCATTCCTCCTTGCAGCCGGCGCAAAGGGCAAGCGTCTTGCTCTTCCAAACAGTGACATTATGATTCACCAACCGTCAGGCGGTGCACAAGGTCAGGCTACAGATATGGAAATTCATACAAGACACATTCTTGATATGAAACAGCGTCTTAATCAGATTCTTGCTGATAATACAGGACAGCCGATTGATGTAATCGCAAGAGATACTAACAGAGATAACTTTATGACTGCTCAGCAGGCTCTTGAATACGGTCTTATCGATAAGGTTATTGAAAAAAGATAAGGTGAGGAAATCTTAATGGCAAACAAAAACAACGAAAAAGAAATATACTGCTCTTTTTGCGGAAAGCCACAGGAATTGGTTGGCCGTCTGATTGCAGGCAACGGCGTGTATATTTGCGACCAGTGCGTTGATTTATGTATGAATATTCTTGAGCAGACAGAAGAACTCGAGAACACAGCGGTTGACGCAGAGCTTGCTAAAAAAGATGATACCGTTTCTATTCCAAAGCTCCTTAAGCCTAAGGAAATCAAGGAAATTCTTGATGAATATGTAATCGGTCAGGATGCCGCAAAAGTTACGCTCAGTGTTGCTGTTTATAACCACTACAAGAGAGTGTTTTCAAACGAAACCGATGTTGATTTTTCAAAAAGTAATGTTCTTTTGCTCGGCCCGACAGGCGTAGGTAAAACTTTGCTTGCTCAAACTCTTGCAAAAGCACTTGATGTTCCGTTTGCCATTGCAGATGCCACCACACTTACGGAGGCTGGCTATGTCGGCGAAGATGTAGAGAACATCTTATTAAAGCTTATTCAGGCTGCTGATTTCGACATTGAAAAAGCAGAGCGAGGCATTATTTACATTGATGAAATAGACAAAATTGCCCGTAAATCGGAAAATCCGTCTATCACCCGTGATGTAAGCGGTGAGGGTGTTCAGCAGGCATTGCTCAAAATTATTGAGGGTACTGTTTCCAATGTGCCTCCGCAGGGCGGCAGAAAACATCCGCAGCAGGAATTTTTACAGATAAACACAAAGAATATTCTGTTTATCTGCGGCGGTGCTTTTGACGGTCTTGAAAAGATTGTTACAAAGCGCAAAGGCTCTTCTGTAATCGGCTTCGAGTCATTTATTCAGGATAAAAAAGAGCTTGACGAAACCTATTGGATGAAAGATGTTACTGCACACGATCTTGTTAAGTACGGCATAATTCCGGAGCTTATCGGCAGACTTCCCGTTATTACGGCTCTAAGCGGTCTTGATACCGACGCTCTTGTGCAAATCCTTACAGTTCCTAAAAATTCAATTGTTCAGCAGTATAAAAAACTCTTTGAGCTTGACAATGTTGAACTTGTATTTGAAGATGAGGCTTTAAAGGCAGTTGCCAAAAAAGCGCAGGAACAGAGAACAGGTGCAAGAGGACTAAGAGGAATTATGGAGGGAATACTCACAAACCTTATGTTTGAAATTCCGTCCGATCCGACTATTGAAAGGGTAACAATCACAGAAAAGGTTGTAACCGAGGGCAGCGAACCCGAACTTCTCAGAAATGAAGACAAGGCGGCTGTTTCAATCAACTTAAAACAAGATGCAAAGAAGCGTCAAAAACGAAGCACAGCTTCTTAAAGTATTGTAAATAATTAAAGCTGTATTGCCGAAAAAACAATACAGCTTTTTTTGATTAGATTTAATTGTGAAATAAATTGTGATGGGAGGATAGAAAATGGACGATAGAAACGATAATTTAATACTTTTGCCCGTTCTGCCGCTCAGAGGACTTGTTGTTTTTCCGAAAGCGCTCATTCATTTTGATGTGGGAAGAAAGAAGAGCATCAGTGCTATAAATGCCGCTATGAAAAACGATCAGCTTATTTTTCTTGTTACACAGAAAGACGCTGCCGAAAACGACCCTGATATTACAAAATGCTACTCAACAGGCGTAGTTGCAAAAATAGTTCAGGTAATCAAACAGCCCGACAACTCAACAAGAGTTGTTATTGAAGGCAAATTCAGAGCCGGAATTGTAACTCCTGTATTCGATAAAAATTGTCTTATGGCCGAAGTTGAGCCGTATCCGGATAAAAAGTTTAAGCACACCTCCGAACAACTCGGTTTGATGCGTGCTGTCAGATTGGAATTTGAAAACTATGTCAAGGTAGCTCCTCGAGTTCCGAATGATATTATATTTAAAGTTGCCTCTTGTAAGTCTTGCGGTGAGCTTGCAGACTACATAGCTGACAACATTGTGCTTGATTATCAGGCAAAGCAGACCATTCTTGAAGAACTTGACCAAACCGAGCGACTGGATATGTTGCTTGACATTCTTATAAATGAAACTTATATTCTTTCAATCGAAAAAGATATTGTTCAAAAAGCAAGAGACAGAATTGAAGAAAATCAGCGTGATTATTTTCTAAGAGAGCAGAAAAAGATTATTGAAGAAGAACTCGGCGAGGACGATAATCCGTCCGCAGAGGCAGAGGCTTACGCCGAAAGAATTTATGCTTTGGAACTTTCCGAAGAAACTGAAAATATCCTCATCAAAGAGTGCAAAAAACTTATGCGTATGCCTTACGGAAGTCAGGAGGCTTCTGTAATCAGGACTTATCTTGACACAGTGCTTGACCTTCCGTGGAACACAGCTACCAAGGATAAAATTTCCGTTACCAAGTTAAGAAAAGAACTTGATAAATCTCACTTCGGACTTGCTAAAATCAAGGAAAGAATCATTGAGCAGCTTGCCGTTACAAAATTGAGAGGTTCGCAGGATGGTCAGATTATCTGTTTTGCAGGCCCTCCGGGTGTCGGCAAAACCTCGATTGCACAGTCAATTGCAAAGGCTATCGGCAGAAAGAGCCAAAGAATTGCCCTCGGCGGCGTGCGTGACGAGGCAGAAATCAGAGGTCACAGAAGAACTTACATCGGCTCTATTCCGGGCAGAATTATGACTGCCATTCAGAATGCAGGTTCAAACAATCCTGTTCTTATTCTTGACGAAATCGACAAACTTGCCAGCGATTACAAAGGTGACCCTACATCCGCTTTGCTTGAAGTCCTCGATTCGGAACAGAACAACAAGTTTGTTGACCATTATATTGATATTCCTTTTGATTTGTCTAATGTAATGTTCATTACAACAGCCAATGATGTATCACAAATTCCCGCACCGTTGCGTGACAGAATGGAAATCATTGAGCTTGACAGCTATACAAGAGAAGAAAAATTTAATATCGCTAAAAAGCACCTTGTTCCAAAGCAGCTTGAAAAGTGCGGATTTACCGCTAAAGAGGTTAAATTTACTCAATCGGCGCTGTATTTCCTAATTGATTTTTATACAAGAGAGGCGGGTGTTCGTACTCTTGAAAGATTAATCGGAAATGTGCTCCGTAAATGCGCAGTTAAAAAACTTGAAGACGAACAGGAAACTTTTAAAATTACAGACAAAGAAATTCTTGAAATGCTCGGACATAAAAAATTTACAACAGATAAATTGCCGTCAAAGGACGAAATCGGCACTGTAAACGGACTTGCTTGGACAAGCGTCGGCGGTGAACTTTTACCGATTGAAGTTGCGGTTATGGAGGGCACGGGCAAACTTGAGCTTACGGGTTCTCTCGGCGATGTTATGCAGGAGTCGGCAAAGGCTGCCGTTACTTGCATAAGAAGTCACGCAAATTCACTCGGAATTAATCCGCAGTTCTATAAAAATAAAGATATTCACATTCACGCTCCCGAGGGTGCTGTACCAAAGGACGGTCCTTCGGCTGGTATTACAATGGCAACCGCCATTTATTCAGCTTTAACAGGAAAGCCCGTAAAGCGTGATGTTGCAATGACAGGTGAAATTACCCTACGAGGCAATGTAATGCCGATAGGCGGCTTAAAAGAAAAGAGTATGGCTGCATATAAATCGGGCATTAAAACCGTTATCATTCCAAAGGAAAATGAAGCAGACCTTGAGGAAATAGACCCTGTTGTAAAGGAAAAAGTAAGTTTTATTCCTGTTACAAGTTTCTCGCAGGTAGTCCCGATTGCAATAGTCGATGTACCTGTAATTTCAGAAAAGCAATGGAACGCAGTTGCCGATAATACGGTAACTACCAAATCGGAAAACATCAGACAGTAGGGGTGAGGTAAATGAATTTTAACGAAGTACAATTTGAATTTGCCGCCGGCACAAAAGAACAGCTGCCAAAATCTGATATGCCCGAAATTGTTTTTTCAGGACATTCAAATGTCGGAAAGTCATCTCTTATAAATAAACTTGTGCAGAGAAAAGCACTCGCAAGAGTCAGTGCTCAACCGGGTAAAACAGCGACCATAAACTTCTATAAATTAAGAGAATTTCGTATGGTTGACCTGCCCGGTTACGGCTACGCAAAGGTTTCAAAAAACGAAAAGAAACGCTGGGCTGAACTTGTAGAGGGATATTTTGCACAGGAAAGAAATATAAAATTGATTATCCAAATTCTCGATATGCGCCATCCTCCTACAGATGACGACCTTGAGATGGTGGACTTTCTTTACAAAAGTAATTACCCATTTGCTGTAGTGCTTACAAAGCGTGACAAGCTGAACAAAACAAACCAGAAACTACAGCTTGAATACTATCAGGATATTTTCAGCACAATCGAAGATTTACCTATGATAGAGTTTTCGGCACAGGACGGATATGGCAAAGAGGAAATAAAGGCTCTTATAGAGTCACATATTTTGCAGACCGAATAAAAGGCTGCGCAAGTAAATATCAGGAGGTATGAGAGAATGTTTGTAAATGATTGCTTAAACATTAACGAAAAAGGACATCTTACAATCGGCGGTTGCGACACAGTTGAGCTTGCAAAGGAGTACGGCACTCCGCTTTATGTACTTGACGAAAACACAATCAGAACAACCTGCCGTTCATATGTTGAGTCTTTCAAAAAGTTCTACAACGGCAACGGTATGCCGCTTTATGCCAGCAAGGCGCTTAGCTGTAAGGAGCTTTGCAGAATTGCAAATGAAGAGCATCTCGGACTTGATGTAGTATCGGGCGGCGAGATTTATACAGCACAGCAGGCAGGTTTTCCTATGGAGAAAACCCATTTTCACGGCAACAATAAAACTGCCGCTGAAATTGAATTTGCACTTAACGCAGGCGTCGGCACATTTGTAGTCGACAACCTTTACGAGCTTGAGCTTTTAAATGAAATTGCAGGCAAACTCGTTAAAAAGGCAAAGATTTCATTCAGAATCAAGCCGGGCGTTGACGCTCACACACATAACTTTATCAGAACAGGTCAGATTGACTCAAAGTTCGGCTTTGCACTTGAAACAGGCGAGGCTTTTGAGGCTGTTAAAAAGGCACTTGAATATGAAAATGTAAACCTTGCAGAACTTCACTGCCACATCGGTTCACAGATTTTTGATATTGACCCATTCGTTACAGCTGCAGAAATTATGATGGACTTCATCGGTAAAATCAAAGACGAGCTTGGTGTTACAATCAGCAACTTAAACCTTGGCGGTGGTTTTGGTATTATGTATGTAAACAGTGACGAGCCTGTTCCTTATGAGAATTATATGGAAAAGGTTTCTGTTGCTGTAAAGGCAAAGGCTGCCGAGCACAATGTGCCTGTTCCTTATATTTTCATTGAGCCGGGTCGTTCTATTGTTGGTGAGGCAGGAATCACACTTTACACAGTTGGCGGTATCAAGGAGATTCCTAACATAAGAACCTATGTATCTGTCGACGGCGGTATGACCGACAACATCAGATATGCGCTTTATCAGTCTGATTACACAGTAGTAAACGCAAGCCACGCAGACAAAGAGGCTACACAGACCGTTACCGTTGCAGGTAAGTGCTGCGAAAGCGGGGACCTTGTACAGGAACACACACAGGTAGCTCCTGTTACAGTAGGCGATACACTTGCTGTTCTTTCAACAGGTGCATATAACTACTCAATGGCATCTAACTACAACAGAATCCCTCGTCCTGCTATTGTTATGGTAAACAACGGCAAGTCAAGAGTTATTGTTAAGAGAGAAAGCTACGAAGATATCGTAAGAAACGATATTTGATAAAAAATTAAAGGTCACTTTTGAGAAATCGGAAGTGACCTTTTACTGTAAATATTTTTGATAAAAAGAAAGAGTAAATAATATGTGTTTAAAAGAAATATATAACCAAGACAATATAAAAAGTTATGATGCTATAAAAGATTATTTTTTGAGTGAAATTAACTTTTCTAAAAAAGAAAATATAAGTACAAAGCAACCAGAAGAAATAAGTAGAGTTTGGATTTTATTTGCTGAAAAAAATAATAAATGGAAGTGTCTGCAGGTAGGACAAAGTAAGGAAAATGCCTTTGATGAAATAAAAGAAATAATTGGTTGTATTACGAAAAGTTCTGATAATGATAACGAAAGCGTAACAAGATATAAAAACAGCGCTTTTTATGAGAATGTATGCCCTGTATGTAACGGTAATTACCGCAAAACACTATACAGTAAAATAGGCAGAGAATACAGTAATTTTAAAATATGCTTTTTAGATGTGGATAAATATTTAGGATTAATAAAAAGTGAAGGTCAAAACACTACCGACAGCGAGAGAATAATTGAAATATGTAAAAATCAATATGCTGAAGCCAAAATTGCATACCAAACAAGAGCAGTTTATTGGAGGCAATATAAAAGTGGCATCGACGGTCAAACTCTCTCATATATCGTTAATCATACTTCTGAATTTTAAAAATAAATTAATTTGTCACAGTTGAAATTTCATATTCTCTATTGAAAGACAAACTTCTGTGCGCCCCACAATATTACCAAATAAACCATACATAAACGCAAATATATTGATTGTTTGGTAGAAAACAAATAGAAAAGTTGCTGTACAGCGGATTTTTAATAAACCGCAGTTAGAATAAACTGACTATATACTACACAAAATCAATGATAACAAAGCCTATGAAATGGTTTTGCCGTCAAAGTGGAAAATCAAAATATACAGAAAAAAATATTGCAGTAATGAAAGCAACTGCTGACTTAAAAGCCGCAGACCGCAATGAGGCAAATTTATGGTTTAGCACACAACTTAAGTTAAATAATTTAAAAATTTAGGACAAGCTTTTTCATAGTTTGGCATAACGTGAAATAGCCATTATAAACAGAAAATGAATTCTGTTTTTTGCAAGACATACAATTTAAAAACCAAAGTTTACACCGTCGAAAATAGTCGGCGGTAATTTTTTGCCTTAAAAGGGGATAGGTTATTCCTTGAAATTTTAAAATAAAATTATCATTTTAAAATCCGAACAATGAGTTAATTCTTAATCTATAAAATTTACATAACCGTTATTTATTGAATTTATCAAGACCGAGAATGTAATCACTTGACACTCTGTAAATCATACAAAGTGAAATCAAATGCTTTATAGGCAACTCACGCTTTCCGCTTTCATATTTGCTGTACTGTTCCTGCCTTGTATGTAGCAGAAAAGCAATCTCCGCTTGAGTATATCCGTTTGCGATTCTTAATTCCCTTAATCGTTTAGTGTAGTCCATAAAATCACCGCATTTCAAAATATTACTATTTGTATTATATCATTGTTTATGTGCGTTTGCAACTAAAGCAAATGTTAAAAATTCAACCGATGAACTATACAAAACGGTAAGTCGGTGTTAAAAACTTATTTCAAAGCAACTCGAGCACAAGCAACTTTCATAACTTAGGTAAAATATTTTTATTTTCGATAAAATAATAGCTAAATATTAACAAGTTTATAAACTTTATTTAAAAAACTTGCAAAACGGTTAAAAAAGTAGTATTATAAGTATGTCGAAAGCCACAAACAATATTTAATTGTGGTAATGATAAATTGTTTTGAATTAATAAGGAGGAACATACAATGTCGTATGTAAGTGAACAGCTCGAAAAGCTTAAAGCAAAAAATCCAAATGAACCTGAGTTTATTCAGGCAGCTACAGAAGTTTTAACATCACTTGAGCCTGTATTTGAGGCTAATCCTAAGTATCAGGAGAACGCAATTCTCGAAAGAATCACAGAGCCTGAGCGTGTTATTATGTTTAGAGTTCCTTGGGTTGACGATAACGGCAAGGTACAGGTAAACCGTGGTTTCCGTGTACAGTTCAACAGCGCTATCGGACCTTACAAGGGCGGTTTAAGATTACATCCGTCTGTAAACCTTGGCGTAATTAAGTTCCTCGGTTTTGAGCAGATTTTCAAGAACTCATTAACAGGTCTTCCTATCGGCGGCGGTAAGGGTGGCTCTGACTTTGACCCTAAGGGCAAGAGCGACAACGAAGTTATGGCTTTCTGCCAGAGCTTTATGACAGAGCTTTGCAAGCACATCGGTGCTGACACAGACGTTCCTGCAGGCGACATCGGTACAGGCGCTCGTGAGATTGGCTATATGTTCGGTCAGTATAAGAGAATCAGAAATGTATATGAGGGTGTTCTTACAGGTAAGGGCCTCAACTGGGGCGGTTCTTTAGCAAGAACAGAGGCTACAGGTTATGGTCTTCTTTACCTCACAGAGGAAATGCTCAAGTGCAACGGTAAAGACATCAACGGTGCTACAGTTTGTATTTCAGGTGCAGGTAATGTTGCTATTTACGCTACACAGAAGGCTACAGAGCTTGGTGCTAAGGTAGTTACACTTTCTGATTCAACAGGTTGGGTTTACGATGCAGAGGGTATCGACCTTGACGCTGTTAAGGAAATCAAGGAAGTTAAGAGAGGCAGACTTTCAGAGTACAAGAACTACCGTCCAAATGCAGAGTACCATGAGGGTAAATTCGATTGGTCAGTTAAGTGTGATGTTGCTCTTCCATGTGCTACACAGAACGAGCTTAACGCTGACGATGCTAAGAGACTTATCGCTAACGGTTGCTATGCAGTAGCAGAGGGCGCTAATATGCCTACAACTCTTGAGGCTACAAAGCTCATCCAGGAGGCAGGTTTACTCTTCGCTCCGGGTAAGGCAGCTAACGCAGGCGGTGTTGCTACTTCTGCTCTTGAGATGTCACAGAACTCACAGCGCCTTTCATGGACATTTGAGGAAGTTGACGCTAAGCTCAAGAACATTATGGTTAATATTTTCCACAACATTGACAATGCTGCTAAGAAGTACGGCTATGAGGGCAACTATGTAGTAGGTGCTAACATCGCAGGCTTTGAGAAGGTTGCAGATTCAATGATTGCTCAGGGTGTTTGCTAATTAAATCCTTTAATAAATTCAAAATCCTGTCTGATTTTTCAGGCAGGATTTTTTATATGTTTATTTTGCTTTTATTGTAAGGCTCTTTATTTCATATGCTAATAATTCTGTTTTTACTGTGCAAAATACTTTTGAGGTGATTTTTATGGCTAAAAAAGGAATGCACAGGGCAGATAACATTTACGATAAAAATAAAAACAGAGCAGAGATTGTACCCGAATTGCAGGGCGGAGCTAAACTTAGCAACGAAAAAGCCAATCCGATAATTGCAGGCACACAGCCGCCGTCACAAAAAGTGTATCACAGTAAACCGCACAGCGAAAGACCTATTTCAAATTTTTATTCTTATATAGACAACGACTTAGCAAGAGATAATCTTGAAAGCGATATTCCAAGCGCAGATTTGCAGGATTTGTAATCAGAAACGGCATACCATTTCAATGTTAAATTATAGAAATGGTATGCCGTATTTTAAAACTTTTCTTCCTTATATTCCTTAATAATCTGGATAAATTCTTTTGCGTATTTTTCATGCTTTTTAATAACGACACCGGATATTCTTAAGAAATCATTTTCGTTTGTCGGAAGTTTTACGCACATATCACGCAAAGATGCTTCGGTGAATATAACATACGGAGGAACGCTGGCTTTATCCGCAAGATATTTTCTGCGCTCCTTAAGTTTGTCAAACAACACCTTATCGACCTCTGTATGCTGAATTTCTCTGTGCAGCTCCTCTTTAACGGCGAGGCGCATTGTAAGGCTTTTTTGCCCTTTCAAAATCGGATATGATTTTTGCGTTACCTTTAAAACAGGGTATTTGTCCTCGGTTTGAGTTATATACTCTTCGTCAATAAGCCTTGTTATAAGCTCGTTTATAACCGTACTGCGCTTGTCACTCATTATGCCATATGTAGACTGATTATTTAACCTGTATTTGTAAATATTCTCGCTTTTTGAGCCTGCAAGCACGGCGGATATTGTAGAAGTGCCGAACCGCTGCCCTGTTCGTATAATGCAAGAAAGAATCTTCTGCGAATCTACCGTTACATCAGCAAGCTTGTATTCTTTAAGGCAAGCCGAGCAGTTTTTGCACTCGTTTGTGTGATACTCACCGAAGTAGTTTAGAATATAATTTCTAAGGCAGGTGGTAGATGTACAGTAACCTACCATTTCATTAAGTTTATAGTAATCATTTTTCTTGATTTTTTCACGCTGTTCTTCGGTAAGTTCGGCATTCTCGTCATTATTTTCAATAAAAAATTTTTGTGTATGAACATCACCGGGGCTGTACAACAAAACACAATCGGAGTTTTCGCCGTCACGACCTGCTCTGCCTGCCTCCTGATAGTAGTTTTCAAGATTTTTCGGCATATTATAATGCACCACAAAGCGCACATCGGGCTTATCAATTCCCATTCCGAAAGCATTGGTTGCAACAATCAGATTGCATCTGTCATTAATGAAATCGTCCTGATTTTTGCTTCGTATTTTATTGCTCAATCCTGCGTGATAAATAAGCGCATCATAGCCGTTTTCATTGAGAAAATCGCTGACTTTTTCTACATTTTTACGGGTAGCACAGTAAATTATTCCGCTCTGATTTTTGTGTTCGCTCACAATGGCAAGTAATTCTTTTTGCTTGTTTTGCGGACGCTTTACGGCGAAGAACAAATTTTTTCTGTCAAAACCCGTTGTTATTTCAAAAGGATTTTTAAGGCCGAGCAGATTTAGAATATCCCTTTTTACAGCGTCGGTAGCCGTTGCCGTAAATGCAGAAACGACCGGTCTGTCATCAAGTTTAGAAATAAAATCGGATATTTTCAAATAGCTTGTGCGAAAGTCGTGACCCCATTGTGACACGCAGTGCGCTTCATCAACCGCAATCAGAGAAATTTTTATACTGTTGCAAAGATTAAGAAAAGCGGGCGCTTCAAGCCTTTCGGGCGCAACATAAATCAGTTTGTATTCGCCTCGCATAGCGTTATAAATTGCTTTCGACTGTTGGGTGGAAGTAAGCGTGCTGTTAATGTATGCCGCTCTGATTCCGTTTTGATTAAGCGAAGTAACCTGGTCTTTCATCAACGAAATAAGCGGAGAAATCACAATTGCAATTCCGTCCGACATAAGTGCCGGAATCTGATAGCAAATCGACTTTCCGCCGCCCGTAGGCATAATACAAAGCGCATCTCTGCCGCTTGAAATATTATCTATTATATTTTCCTGACCGTCACGAAACGAATCGTGGCCGAAGTATTGTTTTAGAAGTTCAAACTTATCCATAATAAATATTATATATAAAATCAAAATTATTTTCAAGCAAAGAGCCGAAAATGTTGATTATTAGCCGAAAATATTTTATACTATAGTTGTATTTTTTATTTGGAGTGATATTATGTTATTTTTAGAATATCCGAAATGTTCGACCTGCAAAAAGGCTAAGAATTTCTTAGACAGCAAAGGTGCCGATTACGAGGACAGACACATTGTTGAAAATAATCCGACAGCCGAGGAATTAAAGCAATGGCACGAAATGAGCGGACTTGACATTAAAAAGTTTTTCAACACAAGCGGTATGCTTTATAAGTCAATGAATTTAAAGGACAAGCTGCCGCAAATGTCGCTTGAAGAAAAATATCAACTGCTTGCAACCGACGGAATGTTAGTAAAACGCCCCATTCTCATTAACGGTGATAAGGTACTTACAGGATTTAAAGAGGCAGAATGGGAAGAAATAATAGGATAAGGAGCAATTATGAAGAAATTTATATCTTGGAATGTAAACGGTTTAAGAGCCTGCGTAACAAAGGGCTTTCTTGACTTTTTTAATGAAGTAAATGCAGATGTATTTTGCTTGCAGGAAACAAAATTGCAGGCAGGACAGATCGACTTGCAGCTTGACGGCTATCATATGTATTGGAACTACGCCGAAAAAAAGGGATACTCGGGCACTGCGCTTTTCACAAAAGAAGAGCCGATAAGCGTAACCTACGGACTTGGAATTGAAGAACACGATAAAGAGGGCAGAGTGATAACCGCCGAATTTGAGGACTATTACTTTGTGACCTGCTATACGCCAAATTCCAAAAACGAGTTATTAAGACTTGATTACAGAATGGTTTGGGAGGACGCTTTCAGAGAATATCTGAAAAATCTTGAAAAAACAAAACCCGTAATCGTATGCGGCGACCTCAATGTTGCGCATAATGAAATTGACCTTAAAAATCCTAAGACAAATCGCAAAAATGCAGGCTTTACAGATGAGGAAAGAGGTAAAATGACTGCGCTTTTAGACAGCGGATTTACCGATACTTTCCGCTATTTTTATCCCGACAGAGAGGGAATATACTCATGGTGGTCATACAGATTTAAAGCGAGAGAAAAGAATGCAGGCTGGCGTATTGACTATTTTCTCACATCAAAAGCCCTTGATTCAAGACTTGTCAGCGCCGATATTCACACAGAAGTTTTCGGCAGCGACCATTGCCCTGTTGAACTTGTGATTGAATAAATTAATCAGCCTATTAAATGCGAAAAATCTTGCGGAGCTGTTGTATTTACAAAAGAAAACAACGAATATAAATTTTTAATTGTGCAGCAGCTTCAAGCCTTTCATGGATTTCCAAAAGGGCATATGGAAGCAGATGAAACAGAAGAACAAACCGCCTTACGAGAAATATTTGAAGAAGTCGGTGTAATAGTTTATTTTCTTGCTGAATATAAAAATCAGAATGTAAAATTTCAAAAGTCTGAATTATCAGCCGTTAAGCTGTTAGCGTTTGATGAGGCTTACAATACTTTTGAATATGAAAGCTCAAAAAGAATACTGTCTGCGGCCTATGATCATTTATCTAAAGCAGTTTGCTAAGCAAAAAACCTGCACTCTATAATTAAAGTGCAGGTTTTTGTTTTGAAAAAATCAACAGATTTTATACAGAATTAAACTTCGGCGATTACTTCAACTTCAACGAGTACATCCTTAGGGAGCTGTTTTACAGCTACGCAGGAACGGGCAGGCTTTTCTGTGAAATACTTGCCATATACGGCGTTGAATGCGGCAAAATCGTTCATATCCTTTAAGAAACAAACTGTCTTTACAGCCTTTTCAAGTGAACTGCCGGTAGCCTCGAGAACATTCTTAAGGTTTGTGCAAACCTGTTCTGTCTGTGCCTCAATTGTTGCAGCCTCAACATTTCCGCTTGCAGGGTTAATTGCAATCTGACCTGATGTAAATACAAGACCGTTTACTACAACTGCCTGTGAATATGGGCCGATAGCATCGGGAGCATTTTTTGTATAGATTTTTTTCATAATAAATTCCTCCATATATTATACAAGCTTAAAGCCTGCGTTAATAAGTGCGTCTGTAATTTCTTTTACATGGTCAAAGTTTCTTGTTTCAAGTACAATTCTTAGGTAACAGCCGTTAATATCAGTACCCTCGCTTGCACGCTCGTGGTGGATAGAAATAACATTTCCGCCCTTGTCAGCGATAATATCGGCTACCTGCTTGAGCTGACCCGGTTTATCCTGAAGTTCAATGCAAAGTGTCTGTGATCTGCCCGATCTTAAAAGACCACGCTTAATTACTCTTGAAAGGATAGTAACATCAATGTTGCCGCCCGAAATTACGCAAACAACTTTTTTGCCCTTTACAGGAAGTTTGTTGAACATTACAGCTGCGAGAGGTGCAGCGCCTGCGCCCTCGGCAATCATCTTCTGTGATTCAATAAGTTTTAAAATAGCAGATGAAATTTCATCATCGGTTACGGTTACAATGTCATCGACATACTTCTGAACATACTTAAATGTGTGCTCACCCGGTTCTTTAACCTGAATACCGTCAGCAACAGTTGATACCTTGTCAAGATGAACAGGCTTACCTTGTTTGATTGACTCGTACATTGACGGAGCACCCTCTGCCTGAACACCGTAAACCTTGATGTTAGGGTTAAGGCTCTTGATTGCGCAAGCAACACCCGAGATAAGTCCACCGCCGCCGATAGCACAAACAACAGCGTCTGCGTCAGGCAATTCTTCAAGAATTTCAATACCGATTGTACCCTGACCTGCAATTACATTTTCATCGTCAAACGGATGAATAAAAGTATAGTTATGTTCGTCACGAAGCTCACAAGCCTTATTGTAGGCATCATCATACACACCCGGTACCATACAAACCTCTGCGCCGTAACCCTTTGTAGCCTCAACCTTAGAGATCGGAGCGCCGTCAGGCAAGCAGATAAGTGATTTAATACCGTATTTTGTTGCGGCAAGCGCAACACCTTGAGCGTGATTACCTGCCGAGCAAGCAATAACACCACGCTTCTTTTCTTCTTCTGTGAGCTGAGAAATCTTATATCCCGAGCCTCTTACCTTAAACGAACCTGTAATCTGCAAATTTTCAGGCTTAAGGTAAACTTCGCAATCATCGCTGATAGCGGTTGCCTTAACAAGCGGGGTAGGGATAACTACATCTTTAAGTACATAAGATGCGTGATAGATTTTATCAAGTGTAACCATATAAATCTCCTCTTTCACTCTTATTACTTTATAATTATAAATCAGAATTGAACCAAAAACAAGTTTTTTTGCAATATTCTTCAAAAAATATTGCATATTTCTGCCGTAATTATTTATTTGATTTACATAAAAGAAAGTTCGGCACATTATCATTGCTTTTTAATGTGCCGAACAGTAAAATTATGCTTATTCTGTTTTTATTTCTTCAAGTTCGTTTTCGTCGGAAAGTTCATTTTCCTTAATGGCGTCATCAATTCTTTTGCCCTTTGTAAGGTAAGAGAACGGAGCGGAAATTAATATTGCGCCGTAATATGTAATAAATCTCCACAACAGGATTGCAGGCTTAATTTTGTTTGCAAGTCCCACAACAAAGAACGGGCCAAAGTACATTGTAAACGCAAGCTCTGCGCCACCGGATGCGCCCGGCAGAGGCACAAGGTTTGAAGTAAAGAGTACAAACGACTGAATACAAATTGTATCAAGAAAATTAAGCGGAACCTGACCGTGCTCAACGGCAATGCTGTGCATATCAAAAGAAAGATATACAAAATACGGAACAGAGAGGATAGCAATTACTTGCAGTGCAACGAGAGTATAAAGCAACATCATACGCTTTTTATTTTCATAAAGCAGTTTGTTGCCTGTATGGAAAAGCTCAACCTGCTCTTTAAGCGATTTCACTTTTTTATCCGGATTTTTGATAAATTTGAATTTATGTAAAATTTTATCTATAAACTTAATAATTTTACCTGTAATTTTCGGACTGAACGATACAACCAAAAACAAAACGGTAACAACTGTTTGGGTCAAAAAGCCGAGTACGATAAACAGGGTAGACCATATATTGGTAAAAGCCGCTTTAAAATAATCAAACTTTATTATAATGGCGAGTACGCTGAATACTCCCGTAACAATCTGATAATAAACAAATTTTTGCGTCATACACGCCGAGCCAAACCCGACTCCGACTTTCATTTTTGAAAGAAGATACAACTGCATAGGTTGTCCGCCTGTGTTGGACGGAGTGACAGCACCGAAAAAAACACCGACCAGCGCAACTTTGAGAGCGTCAATAAATCTGAAATCGGGATATTGTATTCTAATAAGTATCTGCGTTACAATACTGTCTATAACTATATTCATATCAAATGCGACTATGCCTGCAATTATCCATCCCCATATAAAACCGTCGGGTGAAGAAAGCAAGTCAATCATTCCGTTTTCGGAAACGCAGAAAAAGACTATAAGATAAAAGGTAATGCCAAGAACTATTATATTAAAAATAAGCTTTCCGCTTATTCTAAAGCGTTTTCGCTTTTTCTCGGTGTTCAAGAAATCTCCTCCAAAATTTTCTATTCACAAAAATGTGTACTTTAATATAATACAATCTTTTTTCTGAAAAATCAATTTACAATTCTGTCACTTATGCACTTTTGTTGTAAAAAATATATATTTTGCGATAATTTGTAGAATAAAGCACTTGAGAATTATCAAAAACTGTGATAGAATTAATAAAAACAAACAATATATTTAGGATGATTTAATGCAATTTTTTAATTTTTACGGAATACCCGTTATTGCGGCTTTATTTATAATCCGGATGATTTTCAGATGTATTGACAAAAAGTACAAGCCGCCGAAAGACACGGTAAACAGAGGATTAAAAGCATTTGAACAAATCGGCGGTTTTGCGGTAATCTTCTGTATGGTATGCGGATTTGGAATACAGGGTAAAGGATTTTTGTCGGAAACAATGCGCAACTTTTGGATTGTTTCAACGGTATTTTTAATTTTACTGCACATTGTAAGTTGTATAATGTTTTATCGCAGCAGAAACCACACACTGCATATGATGACGGCAATTTTTCCGAGTATAATTTTTATTCTTACAGGCTTGCTTGAGCAAGACCCGCCGCTTTTGTTGTTTGCAATTATATTTGCAATAGGCAAAATATATATGACCGCCAAATCTGAAAGTTAATTCGGTGAAATAAAATGAACATTGTAATGCTATTAAAACCAAAAGAAACAGTGGCTTATATTTATGAAGACAGCACCATAAGACAGGCACTTGAAAAAATGAAAGCGCACAGCTACACCGCAGTACCTGTTATTGACGAATACGGCAAGTATGTCGGCACAGTCAGTGAGGGCGACTTTTTATGGTACATAGTCGAAAAGCAAACGCAGGGTATGAAATCGCAGGAAAAGTATTTTGTGCGTGACCTTATCCGCACCGACTTCAACCCGTCTGTAAAAATAAGCGTTGATATGAAAGAGCTTTACGAGAGAGCCTTGAATCAGAACTTTATCCCTGTCACAGATGATTTGGGAGTATTCATAGGCATTGTAACCCGTAAAGATTTAATCAGCCACTTTGTTGACAAAAGTAAATTATAAAGTCAAATCCAACTTAAAATCCATACTGAACAACAAACCCTCTGTAAGTTTTTGCTTACAGAGGGTTGCTTATTTTATCGGTTCTGTTTTATGTTGGTACTTTAATGAATTGTGTTTTGGCAAATTTTTATAATTACTTGACAAAGTATTACGCTAAGCAACAATTCAACAAACCTTTAATAAAGAACTTATATTAAATTTTGCAATGTTTCATACAAGTTTGCGTCAGCTTTTTTAATAGGCATAGGTTTGTTTGAGCGGTTTACACAGCAATGCGTGGTTCTGCCTGTTGTTGCGAGAATATCAGAATCGGCAAATCTGATTTCGTATTCAAATTCCATTTTTGCTGCCGACATCTTAGTAAGTTTTGTTATGATGTAAACCTTATCGTCAAATTTCAGAGGAATAATGTACTTTGCGTATGCGTCAACAACGGCAATAGAAACACCTTTATCCTCAAGTGCTCTTACATCGCAGCCGATTTGCTCCATAAAGTCACATCGTGCTTCCTCAAAGAACCTGATATAATTTGAATGATGGACTATGCTCATCATATCGGTTTCATAGTAATTGATTCTTCTTGAATATGGTTTTATCTGCAAAAAATCACCCTTTATTTTTTAATAAGCAAACCGTTTTTCAAATCTTCTTTAGCCTGCTGTCTTATTTTGAAGTGTTGCTTTTTACCTGTCGCCGTATGTGGCAATTCTGTCACAAAGCGGTAATATCTCGGAGCCTGATACTTTGAAATATCAGGGGAATTTGCGCAAAATTCAAAAAGCTCCTTGGCAGTAAGGCTTTCGTCCTCGGGAATAACATAGGCTGCAACGCTTTCGCCACGAACACTGTCAGGCACACCCGTTACTATACATTCCGAAACTTTAGGGTGCTTATTGATAGCCTCTTCGATTCTTGCAGGGTAGATATTTTCGCCCTTGCTGATAATCATATCATCTTTTCTGCCCGAAATTGTGATAAATTGATTTTCGTCCCAAGTGCCTACATCGCCTGTGTACATCCAGCCGTCGGCAAATTTATCCTTTGAGGCTTTTTCGTTGCCTACATAGCAATAGGTTGTCTTACCGGGGCACTTAATAATTATTTCGCCCTCTGTCTTGCCGTCACAAGGAACAGTATCATCGGGATTTGCTTTTCCCTCATCGTAAACATTTACGATTCTTACCTCATCATCGGTACATGAACGACCTGCAGAACCTGACATTTCAGGTAAATCGTACGGGCGTAAAAATGTATTCCAAAATGTTTCTGTTGTGCCGTAGCCGTTAAAAATATTAGGTGTAAGCACATTCTGAAAACGAATACAAGCCTCTTTTTCAAGCGGACTGCCCATAGTTATTATACCCTTTAAAGAAGAAATATTCTTAGGGTGCTTTTCCTGTCGGCTTGCAAGCAGAGTGAGAATTGACGGTACACCTGTTATAAAAGTAATCTTATTGCTCTCTACATATTCAAGGCAGGTCTTAGGGTTAAAATTACGCATAATTACAATACATCCGCCTACATACAAAGTAGGGGTAGGACCGCCCGAATGTAAACCGCCACGGTGGAACCACGGCGTCATATTCATTGTAATGTCGGTAGGGTTGAGCGGGAAATGCATAATTACATCGTGTGCCGAAAGCACTTCGTTTACATTGTTGAGCGGAACACCCTTTGGTGTGCCTGTTGTGCCCGAAGTCTGCAAACGAACAACCTCATCATATATATGCGGCTCAAAATCAACAGGCGGATTTTCTTCGGAGGCATTTTTTATATAGTCCTCAAAAAGAATATGTCCCTGCGGAAGCTCGATTTCTTTACCGGAGTTGTTTACGGCGATAATTATCTTTGGAGTATGAGAAGTGATTTCAAGAGCCTTTACAACGGTATCAAGGATTTCTGTGTCATACATATATACAGTAGGTTTGTTGTGACCGATGATTTCCGCCGTTTCGCCCGGAGAAAGATTAAAGTTTGCGGGATTACCGATAGCGCCGAGTTTTTGCGGTGCTATATATCCAAGCAAAAATTGTGTAGAGTTAAAAAGCTGCATAAATACAACATCGCCCTTTTTAACACCGTCTGCTTTCATGGCATTTGCAAACTTATTTGCAGCTGTGTTTAATTCTGTATATGTCCACTTTATGTTATGGGCAGGGTCAATAACAGCTGTTCTATTGCCAAAACGGCGAACATTTCTCATAAAGCCGTTAAGCCATGTAAATTCGCTTTCAAATGTTTTTACAAACATATCTGTATCATAAGTAAACTGCATAAATTTCTCCTTTATATCGTTAGGGATTATCCCTTGTATCTGCCTACAATAATGCTTGAATTCTGTCCGCCGAAGCCAAATGCGTTCGACATAGCATAATCTATTTCGGCTTTCTTTGCTGTGTTAGCGACAAAGTCTATTCCGCTGCACTCGGGGTCAACTTCATTTAAGTTGATTGTCGGCGGAATTACTCCTGTTTCAATAGCCTTTACACAGGTAATAACTTCTGTAATGCCGCCTGCGCCCATCATATGACCTGTAGCGCCCTTAGTTGAACTTACATACGGAAGTTTGTCACCGAACACACTTTTGATTGATGCGGTTTCTACAGTATCGCCCTTATTTGTAGCTGTGCCGTGAGCGTTTACATAACCTATCTGTGATGCGTCGATATTTGCCTGTGCAATAGCCTGTTTCATACAAGCAATAGCGCCTCTTCCTTCCGGATGCGGAGCTGTTACATGGTAAGCATCATCTGTGTTGCCGCAGCCAAGAACTTCGCCGTAAATCTTTGCGCCTCTTGCAAGTGCGTGCTCCTCGGTTTCGAGAACAAGCGCACCGCCGCCCTCTCCGATTACAAAACCATCACGGGTAACATCAAAAGGTCTGCTTGCGGTAGCGGGGGAGTCGTTTCTGCGTGAAAGTGCCTTTGCGTTTGCAAGCGAATAAATTACGAGCGGGCAGAGAACTGACTCCGCACCGACAGCGAGCATTACATCGGCTTTGCCTGTCTGCATACACATACAAGCTGTGTTGATTGCATCGCCGCCCGATGAACAAGCTGTGCTTACGGTAAGGCTCGGACCTTGAATATTGTGGTCGATTGCGATATTTGCAGCGGCAATGTTGCCGAGAATTTTAGGAATAAATCTCGGGCCTACCTTTTTATGTGCAGCGCCCGAAAGTGCGTCTTGAGTGAACGCAATTGTAGCAATGCCGTTCATAGCTGTACCCATTACAATACCTGTGCGTTCAGGTTCAATTTCAAGGTTGCTCTGCTTTAAAGCCTCCTCTGCAGCAATATATGCATACTGCATAAACGGATCCGTTTTTCTGATTAAGTCTTTCGGCATATAATCCGACGGGTTAAAATTCTTTACTTCGCCCGCAATCTGAACCGCAAGTTCAGATGCGTCAAAACTTTTGATTGTGTCTATACCGGACACGCCTGCTGTGATATTTTTCCAGTAAGTATCTACACCAATGCCGATAGGTGTAACTGCGCCCATACCTGTAATAACTATTTTTTTCATAACTGCTCCTTGCCGCATAATTATTTATAGTTTTATAGTATTTGATTATTATTTGATTTTTGCATACTATTATGCTATACTCAAATTATAGCAGAAAGGAAAGAATTGGTCAACTAAAGTTTTAATGTAATTATTTATCAATTTTGACTTATTTATTCACTTCCTGCATAACAAGATACAATTAGCGAAAGGAAAGTTAATTTATGTGGGATAAACCGGTTAAAATGCTTTTCACTTCCGGATTTATTCCTGCATTATTGTCTAAAACAATTATTACTGTAATATATAATTTCTGCGGATTCCGCTTTTCTTTTGCGTGAAAAGAAAAGCTCCAAAAGAAAGCACGCTTAAGAGAACAGGGCTTTCGAGGCCCTTTTCCCTTAAGTATCCTTTTTTCCCACACGACCAAAGGTCAGCGACCTTTGGAATCTTCTGACTTTTTATTTATAGTTAGTTTTTATTAATATTTTGTTTTTTAAAAAACATTATTGACTTTTTATAATTCAATTGCTATTTATCTTATATCATAGAAAGGAAACTTTATTTATGGACATAAATCAGTTAAAGTGCTTTATCTCTGTGGCACGCACTCTGAATTTTTCGGAGGCGGCAAGGCGTAATTATGTTTCGCAGTCAACAGTAAGCCGATATATAATAGACCTTGAAAAAGAATTTGGGGTACAGCTTTTTATACGCTCGCACCGTGATGTTCTCCTTACAAACGAGGGCAAGACTTTGTTGCCGTACGCAATAGAAATTGTAGAAACCTTGAACAAAGCCACATCTATAATAAAGCAGATGCATGACGGAGGAAAGGGAAGAATTACGGTTGCGTGCGACCAAACTTCTTTTTCGTTTCCGACAAAATGCATAAAAGAATTTCGCAAGCGTTATCCCGATATTACGGTTGATGTAAAAGAACTTGACGGTTCGGAAAACGGCAATGTACTCGGCGGCGATTATGACTTTTGCTTTATGCCGAGGGATATGCTCCCCGAAAGCTCATCTGTCGAGTCTATAGTAACCCACAGCGAACAGCTTTATGTAATTGCGGACAAAACAAATACTGCGGCAAAGCAGAAAAATATTTCTATGGCTGACCTTGCAAACGAAAAACTTGTACTTCTTTCTGAAAATGTTTCTCCCATACTGTATATGGAGGTTATGGATTTATACCGCACTTTTCATATTTCACCCAAAATCACAAATACATTTGACGATGTAAAAAGTATGTATATGGCAGTGGCGGCTGGTATGGGAATTTCTATTGTTCCGAGTTCACTGCTTAATTTTTCATCGGACAAAAGCTGTTCAAGCATACCGCTAAGCGATGCTGACACAAGCATTTCTTATGTTATGGCGTGGAGTAAATCCGCTACCAATCCCGTTGCAAAGCATTTTCTTGAGCTCGTAAAAGAGTATGCAAACGATGTTGATAACATTTACGGGTTATAATGTGACTGTTTTGTGATTATATATAATAATATTTGTGATGTAATAAAAACTTTTCTATATTTTCACATAAATTTTACTTAAAAACCCTTTACTTTGGAAATAAAAGGTGTTATAATATCCTTAGTCAATAAAAAAGTGACTAATATTTCCTATTAGGGGGTCATAATAATGTACAGATTTACATTACCAAGAGATCTTTATCACGGAAAAGATGCTCTTTCAAGTTTAAAAACACTCGAAGGCAAAAAAGCAATTTTAGTAGTAGGCGGCGGCTCAATGAAGCGTAACGGTTTCCTTGACAAGGCTGTTGATTATTTAAAAGAAGCAGGAATGGAAGTTAAACTCTTTGAGGGTGTTGAGCCTGACCCATCTGTTGACACAGTTATGAAGGGCGCAGCCGTTATGAGAGAGTTTGAGCCTGACTGGATTGTAGCAATGGGCGGCGGCTCACCGATTGATGCGGCAAAGGCTATGTGGGCATTCTATGAGTATCCTGAAATCACTTTTGAGGATCTTATCACACCGTTCAGCTTCCCTAAATTAAGACAGAAAGCAAAATTCTGTGCTATTCCGTCAACTTCCGGTACAGCTACAGAGGTTACGGCTTTCTCTGTAATTACCGACTACGACAAGGGTATCAAGTATCCGCTTGCCGACTTCAACATTACTCCTGATGTAGCTATTGTTGACCCGTCACTTGCTGAAACAATGCCTAAAAAACTTACAGCTCATACAGGTATGGATGCTATGACACACGCAATTGAGGCATATGTATCTACTCTTAACTGTGATTATACAGATGCTCTTGCACTTCACGCAATTAAGATGATTCACAACGACCTTAAAAAGTCATATGAAGGCGATATGGACGCTCGTGATGCTATGCACAATGCACAGTGCCTTGCAGGTATGGCATTCTCAAACGCTCTTCTCGGTATTGTTCACTCAATGGCTCATAAGACAGGTGCTGCATTCTCGGGCGGTCACATTATTCACGGCTGTGCAAATGCTATGTACCTTCCAAAGGTAATTAAATATAATTCCAAAGATGCTACAGCAGCCGAGCGTTATGCACAGATTGCTAAATTCATCGACCTTAAGGGCGAAACAACAGAAGAACTCGTTGACGCACTTATCGCAGAACTTCGCTCAATGAACGATCAGCTCGACATTCCGCAGGCTATTAAAAACTACGGTCCGGGCGGCGTTAAGGCTGATGTAAGCATTATCGACGAAAAAGAGTTTATGGATAAGCTCCCCGAAACAGCTAAGAATGCTATCGCAGACGCTTGCACAGGCTCTAACCCTCGTCAGCCAAGTCAGGAAGAAATGGAAAAACTCCTTAAGGCTTGCTACTATGACCTCGAAATTGATTTCTGATTAATTTCCGAATAATTAAACAATAAGTTTTTTCATTATAATCTCCTTTTCTTTATACTTAATCTATGAATTCTAATTATAATATTGTTTTCATTTGATAACCTCAAAGCCTGCCCTTGCATAATGTAAGGGCAGGCTTTCTGTTTGGATTTTTTAAATTAAGTTGATTTACATAATATGAGAAATCAGATAGCAAAGCGCTATGCCAATCATTGTCGGCATAACTATCGAAAACATCGTCCAGCCCATACTACCAGTTTCTTTTTTGATTGTAAGGCAGGTTGTGGAGCATGGGAAGTGGAAGATGCACATTACTATTGTACAGATTGCCGTTGTAAGCGTCCAGCCGTTTTGCGTAAGCAATGCAAAAAGTTCCTCATAACTTGCAAAATCAGTCAGCGTACCCGTGGAAAGGTACGACATAATTATTATCGGTATGACGGTTTCATTAGCGGGAAAGCCGAGTACAAAAGCCATTATAATTACACCGTCAAGACCTATGGCTCTGCCGAACGGGTCAAAAAAATCCGTACAATACGAAAGCAGTGAGCTGTCTACAATATAGATATTTGCAAGCAGCCATATCAGCGCTCCTGCCGGAATTGCTACTATAACCGCTCTGCCAAGTACAAATAAGGTACGGTCTAAAAACGAACTGACTATAGTTTTTAGAATTCTCGGCTTGCGGTACGGCGGAAGTTCAAGCGCAAAAGCCGAACGCTCGCCGCTTAACAGCGTTACAGACAATATTTTAGACACAAACATTGTCATCATAACCGCAAAAAGTATCAGTAAAACAAGGATTAACGCTATGCTTATTGAACTTGCAAATACGCAGGCACTGCCCGAAAAGAATATTGTAATCAGCGCAATAAGCATCGGAAATCTTCCGTTGCAGGGCATAAAATTATTTGTAACTGTCGCAATCAGTCTTTCTTTAGGTGATTCTATTATGCGACAGCCCGTAACTCCGCAGGCATTACAGCCGATTCCCATTGCCATAGTCAGACCTTGCTTGCCGTGCGCACCGCATTTTGAAAAGAATTTGTCAAGATTAAATGCTATCCTCGGTAAATAGCCAAAGTCCTCTATCAGCGCAAACAGTGGGAAAAATATCGCCATTGGCGGCAGCATTACCGCAACCACCCAACTGAGTGTCGTGTATATTCCGTTTATAAAAAAGCCTTTTATAAAATCCGGTGCATTAAAAAAATCAAATACATATACCAAACCTACTTTTATATATTCAAACAGTTCGCTCAAAAGGCGGCTCGGATAATTTGCGCCGACCGCAGTTATCCAGAAAAGCAAACCGAGCAAAAGTATCATAATAGGTATTCCCGTAATTTTAGAAGTAAGTATTTTATCAAGCTTTTTGGTTTTTTCGCTTATGTTTTCACCGCATTTTTTTATACAGCGACTGCATATTTCCTTTGACCGAGCGGCAAGAAATTCAGTGTTTTCTTTGTGCTTTTCCTTATTAAAAATATCTATTCCGTCATACAGCCTTGTAACACGAAAGCATTTTGTTTTTTCGGTGCAGACATCGTAAATTTTCTCTCGGATTTTTTCAATATCGCTTTTCTTTGTAGCATTGGTGCTTATAACAGGTATGCCGAGATTCAGCGACAGCTCATCTTCGTCAATAACAAAACCGTTTTTACAACATTCGTCGCTAAGATTGAGGCACAGCACCGCTTTTTTCGTTACCGAAAGAACCTGTAGGGTAAACGAAAGATTCCGTTCAAGCACGCTTGAATCAATTACAATAACCGTGCAGTCAATGTCATCTCTGACAAGAAACTGCCGTGAAACTTCTTCTTCGGGTGAAAAAGAAATCATAGAATATGTGCCGGGTAAATCGACGACGGAAAAACTTTTGTCTTTGATTTTTGTGCACCCTTTGGCATACTCAACGGTTTTGCCCGTCCAATTGCCCGTGTGCTGTTTCATACCTGTAAGCGCATTGAAAATCGTGCTTTTTCCGACATTAGGATTGCCGGCAAGTACCACATTGTAGTCTGTATTGTTGCACATTTTTCCGTTTGCCTCTGTTTTACGGCTGTTTCTTGTCAGCAAATAAAAACCTCCCAACTTTTTAATTATTTATGCGTAATCCCGATTTAGGCGTACCGTAATTTTACTGCAATCGCTTTCTCTAAGCGCAATTACCGTTCCTTTTGACAAATACGCTGTCGGGTCGCCAAACGGACTTTTCATTATCGGCACAATTTTCTCACCCTCTGTTATGCCCATATCAAAAATTCTGTTTTTTATGCCGTTGCCGCACTCGACACTGTCTATATAAACCTCGCAATTCAGCGGAATTTTGTCAAGAGTTGTTTTTTCCATTAACTTCACCTGAATTTTCTGTACATCGCATATAGGTGTGCGCCGTACTTACATTTTGATTACTAACAGAGTATTCAGACAAAACTATATAGTTACAATTTTAGTTTAGCCTTTAAAATTTACATTGCCTATGTTATAATTGTTATAAGCAATGCACTCCGCACATAAAAATAAAACGGGGTGTTCGGCTTTATGAAATTTAAGAAAATCTTGTATTTTACAATATGTTTTATTCTTATAATTGCTTTTGTTTTCCTGATTACAATGGCTTATTTTCGCCTTAATGTACTGACGAGTGAAAGTAATGTCAGCGAAAACACGCATACTGTAATAATCGACGCAGGTCACGGCGGTGAGGACGGCGGCGCTGTAAATGATAACAATGTGGTGGAAAAAGACCTTAATCTGCAAATATCCGTAAAACTTGCGGATATGCTTACTCTGTTCGGCTATAAAACAGAGCAAATCAGAACAGAGGACAAATCCGTATATACGCAAGGCGAAAATGTGCGACAGCGCAAAGTTTCCGATATGAAAAACCGTCTTTCTGTATTTAATTCAAATCCCGAAAATGTGGTAATCAGTATTCATCAGAATAAGTTTACCGAAAGCAAATACAGCGGAACGCAAGTTTTTTATTCACCTAACAATCCGCAGAGCGCCGATCTTGCAGAGAGTATCAGACAATCTGTAAAAACTATGCTCCAGCCCGACAATGAAAGGGAATGTAAGAAAGCGGATAAAAGCATTTATCTTTTAAAAAATGCGACTGTGCCCGCCGTAATTTGTGAATGCGGATTTATCTCTAACGAAAGCGAATGTGCAAAATTGCAGGACGATACCTATCAACAAAAAATGGCTTATGCGATAGCTGTCGGACTGATGAATGTTTATTAAAGGAAGTTTAATATGGCAAAAATTAAAAGTGTATATATATGCTCGCAGTGCGGCTACGAATCACCGAAATGGTACGGAAAATGTCCGACCTGCGGCGAATGGAACACAATGGAAGAAGAAATCAAAGAAAGCGTGAAAGCTGCGCCTGCCGTAAAAAGAAAGGTAGCTTCTGCGCTTTCTTATCCTTATTCAATTACGGAAATCACCACTGAAAACGAGCACCGCTACGATACGGGCTGCAGCGAACTTAACCGTGTGCTTGGCGGCGGCATTGTAAAGGGCAGTCTTATTTTGCTCGGAGGTGACCCGGGTATCGGCAAATCAACCGTGTTACTGCAAATATGTCAATATCTCGGCAACTCAATGAAAGTGCTTTATGTATCGGGCGAAGAATCGCAAAGACAGCTTAAGTTAAGGGCAAACCGACTCGGTGTAAATTCTCCGAATCTTTTTGTAATGACCGAAACCGATGTAGAAGTAGTGTGCGAACAAATCCGTGCTGAAAAGCCCGATATAGTAATGATCGACTCAATTCAGACAATGAATCTTACAGAATTAAGCTCCTCACCGGGCAGTGTAACGCAGGTCCGAGAATCGACAAACTGCCTTATGCGCACGGCAAAGTCGCTTGATATTCCAATGTTTGTGGTAGGTCATGTAAACAAAGAGGGTTCAATTGCGGGTCCGAAAGTGCTTGAGCACATCGTTGATACCGTACTGCACTTTGAAGGTGACAAGCAGATGTCATGCAGAATTTTAAGAGCAGTCAAAAACAGATACGGTTCTACAAACGAAATCGGCGTGTTTGAAATGACCGACACGGGACTTGTGGAAGTGCCCAATCCGTCTGTAATGTTGCTGTCGGGCAGACCGAAAGGCGTATCGGGTACTTGCGTAACCTGTACAATTGAGGGTTCTCGTCCTATTCTTGCGGAAGTTCAGGGACTTGCAACGCAAAGCGGCTACGGCAACGCTCGAAGAATGGCAACGGGCTTTGACTACAACCGACTTTCGCTTTTGCTTGCCGTGCTTGAAAAAAGAGCGGGATATTATTTTTCAAACAATGACGCTTATATAAACATTGTCGGCGGTCTTAGAATTGACGAACCTGCCATTGACCTTGCGGTCGCAATGGCGCTTATCAGCAGTCTGAAAGATGTTCCGATTGACGAGAATGTTGTAGTGTTCGGCGAAATCGGTCTTGCCGGCGAAATCAGGGCGGTTTCTCAAGCTCAATTAAGAGTAAACGAGGCTGTAAGGCTTGGATTTACAAAAATCATTCTTCCGTATCACAATCTGAAAGCCGTAAAATGTGACGGTGCAGAGCTTATCGGAGTTAAAAATATAAGACAGGCCTTTGAGGCAGTCAGCATATGAGCGCCTTTGTAATGTCCGACAAGTACCCGAAACTTTGCAAAGCAATTGAAAATTTTGGGTACGATATTATACCGTCGGATAAAATTTTACAATTTAATACACCTGAACAGCGGCACATTGATATGCAAATGCTAAAAATCAACAACGATATTTTTCTGCTTAAAGAATGTAATAATTTAAAAAGACTTCGTGAAAACAAAGATTATAATATAATTCTTTGCAAGAACAATATTGACGGTAAATATCCGCATTGCGTGGCACTTAATTGCCTGTATATCAGCGGAAAATTATACGGCAGGGAAGAGGCTATAGATGTTTCAGTCAAAAATTACTGCAAGGAAAACGGCATTGAGATAGTCGATGTAAAACAAGGTTACACACGCTGTTCAACTGCGGTTATCGGTAAAAACAGCGCCATAACCGCCGACAGCACAATCTATAATGCGCTTACCAAAAACGGAATTGATGTTCTGAAAATCGACAGCGGAAGCATAAGACTTGACGGATACGATTACGGATTTATCGGCGGTGCGTGTACAATGATTGATGACGGTACTGTAGCGTTTTTTGGTGATATAAAAACTCACCCGAACTTCCGAAAAATCGAAAGATTTTGTATAATTCATAATGTGAAAATAATTAATTTAGCAGAAAATAAACCGCTTACAGATGTAGGCGGCGCAGTAAAGATATGACAAGCCCCGGCTTTGAAAAAATCAAAGTCGGGGCTGTTTTTTTATTAGTGCCTTTATCAAAAGTTGGGGTAAATTATGGTTTAGATTAAATAATTTTAAAATTTAGGTCAACATTATAACTCGTAATAAATTTTTATTATTTTTCATCGGATTTTTTATTGGATTTTTGCTTTACCTTAGACAAAGGATTTTTCTCGGCGGCATTTTTCATCTGCTCGGAACTTAAGTGGGTGTAAATCTCGGTTGTGCCGAGGTTTTCGTGACCGAGCACATCTTTTAGCACTCGTATGTCAACTCCGCCGTACTGATACATCAGCGTTGCCGCAGTGTGCCTTAGCTTATGACAGGAGTAGCCCTGTGCATTCAGACCGATTTTTTCAAGATATTTATACACCATAGCCTGTATGGTTTTTACGCTCATTCTGCGGTGATTTCGGCTGATAAACAGCGCATATTTGTCCTTAACGCCGTCAACGGGCCGCACCCGCATATAATTTTCGATTGCGGAAACGCAGGCGGAATTAAGGTAAATAATTCGTTCTTTGTTGCCCTTGCCGACAACACGCATAGTGTCATCCTGATGAATGTCCGTGTAATTCAAAGACGCCATTTCAGACACACGCAAGCCGCAATTTAAAAACAGCGTGAGAATACAGTAATCACGCTCCTTATAATCACCGTCGACTGCATTCAGCAATTCAAGACTTTGCTCAAGCGTAAGATACTTTGGCAAAGATTTTTTCTTTTTGGGAACTTCAAGCTGCTCAACAGGATTGCTGTCGAGCACACATTTTTTTGTTGCGAGATAGTTAAAATACCCCTTAAGGCTTGAACATTTACGGGCACGGGTAACATTTTGATTTTTGCGCTCACGCTGAATATAATTCATAAATTCATATGCGTCGTTCAATGTGACGGTTTTCACAAGTTCAAGGTCAACATTAGAAATCGAAATGTTCTCAAATTCAGAATCATTCGGAACAAGTCCACGCTGTAATTTTATAAATCTGAAAAATGTACGCAAATCTATGTAGTACTCATCAACGGTTTTCTGTGATTTTCCTTTGACCGTCTGCATATAAAACAAGTAATCCTTGATTATCTGCGGCGCTTCATCTATGAAAGAAATACTCATTTAAATGCTTCACCTTTCCCCTCAATTATACAAAATATGCCTTGCGAGTATAGTTAATCTTCCCTCAATTATACAAAACATTGATTGCTAAGAATTTGTATAATTTATTCTTTACTTATAATAATACAGATTTTTATAAATTGCAAATTTTTATTCGGGAATTTAAATTTAGAATTTTCTGAAACTTTCTGCTCGGATAAGGGAGCTTGCGACCGTGGGTGCAGGGGGCTTGCCTCCTGCTGGGTAAAGGGCAAAGCCCTTTGTCAACCTTTTATGCGAGCTGTAAGAGTTTAAGCGTGGTACGCATTTTGTTTATATAATAAGTCTGAGCGCTGCACAAAAGCAAGAGCTCGCCCTTGTCAACATTCGCCTTGCGGTTCTCATTCTTTTTCTGCACTATGTTATAATGCGCTATCGTTCTTATTTTTTACATTAATTTAAAAATGCAGAAACTTTCCAAAAAGAAAAAGTCGGATTTTTAGTCCGACTTAACGCCCCTCCGCTAACAGGGGGGTACAACTTACAATTAATTATCTTATGATGTTTTTCTTCCTCAAAATATATACTATTATCGGCTCTAATGAATTAATATTAAAATTATAACTTCTTATAAAGTCAATCCCTGCGGCTGTAAGTGCGTTATTTACAAAAGCATCTCTTTCTATACGGTTTTGTTTTTGGTGGCTCTTATCGTCAAGCTCTATAGCTGCTATCATTTGCATAGTGTATTTATGTGTTAATACAAAATCTATATGCTTTGATTTAATTTTACCGAAGTAACTCATATACTCTTGATTTGTTATTTTGCCTTTATCTACTTCAATTATATCAGCTAATCGCATTTTTACTTGAACAGATAAATTATACTTATCTGCTAACTGAACTAAATTATAGTAAAATCTGTATTCGTTATTAGTTAATAATTTTCGTTCCTTGTACGGATAGAAACCGTTTGTATTTATGTATTGCATTTGTTTATATTGTGGTAATGGGTTATATGTGTTGTTCATTATTTCACCTTATTTCATTTGTACATTTCCATAATTTATATTTATGTTGTTTTTTATTGACCAGTTTGGTTTTGGATTTTTTGTAAGTCCGAGTATGTAATCAGCTGAAACATTATAGAATTTACATAATGTTATTAGATGTTCTATTGGCAATGGTCTTTTGCCATTTTCGTATTGAGCGTAATAACTTTGTGTAGTTCCTAATATCTTTGCTATATCTTTTTGGTATAAATCGTTATCTTCTCTAAGACTTTTAATGTTTTGTGCATAATTCATATTTTAAAACCTCTTTTTTGTTACTTTAGTAGATTTTACCATAGTTCACATATTAACTATTGTATTTAGTTGATATGTGAACTATAATAATATTAGATAGTTCATATATTGACTACACTAAATAATAGGGGACATTAAAAATGCTTGAACAGAAAGAACTTAAACTATTTAGACTTAATGTAAATAAATCAAAGATGGTAAAACTTTGTCGGTCTTATTTTCATTTACTTAAAAATAAAAAATTTAACGATTTCTATTTTTTTAAAAGCGGTAGTTTTTTTAAACTTGAGTGCGGTAGTTATGAGTTTTACTTATCTGTTTGTATTGGTAAAGTAAGATTATCTGAACGCAATTCTGATGTTTCTTATATCGTTGATTATGACGATTTATTCAAATTCGATTTAGTCAAAGAAATATGTTAATCACTCGGTTTAGGCAACATAAAAAAGACACAAATTAGAGCAATTCTCCCGGTATGCATAACGGAGTATGTAACACTACGATTTTTAAGTTACTTAATGTCAAGTCTTTCCGAGTGCCCCTAATAAATCTATTCAAAAAAATTCAATCAAGGAGGTAAAAATGAAAGTAAAAATTATAGGTAAGCGATCAGGAAGTTTCACCGACAAGAAAACAGGTGAGTTAGTCAGCTTTGGTAAGATGTCTTGTATAATTCCTTTTCCTCTTGATCAGAAAGATTCCGAGGGTGAACAAGCTCTTGAAGTTTCTGTTCGTCCTGATGTGCTTGTTAATGTTCCTGTTCCGTCCGAAGCTGAACTTGACTTCAATCAATATGGTTCACTTATCGGCATTAACTTACTTTAATGAGGTGTAAAAAAATGCAGTATGTTTTTTCTTTGCTGATTGTTGCGTTTGCTATTTTCGGATTTATTGACTTTGTTAAAAGTTGTGTTAACTATTTTAAAGAGTACATCGAAAAATTGAGGTGCAAAAAATATGGAATTATCGACGCAACCGACAACGCAGGCGATTCAGAAAATAGCGACACTTGATGAATTACTTAGTCAATCGCAACTGACGAACAGTATTTTACTTTTTGTGCTTGCTGTTGCCGTTGGTGTGTTTGTATGTTATCTATTGTACAAAGCTCTGACATTCTATGATATTTTTTAAAGGAGGTGTAGCGTATTGGATTTTGCTATTACAGCTGAATTAATTAAACCTATTCAGACTGCTATCGACTCCGGTCTTAGTACTCTTGTACCTGTGGGTATCGGTATTATGGCTGTGTTTGTGGGTATCTCTCTTATTCCGAGAATTATTTATAAGTTCCTTTAATTCTCTGTGTGAGCCGTTCCCCTCGTGGCACTACCACGGGGGGCTATTTTTTTAAGGTGGTGATTTTTATTAAGTTTAAAAAATATATTGTAGTTGCTCTTGCGGTTTTATGTGTTGTTGTTTCTTCTTGCGTATCTGCGTTTGCACTTGATGATAAATATTCATCTGTTGATGTTTTTCAAGCTGATTATGTTAAGAGTTGTCTTGAAAGTGACTCTACTTTTAAAAAATATTCAGTAAAAAGTAAATATTATTTTGTATCTTGTTCAATCGGTGGCTCTGATGACATTCCTCGTTATTTCCTTAATGTTAAGTTTTTTGATGATAACAAATTTTGGAATGATACTTCTGGTCTTGGTATGCATTGTAATGATATTCTTAATTATGAATATGATAAATCTCTTAATTCTTTTGTAAATACTGATGTTGTCGAAGGCTCTAATCGTGTTTTAAATAATTTTTCTACTTCTTTTTCTGATGTAATTTATTCTACTGTTGACATAATCAATTCTGCTGACGGTTCTGTTTTTTTTCAAAGACCCCTAACTCTTCTGGAACGGCTACTCAACCCAGTACAGGAGCAAGTGGGGGAGAAAGTGGTGGCGGATTCACTTATTTTGACAATCTGTGGAATATCCTTAATAGCATTGTTAGTTGGTTGCAGTCTTGTGCCGAAAGTATTACACAAATTCCGAGTTTAATTTGGCAAAATGTAAGTAGTTTACCTCAACTTATTTGGAATTTCATTAAAGATATTCCTCAAATGGTATGGAATTTTTTTGAAAATTCCTTTAATACTGTTTTATCTATCATTCAGAACATTTTTAGTACTGTTGTTTCTTTGCCTGAAAATATTTTAAATGGCATTAAATTTATTTTCATTCCTGATACTGAACACATTAATAATAGCATTGATAATCTTGTAAACAATTTTAAAAATGCTTTTGGTGTTAATTCTTTTGATATTTCTGAAGTTTTTGGTACTGAAGCTGAAATAGGTAATCAACAAGGTACTATTCAAGTAGGTTCTATTACTTTTACTGGTACTGTTTTTGACAGTAGTTTTCTTTTGAAAGCTGTCAATACTTTTCGCCCTGCTATTAGGGGGTTTATTATTTTTCTTCTTGTTTTATATAATATTAATCAATTTTTAAGGTTTATTGGTCAAGAAGGTTTATCATTAGGTTCTTTGTTTGCAAGTTCTCGAAAGGATGATTAGATTAAATGATTTTTCAAGTTTTAATTGATTTTGCTGTTAGTCTTATATCTGGTCTTATTGGCGGTTTGTCTTTTTTTTCTATTCCTTTGGATTTTGTTAATACTCTTGCTACTGTGTGCGTATATGGTAATTGGCTTGTTGGTGCGGATGTTCTTCTTCTTTTTGCCGGTTGTGTATCTTGTTGGTTTGGTATTAAGATTAGTGCCGGTATTGTTCTTTTTGTTTATCGTCTTATTCCTTTGTGTGGGTGATTTTAATGTGGATATATTTAATAATTGGAATTTTTGTTTGCATTTTCAGGCGGTTTATTTTTTCATTGCCTCAGCTGCTCCGGTATAAACTTAAAGACTTAAAGAACTTTAATAAGGACTATTTCAAGCTCTACGGCTTGCGAGTTTATACAGGTAGACAGGGAGCAGGGAAGACGATAGGTCTTGTATATGACCTTGAACGATACCGTAAGCGTTATCCAAAAGCTAAGATATATACAAATTTTGGCTATAAGTACGAAACCGCACCGCTTAATAGTCTTAATGACCTTTTGGATTCGTCTTTGAAAAACGGTACTGACGGTGTTATTTTTGCAATCGATGAAATTCAAAATGAGTTTAGTTGTGCGAATAGTAAAGATTTTCCTGAAACGCTTTTAAGCCAAGTTACGCAGCAGCGTAAGCAGCGTGTTTGTATTTTAGCAACTTCTCAAGTTTTTACTCGTGTTGCTAAACCACTTAGGGAACAATGTTTCATTGTCGTGGTTTGTCAAACTCTCTTTAGCCGATATACAAGGCTAAAATATTATGATGCAGATGCTTACATAGAGTATGCAGACAATCCCAGCAGGGACAAGCGGAGAAAACTCCGCAAAAAAGACTATCAGTCTTTTGTACAAACTGATAGTTTAAGAGATTTATACAACAGTTACTTGCTTATTGAGCGTTTAAGTCGTGTTGGCTTTGCTCCTAAGCAACAAGTAATTAATACAACAAATATCGTTGTGTCAAACGCAAAGGGAAAACGCTGAGCGTTTTCCCTGCGGTGACACTGATATTTTGTTTAATTCTTTTTATGGGGTGTTATTATGACTAATAATGTTTTTTTCGATTATTTTGCTTTTTCAAGCAAGATTGATAGTCCTTATTCTTTAATACAACTTTTGAATTTAAATGAAGAAAATTGGCTTAATAGTAAAGGATTTCACGGTTACCGTCAACAACTTTATTGCGGAGGTATTCATATTCATTTTGACGGTCAAGATAATATGGGTGTATGTCTTGAGATGTCGGGCTCTGGCTGTAGAATGTTTGAGGATAACGGCGGTAATTTTATTGATTTAATTCGTTATTGTTTAGATAATAAGGATGAAATTAATATTACTCGTATAGATGTTAGTTATGATGATTTTACAGGCTGTTTAGATTTGTATCAGATTGAATCTGACATAGTAGCAGGTAATTACCGTTCTCGTTTTCGTGCTTTTCCTATTGAGCGTATACATTCTAAATCTATAGATAAGCGTACATTTACTATTTATTGCGGTTCTAAACAATCTGAAATAATGTTCCGTATTTATGATAAGAAAGCAGAACAAAAAGCAGATTGCGCACATTGGGTTAGATTTGAAATTCAGCTTAGACGAGAGCGGGCGGAAGTTTTTGCAGGTTTGTGCATTGAAAATTCTATTAATTCGCTTTTTCGTGGTGTTATAGTCAATTATCTTACTATTGTAGAGAATAATGAATCTGACAGTAATATTAGTCGTGCTGTTATTAAGCCTTATTGGCTCAAGTTTCTTGATGATGTATCAGCTGTTAAATTAACTAAGCAAGCTGATGATTATACTACATCTAATTTACAGCGCTTTGTAGAAAGACAATTACCAAGTGCTCTTGTTGCTTATATAGCGCTTTTTGGTTTTGATGAATTTCTTGAACTTCTTAACCGCCGCAGCCGTGTTAAACTTAATGTAAGACATCAGAGTTTGCTTGATAAAGCTAAGCTTGATGTAATTGGTAATTTTGATTCGCTGGTGGTTCTATGACTGAACAGGAATATAAAATTATTGCGATGTGGGAATACATATTTTATGAGCAACAGCGTGCAGAAAATGATTACTTGCAGTACAAAGATTTCTTTCGTATATATGAATACGATACTATAGATTTACTTGAATTTATATTAGCAAAAAACCGCCTCGATGTGACTAATAAGATAATGGATGACTTATCAAAAATTCTTTCTAATCACGACCAAAGCGGTTTGAAGTAGTTATTATGCTGAAATCTATTAACGCAGCGTTTAAGTTTCTTTGTGCAGTATTCCTCGAATTATACAAAATATGCCTTGCGAGTATAGTTAATCTTCCCTCAATTATACAAAACATTGATTGCTAAGAATTTGTATAATTTATTCTTTACTTATAATAATACAGATTTTTATAAATTGCAAATTTTTATTCGGGAATTTAAATTTAGAATTTTCTGAAACTTTCTGCTCGGATAAGGGAGCTTGCGACCGTGGGTGCAGGGGGCTTGCCTCCTGCTGGGTAAAGGGCAAAGCCCTTTGTCAACCTTTTATGCGAGCTGTAAGAGTTTAAGCGTGGTACGCATTTTGTTTATATAATAAGTCTGAGCGCTGCACAAAAGCAAGAGCTCGCCCTTGTCAACATTCGCCTTGCGGTTCTCATTCTTTTTCTGCACTATGTTATAATGCGCTATCGTTCTTATTTTTTACATTAATTTAAAAATGCAGAAACTTTCCAAAAAGAAAAAGTCGGATTTTTAGTCCGACTTAACCCCCCTCCGCTAACAGGGGGGTACAACTTACAATTAATTATCTTATGATGTTTTTCTTCCTCAAAATATATACTATTATCGGCTCTAATGAATTAATATTAAAATTATAACTTCTTATAAAGTCAATCCCTGCGGCTGTAAGTGCGTTATTTACAAAAGCATCTCTTTCTATACGGTTTTGTTTTTGGTGGCTCTTATCGTCAAGCTCTATAGCTGCTATCATTTGCATAGTGTATTTATGTGTTAATACAAAATCTATATGCTTTGATTTAATTTTACCGAAGTAACTCATATACTCTTGATTTGTTATTTTGCCTTTATCTACTTCAATTATATCAGCTAATCGCATTTTTACTTGAACAGATAAATTATACTTATCTGCTAACTGAACTAAATTATAGTAAAATCTGTATTCGTTATTAGTTAATAATTTTCGTTCCTTGTACGGATAGAAACCGTTTGTATTTATGTATTGCATTTGTTTATATTGTGGTAATGGGTTATATGTGTTGTTCATTATTTCACCTTATTTCATTTGTACATTTCCATAATTTATATTTATGTTGTTTTTTATTGACCAGTTTGGTTTTGGATTTTTTGTAAGTCCGAGTATGTAATCAGCTGAAACATTATAGAATTTACATAATGTTATTAGATGTTCTATTGGCAATGGTCTTTTGCCATTTTCGTATTGAGCGTAATAACTTTGTGTAGTTCCTAATATCTTTGCTATATCTTTTTGGTATAAATCGTTATCTTCTCTAAGACTTTTAATGTTTTGTGCATAATTCATATTTTAAAACCTCTTTTTTGTTACTTTAGTAGATTTTACCATAGTTCACATATTAACTATTGTATTTAGTTGATATGTGAACTATAATAATATTAGATAGTTCATATATTGACTACACTAAATAATAGGGGACATTAAAAATGCTTGAACAGAAAGAACTTAAACTATTTAGACTTAATGTAAATAAATCAAAGATGGTAAAACTTTGTCGGTCTTATTTTCATTTACTTAAAAATAAAAAATTTAACGATTTCTATTTTTTTAAAAGCGGTAGTTTTTTTAAACTTGAGTGCGGTAGTTATGAGTTTTACTTATCTGTTTGTATTGGTAAAGTAAGATTATCTGAACGCAATTCTGATGTTTCTTATATCGTTGATTATGACGATTTATTCAAATTCGATTTAGTCAAAGAAATATGTTAATCACTCGGTTTAGGCAACATAAAAAAGACACAAATTAGAGCAATTCTCCCGGTATGCATAACGGAGTATGTAACACTACGATTTTTAAGTTACTTAATGTCAAGTCTTTCCGAGTGCCCCTAATAAATCTATTCAAAAAAATTCAATCAAGGAGGTAAAAATGAAAGTAAAAATTATAGGTAAGCGATCAGGAAGTTTCACCGACAAGAAAACAGGTGAGTTAGTCAGCTTTGGTAAGATGTCTTGTATAATTCCTTTTCCTCTTGATCAGAAAGATTCCGAGGGTGAACAAGCTCTTGAAGTTTCTGTTCGTCCTGATGTGCTTGTTAATGTTCCTGTTCCGTCCGAAGCTGAACTTGACTTCAATCAATATGGTTCACTTATCGGCATTAACTTACTTTAATGAGGTGTAAAAAAATGCAGTATGTTTTTTCTTTGCTGATTGTTGCGTTTGCTATTTTCGGATTTATTGACTTTGTTAAAAGTTGTGTTAACTATTTTAAAGAGTACATCGAAAAATTGAGGTGCAAAAAATATGGAATTATCGACGCAACCGACAACGCAGGCGATTCAGAAAATAGCGACACTTGATGAATTACTTAGTCAATCGCAACTGACGAACAGTATTTTACTTTTTGTGCTTGCTGTTGCCGTTGGTGTGTTTGTATGTTATCTATTGTACAAAGCTCTGACATTCTATGATATTTTTTAAAGGAGGTGTAGCGTATTGGATTTTGCTATTACAGCTGAATTAATTAAACCTATTCAGACTGCTATCGACTCCGGTCTTAGTACTCTTGTACCTGTGGGTATCGGTATTATGGCTGTGTTTGTGGGTATCTCTCTTATTCCGAGAATTATTTATAAGTTCCTTTAATTCTCTGTGTGAGCCGTTCCCCTCGTGGCACTACCACGGGGGGCTATTTTTTTAAGGTGGTGATTTTTATTAAGTTTAAAAAATATATTGTAGTTGCTCTTGCGGTTTTATGTGTTGTTGTTTCTTCTTGCGTATCTGCGTTTGCACTTGATGATAAATATTCATCTGTTGATGTTTTTCAAGCTGATTATGTTAAGAGTTGTCTTGAAAGTGACTCTACTTTTAAAAAATATTCAGTAAAAAGTAAATATTATTTTGTATCTTGTTCAATCGGTGGCTCTGATGACATTCCTCGTTATTTCCTTAATGTTAAGTTTTTTGATGATAACAAATTTTGGAATGATACTTCTGGTCTTGGTATGCATTGTAATGATATTCTTAATTATGAATATGATAAATCTCTTAATTCTTTTGTAAATACTGATGTTGTCGAAGGCTCTAATCGTGTTTTAAATAATTTTTCTACTTCTTTTTCTGATGTAATTTATTCTACTGTTGACATAATCAATTCTGCTGACGGTTCTGTTTTTTTTCAAAGACCCCTAACTCTTCTGGAACGGCTACTCAACCCAGTACAGGAGCAAGTGGGGGAGAAAGTGGTGGCGGATTCACTTATTTTGACAATCTGTGGAATATCCTTAATAGCATTGTTAGTTGGTTGCAGTCTTGTGCCGAAAGTATTACACAAATTCCGAGTTTAATTTGGCAAAATGTAAGTAGTTTACCTCAACTTATTTGGAATTTCATTAAAGATATTCCTCAAATGGTATGGAATTTTTTTGAAAATTCCTTTAATACTGTTTTATCTATCATTCAGAACATTTTTAGTACTGTTGTTTCTTTGCCTGAAAATATTTTAAATGGCATTAAATTTATTTTCATTCCTGATACTGAACACATTAATAATAGCATTGATAATCTTGTAAACAATTTTAAAAATGCTTTTGGTGTTAATTCTTTTGATATTTCTGAAGTTTTTGGTACTGAAGCTGAAATAGGTAATCAACAAGGTACTATTCAAGTAGGTTCTATTACTTTTACTGGTACTGTTTTTGACAGTAGTTTTCTTTTGAAAGCTGTCAATACTTTTCGCCCTGCTATTAGGGGGTTTATTATTTTTCTTCTTGTTTTATATAATATTAATCAATTTTTAAGGTTTATTGGTCAAGAAGGTTTATCATTAGGTTCTTTGTTTGCAAGTTCTCGAAAGGATGATTAGATTAAATGATTTTTCAAGTTTTAATTGATTTTGCTGTTAGTCTTATATCTGGTCTTATTGGCGGTTTGTCTTTTTTTTCTATTCCTTTGGATTTTGTTAATACTCTTGCTACTGTGTGCGTATATGGTAATTGGCTTGTTGGTGCGGATGTTCTTCTTCTTTTTGCCGGTTGTGTATCTTGTTGGTTTGGTATTAAGATTAGTGCCGGTATTGTTCTTTTTGTTTATCGTCTTATTCCTTTGTGTGGGTGATTTTAATGTGGATATATTTAATAATTGGAATTTTTGTTTGCATTTTCAGGCGGTTTATTTTTTCATTGCCTCAGCTGCTCCGGTATAAACTTAAAGACTTAAAGAACTTTAATAAGGACTATTTCAAGCTCTACGGCTTGCGAGTTTATACAGGTAGACAGGGAGCAGGGAAGACGATAGGTCTTGTATATGACCTTGAACGATACCGTAAGCGTTATCCAAAAGCTAAGATATATACAAATTTTGGCTATAAGTACGAAACCGCACCGCTTAATAGTCTTAATGACCTTTTGGATTCGTCTTTGAAAAACGGTACTGACGGTGTTATTTTTGCAATCGATGAAATTCAAAATGAGTTTAGTTGTGCGAATAGTAAAGATTTTCCTGAAACGCTTTTAAGCCAAGTTACGCAGCAGCGTAAGCAGCGTGTTTGTATTTTAGCAACTTCTCAAGTTTTTACTCGTGTTGCTAAACCACTTAGGGAACAATGTTTCATTGTCGTGGTTTGTCAAACTCTCTTTAGCCGATATACAAGGCTAAAATATTATGATGCAGATGCTTACATAGAGTATGCAGACAATCCCAGCAGGGACAAGCGGAGAAAACTCCGCAAAAAAGACTATCAGTCTTTTGTACAAACTGATAGTTTAAGAGATTTATACAACAGTTACTTGCTTATTGAGCGTTTAAGTCGTGTTGGCTTTGCTCCTAAGCAACAAGTAATTAATACAACAAATATCGTTGTGTCAAACGCAAAGGGAAAACGCTGAGCGTTTTCCCTGCGGTGACACTGATATTTTGTTTAATTCTTTTTATGGGGTGTTATTATGACTAATAATGTTTTTTTCGATTATTTTGCTTTTTCAAGCAAGATTGATAGTCCTTATTCTTTAATACAACTTTTGAATTTAAATGAAGAAAATTGGCTTAATAGTAAAGGATTTCACGGTTACCGTCAACAACTTTATTGCGGAGGTATTCATATTCATTTTGACGGTCAAGATAATATGGGTGTATGTCTTGAGATGTCGGGCTCTGGCTGTAGAATGTTTGAGGATAACGGCGGTAATTTTATTGATTTAATTCGTTATTGTTTAGATAATAAGGATGAAATTAATATTACTCGTATAGATGTTAGTTATGATGATTTTACAGGCTGTTTAGATTTGTATCAGATTGAATCTGACATAGTAGCAGGTAATTACCGTTCTCGTTTTCGTGCTTTTCCTATTGAGCGTATACATTCTAAATCTATAGATAAGCGTACATTTACTATTTATTGCGGTTCTAAACAATCTGAAATAATGTTCCGTATTTATGATAAGAAAGCAGAACAAAAAGCAGATTGCGCACATTGGGTTAGATTTGAAATTCAGCTTAGACGAGAGCGGGCGGAAGTTTTTGCAGGTTTGTGCATTGAAAATTCTATTAATTCGCTTTTTCGTGGTGTTATAGTCAATTATCTTACTATTGTAGAGAATAATGAATCTGACAGTAATATTAGTCGTGCTGTTATTAAGCCTTATTGGCTCAAGTTTCTTGATGATGTATCAGCTGTTAAATTAACTAAGCAAGCTGATGATTATACTACATCTAATTTACAGCGCTTTGTAGAAAGACAATTACCAAGTGCTCTTGTTGCTTATATAGCGCTTTTTGGTTTTGATGAATTTCTTGAACTTCTTAACCGCCGCAGCCGTGTTAAACTTAATGTAAGACATCAGAGTTTGCTTGATAAAGCTAAGCTTGATGTAATTGGTAATTTTGATTCGCTGGTGGTTCTATGACTGAACAGGAATATAAAATTATTGCGATGTGGGAATACATATTTTATGAGCAACAGCGTGCAGAAAATGATTACTTGCAGTACAAAGATTTCTTTCGTATATATGAATACGATACTATAGATTTACTTGAATTTATATTAGCAAAAAACCGCCTCGATGTGACTAATAAGATAATGGATGACTTATCAAAAATTCTTTCTAATCACGACCAAAGCGGTTTGAAGTAGTTATTATGCTGAAATCTATTAACGCAGCGTTTAAGTTTCTTTGTGCAGTATTCCTCGAATTATACAAAATATGCCTTTTGTATAATTAACTATATTTTTATACAAGGGTAGAAAACCTGTAATTTGATTACAGATTGCAGGTCTTCTACCCACTTTACTTACACATTATTATATCATATGACATATAAAAAGCAAAGCGTTTTCTCAATTGCATTTTACATATCTTCTGCGTTGTAAATAGATGTGACCATCTGTACTTTTTCTCCCGGTACCGTCAGTTCCGAATATTTGCGAATTGCCTTCTTCTTACACTTGACAAACTATATCCGTATTTTCTGCTTCTCTTTTTTTATTGGTTCACATCATTTTAACACACACAATAAAAGCGGTATTTGCGAAAATATAATAATTGACTTTTACTGCAAAAAAGACTATAATTTACTGGTATGCTTTTGTCTTTACAATATTGCTACAGTAAATTGTAGGGGCGGACAGTGTTCGCTTGGTCAAAGCTTTTGCCAATTGTCACTCTCCGTCCTTTAGTTATGCAATAAATACAGCATATTAGATTTTTTTATGAACAGGGGTGCGTTAATGGAGCAGTCAGAAAAAAATACCATTATATCTTTAAGGGATATATTCGTCCGATTTGACGGAGAGGTAATATTAAACCATATAAATCTTGACTTTAAAGACAAGGAATTTATTACTATTCTCGGGCCGAGCGGCTGCGGAAAAACCACTACCCTAAGAATTATCGGCGGTTTTGTCGAACCTGAAAGCGGAGATGTTCTCTTTGACGGTAAAAGAATCAACGGCACACCGCCAAACAAAAGAAATGTTAATACGGTCTTTCAAAAATATTCGCTTTTCCCACATCTTAATGTGTTTGACAATGTCGCTTTCGGTTTAAAACTGAAAAAACTACCGAAAAACGAAATTAAAGAGCGTGTTTCAAAAATGCTTGCGGTTGTTGACCTTAAAGGATATGAAAAGCGAGCTATCACAAAACTTTCGGGCGGTCAGCAGCAGCGTGTTGCCATTGCAAGGGCTTTGGTGTGTGACCCGGAAGTTATTTTGCTTGACGAACCGCTCGGTGCGCTTGACCTTAAGCTAAGAAAGAGTATGCAGATTGAATTAAAAGAAATTCAGCAAAACTCTCAAAAAACTTTTATATATGTAACACACGATCAAGAAGAGGCTCTTACAATGAGCGATACCGTTATTGTAATGAACAACGGTGTTGTTGAGCAGGTTGGCTCACCTGAAGATATTTACAACGAACCCGTAAATGCATTTGTTGCGGATTTTATCGGCGAGGCAAATATTCTTAACGGCATAATGCTCGGCGACTGCCGTGTAGAAATTCTCGGCAAGCAGTTTGAGTGCGTAGATAAGGGCTTTGGCGAAAACACACCTGTCGATGTTGTAATCCGTCCCGAGGATATTGAAATTACAACTCCCGAAAAAGGTCAGCTTGCAGGCACTGTAGTAAAATCGACATTTAAGGGCGTTCACTACGAAATGAGCGTAATGTGCGGCAAGTGCGAAATCCTTATACATTCCACTTCTTCCGCAGAAATCGGCAGTCAGATTGGTATGCAGGTAATTCCGTTTAATATTCAGATTATGAATAAACTCCTGCCGTTCTATAATAATGAAATCGAAGTAACGGTTTCTTCCGCAAACGAAGACGAAAATACATTCAGCTTTGAGTTTGAAGACGAAACCATTGAAGTGCCAAATCATTATTTTAAGGAAGGCACAAAGTTAAAAATCATTCTTCCGCCGGACGCACTTTCACTTGCGGGTGACGGCAACGGTGACCTTACGGATTTATATATTGAATCTGTTATTTATAAGGGTGAACATAATGAGATTATCCTTGAGTCGGACACACGAAAATGGCTTATGCTAAGCGACACTGACGAACAGGTTGCCACTTATGTACCGCTCTCGTTTGATTTTGATAAAGCGAAATTTGAAGTTTTATCCGATAAGGAGGGCTAAAGATGAAATCACGCAAGCCCTCTATTCCCTATATAATTTGGATGGCGGTATTTACAATGATACCGATGATAATGGTCGGTATTACAGCTTTTACAGGCAAGAACGGCGGATTTTCGTTGGAGGCTTTTGAAAAGGCTTTCTTTTATAAAGAAGTATTTTTAAGGTCGCTTTGGATTGCATTAATATCAACCGCAATCTGTTTGCTTATTGCTTATCCGCTTGCTTATATGCTTACAAAAATGAAACCGTCAACGCAGAATTTTGTAAATATGCTTTTGATGATTCCAATGTGGATGAACTTTTTGCTTAGAATATACGCATGGGTTACGATTTTACAGTCAAACGGTCCGCTCGATACAATTTTATCATTCTTCGGAATACACGGTACATACCTCGGAAATTCGGGTGCGGTTGTGCTCGGTATGGTTTATGAGTATCTTCCGTTTATGATTCTTCCGATTTACACTGTTATGAGTAAAATTGACAATGGTCTTATTGAGGCGGCTCAAGACCTCGGTTCAAACGGATTTCATGTATTCAGCAAGGTAGTATTGCCACTGAGTATTCCGGGTGTAATTTCGGGCATTACTCTTGTGTTTGTTCCTTCGGCAAGCACTTTCCTTGTAGCTCAATACCTGGGCGGCACAAATGACATTATGATCGGTGACATAATAGACAAGGTGTTCTGGACAGACCAAAGTACGGGTTCGGCGATTTCGCTGATACTGATGGTATTTATCCTTGTGTTCCTTGTGCTTATGAATTTCTTTGGAGATGAGGAGGCGATTGCATAATGAAAAACAAGCATATTGCCTCAAAGATATATACAACGCTTGTGATGTTGTTTTTATATCTTCCGATTTTTGTACTCATTATATTTTCGTTCAACGAGGGTAAAACTACTGTATGGAAAGGCTTTTCGTTCAAATGGTATGAAGAACTTTTCAGAGATGATAAAATTATAAACGCTCTCGGCAATTCGCTTATAATTGCCGTACTCGCATCAATTTTCGCAACCGTACTCGGCACTGCCGCAGCTATAGGAATAAGCAATTTCAAAGGTAAAAAAAGACTGCTTATACAGAGTGCGTCTAACATTCCGATTATCAGCCCTGACATTGTAATGGGTGTATCGCTTATGCTTTTATTTACATTTTTAGGTGTTTTATTTAACTTTGAAATGGGTTTTGTTACCGTGCTTATTGCTCATATATGTTTTTGCGTTCCTTTTGTAGTGCTTAATGTTATGCCGAGAATACACAAGATGGACCAAAGTATTTATGATGCGGCGCTCGACCTCGGCTGTAATCAATGGCAGGCTTTTTACAAGGTGGTAATTCACGAGCTGATGCCGGGTATTTTCTCCGGACTTTTAATGAGCTTTACTTACTCTCTTGACGATTTTATAATCACTTACTTTACAAGAGGAGCAAAGTTCCAAAATCTTTCTATTGAAATTTACTCAATGACACATAGAAGAATATCACCAAAAATCAATGCGCTTTCCGCACTTTTGTTTTTAGCGGTACTTATCGTTATGATACTTATAAATATTCGTGACAAACACGAGGAAAAGGTGAAAAAATAAACTGAATAAGGGAGATTGAAAATGAAAAAATTTGGCTGTGTTGTTCTTTCTTTACTCATCGGTACAGCGGCTTGCAGTGCAATGGCAGGCTGCGGCAAAAGCTATGACGGTGAAGTTAATGTATATAACTGGGGTGACTACATTGCAAACGGCGAGGACGGTACGCTTGATGTAATTGACGAATTTGAAAAAGAGTACAACATCAAGGTAAACTACACCACTTACGAAACCAACGAAGAGCTTTACAATATGCTTAAAAACAGCAATGTAAGTTATGATGTTATTATTCCGTCAGATTATATGATAAGCAAGCTCATAAGCGAAAATATGCTGCAGGAACTTGATTACAGCAACATTCCTAACAAAGATAACCTTATGGAACGCTTTAAAAATCTTTCCTGCGACCCTGAGGGTAAATACACTGTTTGCTACACCTGGGGCGTTACTTCAATGGTTTATGACAAAACAAAAGTGGCAACAAAGCCAACTTCATGGGAAGCACTTTGGGATAAATCGTTAAGCGGCGACATTCTTATGTTTAACAACAGCCGTGACGCAATGGCCATTGCAATGCAGCTTTGCGGTATTAATCCTGCCGAATGCACAAAAGAAGATGTTGACAAGGCGGCGGCAAAGCTTTCCGAACAAAAGCCTTTGCTTAAGAAATATGTAATGGATCAGGTTTTCACAGAAATGGAAAACAGTCAGTCGACAATTGCACCGTACTACGCAGGCGATATCGTTATGATGATGGAAAATAACGAAGATTTGGACTATGCAATGCCCGAAAACGGCTCTAACCTTTTCTATGACGCAATGTGTATTCCTACTTGCAGTAAAAACAAAAAGAATGCCGAAAAATTCATTAACTTTATGCAGTCACCTGAAATTGCGGCAGCTAACTTTGAATATCTCTACTACGCAACACCTAATCAGAAAGCATATGACGAGTATCTTGACGAGGATATAAAGAATAACGAACTTATCTTTCCGAGTGACGAATATCTCGACAAATGTTATGTATTTACAAATGTACCCGACGATGTTTACAGCTATATGCAGGAACAGTTCGTAAAAATTCAGGCGGATAAATAATCAAAATCAAAGCAAACAGAGCAGACTTAAAATTACAGTCTGCTCTGTTTTTATGTTTTTATGATTTTGTTATGTATCAGAAATTAAATCAGCATTTTACTTTTTAATATTCTGTCGCATATCAAGCACATATTTTTCTCCTAATCACTTTTCGGTTATTACCTTATAGCAATCCGGGCGTCTGTCACGGAATATTCCCCAGCCGAGTCTGTTTTGAAAAATCTCATCAAGGTCAAACTCTGCTATAAGCACGGTTTCTTCATCTCTTGACGCAGATTTAATAATCTCTCCCGTTTCGTTTGTAATGAAAGATGAGCCGTAAAAAACGAGTGAGGAGGTCTGATTGCCGTTTTCGTCACAAGGGGTTACATCTTCCCTACCTATGCGGTTTGCCGCAATTATGGGAATTACATTTGCCGCAGAATGTCCCTGCATACATCTTCTCCAATGCGGCATACTGTCGCACTCAAGTATAGGTTCTGAACCGATAGCAGTCGGATAGAAAATCAATTCGGCGCCATTTAATGCGAGGGCTCTTGCGGTTTCAGGGAACCATTGATCCCAGCAAATGCCTACACCGATTGTACCGAACTTAGTTTTAAAAGTTTTGAACCCCGTATCACCCGGAATAAAGTAAAATTTTTCCTGATAATAATGGTCGTCGGGAATGTGAGTCTTACGGTATAAACCCAGAATTTCGCCGTCCGCATCAATTACCGCAGCACTGTTAAAAAGGCGGTTTCCGTCACGCTCGTAAAAGCTGACAGGAATAACAATCTCAAGTTCTTTCGCAAGTTTTACAAAATGTTTTACAGCGTCGTTTTCAAGGGTAGGCTTAGCAAAATTGTAGTAGTCATATCGTCTTTCCTGACAAAAATACTGTCTTTCAAACAGTTCGGGGAGTAAAACAATATTTGCGCCGTCTTCTTTTGCCTTTCGCACAAATTTTTCGGCATTTGCTATATTCTCCCAAACATCGGTTGTACATTTCATCTGAACCGCCGATACCTTAACTTTTCTCATATTTTACCTCCCTTATCGGCAAACGGAATTTGTTGTGTAATGCAGTGAATATTGCCTCCGCCGACAATAATATCTCTTGCATAAATTGGAATAATTTTTCTGTCCTTGCAAACTCTTTCAAGAATTTCTGCGGCAACTCTGTCGCTTTCGGCATTTTCACCGCCGAATTGAGGCAAAATCACAGCGCCGTTGCAAAAATAAAAATTAACATACGATGCCGCAAGCCTTTCTCCTACTTCTCTTGTGTCCTCTCCATCCTCGAATATATATCCTTTTATATCATTTTCGGTAACTGTCACGGGAATTTTCGGAACAGGAAGTTTATGAACCTTAATCTTCCTTCCTTTATTGTCGGTTGAATTTTCAAGAATATCAAGGCACGCTTTTGATATTGCATATTGCGGGTCGTTTTCATCATCACACCACGCAAGTACAACCTCTGCGGGAGCGACGAATGCGCATATGTTATCTATATGACCGTTGGTTTCGTCATTATAAATACCCTTTGGCAGCCAGATTGTTTTATTTATACCGAGGTATTTATTTAGCTTTTCTTCAATCTCGGCTTTTGTCAGCTGCGGATTTCTGCCTTTGCTTAACAGACATTCTTCTGTTGTAATGAGCGTGCCCTCTCCGTCAGTATGAATTGAGCCGCCCTCAAGCACAAACGGATGTGCGTCATACAACGGAACGCCAAGCGTTTTGCAAAGTTCATATGGAATTTTATCGTCATTCTCCCAATTTGCATACAGACCGTCATATTCGCCGCCCCATGCGTTGAATTGCCAGTCGATGGCACGAATTTCGCCGTTATTGTTTACAACAAAAGTCGGGGCGGTATCCCTTGCCCATGCATCATCGGAATTTATATTCAAAACTTCCGCATTTTTAACACATACAAGGCAAGCCTTTGCATGAGCAAATTTTTTGTCGCTTGCAAGCACAAATACCTTTTCAAACTCCGCAATTTTTCCTATAATTTCCGCAAAAACCTTTTCGGCAAATTTTGCCTCATAGCACCAACTTCCGGGTCTTTCGGGCCAAATCATAACGGTGGCGGAATGTTTTGAAAATTCAGCAGGCATACAAAAGCCATCGTCAGTCGGAAATTTGTTTTTTATATACTCAAAGCTCATTTATGAAAGCCTCTCTTTAAAATCGTTGTACGAAAATTCTTTTATAACCTCGCAGTTATCTTCATTATGCATAAGCACAATTGACGGCAGCGGCATACCGTTAAAGGTATTGTTCTTTACCATTGAGTAAATCGCCATATCCTCAAAAATCAGTCTGTCACCGATTTTAACTTCACTGTCAAAGCTGTAATCGCCGATTACATCGCCTGCAAGGCAGGTACAAGATGACAAACGATAAGTAAACGCTTTTTCATTAGGCTTACCGCTGTTTTTGAGCGGTGGCCTGTACGGCATTTCAAGAACATCAGGCATATGACAGGCGGCAGATGCATCAAGAATCAGAATATCAAGTCCGTTGTGAACAATGTCCATAACCTCTGTAATAAGATAGCCTGCATTCAGTGCCGCTGCCTCACCGGGTTCAAGATAAACTTCAACATCGTATTTATTTTGAACATACTTTATAAGGTCAACAAGCGCCTTTGTATCGTAATCATCTCGTGTAATATGATGTCCGCCGCCAAAGTTAAGCCATTTTGCGTTATAAAAATACTTGCCGAACTTTTCTTCAACTGCCTTAAAAGTAGACACCAAATCATCTGAATTTTGCTCGCACAATGTGTGAAAGTGAAAGCCCTCAACTCCGTCAAGCAAATCTTCTCTGAAATTTGCCTTTGTAACCCCAAGTCTTGAACCGTAAGCGCACGGGTCATAGATTTCGTGTCCCTCTTGTGTGGAAAATTCGGGGTTAAGTCGTATGCCTACGCTTACATCTGCATTTTGCCATTTATTCCTGTATTTTTCAAGTTGAGAAAATGAGTTAAAAACAATATGACCGCAGATTTTTAAAATCTCTTCAAAATCATTCTCCTTAAAAGCAGGTGCGAAAATGTGCGTTTCTTTTCCGAAACATTCGTGACCGAGTTTAGCCTCATAAAGCCCGCTTGCGGTTGTTCCCGACAGGTATTTGCTCATAAGCGGATACACGCAAAATGCCGAAAAAGCCTTTTGAGCAAGCAGGATTTTACAGCCTGTTCTGTCTTGAACGCTTTTTAATATTTCAAGGTTTTTTATCAGCTTTTGCTCATCTATAACATAGCAAGGTGTTTTTAATTCTGTAAATTTCATCGGCTTACTCAACTGTTACGGGATTTTCGTCAACAACCCAAGGAAGACCGAATTTATTAAGTGCCTCCATATACGGATCGGGGTCAAACTCCTCAACATTATAAACACCAGGCTTTTTCCACTGACCGCTAAGAACAAGTGACGCACCGATCATAGCCGGCACACCTGTTGTGTACGATACAGCTTGCGAGCCGACCTCTTTATAGCACTCCTGATGGTCGCACATATTGTAGATGTAAATTGTCTTTTCTTTGCCGTCCTTAACGCCTGTAAAGATACAGCCGATATTTGTCTTGCCCTTAGTGCGTGGACCGAGAGATGCAGGGTCAGGCAAAAGAGCCTTTAAGAACTGAATCGGTACAATTTCTCTGCCCTCATACATAACAGGCTCAGTAGAAAGCATACCGACATTCTCAAGGCACTGCATATGTGTAAGGTAGCTCTGTCCGAATGTCATAAAGAAGCGAATACGCTTTACATTCGGGATATTCTTTGCGAGTGACTCGATTTCCTCGTGGTGAAGCAGGTACATATCCTTTTCGCCCACACCGTCAAAGTTATACACTCTCTTAATCTCCATAGGTTTGGTTTCAATCCACTTGCCGTCTTCCCAATACGAGCCGTTTGCGGATACCTCACGAAGATTGATTTCAGGGTTAAAGTTTGTTGCAAACGGATAGCCGTGATCGCCGCCGTTGCAATCGAGAATATCTATATAATGGATTTCATCAAAATAATGCTTGAGCGCATATGCTGTAAATACGCTTGTAACACCCGGGTCAAAGCCTGTACCCAAAAGTGCTGTGATACCTGCTTTTTCAAACTTTTCTTTATATGCCCACTGCCACGAATAATCAAAGTAAGCGGTAAAGCCAAGGTCTTTGCAGCGTTTTTCATAAACGGCTTTCCATTCGGGGTCTGTTGTGTCCTCCGGTTCATAGTTTGCCGTATCAATGTAGTCTGTTTTGGTTTCAAGGCAGGCGTCCATAATTGTTAAATCCTGATACGGAAGTGCGAGGTTTAATACCGCATCGGGCTTGTATGAATTAATAAGAGCCACAAGTTCATCCTTACTGTCGGCATTTACCTGTGCGGTTGTAATAACCGTTTTTGTTGTGTTTTCAAGTTTTGCTTTTATAGCGTCACACTTTGATTTTGTCCTGCTTGCAATGCAAATTTCTGTAAAAACATCGCTGTTCTGACAACACTTGTGAATTGCAACACCTGCAACACCGCCACAACCGATAATTAAAAGTCTGCTCATTCTGTTTTCCTCCAATATATAAAATTATTTTTCTTCTTCTGCAAGTAAATCTTCAACATATTTCGGCAGCATAAATGCACCTCGATGAAGATTAGTCGTATAATACCAAGTTTTTATGCCACGCTTGTTCCATCTTTTAGCGTCAAGGTCTTTGAGCGGATGATACTTTTTAGATGCAAAGCCAAACAGCCAATAACCTGCGGCACAGGTAGGAATATGCGCCTGATACACACGGCTTATCGGAAATGAGTTGTACACTCTCTTGTGCATAGCCTTACAAGCACCCTCGTCCTCATCATAGAACGGACTGCCGTGCTGATATACCATAATTCCGTCATCCTTAAGTGCCTTGTAGCAGCTGCCGTAAAACTCTTTAGTAAAAAGTCCCTCGGTGTGTCCGAACGGGTCTGTAGCGTCATTTATAATTAAATCATATTCGTTATGACTTGTTCTTAAAAACCTTAAACCGTCCTGATAATATATATTTACTCTTTTATCGTCAAGGCCCTTTGAGTTGTCGGGAAAATATTCCTTGCACACCTCAACAAACATCTCGTCAGGCTCAACAACATCTATAACTTCAATCTCTTCATAATGTGAAAGCTCTCTGGCAACACCGCCGTCGCCGCCGCCGATTACAAGCACCTTTTTTACATTCGGATGAACCGCCATAGGCACATGAACAATCATCTCGTCGTAGGTGAACTCGTCTTTCTCACTGAAAATCACATTACCGTCTGAAGTAAGAAATCTGCCAAACTCCACAGAATCAAAAACATCAATTCGCTGAAAATCACTCTGACCGCTGAATAGCTGTTTTTCAACTCTTATAGAAAGCTCAACATTATCGGTATGTCTTTCAGAAAACCAAAATTCCATATAAACACTCCTTTGGTTTGTTTTTTACAAAACGCATTATTAGTAACCTTAAAAAACTTTATTTCAATACATTAAGTTTTTCAATATACGGGTCTTCCGTACCCTGCATTGAGCAGCCTTTTGCTTTTGCATAATTAATATACTCTATAATTTCATCTGTAATCATTTCGCCCGGGGAAAGAATCGGTATTCCGGGCGGATAGCACATAACAAATTCACTGCAAATTCTTCCTGCCGTCTGTTCAATCGGCAGCATTTCTTTGTCTGCATAAAACGCATCTCTCGGTGTTGCCGATACAATAGGCGGAATGTACTCCATACTAAGCATTTTTGCATTGTCCTTTGAATAAAGCCTTTTAATATCGGCAAGCGCACCTACAAGTCTTTCAATGTCCTGTATTCTGTCGCCGATCGAAATATAGGCAAGTATGTTGCCTATATCGCCGAATTCTATCTGAATATCGTATTCGTCACGCAGTAAGTCGTAAACTTCAATTCCGGCAAGCCCTATATCTCTTGTGTAAACTGAAAGTTTGGTTACATCGTAATCAAACACGCTGCTGCCATTGTTAAGCTCTCTGCCGTAAGCGTAGTAACCGCCGATTTCGTTTATCTCATTTCGGGCATATTCAGCCATTTTCATAACTTTACCGAACGACTCTTTTCCTCTCAAGGCAAGGTTTCTTCTTGAAATATCAAGACTTGACATAAGCAGATAGCTTGCACTTGTGGTTTGAGTAAGATTTATAATTTGAGCCACATACTCCCAGCGTACATTTTTGTTTGTAAGCAGCAATGAGCTTTGCGTAAGACTTCCGCCGGATTTATGCATAGACACCGCCGCAATATCTGCACCTGCCGCCATGGCCGATACAGGCAAATCCTCACCGAAATAGAAATGTGTGCCGTGAGCCTCGTCTGCAAGCACTTTCATACCGTGAGCATGCGCAAGTTTTACGATTGCTTTTAAATCGGACGCAATACCGTAGTAGGTCGGATTATTTACAAGAATAGCAACGGCATCGGGATTTTCTTTGATTGCGTTTTCAACTTGAGAAAGTTCCATACCGAGCGCTATTCCGATTTTTTTGTCAACATCGGGATTTACATATGCAGGCACCGCACCGCAGAGCACAAGAGCATTAATAACACTTTTGTGCACATTTCTCGGCAAAATAATTTTATCGCCTGCTTTGCATACAGACCAAATCATACTCTGCACTGCGGAAGTTGTACCTCCGACCATAAAAAATGCATGACCTGCGCCGAATGCATCCGCCGCAAGCTGTTCCGCCTCCAAAATTACCGATACAGGGTGACAGAGATTATCAAGCGGCTTCATTGAATTTACATCAAGACCTACGCATTTTTCGCCGAGAAGTTCAACGAGTTCGTGATTTCCTCTTCCTCTTTTATGTCCCGGCACATCAAAGGGCACTACCCTTTGTTTGCGAAATTTTTGCAGAGCCTCATACAAGGGGGCTTTCTTTTGTGTGTTTATATCCATTTACATTACCCTTTCGGCTTATCAAAAATAATGCAACAAAAAACAGGCGGCACAATGCACCACCTGTTTGATTAACGGATATATGATTTATTTTCTGTAGCTTATGCCGACAGTTAATAGAAGAATTCCGTTTTCAGAGCTAATGTAGCAAATATACCGTTCTGCTCTTATTGACCGTTTCACAAGTGATGTGCTGTTGCACTGATGATAAGTAATCGACTTATAAAATTTGAGCTTTTAACTCAATCAATAATGTGGCTTGCACCACGCTCGGCAGCTGACCCGCCTGTCCGTATGGGCTTAACTTACATATGCAAGTGGTCATATATTTGCATGAAAACAGAAATCTTTTTCACGCTAAATTAAGTAAGATATACTCTTACAACAAATTTATAATAAACCAAAACTAATATTTTGTCAAGAAATTTATAGGGTTTTACATAAATTTTATCTTAGACTTCCTGTATAATTCTCTTAAGCAAATATGTTCTGTTAAACGGGAAAGAAAAATAATAACCGTCCGCAAAATCTCTTGTAGCCGCAATCATTTCTTTTGCAAGTTCAACACCTACATTTTCGCCGTCTTCACGGCCGGCGTTTTCGGGATAACGCTCAATAACTTCATCCGTAACATTAACTCCCGAAATTTCGTTTTTCATAAACAGAGCATTTTTTCGGCTGACCAACGGCATAATTCCGCACAAAATTCTTGCACCCGTTTCTTCTTTTATTCTGCGCAAACGCTCGGCATCTTCTGCTGTAAATACAGGTTGAGTAAGGAAAAATTCTGCGCCTGCCTCCATTTTCTTTTGCACACGCTTAATTTCCGATTCTATTCTTCGTCTGCTCTGATTTATAGCGCCGCCATAAGTGAGCGGACTGTCTTTTAATGCCTCGCTGTTCATTTCATCGGCAATGCGCATAAGACCCACGGAGTCGAAATTAAACACAGACTTTACTACTTGTCTAGCCATAACGGGGATAGGGTCACCTGTTACGATAAGAAAATTATTAATGCCGTTTATACTTGCGCCAAGAAAAGTTGAGCGCACGGCAATGGCGTTTTTGTCACGGCAACAGATGTGTGGCATAACCTCAAAACCCGTTACATTCTTGACTTTCTGCGCCATAAGCACAGAGTCGATTCTTGTTCTGCCCGAAGGAGAATCGGGAAATGTAAGTACATCTACTCCAAGACCTTTGAGCATATGTGCTGCCTCAAGCAGTTTTTTGTCATCTGCGCCGAAAGGCGGAGCAAGTTCTACCGCAATAAGTTTTTTATCTTTAATTGTACCGTCGGCATTTCTGAAAAAGCTCTTTTTTATAACAGGCTTTTCGTTTTCGTTGTTTGCGGAAGTTTCATCCGATTTTACGGTAGGTGTAAGGTCAACGGTTTTTGCAACTTCTCTTATGTAATCAGGTGTTGTACCACAGCAACCGCCTATAATATCCACTCCGAGCAAAGCCATATCATTTACCTTAGACGCAAAATATATCGGATTATCAGCATATTTTACACGGTTGCGCACAAGTAAAGGATAACCGGCATTTGGCATAGCCGTGGCAAAACAATTGTTGTTAAGATTAATTCTTGACAATATCTGCTGCATATGGGCAGGGCCTACACCGCAGTTAAGACCTACGGCGTCAACGCATTTTGAAAATGCAGTTTCACTAACAAGCCTTTCCGCACTTTCGCCCGCCTCACTGTAACCGTACTGATTCACGCAGAACTGCACAATTATAAACGGATTACATTCCTCTTTAATTCTCTTTATTGCAGGCATAATATGTTCGGACTGTGTAAAGGTTTCAAAACATAAAATATCTGCGCCCTCATCTATAAAAGTTTTCGCAATCTGATAGTATTCTTCTTCCACAGCCTCAAAATCAGGCTGAAAAACTGCGGGAACAGGACCGATATTGCCTGCGATAAATATTTCTTTTCCGCTCTGCTCAACCGCTTCTTTTGCAATTTTGTAAGCCGCTTTTATATTTTCCTTAACCTGTTCGATTGAGCAGTCAAGAGAGTATGTATTGCTCGCAAAAGTGTTGGTTCTGATAAGTTTTGCACCGCTGTTTATATACTCGGTATGAATTTCCGATATTCTCTGCGAAGCGGTAATATTTGCATATTCGGGAATATCGACCGTTTTATATTTTTGGGAATAGTATGTGCCGAAAGAGCCGTCTGCAATCAGCTTGCTCTTTTTAAGGTATTCTCTGATATTCATAATTTCTCCTATATTTTTATTATGCCTGCTTTGCGCAAGCCTTGCAATTCGGGTTTTGTTTCGGGAGTTTTATTTTGCGAAAAGACGCATTTAAAGCATTGTAAATAAGCATATAACCGCATAAAAGTTCACCCTTTGAGAGTAAAAACTTTATTGCCTCCATTGCCTGCAAACTGCCTGTTACTCCGCAAGCCGCACTTATAACTCCTACCTCCTTTGGAAGAGGTACATCGCCCGCTTTCGGTTCATCTTCAAAAACACATCGGTAGCACGGGGATTTGTGCGGAATATATGTCATAAGCTGACCTTCAAAACCGACAACGCCTGCATGACAAAACGGCTTTTCCGCCTTTACACAGTAATCGTTAATCAAAAACTTACTGCCGAAATTATCGGTGCAATCAAGCACAAAATCATAATCAGAGATAAGCTCGGCTATATTTTCACTGTTCACATATGTTTTGTAGGTTTTGACATTAACATCGGGATTCAACTTATTTATTTTTTCCTTAGCCGATTCAACTTTTGCTTTGCCTATATCGGCACAGTTATGTATAACCTGTCTTTGCAGATTAGACACATCAACTTCGTCGGCGTCTGCAATGCCAATTGTGCCTACTCCTGCGCTTGCAAGATACATAAGCGCAGGTGAGCCAAGACCGCCCGCACCGATTACAAGTACGCTTGAAGAAAGCAACTTTTTCTGTCCGCTCTCTCCTATCTCTTTCATTACAAGCTGTCTTGAATAGCGTTTGTTTTGTTCGTAGGTTAAATTCATAAAAACTCCTAAAATAAAAATCAGGGCAGAAAAACTCTGCCCTAATATTTTAATACTATTTGATTGTAATTGTCAACTTAAATCAGATAAAATCTTTAATATCCTCGCAAATCTGCTCTTTGGTGAGATGATTTTCGGCAAGAACTTCATTATAGTCATATCTGTCGAGAAACTCTTTCTTTAAGCCGTAGTTAAATACTTTGACATCCGATTTACCGTAAAATCTTGCAATTTTTTCTCCGAAACCGCCGTTAAGAATACCGTCCTCAAGTGTAATTACAACATCGTGAGTTTTTGCAAGTTCTGCAAGCAAGTCTTCGTCCGTACCTGTAATGTAAACAGGATTTACAACGGTAGCGTCAATACCGTACTGCTTTTTAATTTCATCGGCAACACTTTCACCGAGCTGATAGAATGTGCCGAGTCCGAGAATTGCAACCTTGCCGCCTTCTTTTGTGACGCTGTATTTGTTAAGGTTGTCAAAGTCAATCGGTTTGTAATTCAGATTTGAAACAACTCCGTTGCCCGGTACTCTGATTGCAACAGGGTACTTTCTCTGTGACATACTCCATTCAACCATAGCAAGATATTCTTCCTTGCAAGTAGGTGCAAGATATACAAGGTTAGGAATATTTGAAAGCATTGCAATATCGTAAATGCCGAGGTGTGTTACATCGTTCATACCGAATACCGATGCGGCAAATACAATGATTGTAACAGGGTTTGAATTGATACATAAATCCTGAGAAATCTGGTCGTATGTTCTCTGAATAAATGAGCTGTAAACACCGTAAACAGGCTTAGCACCGTTCTTTGCCATACCCGAAGCAAGGGCTACTGCGTGCTCCTCGGCAATGCCTACATCTATAAACTGCTTGCCGGCAATATCACGCTTATCCTTTGTAAAGCCTGCAACGGTAGGTGTGCCCGAAGTAATAACGGCAACACTCTTATCGTTCTTCATCTTATCAAGAAGATAATTTACCGTAATATCATCATAGCTTTCGCCGTCAAATTCAAATTTAGATCTGCCTGTTTCAATGTCAAACGGCATACACCAGTGCCAATTCTCTTTGTCCTTTTCGGCAGGAGCATAACCCTTACCCTTTTGTGTGCAAATATGAACGACTACAGGGTGGTCAATATCTTTTACGCTTTCAAAAGCTGAAATAAGCTGTTCAATATCGTTGCCGTTCTTGACAAATACATAGTCAAGTCCCATTGCCTTAAAGAGGTTACATTCGGCTTTACCGTCCGTATCTCTTAAAAGTTTGAGATTTTTATAAAGTCCGCCGTGATTTTCGGCGATAGACATATCGTTATCATTTACAACAATAATAAAGTTGCCGTCAAACTCGCCTGCATAGTCAAGACCCTCAAGAGCCTCACCGCCGCTTAACGAACCGTCGCCGATTACGGCAATTACATTTTCCTTGCCGCCGTTTAAATCTCTTGCCTTTGCAAGACCAGACGCAAGGCTGACAGATGTTGAGGTGTGACCGATATTAAAAAAATCGTGCTCGCTTTCGTCAGGATTTGCATAGCCTGAAACATCGTCATACTTATCTTCAAAAATGAATGCGTCTTTTCTGCCTGTAAGAATTTTGTGGCAGTAACTCTGATGCGATACATCAAAGACAAACTTGTCAACAGGTGAATTAAACACATAATGCAATGCTATAATAGCCTCTGCCATACCGAGGTTAGGCCCGAAGTGTCCGCCGTGGATACTTAACTTTTTTATGAGGACTGTACGCATTTCCTGTGCAAGCTGTTTCATTTCTTCCGTATTGAGTGCTTTTACATCTTGAGGTGAATTAATTTTTTCAATATACATAATAACATCTCCTGCAAATTTTATAAAGATATTATAACTGTTAAAGCTGACTTTAAGTCAATAGTTTTTTTAAAAATTTTTTGCAAAAAATTTGCAGATGCCGTTTAAATCGACATCTGCAAATAAAATTATGAAATTGAAATTACATTGTATCCCTGGTCTTCGACAGTTTTCTTGAGTACATCGTTTGAAACTTCTGCGGTAAGTGTTACAACAGCTGTGCCTTTTTCGTGGCTTACTTCTGCCTGACTTACCTGTGCAAGTCCCTCAAGACTTTGTTTTACTCTGCCCTCGCAGTGTGAACACATCATACCGTCAATTTTCATTGTCTTTGTCATAGCATTATCATCCTTTTTTGATTTATATTTTATTTTTCTGTCTTTCTTTGGATTTGTAATGTCAAAGAAATTCAGCCTTAAAGCATTGGTTACAACACAAAAACTCGACAGGCTCATTGCCGCTGCACCGAACATCGGATTAAGCTGCCAGCCGAGCAGCGGAATCCAAACGCCTGCCGCAAGCGGAATACCGATAACATTATAGATAAATGCCCAGAAAAGATTTTCGTGGATATTTCTTAATGTTTTGCGGCTAAGTCTTACAGCGACAGGCACATCTGTCAGCTTGCTTTTCATTAGAACAACATCGGCGGCATCAATTGCAATGTCCGTACCCGAACCAATTGCCATACCTATATCCGCTCTTGTAAGCGCAGGTGCGTCATTTATACCGTCGCCGACCATAAGAACCTTGCCCTGCTTTTTGAGTTCGGCAACAACTTTTTCTTTACCGTCAGGCATAACGCCTGCAATAACTTCGTCAACACCTGCAAGTTTTCCTACAGCCTTAGCTGTTCTCTCATTGTCGCCAGTGAGCATTACAACCTTAATGCCCATATTTTGTAATTGTTTAATAGCTTTCGGACTTTCCTCTTTTATTACATCGGCAACGGCTATTATTCCCAAAAGCTTGTTATCGAGCATAAAGAACAGCGGTGTTTTGCCCTCTTCGGAAAGTTTGTCGGCTTTGCTTAATATATCGTTTGAAATACCGATAATTGAAGAAATATATTTCTTACTGCCGCCGATAATCCTTTTACCGTTGTATTCGGCAGACAATCCGTTACCCGATTCAGCCTTAAAATCTGTAACTTCATACGGATTTAAAGAAAGTTCCTCCGCTTTTACGATTATCGCTTTTGCAAGCGGATGTTCACTCTTTGTTTCAATGGAATAAGCATACTGCAAAAGTTCATTTTCAGAAATTCCAAACGGAATAACATCTGTAACCTTTGGCTCGCCTTTTGTAATAGTTCCTGTTTTGTCAAAAACCGCAATCTGAATTTTTCCTGCCTCTTCAAGAGATGCTGCGGTTTTAAAGAGAATACCTTTTCTTGCGCCCATTCCGTTGCCGACCATAATAGCAACAGGTGTGGCAAGTCCGAGTGCGCACGGGCAACTGATTACAAGAACCGATATACCTCTTGCAAGCGCATAACCTACAGTCTGACCGCACAAAAGCCAAACCGCAATGGTAATAAGGGCTATCACGATTACTGCAGGAACGAATACACCCGAAACCTTATCGGCAATTTTAGCTACGGGAGCTTTTGTAGCCGCAGCGTCGCTTACCATTTTAATAATTTGAGAAAGCGCAGTGTCTTCTCCTACAGCCGTTGCACTGCATTTAATAAAGCCTGCTTTATTGATAGTACCTGCCGAAACAGTGTCACCGACAACTTTATCAACAGGAATACTCTCGCCTGTAAGAGCCGACTCGTCAACAGCTGTACTGCCGTCTGTGATTTCAGCGTCAACGGGAATACTCTCACCCGGACGAACAACGAATACATCGCCTTTTTTCACTTTATCAACAGTTACTTCGGTTTCTTTGCCGTCAATAAGCAATGTAGCCTTCTTAGGTGCAAGATTTAAAAGCGCCTTGAGCGCATTTGTCGTCTTACCTTTTGAGTGAGCCTCAAGCATTTTGCCCACCGTAATCAGCGTAAGAATCATTGCCGCCGATTCAAAATAGAACTCGTGCATATAACTCATAACAAGTTCAGCATTGCCTTTTACCTGTGCATCGGTCATAGCAAAAAGAGCATATACACTGTACACAAACGATGCACCCGAGCCGAGGGCAACAAGCGTGTCCATATTCGGTGAACGGTGAATCAGACCTTTAAATCCGCTTATAAAAAATTTCTGGTTTATAACCATTATTATAACGCAGAGCAAAAGCTGCGCAAGTCCCATTGCGATATGATTGTCCGCAAAAAACGCAGGCAACGGCCAACCCCACATCATATGCCCCATTGAAATATACATCAGCACGACAAGAAAGCCGACAGAGGCAATCAGTCTGTGCATAAGTATAGGCGTGTCTTTATCTTTCAATTGATCGGTTTCGGCAGACTGTTTTTTCTCTGCGCCTGCCACACTCGCACCGTAACCCGCCTTTTCAACGGCTGCGATTATGCTCTCGTCACTTGCACTGCCCTCTACTCCCATAGAATTTGTAAGCAGGCTTACCGAGCAGGACTGTACGCCCTCAACCTTTAAAACCGCTTTTTCAACACGGGAACTGCAAGCAGCACAACTCATTCCCGTAACATTAAATTTTTTCATCAAAAGCACCTACCTCATAAGCTTTTGCAAGGTTGCGACAAGGTCGTCAATTGTTTCGTCTTTACCGTTGCGAATATCCTCCGCCACACAGGTTTTGATATGATTTGCAAGCAGCTCTTTATTAAATGAATTGAGCGCCGCATTAACGGCAGAAACCTGAACCATAATATCGGTGCAATAGGCATTTTTCTCAAGCATACCTTTAATACCCCTTATCTGCCCCTCTATGCGGTTAAGACGATTGATGAGAGCCTTGTACTCTTTCTCGCTTCTTTGCTTTGTTTTATTACTGTGACAATTTTCACATGCCATAAAATCAGTCCTTTATACTTTCATACCCCATAAGGGTATATTTATTATATACCCCCGTATAGTATATTGTCAATACTAAGATATTAATTCCAAAAATTTTATAGATATACTTATAACCAAAAGCATTATATTCACCTTAAAACCTGTCACATACTTTTTCGTACGAAATTCGTACAAAATGAAATTTAAAATTCTCTTGATTTTTAAAAATAAATCTGTTATAATAATCTCATTGCGGATTAAGCGATTAGCTCCGCCTCGGTTTGCTATGCCGTGTAAAAATTAAGAGCACCTATGCGGGTGTGGTGGAATTGGCAGACACGCAAGATTTAGGTTCTTGTGCTTACCGGTGTGCAGGTTCAAGTCCTGTCACCCGCACCAAACAACAAAGGGTATCAATACAAAACAGTATTGATACCCTTTGTTCTTATATTCAGCAAATGAACATCTTGTCTTTAATTATGTATAGTTTTGCAATTAATAACAAAACAGTCAGTCAAAGCAAAAACTTTAACTGACTGTTAGTGTAAAAAACACTTAAAAAGATAAAATACAAAATATGATAAAATAAATACCGTATTTGTATATTTTACTCCGCTATTTCTTCTGATTCATCTCGGTAATTTCCAAATTTAAAAACAATGCTGATTTCGGAACAATTTGTATTAAAACTTACCAAACATTCGGCATCAATATCATTGTCAAACGAATAATCTAAAAACAGTTCGTTAAAGTCAACATTATCGTAAAAATCAGCATTTATATTTTTTGCGTCAAAATACTTTCCGAGCCCTTTAGCAAAACTGTCGCTGATATTGTCGTTTTTATTAAACAACGCTTTTGAATTTACAGAGCTTATATTTTATAAATATACCATAAATTTAAACGGCATAATATATTTTATATGTAAATATTGCAATAATATAAATTAAATGCTATAATATCAAAAGTAATCATAAAGGAGGAGAATATGAAAAAATCATTCAAATGTATATCATTAATGCTTTCTTCATTGCTCATTCTCGGCTGCGGTTCTACTGCGTTTTCTGCCGCCACTGTTGAAGATAACGAATCCGTTAAAGCTATTTACGAAAAGATTGAGGAAGGCAGAACCGTTTTATATGACGAAAACAACAACGAAATTCCTGTTGAAAAACTTAATAACGATACTGAAAATATAAGCAAAAAACATCCGCAAAAATATGACTTGCGAGATTACGGCAGAGTATCTAAGGTTAAAAATCAGGGTTCCGAGGGATATTGCTGGGCATTTGCATCTGTAGCATCAATGGAATCGAGTATTCTCTCGCAAAATGACCTAAAAAGCAAGCTCGGAGAAAATCCGCAAGACACTATTGACTTATCAGAGGCAGGACAAACCTGGTACATACATTCAGGCATAGTTGACAAGTCATCTCCTTTTTACGGCGATTACATAAACGATTCGTCAAAAGGCAGTAACGGAGGCACTTCCGATACTCTTGCCATCTCGCTTAACTCGGGGTTTGGTACATATCCGCAAAGTCTTTGCCCTTACAATGAAGTGAAGAAAGGCTTTTCAGAAACCCTTAGATATTATTCAGACTACAGACTCAAAGACTACAGTGAAATAAGCAATAACAAAGATACTTTAAAATCAAAGATTGTGTCAAACGGTGCCGTTACCGTTTACTATCCAAGCATTACCGACTGCTATTCTTCCGACTACGCTAACTATTACAGCGATAATACCTGCATCGGAATCGGAGATTCGCATTTAATAGTCGTTGTCGGCTGGGACGATAATTACAGCAAAGATAATTTTACCGGTAAAGTCAAGCCTTCAAATGACGGTGCATGGCTGTGCAAAAACAGTTGGGGCGAGCATTACGGCAATGATGGTTATATTTGGATTTCTTACGATACAACCAATCTTGCTTTTTCTCAATATATAATGCAAGACAACAATGCTTATGACAACGAATATCAGAACTGCTTTGTCACTCAAGGGTACGGTTACAATTATGAAGGTGCAGCAAATGTATTTACCGCCCAATCCGACGAACAGTTAAAACAAATCAGTTTCAAAACCTTGGGTGCTTATGATTATACCGCCTCTGTTTATGCACTTAATGCTGATTTTGATAACCCAAAAGACGGCAGACTTCTCACTGCTTTCAGCGGGAAAATTGAGAATAACGGCGTACATTACATAGATGTAAAAGATGAAGTTTACCTTACATCGGGTGAAAAATTTTCGGTTGTAATTGAGTCAAACAACGATTCAAGCTATATGTCTTTTTCGAGTTCTTTAATTACAAATCAGAATTGCAAAGAAAATAATTCCTATATACTTAGCCATAACCAATGGAGTGATGCATATAATCAGCCTGATATTTCAAGGGCATATGCCTCTATAAAAGCTTTTACTTCCGATTTAGATAACAGTGAAGTTACAGAAAATCTAAAAAAGGCCGTTTCAGATGCCGAAAACATAGATAAAAGCAAAATCTCCTCCGAGAAATACGCAAATCTTCTGAATAATCAGATTGAAGCGTCAAAATCCCTTTTAAGCAATTCATCTTGCTCTGTTCAAGATATGAACAATTCTGTTATCCTTTTAAAATACTATGAAGAAAAAGCCGTTGACGCTCCTTATGAAATAAGCAGTATTGACGATTACTTTACGCTTATTGAAATTTGCAATAATTACGGCTATATTCCGGAAAAAATAAATCTAAATACCGACCTTGATTTCGCCGATTATGATAAAGAAGTACCACCGCTATGCAACAGCGACGGTTATTTCAGTTCTGTATTTTACGGAAATAACCATACAATCAAAAACATTAAAATCGGTTCAACAAAAAATGAATTGAACAATATCAGCGGATTCTTCGGTTCTTTGCAAGGGGCAAAAATATATGATTTAACAATAGAAAACGCAAATGTCGCACCTGCAAATGTTAGCGGTGTGCTCAGTGCTTACGCTAAATATGCCGCTATTTTAAACTGCACTGTAAAAAACAGCACTGTAAATTACAACTACTTTTCCGATACTCAATCATCGGGAGCAATATGCGGTGAAGCGTGGTACTCAAGCGTTTCATACTGCAATGTTGAGGGCAATACAATATACGGCAAATACGCAAGTGAATTTGCTTTTTCCGTACAATCAATTTACGGTTACTGCACTCAAAAAAGCAACAAAGTTTATGCAACAAAATCATTGTCTGTATTTGATGAGGCAAACTCAAAGATGAGTAACCTCTACTTTATTCCTGCTCCGGCAAACAGTGATATTTTTATCGAAATGCGGGACAATTATGTACGAGTTTCGTCATTACTGCATAGCGTAACAAGCTGCAGTTCAGATACGGTCAGCGTAGAAAAATCAGGTGATTATTATTACATTGATAAAAGCACTCTCAACGATGACGATTTTGTACTTGTGAACATCGATTATAAAGACAGTAACAATGATTACAATTATACGGTTGACCTAAGTGACAAGTCATTGATTCTTATTTCAATTAATTATACAGTGTCAGAAACTCTTGAAATCCCTTCCACCTATCTTGGACGACAGGTGAAAAATTTATCCTCATCTATATTTGTAACAACAGATACAAGCAATGTTAAAACCCTTATTTTACCCGATAGCCTTACAACTCTCGATAATACAAATATAAAACCGATTTACACTCTTGAAAATCTTGTGATCGGAAACGGAATTACAGAAATCCCCGACAGTTTTGCTAACTATATGAATAATCTTGAAAATGTAAAGCTCGGTAACAATGTAACCAAAATCGGCAAAGATGCATTCTGTGGATGCGCAAGACTGACAGAGATAAAAGTTCCCGACAGTGTAAAATACATAGACGATTATGCATTCATCGGTTGTTCTTTCAATAAAGTATTAATCGGAAAAAATGTTGAATACATAGGTGATGAAGCGTTTGGATATTTCGATTATATTTTATCAAACAAAGGAAATTCAAATATATTGAACCCATATTATGTAATCAACGGTTATTCCTCTACCATAGCCGAAAAATACGCAAAAGAAAACGGAATTAAGTTTATAGACCTTAATAATCAACCCGCTGATACAGAACAGACTTATACATATATAAACGACCTTGTTGCAGGGGACATCAATCTTGACAATAAGATTGATGTAAACGATGTTACTCTTTTGCAAAACTATTCAGCAGGCAATGCTGAATTTAACGATTTTCAGTACAAAAATTCAGCTGTTACCCACTACATCACATCAATTACAATTAATAATGTAACCGAAATTCAGCGTTACCTTTCAGGATATATTGATACTCTTGAAATTTACAGCGTAGGTTAATTAAAAAATATATGCACCTGTAAGCCGCATGATTTACAGGTGCATTTTTTTACAATTAAGTAATACAATAAATTTCCGTAAAACACAAAACAGACCGCTGGCAAACGGTCTGTTCTGTATTGTGTGTTTTATGAAAATGAAGCCCGTTCGTAACAGGCACATTTCAACAATGTTACAGTAACTATATATAGTTACTACTTTAATATTATACCGAAAATCGCCATAAAATCAAGTGTTATTTGCTGTATTTGTAGGAATCGTAAGCCAAAAAGGCAAATTGCACATAATTTGCGAGTAAAGTTTGTTTATTAATTTTCGAGGTTTTTTTAAAGTTTGACCAAAACAAACAAATATTCTTTGATTTATGTATGAGTTTTTAGATTTTTAAAAACTGTACTTACAAAAGCAAAATAAAAAGCACCGTATAAAAACGGTGCTTAAAATACTGATTATAGATTAGTCAGCTGTGTATGGGAGCAAAGCAAGGTGTCTTGCACGCTTAATTGCAACTGTAATTTCACGCTGATGTCTTGCACAAGTACCTGTTACACGGCGAGGAAGGATCTTACCTCTCTCTGACATATAACGACGAAGACGAGCGATGTCCTTATAATCAATGTGTTCAACCTTATCAACGCAGAAACCGCAAACCTTCTTGCGAGCTTTTCTACCACGGTTAATTGGTCTGTCAGCCATTGTGAGAACTCCTTTCAATGAATTATATTATAATTCAGTTAAATTTAAAATGGTAAATCATCATCAAGCGGCATATCCTGAAAATCTGAATTTGAACCGCTCTGATATGACTCAGCAGGAGCCTGTGCCTGCTGGTATGGAGCCGAGCCGTAAGACTGGTTAGAGCCATAAGACTGTGCGCCATATGATTGATTGTTGCCGTAAGACTGATTATTGTATCCGTTAGCATTACTGTCACGGCGTTCGCCTGTGAAGCTAACATTGTCTGCAACAATCTCTACTACATAACGGTTAGAACCGTCTTTTGCCTGGAACGAACGACTCTGGAGCTGTCCGTCAACAGCAATCATAGAACCCTTGCTGAAATATCTGCAAACAAATTCAGCAGTCTGACGCCAGCAAACAATATTGAAAAAATCCGCCTTGCGTTCTTCGCCGCTCTTTACATATGAACGGTCAACCGCAATACTGAAAGATGTTACGCTGACACCGTTAGGGGTTGTCTTAAGTTCCGGATCGGCAGTTAATCTGCCCATTAAAACCACTCTGTTAAGCATTTTTAAGTTCCTTTCGTGTTCGAGGAATAACCCCTACAAAGGTTCATTCGTAAATTATTCTTCTTCTTTTTTGATGATGATTGAACGCATTACACCGTCTGTAATCTTGTAGATACGGTCGAGCTCTGCAGGGAACTCTGCTGTGCTTTCAAAATCAAAGAGAACATAGTAGCCTTCGCTCTCCTTGTTGATAAGGTAAGCAAGCTTTCTCTTGCCCCATTCGTCAACATTCTTTAAAGTGGCATTGTTTTCGATGAGAGCCTTGAATTTCTCTACTACTTTCTGAACGTTCTCTTCGCCGTTCTTAAGAGAAACTACCATTACTGTCTCGTAATTAGCTGTTACTGCCATTATATTGCACCTCCTTCTGGACATTATGGCGGCTTTCGCCGCAAGGATGTTATACTCTTTATATTGCATAACAAAATTATTATACCATTATTTTTGCTTTTGTCAATATTTGAAATCAAAAAATTCGGAAAATATCCGCAATTTTTCTTTGACTATTGACATTTTACCTCCTTATGGTAACATATTATTAAAGTACAGGAGGCAAGTATGACAAAAGTAAAAATTTGCGGACTTAAAAATCCGACCGATATAAAATGTATTAATACACTCTCCCCCGATTTTGCAGGGTTTGTAATGTTCTTTGAGAAAAGTCACAGGAATATTTCTGTCCAAACGGCACAGGAATTGCTCGCCTTGCTTGACAAAAATATAAAGAGCGTTGCCGTTACAGTATCACCAACCGAAGAACAGCTTGAACAGATACACACCCTCGGCTTTGACTATGTGCAAATTCATGGCAAAATCAGCGAAAAGCTTTTGAGCGAGTGCAAAACCCCCGTTATTCGGGCAATTAATGTGAGCGGAATTGAAAGCATTGGCGATATTGAAAATCTTGACAATGTAAAAGGAATTTTATTTGATTCGGCAGTACCCGGCAGCGGCAAGAGTTTTGACTGGTCTATGCTTGAAAAACTCCCGAAAAACAAAAAAATGCTTTTCCTTGCAGGCGGACTTACTGCCGACAATGTAGCTAAAGCCGTTGCTCAGGTGCGCCCCTTTGCGGTAGATGTCAGCTCAGGCGTTGAGCTTGCCGACAAATCGGGCAAGGATTTTGAGCTTGTCAGAGCATTTATTGAAAATGCGAGAAATTCTAAATAATCACAAATAATCAAACATTATTCAAATCCACTTAAATATAATTACAAACAGGTGACTGAAATGAAAGAACACAATTATAAAATGAACATATCGCAGGCAGAATTTTTTAATATTCTCGGCAATCACACCCTAAAAGATATGCCGCTTTCAAACCTAAACAGAAACACCGCAAGCGATACAACACTTTACGGCTCTGTAAACGGTAAATCCGCAAAACTCTGTCCTCACCCTGCCGACAAATACAAGCCTTTTAATCCGATAAATGAAATTACAGCCGAAGAGCGTGGAACTCAGCTTGATGTATGCGTTAAATCTTACACAAACAAAAAAGATATAATATTTTGGATCGGTTTTCTTGTATTGGTTACGGTTTCAACCTGCCTTGTCCTTTTCCTAAGCTATCCCGAAATCTATACAGAACTGCCGTTTATATGGTTTTTGCCCGTATTCGATATAATTGCTGTTTCACTGTTATTCGGTTTTATGATAAAAAGCAACAAAAATGTTTTCTTTAAACGCTTTGAAAAGATTTTCAAGGACTACATAGTGCAATAAAAAGTAGGTTCTAAGGCAAGTGTAAGTTTAAAAAGGAAATAATTAAATAACTTATTTTGCCAAGTACAAATTTTATTAGAAAAATATAAGTTAGAGGTTCCAAGGTCACTGACCTTGGTCGTCTAAGGAAAGAGGATACTTAAGGGGAAAGGGACTCGAAATCCCTTTCCCCTTAAGCGTGCTTTCTTTTGGAGCTTTTCTTTTCACGCAAAAGAAAAGCGGAATGGTAGGCATTTTATTATAATGTATAAGTAGTTTACAGGCAACAAACTTATAAAATAATCTTTCTGACTTATTCCTACTTACGCAATTAAAAAGCTCTCGCCATTGTATTCAAGCCGCAAACGGCAAGCCATTTGGCTGTCAGACATTGTATAAAAGAAAACTATTTGCGGGCGTTGCCCACACCCACAACCTTTGAAAAGGTTGACCAAACTTTTAACTTCGGGCAGAAAATTTTTCTTTCTCTTAACTTTGTTGTCCGACCGAAAGTCGGCTAAACCATATTCACCCCAACTTTTGAAAAAGCATCTTATTTTAATTAAAATAAAATCTGATAAATTTTATATTATAGAAATCGCAGGTTGTAAGGTCGTTTGTGTCAAGCTCGTTTATAAGAATATAGTTTGCCGCAACGCCGAGCAAATATCCTGATTTTGTAACAATTGTATTTGAACCCACAAGAAAATCAATGGATACTCTTCTTCCGATTTGAGTGCGTATAAAACCGTTTAGATATTGCACACTTTCGGCTGTTACCTCATACGGATTTTTTATGTCGGTCAAAAGGCTTGCCGTCGACATTGCAGTCTGATTGTTTTGCATATTTTGCATATTCTGTTCGTTTATCATTGCGGGGGTCGGCAATGTTTCGGGATTGTACGGCTGGGTTGAATCTATGTTCTGAATTTCACGAACCGCCAAATCATTTGCAACTTCGTTATTTTGACTTTCGGCAGGGATTGTCTGTGTAAGTTGATTTATCGACTGCCCCGACGCAGGATTTCTTCTATTCAGTGCCTGTTGCTCAGGACTGAAACTTTGATAATTCGGACTTGTGGGGCTAACCAATGTAGCCAGGTCAAGTATGGATGGAATTTCGTAACCGTATTGCTGTATGGTATTTGGAATCTGGTTGTTTATACAATTATAATTATTGCAGGCTGAGGGATTGGTGTCGAGATTATACAGAGTATTTGGGTTGAGCTGCTGCGCCTTTTTATTGTTGATGTAATTTACCAAAACAAATCACTCCTATGTGTTTTTGTAAGCCTGTGTCGGAGAATAAAAACAATGTTTACCGATACGATTGTAAATCACGCCGATATTGGTAGGAAAATAGTTTGGACAGGTTGAGGAATAAGGATTAAAATAGAATAAAGAATTGCCGACCGAGCTGTCGGTATTGCCTGCAAGTGCCCAATCTGCAATTTCGTAGTGTATATCTTCAGGTACAATATTATACACATTTTGCGCATTGTACTGACCCCCTACGGAAGTCTTTAAGCAGGTAAACTGATTTGGCTGTGTAATGATTGCCCGCACATCTCCACCGTTGCTTATCCGTGCAAATTCCCCGTAAGGAACAGTTGACCTGTTGATAATCACAGAGGCAACCGCACGCATACCTTCAATCCCCTCTCCTCCGCTTTCGCATTTTAACAACCGAGCAAACAATTCTCTTGTGTCAAGAGCCATAAAATCACCCGCCTTACGAAAAATAATTCGGTATTGCTTATTCATTTCATTTTATGATAAAATAATAATTTAGTTACAGGTATTGACAATTTTTAATTGAGCCGTTATAATAGTTGAGTACGATAATTTAATATGGAGATGTACCCAAGTGGCTGAAGGGTCTGGCTTCGAACACCAGTAGGTCGGTAACTCCGACGCGAGAGTTCAAATCTCTCCATCTCCGCCATAATATTGAGACCAAAAAGATGTCTCTTGCGAAAAGCCCGATTATATCGGGCTTTTTTGCTACCCAAACGGCGATTTTTCTCTGTACCGAAACGCAGATGTAAAATCGCCGTTTTCCCTTTGCGGATAGACTTGAACTCCCGAAAAGTAAATATCAGATACACAGACAGATAGAAAGCAAAAATCTATCTGCCTTTTTTATTACCCTGAAAAGGAGAAATCAAATATGCTACAGAAAAAATTAGTCAAACGCCTCAAAGCTCGGTACGACACCAAGATGGACGGCAACGAATGGATGAAAGTGTCCTCGGGCGGCATCCCCCTCTGCCGGATAAAATACAACGGTCAATTTCTAAGCAACGCCGACCAAAACATCTCGGATGAATACCGCAGTAAAATTGCAGATATTCAGGATGAGATCTCTACGGTGCGGAAATATGTCGGACTCTGCGAACACGCACCGCAGATGCAAGCTGCCGATGTCTCCGATTACAGACAGCTTGCCGCTTTCGGAGATACTGTGTTGGCGGCAACCTACAGCGAAAAGAACGGCTTTATGTTCTGTACCTGGAAACAGAACGCAGACGGCGACTCGGTGTTCCGGGGAGATTACTCGCCGAACTATGAATATGTCAAGGAACTGCAGAATAACTACAACAGAAAGGAAAGACAAATAACTCTATCAAGGCGGAGTATAAGATGGAATCGGTTCGACTTGTGCAGGTCAAAGACCGCCCTTTTTTCTCTGCTGTGGGGCAAAAAGTGTGGCTTTTGTGCAAAGCCTCGTAAGAAGCAGTTGAGAAATAGACAGGTTTATGCTATAATCTAATTTAAAAAGGTATACCAAAGGTAAAACAAAAACGAATGAAGGCGAAATGGGGTCTGTTTATGACCGAACAGAAAAAGAACACTATCATAATAAGCGGCATCGCTGTACTTGCCGTGATACTGGCATATTGCTTCCGAATTGTAGGCAGAGGCAGCTTCTACCCGATGCTGTTTTCCTATCTGCGCAGCTTTATCTATATCGGTCTGTTCGCTGCCTGGGGGCTCTCCGTCCGTCAGCGGATCGTGCAAAAGCAGGTGTGCAGGTTTATGACGGTCACCGCAGTGCTGCTCATCATCTGGATGGTAGTCCGTTCGGCAAAGTATTTTATATTCTGGCAGCCGGACGCCGTCCGTTACCTGTGGTATCTGTTCTATCTGCCCATGCTGTTTGTGCCTATGCTGGCACTGCTGATTGCCATGTCATTGGGAAAGCCGGACGAATACAAATTCCCCAAGGGAATGTCGGTTCTGTGGATCATCTCCGGCACATTGCTTCTGCTCGTGCTCACAAATGACCTGCACCAATTCGTATTTACCTTTCCGAAGGACGCCGCCGTGTGGACAGACAAAAACAACGGCTACTCGGTAGGCTACTTCATTAGTGTGGGCTGGCAGGTGCTGTGTGCCTTTGCCGCACTCGTAATTATGTTTTTCAAATGCCGTGTGCAAAAAGGAAGGCTCCACTTCCTGCCCATTGTTCCTATGCTGCTGGCGATTGTTTACAGCGCACTTTACTATGCGGGTGCGGATTGGCTGCTCCACTTGTTCGGCGATATTGCCGCATTCCAAAGTGTGATGTATATTCTGACCTTTGAGTTTTGCATCGCCTGCGGATATATCCATTCAAACAGCCGTTATGTGGACTTGTTTGCCTCCTCTGTTGGCACATCGGCAGAGATCACCGACAAGGACTTTACCGTTCGGTATGCAGCTGTAAACACTGCACCTATCTCAAAGGAAACGATGAAAAAAGCCCAGCAAAGCCCGGTCACGATGGGCGGCTTGACCGTTCACGCCATGCCCATTGACGGCGGCTATGCCGTATGGACAGAGGATGTGTCGGCTCTGCGTGACATCAAGGAGAACTCCGAGCTTCTTGCAGACGAGCTGGCCGACAGGAACGAAATACTCCGTTATGAATACAAGCGTGAGACCAAGCGCCGCAAGGTGGAGGAGCAAAACCGCCTGTATGATCTCCTGCGTTCCGCTACGCAGACGCAGATCGACCGCATTGCGGAGCTCACTAAGGAATATCGCCGAATCTCAAGCACCGATCCCGACAGGGCCAAAACGCTCCTTGCCGAGATTGCCGTGCTGTGCAGCTATATTAAACGCCGCAAGCATCTGACGCTCCTTACCGACCGAGATATTAAAATAGCGGCAACGGAACTCCACCGTGCCTTCAATGAGTCCCTACAAACGCTGAAGCTGTTGGGCGTCCGCAGCTCGCTCTATGTGGACGAGTCTCTTTCCATGCTCTCCGGCAAAACGGCGACCGCTGTATTTGATTTTTATGAATCGGTTATTGAAGCCGACATTTTGAATTTAACAGGCATACAGGTAAGCCTCATAAAGGCAGACGGCTTGCGCTTGTCACTGAATGTGTGCTGCAAAGCCGATCTTTCCGCTTTGGTAAGCGGAGAGGGTATCCGCTGTGAAAAAGAGGATGACGAGGAATACCAGCACCTTGTATTTGAAGCGAAAGAAGGTGACAGGAAATGAGTGCATTTTCTTCCCTTTCTGAATTCTGGCAGACCATGTTGCCGTTTGTTATGCTTGTGGAAATTGTCCTTGAAATCGGGCTGTTTCTGTATCAGCTTCTCCGCAGCAACAAGCCGGTGCGCAGCCTGCTGAGCCTGGCGGTTATGGCGGTGATGATCCCGCTGCTGTTCTCCGTTTCCCAGGCAGATTCCGATAATATCGGGGACGCATTTCTGCTGGGCGCACCGTGGCTGATATTTGCCGCTGCCATTTTCCTTGCGGCAGTTCACTTTGCCATTGCTCTGCCGCGGGAATACCGTCGTAAAAAGAACGAGCTCTCGCCGTTCTCAATTAAGGAAGCAACGGATAAGCTGCCTATGGGCATCTGCTTTGCCGACCCGAACGGCAGGATCATCCTGTGCAACAACCGTATGCGCCGGCTCTCCTTTGCCCTTTGCGGCCACGAGCTGCAAATCAAAAGCGATATGGAAAATGCCTTGAGCGTGCCGGACAGATCCGTAACCGTCAAGGATGATTGCTACATCCTGCCCGACAAGACAGTCTGGCAATTCCGCACACAGAATATCACCGTGGACGGCGATGACCACTGGCAGCAGATAACGGCGCATAATGTAACCGAGCTGTATAACGGCTATCAAAAGCAAGAGGAAATAAATAAAGAACTGGCGGAAGTCAACCGAGAACTCAGGAAAATGTACGCCCGCATGGAGGACGATGTCAAGGAAAAGGAAAGCCTTGACCTGAAGGTCTATATTCACGATACCATCGGCCGAAGCCTCCTGACCATCCGTGACATCATAGACAGCGGTGAGAATACCGAGCGAAAGCTTGAGGCGCTGCAAAATGCCATCGGTATGCTGGCAAGCAACCGTGTCACCTCTGTCAGCACAATGGACGAGGTAAACAGAACCGCACGGCAGCTTGGCGTGGCTGTAAAAATCGACGGCTACCTGCCCCGTGATACCGCAGCCGAGGAGCTGACCGTTGCTGCCGCCAAGGAGTGCGTGACCAACTGCATCAAGCACGCAGACGGGAATGAGGTATATATCCGCATTGCCCAGCGCGGCGAACGCTATGATGTTACCATAACCAACAACGGCAAAATACCCACAGAGCCGATAAAGGAAGGCAGCGGCCTGTCAACGCTTCGCCACAGTATTGAAAGCTCCGGCGGTGAAATGCATATTTCGCACAATCCACGCTTTGCTCTTCTGATTACGATTCCCACAAAGGAGATCAGCCTATGATAAACACCATACTTGTAGAGGATGATTTATACATCCAAAAGCACTTTGTCGATCGTCTTGCGGCAGACGGCGAGTTTCATCTTGTCGGCGTTTTCCGTGACGCCTTTGAAGCGGAAAAGCACTGCGAAGCCACCGTAAAGCTCGTCCTTATGGATGTGCAGACGCAGCATAAGCACTCCGGTCTTGCCGCCGCAGAGCGCATCAAAAAGGCTTTTCCGCAAATCAAAATCGTTGTGGCTACCTCGCTTGTCGATCCCGAAGTTTTGCAAAGAGCCAAAATGGGTGCAGCCGACAGCCTGTGGTATAAGGACCACGGCACAGAGGAACTGATGAGCGTGGTAAAGCGCACCCTGGCAGGGGAAAAGGTATTTCCCGATATCGCTCCGGCCATTGAAATGGAGGGGACGATGTCCGATGCCTTCTCGCCCCGGCAGTTAGACATCCTACGCCTTTATATAAAGGGCTTTACCTATCAGGAGATTGCCGATAAGCTGGGCATTTCCAAAAACGGCGTTCGCTGGAACCTGGACGATATGGTGGAAAAGGGCGGCTTTGAAAGCAGAGAAGCGCTGGTCGCAACCGCCATTGAAAACAAGCTCATGGTAACCACCTTAAAAGACGAATAAGAGAAAGTGAACCCCTTGGCTGTATGGTCAAGGGGTTTTTCGTGCCCAAAAGGCAAAAATTTTTTGAAAAAATCGAGATTTTTCTTCTGTTACTGGCACAAGTGCCAGTGACAAGCGCCAAAAAATCAGTACAATAGATACTGTAAGATTAGGGTTGTGCTTTTAGAAGGTGGTGATGAATGATGAAAAAAATCGTTCTGGATATTCAGAGCGGTATCCATGCGCACACCATGGAGCGAATGCTAATGCAAAAATTGGACGATTGCCAAGTTGTGATTTCCGAGTCGCCGGACGCAACCGCCGAGTGGTGCAAAACGCATCGACCGGATGTGCTTTTAATGGAGGTCAAGGCGTATTCGCCATGGATGTTCAAAGAACGAATGGCAATCCGTGACAAGGTAAAACGGAACACGGAAAACTGCCGTGTCATTCTCTTTGTGGATGACGATACAGACGGAGAGTTGACCGAAAAGGTACGGCAGGCAAAGCGTGAGGGTCTGATAGACGCTTTTCTCTTTGGCTCGGTGTCCGAAAACTACTTTGCTTCGGTAATCGACAGCGTTTAAATCACAAGGTGATGGACAACAGCACTGAGCGCAGTATACAAGACGGAGGTCTTGGTTTTGTTCCAAACCGGGAGTAGCACTCCTGCATGAGCGTGTCAATGCCCGTCAGGTTCTTCTCCCAAAAGCGCTCGGCAATGTCCAATAGCCTATCCGGCAATTCTGCCGGGTTGGCATAGTGGTTGCGCAACTGCTCAACCACAAAATTCTGGTAGGCCACATGGCCGCCAGGATAAATCGGTAACATCGAAGTCGCCCCCTGTTCGCAAAAGTCATTTCTGTAAACAAGGGCGCGAAGCGCCTCGTTTTTCGAGCCGTTTGTAAAGCTCTTTTTGCAAAAAAAGTGGGTGATTTCGATAAAAAAGGAACCTCCAAAACCAGTGTTTTCAATGGGCTGGAGATTCCGAGAGTCTATATACTTTTTAAGGAGGAAGGAATCATGAAAAAGCAATGGCTCAGCATTGTACTGGTGCTCTGTATGGTGCTGTGCATGGCGCCCGCAACGGCGCTTGCAGCGGAGGGTGAAACGGGTACGCTGAAGATTACCGTGGATCTAAGCGGACTGTATGATGGGGTCGATGCAGGAGGCAAGACATTTAGCTTTGAGATTCTCCGCAAATACGCTAATTATGGCCACTATAAAAATGCGGACATTACCATTAAGTCGGGCGAAACAGCGGGCACAGTGGATGTGCCAGTCGAGGAAGGAAAGTATGTCGTAAAGCAAATCAGTCATGCTACGATAGACGGATATGATTGGGAGAATGCGTCCCATCAACCCGGCACCATAGCTGAAAGCACGGAGCAGGAAGTGTTTGCAGGCAAGACGAAGTCAGTTACCGTACATAACTTTTACAAAATAGCGGTAACAAAGGAGATCACGGAGCTGCCGATCGAGATCGACGGATATGCGCTGAATGCAAAGGCGGGCGACATCGAGGCTTCAACAGATCAGATGCGCGTTGATATCCATAAGGTTACCATTAAGCAGCGCAATGCAAGCGGCGGCTGGGATGATCTGGCATCTGACGCCACGATTCAGGCAAATACGCAGTATGCGGTAGAAATCTTTGTTAACGCAAAACCGGAGTATACCTGCACCGGGCTTACAAAGGATAATGTGACCGTAAACGGGAAAGAGGCAAGCGTCTTTGAGAATCCATCAACTCAATCTGGCGGCGATATGCGGGTATTCTACGAGCTTGAGGTGCTGGAGGTCGTCAAGACGGTGGAGAGCATCGAGATCACAACACCGCCTGCCAAGACCGAGTACATGGTCGGCGAGGATTTTGACCCGACGGGCATGGTGGTCACCGCGCATTATACCGACGGCACCACGGCTGACCTCTCCAGAGACAAGTACGTGATCTTCTATGGTGACAAGCTTGCTCTGGGACGGGCATCTGTAACGATCCAGTATAACGATGGCAGCGGCGGCAGTAATATCAAGACCTACCAGGCCATCACCGTGAAGCCGTATGTAGGTCCCCATACCCATACCTACGGCGGTCCGTGGTATGCGGACGCAAAGAGCCATTGGCATCAGTGCACCGACAGCGCCTGCCCGGATCCGAGCGGCAGCACAAAGGATCTGGCGTCCCACACCTTCGTGTGGAAGGTAGACCAGGCGGCCACCACGACCCAGACCGGCCTGAAGCATGAGGAGTGTACCGTCTGCAGCTATAAACGCAGCGAGAACACCGAGATCCCCGCCCTGCAGGATTACGCCGTTACCGTCACCTGCGGCACGGCAACCGTTGCCGCAGGCACACCTATCACCCGCGCCATGGAGGGCGTTGAGGTCACCGTTACGGCGGACGCACCGGAGACCGACAAGATCTTTAACAAGTGGGTCGTGCTGGAGGGCAGTGTCACCCTGGCAGACGACACCAAGGCTACCACCACCTTCACCATGCCCGCAAGTGCTGTGAAACTTGAGGCCACCTATAAGGATGCGCCTCCTAGCCATACCCACAGCTATGGCACAGATTGGAAGTATGACGACACCAATCACTGGCATGAGTGCGAGTGCGGCGACAAGGTCGATGTAGCGGCTCACAGCGCCAGCGAGTGGATCATTGACACGGCAGCTACCGAAACCGCAGAAGGCACTGAGCATAAGGAATGCACCGTCTGCAAGAAGGTGCTTGAAACCGCAACGATCCCCGCAACACATACCCACAGCTATGGCACAGATTGGAAGTATGACGACACCAATCACTGGCATGAGTGCGAGTGCGGCGACAAGGCCGATGTAGCGGCTCACAGCGCCAGCGAGTGGATCGTTGACACGGCAGCTACCGAAACCGCAGAAGGCGCTAAGCATAAGGAATGCACCGTCTGCAAGAAGGTGCTTGAAACCGCAACGATCCCCGCAACAGGCAGCAGTCATACCCACAGCTACGGCACGGATTGGAAGTATGACGACACCAATCACTGGCATGAGTGCGAGTGCGGCGACAAGGCCGACACAGCAGCACACAGCTTCCAGTGGATGATCGACAAGGCCGCTACCAAGGAAGCCACCGGCATCAAGCACGAGGAATGCACCGTTTGCGGCGCCAAGCGCAGCGAGAACACGGTTATCGACAAGCTCCCCGACAGCGGTAACACCGGCAATACAGGCAGCGGTGATAATAACACCGATAAGCCCGGAAAGGACGACTCCACCAAGTCTCCTCAGACCGGTGACAGCAGCAACCTCATCGGTTGGCTGGCTGCTCTGTTCGTCAGCGGCGGCGTTCTGACCGTGCTGGGCGTAAGCAGCAAAAAAAGAAAGGAATCCGAGGCTGAATAAGCCAACGCTTCCGAAATCGAAATAACCTAAATACAATAGGCGGTGACGGATCATTCCGCCACCGCCGGCAGTGAGCTGCTGTTCATTTTCCATGAGGACGGGCGTTCAAGATATTACTTCGAGTCGAATATGCAGGAGTTTGACCGGAAGGCGGCAAGCGACACTCACACTTTGACCTTGTATCCCCGGCCGAACGGCGACGGAGAGGTATCCCTGCTCCATTGGAAGCGTGCCGCCACGGACAGATTTTTCCTTTTCCGTATGACCAAGCCCGGCGTCACGCTGACCGGCGAGATGTGTCTGTGGGAGGACGAAACGCCCATCGGCACCGGTCTGCCGATGCTGTTTGACTTCCTGGATGAAGTCAGAATATCGAAGTAAAAGTAAAGTTAGGTTAAGCAATGCAGGATAACAGAATACCGCCGCAGACAAGACCAATGACCGAGGCGGAAATACTCCGCAGGCGTAAGCTGCGCCGTGCGGCGATCAAAAAGCAAAAGAGGAGAAGGACACTCTTTCTTACCGCCTGCGGCCTTGCGGCGGTGCTGCTCATAGTGGGCATCGTGCTGCTGTGCCGGGGCTGCGGCCATACCGAGGGCAGCACTCATAACGAGAGCATCTACGGCAGCTTTGCAATATCCGACAGGAGCTGCGTCTATACCTTCCGTGAGGACGGCAGCGGGGAGCTACGGCTCTCCGGCGCACCGTATAGATTCCGCTTCGCGCTGTCCGGCAGGACGCTCTCTATCGACTTCGAAGCCGAGGCACTGACCGACTGCGAGTACGAGGTGGCGTATACCGATACGGGGCTTGAGCTGACCGCAGGCAAGGGTACGGCGACACAGGGTGAGAAATTCACGCTGAACAGAACAGAAAAATGATCGTTGTTTCCTATTTTATTCAGAGTTGCGAGGTGTTCGATGCAATTACCAAATAAACTATACTCATATAAAACAGCACCGTGGCGTTAATACCCAAAGTGCTGAGTGAAATCAAGGATGGTCCTATTCATTTGTTTGAGTTATATGATAGACTGAAACCGGAACTCAATGATGCGACAGATTTTTTATCCGTCATGGATTGCCTATATGCTCTGCGGGCAGCAGATATTAATAATAAAGGTGAGGCGTTTATATGCTTTTAGAGATGTTCTCCCCAGTGTTTATGAAGCAGGGTGAATTTGTCCTCCGATTCGATTCAAAAAGGGGTTGAATGTCGTGCTTGGCAAAGAGGATGGCGCAAATTCTATCGGAAAATCCTCTGCCATGCTGGCAATAGATTTTGTCTTTGGAGGCGACACCTATCTGAAAAGTGACGGCGTAAAACACATTAGACACCATACTATATTCTTCGCATTTCAGTTCTGTGGTCAAAAGTACTGTTTTGCCCGTGCTACAGAGGATGCCGATAATGCGTTTCTTTGCAAAGAAAACCATGATTTGATGGGTCCATACCGGATGAAAGATGAGTTTGTAAATTGGTTGAAAGTGCAGTATCATATGGACTTCGATGGCTTATCTTTCAGAATAGCATTGAGCAGTTTCTTCAGAATCTATGGCAAGGATAATACAGATGAACGCCGACCACTGAGAGGTATCCCGAGACAGGATATGGAAAAATCCATTGCCCTGTTGGTTGCTCTGTTTGACAGAAATAAAGACATCCAAGTATAACGTAAGAACCTTGCCGAGGAAAAGAAGAAACTCGATGTCTTTAAAGAAACTCTAAAATACCACTTTGTGTCAAGCCTTGTCGGCGGCAAAGATAAATATGAGGCGGATGATATGATGAAGCTAAATAAATATATTTTAACCTTACTTATAGTTCTGGCTGTGATTGCCGCGTTTTCGGGCTGTGAGGCGAAACCCTCCGATGATCCTGATTTGACCGAAAACAAAACAACCGATGTCTCCCACTTGACGACCGTGCAAAATGACACCGATCTTTCGAGGCTTCAAAAAACCATTCTCGATAACAACGAATCGGTTGGTATTGCCTATATCGGTTATGTCGGCTATGAGGCGAATGAGCAGGAGGTTTACAGTTTTTTAGATAACAGTCAGTATGCGGATAAATATGATTTCCTCTGCGGCTCTCCCCTTGTAAACGTTGGCGGTGCGGAGCTGTATGCGGTAGTTATTGCCGATACTGAATACATTGCTTCTGTTTATCAGGCGGAAATAACCGATAACGGCGAATACTCCGTAAAGACTGACGATGCAATTTATAAATACAGCGGCTACGGAATTGATTATTTTTTACTGCGCTGCAATGAAAGCGAAATACACTCAAACGTATCGCTGCTTTTTGAAAAGGGAAACAGCTCTTTTTCGGTGTTTCCGATGCTCTCCGGGATGGACGGACATCTTGTCGCTGAGAATTTTTATGATTTTTCCATATACAGTGATTACGGCGACGACAGTGAAGCCGAGGATAGAAATGTTACAATAGCCAGAGAAATTCTTTTGGAGTCTCAAGAGGTGCAGTACTACATAAATATCGGTATGAGTGTGCAATATACAGGGCAAATCCAGGAAATTTACGGTCGCCCGTGCTGGATTTTTGCGCTTGGCACAAACAGAGACGACCAATTCGTCAGAGAGCGCTATTACGGAGTGTGTGACAACCTTATTTATTTTTACGATGCGTTGAATGACACATGGGAAGTTCTCGGGAACGGATAAATGGCAAAAATTAATTACTTGAAGGAATTTTTATAATGTGACTTACCAAAGCGTGTGAGATTGCCCGCTTCAAGGGCGTTTTTAAGGTCAGCACATACTACGGCAATTCAAAAACACAGCATTTATATTACCTTGTTGTTCCTTGCTCAGATGAAGCTTATATTGTTGACTTCAGACTGGAGAAATTATATGACAATGATATTTCCGATATGAAGGGCATTAAATAGGCTTTCTTAAAGGGCATTAAGGCGAAAAAGAATAATTAAAGTGCATTAAAAAGGAGGAATCTTTTATGGGATTATTTGACAAAAAGTTCTGTGACATATGCGGTGATAAAGTCAATCTGCTCACTCAGAAAAAGCTTTCGGACGGACAGCTTTGCTCAGAGTGCAAGCAAAAGCTAGGCTCATTCACAAGCGGCTGGAAGCAGAGAACCGTTCAGGATGTTAAAGCGCACCTTGAACAGAGAGAGCAGAACAAGCAGAAGTATCAGCAGTTTAACTGCACCGCAGCGGCGGGCGGAAGAAACAGTACGCTTCAAGCGGATTTTAATCACCGCTGGTTTATCTTTGCTATTGATAACAGAGATTTCAGGAGCGGCAACCCTCAGGTGTTTGAGTTTTCTCAGCTTCAGGATTTCTGGATCGAGCCGGAATACAGAACACTTGACGATTCGGATAACGACGGTATCCCTGACAACCGGGATGATTTCGACAACAGACAGCTTAACAATCAGGGCGGCTTCGGCGGAAACATGAACCGAATGAACAATATGATGAATACATCCATGCTCAATATTCCGCTTGCCGCTCAGCCGTTTGTGCGTAATTCAAGCTCATGTTCCTCGCCTAACGAAATCCGTGAGGTATCCAACATAAGAGTTTGCTTCCGTGTTACCGACCTATATATAACGAACCCGATAGGTTTTGATGTAACATCGGGCATTTCATCGGGCAATCAGATGGAGCTTATGAACGCTTATGAAACAGCCGTTCAGGTTATGCAGCTTTGCCGGCAGATAAAGCAGGGCGGAGCTTCCGTAAACCAAGGCTACAGCCAAATGAATCAGAGCTACGGTCAGCCGCAGCAGAATATGGGCGGATTTGCAGGCAACACGGTCCAAAATGCCGCCTACACCGCAGCAGCATCCGCTCAGGTTCAAAACAACGCCTATAATAATGCTGCACCCGTTACACCGCAAACAGTTGACGCTTCCTGGATTTGCTCATCCTGCGGCACACGTAACGAAGGCAAATTCTGTCAAGGCTGCGGCTGTGCAAAGCCTGCAGCAATGCCTTCACGCTGCCCGAGCTGCGGATGGACTCCGGCAAACGGTCAGCCTATGCCGAAATTCTGCCCAGAATGCGGAGCACGCTTGTAATTTGAAGCGAGCAGACTGCATTAAAAAAGTGAGCTTATTTTTGCTTATGTTGTTATTACCTATAGGTCTTTTCGGCTGCGGAGCAAAGAAAAAATACACTGTGGCAGATGTGAGTGTAATCAGTTTTTCCTGTTCGTCAATGAGCTACACGGATTCTTATGCTTATTCTCTCAAAAAAGAAAATGAGGAATGGCTTTTTGATGCAAACTATTCCTACGACTATGAAAATCCAAGGGTAGAATTTGAGAATAAAAAAGTAAGCGCACAGGATGCCGCGGCAATACTTGACGTTGTGAAAGAGCAGGGCCTTATTTTACAGGCTCAGAAGTATAAACCTCCGCGAATTAAAGTCTTTGTTCTCGACGGCGGCGGATACTTTCTTTATTTTAAGATGAACGACGGCACAGAAATCAATGCGGAAATATATAACGAGGATTTGGTAAATGAATTACGCACTTTGACAGAAAAGTGCCGAAAATCATAACATACCGTGTTAACTAAAGCACGGAATAATATATTGGAGGAAAAACCATGGCAGACATTAAATCAATTGCAACGGCAACAGCCCCGAGAGAGTTTGAACTCTCTTATTCAACCACCGTTGAAGAGGTATACGAAAAGCTCAGCGCACGCGCTTCGGCTTTTAAAATGCCCTTCAAAATCAAAGAGGGAATCCCCGGAAAGCGCATTTCTTTTGAGAAAGAACCGAACCTCGATGTTACGATTTGGGTTTTTGTTAAGGACGACAATAAAATCAAGGTCATGGCAAACATTCAGGAGAACAAAACGACCGTCAACGGTATGCGCGTTGACAAAAACAGCGTAATGCAAAAAGGCGTAAAAGGTGTAGCTAATCTTCCTATTGAAAGAGGCGAGTATCTTGACGAAGTGACCGAAAAGGTTAAAAAGATACTCAACGGCGAGCAGGTTGAAGATTATGTAGCGCCCGTTGGTGCCAACGTCAGCGGACAGACCGAAAAAAATTGGCTTGTAGCCCTTCTTCTCTGCTTTTTCCTCGGCGGAATCGGTGCACACCGTTTCTATGTGGGTAAAGTAGGATCGGGTATTCTTTATATTCTCACCTTCGGCATTTTCGGCATCGGTGTTCTTGTTGACCTGATAAAGATCATTCTCGGCAAATTCACCGATAAAGACGGCAATCCCATTCAAAAAAAATAAAAATAAAAAAAGAGAGGGTCGATTAACATGAAAAAAATTCTGGCATTACTCATGATTTTTGCTGTTTCACTCAGTCTTTTTGCTTGCGGAAAGGCTGACGGCGACGGTAAGGAAAACACAACAGGAAATACTGCCGCAGTTGATAAGACGGAAGACACATCAGCCGAAGTAACAACGGCGGCAGAAATGAAGAAGGGCGACAAAGGCAACGGACCTGCAGATATCAACGCAGAGTTTATCACTCTCAAGCTTCCGTCCGGCTACAACTATGAGGTTGATTCTTTTAGTAAAGATTCAAATGATCCGCTCTATGGCGATGTTACTCTGTATATCTATAAGGATGGCTCATACTCATCTATTGCGACTCTTACCGCTACAGCCCGAAACATGGTTCGCAGTCAGGAAGAGGCTGTTGAAAACACGATAAAGCTTTGCAACCTTCAGACCTATAAAAACGGAGAATCTGAAATCGGCAAAGATGCTCAATACGGTGAAAACACCTATTCGACTGTTCATGTCACAACAGAATACTATGAGAAGGACTTCTTTGTTACATATGCAAACAGAGGTGCATCGGATACAAAGGGACTTCTTGTCAAGCTTGAAATCAATAATAAGAATATCAAAGCTGACGACCCGTTTATCAAAGAGCTTCTTGACAGCCTTAAGATAGTTATGGCTTAAAAATTCGGGGACTGTACCTGAGCATTTTCAGGTACAGTCCTGCTTGCAAAAGGAGATCTTGTTATGAGTAAATTAAAAGAAAAAAAAGATATTAAAATGACTATATTTATTATAGTCGTCGGCGTCAGCTTGATAGTTGCGGGCATTTACGGAGTTGTTTCGAGCAAAATTGAAAGCAGAGATTATAAAAACTCAACCGATATACAGAAAATTCCTGCCGTTATTATCGACTTCTCAACCAGCAACAGTAAGGACGATTCCGGTGATGTAAAGTATACAACATATAAATTTAAGGTTTCATATGTTATTGACGGAAAAACCTATAAGGGAAAATGTGAAGAGCGTGTCTGGTCAAGCGACTACTCAAAAAAATATGCCTATGATAAATTGAGAAAAGGCGACACAATAGATGTCGAGATTTATAAAACCTCAAAAGGCGAGTACAAGATTTCTCCCGAGGGAAGTCCCGTCGATTTTCTTCTCTATTGTGCGGCAATTCCCGGCGGTATATTTTTGGTTGTTATAATGATATGCGACGTTGCAAAAGACAAACGGAGAAAGAAAAGTGAAAACGAAATAACCAGCAAGCAATAAATCAGAGGTATTTTTATGGATTTATCAATATCACTGTTAATTGCGGCTTCCTTTGCCATATTATGTACATACTATATCGGCGAAAAAATTCTTGTTATAGATTTTTCGGCATACCGTCCGCAGAATTTAAAAAAGGCCAAGCTTGAAAGATTGCTTGCAAAAAAGGACGCTCCCCTTCGGAATTCAAAAATCCGAAAAGATATAAGAAATGCCTTTGAAAGAATTCTGATACCGCTAGGAAAAGCGGATAAAGACCTTCTTCCGGCAAGAATGGATATGGCATTCCGAAAAAAAATCGTCAGCCAAATCAACAGACTTAACAAAAATAAGCTTTGCCGAAAAATTTACGTTACGGATGTTGTTCCCATCCCTAAAAATGACTTTGAAACATGGAGCGATGACGGCAGAGAATGGCGTGAATCGGTTTTAAAGTGCAGCACACTGGAGCGTTTCGAGTCAACCAAAGACGACACGGTTCAGCATGAGATATACCGTAAAAATTCATATCTCAGAATACTCCAGTCAAGACATGTTCGCCTTGCCGATCAAAAAGAAAAAAAGAAAAGCTATTATAACGATATGTTAAGAATAACCTGCCCGTCCTGCGGTGCAAGTGTCAAGCTTGACAGTCAGCAGGTGACCTGCGAATACTGCGGCGCCGTTATTAAAAACGAGTTTTACGATTGGCAGACCGAGTCGTTCGAGATTTATGAATCTATCAGTACAAACCTGAAAAGATTTTTACAGCTTATCGTGTCCGGCTCCATACTTTTCTTGTGTGTCTTTCTGTGCTTATATTTAATCGAGGACACCGAGATTTCCCTTGCGGCCGGCGTCGGTGCAGCGATTCTTGCTTTGGGAGTGATTGTTTCGCCTATTATCTACGGAAAAGTTAAGCAAGACAACCTTGCGAAGAAAATCGTAGGATACTCAGAGAATTACCTCAGAGCCTGCTTAAACGAATACTCCTTGAAAAATGAAAGCGACAAGGATATGCTTGATTTCAGCGTTGATACAATCAAGCTTTTAAAGGTTGCAAATACAGACGAGATAACAAAGGTTACGGCTGAAATTTACGGAACCAAAACATTCCTTCCCGAAAATCAAAAGCCGTTTACAAAAAAAATTAAAAAGAAATTGACCCTGCAAAGAGCAAGAAATCCGAAAAAAAGAAAGACTGACGGTGATTTCTTTACTGAAAAAGAATGTCCGAGCTGCGGAGCAAACTTCCTGCCCGATGAAAACGGATGCTGTTCTTATTGCGGTTATACCCTTCACGAAGATAGCATAAAGTGGAAAATAAAAAACTGAATCTTGTTAAAATCCTTCAATGCCAATTAAGGTAATGAAGGAAAACAGATTGGAGGATACAATGGGAATTTTTGATAAATTAAAAAACACAGCACAACAGGCAGTTGTTTCTGCCGTACAATCTGCGGGTAACAAAAGGGAAACATTTACATTTTCCGCATTGCCCGAAAGCCTTGCCGAAATGCAGGCGCTCCCCGAGGCAAGCCTTGATACTCCGTTCCAAGCCGCCGCTCTCACCGTGCTGGCACTGTGTGCATACGCTGCCGACAAAAACATCGGAACAGAAATGCTTAATTGGCTCAGAGGTCCGCGTCCGCTGAACAGAATGGAAATTTCCTTTTTGAACGACCGTTTCCGTGACGGAAAAACCTATCTTCCGTTTACTTATTTTGCGGGTTCGACACCCGAGAATAACTACACTCCTTCCGAGCCATATACAATAGTCGTCGAAAGCAATCATGTTTCGGCGGAGGAGCAAGGATATATGAAGCTCTTTATACCGTGCGGCGGTGCAGATGACCCGCGTCCGATAAAACTTCGTCAACGCGGAAGCGACGGAAAATGGTTCTTATGGGAGCAGTACCTGCTGACCGGCGTACGTACCCCAAAAACGGCAGATCCTTGGGCATAAAATATTAAAAATTGGCTCCGCGGCTTTAAGGACTCTGTTTTTGCAGCAGAGCGAGTGCTTTTACTCGCCCACGGGAACCGAAGCGGCACCAAAAAGCCTGACAGAGCTTTTTGAAAACCTTGTGCAAATTGAATATTGAGCAGCAAGAATGGCTTGAGATCTGTGTTGGGCAGGTATCAGGCCATTCAATTTATGCCTGATCCCGCGGTTGTTATAATAATCCAGATAATAAATCGGACGAGCGCATCCGGGTCTTGCGGGTATGCAACAATCACCCGATGGAATATGACGATACGCTCGTCCGACAGATTATTGAATGCGTAGTGGTGGAATCAAAAGAGAAAATCAAGGTGGTCTTTATCGGCAGCACGGAAATTGAAATGGTTCTGTAAGCAGCCTTGAAAACAGAAACGGAGTGATGTAGAATGATTGTGACGAGTGTTCAAATCAAGACAGTGAAAACGCAAAAACATCTCTATTGTCCTGTCTTCACAAAAGCACTCGAGCAATCGGGTGCTTATTTTTTGTGATAAACACTGAAAAATCAGCTTATTTGCTATGTTTTTCAATCACTCAGCCTTTGCTTTTTGAGTGAATTTCGGTATCAAACAATATCAGCTAAAATCAATAAAGTTACACAGTAAATTATGCCATAGAGAGATTTTTGTACTATCCGAACAAGTCAGTTTACTTAAATAATACTCATCCGGTTCATATTTTGAAACTGTATCAAGAACATAATCAGCAGAAACAATCATAAAATGAATTAATTTATCATCGTCCATAAAACCACCTGCTTGTTCTTTAATCCATTTTATATATGGTGAATCAATAACTTAAAAAAAGAATGATTTGGAAATTCTTTTCAGACTTGTTGCCATTCACCTGCAATAAATTTAAAACGCATTTCTTCCGTTGAACGGCAATAACTTTCCACATCCGCCCATCTGATTGAAAAAAATTCCAGTTCATTATTTTCAAGAATAACTGTTAAACCGTCAAAATCATCACTTACAGATTTTATATTTAAGCCGTAACTGTTTATATTTTTTTAATATCCCATTTTTTAGATTTTGGTTTCTATCATTTGTCTGTTAATTTTATAGTAATAAACTTTATAATTACTTAGCTTAAAAAATATGCCGGACTATAATTTAAGTATCCGTACTAAACAAATGTATTTACTTCTGTTCGCCTGCATCGCGGACAACGGGCATTTTATCAAAATCATAGTATGAGAGTTCGTCTATTCCGTTTAAAAATGCGTGACAGCCGTTTACTATCATAAGATTGGTCTGCTCAATATTATAGCAACACACTATTACTTTTTTGCCTGACGCATAGGCATATCCGCACTCCCACGCAGTTCCGCTGTCGGAGTACATTCCGCCGTAAAGCAACACAACCGCATCGCAATCGTCAATTCCGCCTTTGTCAATTTTAAAAATTTCCTCTGCCCATTCTGCATTGGTAAGGCTTTCTCTGTTCTCAACATCGTGCTCCATAGGTACAAAAACTTCGTGACCTTTTGCTTTAAGAATTTCAGCCGCACGGTGAATATTTGCAATTTCGTTATCGTTAAAAAACGGCGATGCAAGGTAAATCTTCATATTAAAATCTCCTAAAAAATATTAAAAACATTATCGGTATGGTAATCGCCGCCATTGCCTGCGACACAAGAGCAAGGCTTGCGCCTGTTTGCGGACTTTCTCCGTATGCCGATGAAATTATAACGGTGTTAAGTCCTAACGGCATTGCATTTGCACAGAGTGCGGCAAAAACTATTTCATTTTCCGTATTAAAAAGCCTTAACACAGTCACAAAAATTGTCGGAAAAACTATAAGCCTAAGCACCGCCACAATATAAGTCTGCTTTACCTTGAGCAGGCTTTTTATTTCATATCCAGCTATTACAAACCCAGTCAAAATCATTGCAACAGGTGCCATACAGGCGGCACAATCTGTAAGAATTGTACTTACAAGCCGCACCCTCGGTATTTGCAAAAGTCCGAGAATTGCGCCGATAAACAGCGACACAAATATCGGATTCAGCAATGACTTCAAAGAAAACCCGCCCTTGTCAGACGGCACAAGCCACGCAATTCCGATTGAGTAAGTAAACATATTCAGCGGCAGAGTAAATATTAAATAATCGAAAAGTTCAATGCTGTCAGCGCCGTATATGCCCTGAACAAGCGCAGTTCCGACAAATCCGAAATTTGACACCGAAAGCGAATATCTGTACACTTTACGCAAATACTCGTCTTTGGTAAGAAATTTTGAGATAATAAAAGCAAGCACAACCGCAGCAATCAAAAGCGCAGTGCTGTAAACAAGGAAAATCCATTTTCGGCTTATATTTTCCACCGTACAATTATTCCAAAATGTATTGATTACGACCGCAGGCATAAATATTCCGTTTTCAAGGCGTGACAAAGTCCTGCCGCTGCCGTCAGATAAAATATTTTTCTTTTTAAGAACAAAGCCGATAAGAATAAAAGAAAAAAGCACGGCTATGTGATTAAGCGTAGATGAAAGTATTTCCATACGATATTTCCTTTATATTATAATACAAATTTCAGCATAAAACAATAACCGCAGGTCGAGCTGACCTGCGGCTGACAATATTATTATTAATTTTTTGTAAAATTGTATTCATTTGTTTTCTTCATCTTTTGAGCATTTATCGTCACACTCTGCCCGTTCTTCCTTTTTTTCAAGGTTCATAACCGCTGAAAGTCCTGCCGAAACCGAAGAAACCAAAAGTCCGCAGACTGCGCTTTTCCACATTTCTGCATTTGCAAAATCCGTTCCCGTCAGAAACAACGCAAGATTAGCGAGAATATATCCGAGTGCCGTCTGTAGGAATGTACGCAATGCTCTTTTAAGGCAGTTTTTAGTAAAACACATCTTCATATTACATAATATTCCGATGCCTTAAAAATGTACTTATTTATTATCGGATATTTCGGGCAATCCCGCAATACTTGTAAGCAACGAAAGAATACCCGAAAGCACGCTTGCGGAAGCAACCGCTACCCAATTCACATCACTTAGCACCGCAGACACGCCGATAACCGAAATCGCTGTTTGAGCCACGGTTTTTGCCGCACGGATACCCGCAGCTTTTGCCCATATTTTAAAACCGTTTTTCATAATTTCACCCCCTGTAATACATTTTAATTTAAAAGTTCAATATAAATTTCTGCCCATAAAAGCGATATTAGCTTATTTCTTTTCACTATTTATATGCTCAAGGTCAGCAATTCTATGATTTACAACTCTTATTTCTTCGTCCGTAACGGCTGACATTCGCTCAAGTTTGAAAACACGCTCTTGCAGATGATTATATTTATCCTGCTTATGTTCAAGCTGATCTAACCGATACACAATCAATGATTTGGTCTTTTCGTTTTCGCTTTCCTGTCGCTTACGGTTTGACGCATTTATCAGCAATTGACAAATAATACTTCCGCCCGCAACAATCAGTGCAGTCACAATTTCTGTACTCATATCACACCCCCTTAACTATGCGTAAAATACTTTTAAAAATTGCAGTAATTAGGCTAATTTTATTAAAAAAGAATTAAAAAGGCACAAAAAAGCACCCTGCCGTGAGTCGCCCCAAAAAGTTAGACTAAAAATCTAACGATTTGGAGGTCGGTTCACCGAGCAAGGTGCATAATCTAATATTTATTAACAAAAGCAAGAATTTTTCTTGCTGTATCAAGACTTACTTTTGAAACATCACCGTACTTCAGAAAAGCATTTGCATTACCCGGATTAAGGTTTAATTCCTTATAAATACGGTAGTTGCTCATATTTTTAGATTTTCTTGTAAAACATATTTTCTGATACATCATTTGTTTTAATTTATTTTCCAAAACTTTTTTATCTTTTTCGTAAATATAATTTTGGTATATCGTACGATAATGGCTTAATCTTTCCGAATTTAAAAAATCATTTATATTATTTTCTTCAAGACCGGAAAGTTGATTGCAAGCTGTTTTTAAATAAGAATATTTTTTTATAAGTCTTTTTTTTAAATCTTCTTTTGTATAAAGAACAAGGTACATAGTAAGCGCATCTTGCAATCTTGCATTAGAAGAAGCAAGATTTGAAAATATATAGAGTGAGGTTGTATTACATCCCGACAATTCTTTAAGCTGAAAAAGCAAGTAACCCTTAAAAGTCAACTCTCTCACTTAAATCTCTCCTTATAATGATTATAATTTATAACCAATGCATTTCTGTCAAAATCAGACAGCATACCGTAACAGACATCATCAATTAACTTATCCAATAAATTCCAATCCAAAGATTTATAAACCAATTCGTTTTCTATATCTTCAACATCCTTATCACGCATTGAACATAATTTTGAAACCACCAAATCTTCAAGCGATACAGTATAAAATTTAACTTTTTTAGTCGGAATATCTATCGGTATAATTCGGTTTAAATAATCATCAGGAAAATTTATTCTGTATGCGCTTACATTCATATTTATATTATAAATTTCTAAAAGTTGTTTTATTTCATCACTTGCATTTATTGAATCTATATCATGAGTTGAACGATATATTTTTTCAAGCAAAACAAGTGCACTTCCACCTACGATTATACAAGAATAAGTATCTGCCGTAGTATCAAGCAAAGACATATCATTATCAACACTCATCAGCCTTTTTATAATTTCAGCTTTATTCATTTCCATATTATCACTGCATACCGTATATATTGTATTTTGAATAATAGTATTATTTAATTTATATTATAGATTATTTTATCATATTTGTCAACAAAAAAGCACCCTGCCGTGAGTCGCCCCAAAAAGTTAGACTAAAAATCTAACGATTTGGGGGCGGTTCAAAGCAAGGTGCAATTTTGAAATACAGGTATAAAAATGTAACTTGTTAATTAAAGAATGTCGATATGCTCGCCGTTGAGAGCCTTGTTCATACTTCTTACTGCGCAGAATTTACCGCACATTGAGCAAGTATCTTCGTGCTCGGGTTTGCGGTCATCACGGATTTTTCTTGCGGTTTCGGGGTCAATGGCACAATCCCATTGAGCCTCCCAATCAAGCTTTCTTCTTGCGTCTGCCATTTTGTCGTCAATTTCTCTTGCACCACGCACACCTTTTGCAATATCGGCTGCGTGAGCCGCAATTTTAGAGGCAATAATTCCCTGCTTTACATCGTCAACATTCGGTAAAGCCAAATGCTCGGCAGGAGTTACATAACAAAGGAATGCGGCACCCGAAGCAGCGGCAATAGCACCGCCGATTGCGGAAGTAATATGGTCATAACCCGGGGCAATATCTGTCACCAACGGACCTAATACATAGAACGGAGCGCCGCAGCAGATTGTCTGCTGAATCTTCATATTAGCCTCTATCTGGTCCATCGGCATATGACCCGGACCCTCTACCATTACCTGAACATCTTTTGACCATGCTCTTTTTGTAAGCTCGCCAAGGCGCACAAGCTCCTCAATCTGACAAACATCAGAAGCGTCTGCAAGGCAGCCCGGACGGCAAGCGTCACCGAGAGAAATTGTTACATCGTACTCACGACAAATGTCGAGGATTTCATCGTAATACTCATAAAACGGGTTTTCGTTGCCTGTCATACACATCCAGGCAAACACAAGTGAACCGCCACGGGAAACTATGTTCATCTTTCTCTTATGCTTTTTAATCTGCTCAATAGTCTTTCTCGTAATACCGCAGTGGAGTGTTACAAAGTCCACACCGTCCTGTGCGTGAAGTCTTACAACATCAATAAAATCTTGTGCTGTAAGTGTATCGAGGTCACGCTGATAATGAATAACGGAATCGTAAACAGGTACAGTACCAATCATTGCCGGACATTCGCTTGTGAGCTTTCTGCGGAAAGGAATTGTGTTGCCGTGCGACGAAAGGTCCATAATTGCGTGAGCACCCATATTTACAGCCTGCATAACCTTTTCCATTTCAATATCATAATCTTTGCAATCTCTTGAAATACCGAGGTTTACATTTATTTTTGTTTTTAGCATTGAGCCTACGCCCTCGGGGTCAATGCACTTATGGTTTTTATTTGCGCAAATTGCCACCTTGCCCTCTGCTACGAGCGGCATAAGTTCTTCTACTGTCATTCTTTCTTTTTTAGCTACGATTTCAAGTTCCTTTGTTACAATTCCCTTTCTTGCAGCCTCCATCTGTGTTGAATATTCTCTCATATTTCATCTGCCTTTTCATTTAAAATTTTGTAAAATATAGTTATGCATCAGCGGTCCTCTGCCTTTGCCGAGGTCAAGTTTTACGCCGATTGCTCTTGTTACATACGCCTTTGCGTTCTCAACGGCTTGAGGAATTTCAAAGCCTTTCGCAAGATTGCTCGCTATTGCGCTTGAAAGCGTACATCCGGTGCCGTGAGTATTGGGATTGTCAATTCTTACCGAGGGGTAAGTATAAAACTCGCCGTCAAAGTAAAGCAAATCATCACTGCAATCCTCTAAATGACCGCCCTTACAGAGTACGGCACAGCCGTATTTATCGGAAATTATTTTAGCGGCATTTTGCATATCCTGTAAATTTTTGATATTAATTCCGCTCAATATTTCAGCCTCGGGTACATTCGGAGTGGCAAGTGCGGAAATCGGCAAAAGGTATTTTTTCAGATTTTCAAGTCCCTGCTCGCTTATGAGCCTGCTGCCGCTGGTAGATACCATTACAGGGTCGGTCACAATATTTTTTGCTTTGTAAAAACTGAGCTTGTCGGCAATTACTTTTGCGGAATTGTTGCCGTAAACCATACCTATTTTTACTGCGTCGGGAAAAATATCGGTAAACACACAGTCAAGCTGATTTGCTATAAACTCATCGCTCGTCTGCTCAATACCGTACACTCCCGTTGTGTTTTGCGCCGTAAGGGCGGTAATGACGCTCATTGCATAGCAATAGTGCATTGTTATTGTTTTTATATCAGCCTGTATTCCCGCTCCTCCCGAGCAGTCGCTGCCGGCTATTGTCAATACAGTTTTCAAACTAACCTCCGTAAATTACGCTGTCTGCAAGTTTTCTTAATTTTTGTGCGGCGGAACAGATATTGTCAGCGCCAAAAATCGCACTCACCACGGCAACGCCGCTTATACCACAATTTTCAAGCTGCGGTATATTATCTGCGCTTACACCGCCGATTGCCACAACAGGAATACCGACAGCGCCGCATATTTTCTTAAGATTTTCTGTACCGAGGTATTTTGCGTCTGCCTTTGTAAGTGTGCCGAACACCGCACCGCTGCCTATGTAATCCGCTCCGCTCTGCTCTGCTTTTTTTGCAAGTTCAATTGTGCGTGCCGAGCCGCCGATTATTTTATCTTTACCGAGGATTTCTCTCGCCTTGGCAAGCTCCATATCGTTCTGACCGAGGTGCACACCGTCAGCACCTGTCTTTATTACAACATCTGCGTTATCGTTAATGATCAACGGTGCGCTATACTTTTGGCAAATTTTAAGCAGACTGTCTGCCTCTTTACAGAGCGTATCAAAATCGACTTCCTTATCTCTTAACTGAATCATTGTTGCGCCGCCCGATAAAGCCTGCTCAACGCTGTACTCAAGTCCACGGTCGCCTATGCATTTTCTGTCTGTAATCGCATATAACGCAAGCATATTTTTGTCAAATTTCACGCTGTATCACCCCAATTCACGCTTAATTTTCATAACTTCGTCATTTATATTTTCACTCTGCATAAAAAGTGACATAACGCATACACCGGCAAAATTCTTTCTGTTTAGGAATTTTAATTCTTTTGCGGTATCGGCATTTATGCCGCCTATTGCGTAGACGGGAATATTTACACTGTCACACACATTCCGCAAAAAATTCACCCCTTTACCCTTTAATCCTTTTTTGCAGTCGGTTTCAAAAATATTACCCGCCGTAATGTAATCCGCTCCGTTTTCTTCGGCAAATATTGCGTCCTCCGTACTATGTACGGAAGTTCCGAGCAAATCAAAATCCTCTCTGCCCTTTAAATCTTTAAACGCACCGAAAGGCAGATGAATTTTTTTAACACCGAGTTTTACAGCGGTTTCGGGAAAATTATGTATAACCAATTTGTCTTTGTCACAAACCGAAAGCACATTTTTTGCAAGATTGAAGTATTCCTGTTCAGAAAGATATTTCTCCCTAAGAATTATATATTGTGTATCGGAATCGGATATTTTTTGTATTTTCTGTAAAAAATCATCTTTGCAAAGCGGCTTTGCCGTCACGCTTACTACATTACACATAGATGTAATCACTCATAACGGGCTGTAAGCCCTTATCGGTAAGAGCCTTGTAAACCTCGTCAACATTTCTGCTGTCTGAAATTTCAAACTGCTCGTCGCCCTTTTTCTCTCTTTCACCGTCGTGACCGCCTATTCCCACATCTACGCCTGCGGAAATCTTAGTTGCCGCAATGTCAACCACATTGTCACGGAAGCGCTGACACTCCCTCGTTGAAATAGTAATGCTTGCAAACGGCATAAACAATCTGTACGCACAAATAACCTGCAAAAGCTGCGGTTCGTGTACATCTTTCGGATTGATTTTATCGTTATTGATAATCGGTCTTAATCTTGGGCAGGAAAAAGCAATTTCTGCGTGCGGATACTTTCTTTGAATAAGATAAGCGTGCATACCTGTGGCAAATGCGTCTTTACGGAAGTCGCTAAGTCCTAAAAGTGCCGCAAAACCTACGCCACGCATACCGCCCATCAAAGCTCTTTCTTGAGTATTTACTCTGTACGGGAAAATTCTCTTATGACCCGCAAGGTGGAGCGTTTCGTATTTATCGGAATTATATGTTTCCTGAAAAACGGTTACATAGTCGGCACCGCATTCGTGCACATAACGATACTCGTCGCTGTTCATCGGATATACTTCAAGTCCTACGACTTTAAAGTACTTTCGCGCAATTTTGCAAGCCTCGCCGATATACTTAACATCCGACATTTTTTTGCTTTCGCCTGTCAGAATAAGTATTTCCTGCAAGCCTGTCTTTGCAATTGCCTGCATTTCGTGCTCGATTTCCTCTGCGTTCAGCTTTGCACGGTGAATTTTATTGTGACAGTTAAAACCGCAGTAAATACAGTAATTCTCACAATAATTTGAAATGTAAAGCGGTGTAAACATATTTACCGAGTTGCCGAAATGCTTTTTGGTTTCCAATCTCGCAGCCTCTGCGATTTCTTCAAGCAAAGGTAATGCCGCAGGCGAAAGCAAAGCCTTAAAATCGTCAACAGTTTTTTCATCGTGCTCAAGTGCCTGTCTTACATCGTTTTCGGTATAAATCGACGGGTCATATCCGTTCATTTCTGCAATTACTCTGTCGGGTATATCAGAATCAATCTGCTCCATATCGGGCAGATATTTCATATGGTCAATTCTTTCTTCCATTGTTCACGCCTCAACTTTCAAGAAATCCCGTAAGAGGTGATGATGCAGACGCACCGTTCTCAATTACCCTGCCAAGACCTGAAAGATAAGCCTGTCTGCCTGCCTCAATCGCCTTTTTAAATGCGTTTGCCATCATAGGAATATCACCCGCAGTTGCAATGGCGGTATTGCTCATTACAGCCGCCGCACCCATTTCCATAGCCTCGCAAGCCTGCGACGGTCTGCCGATACCTGCGTCAACAATAACAGGCAAGTCTATTTCGTTGATGATGATTTTAATAAATTCCTTTGTTGCTATTCCCTTGTTTGAACCTATCGGAGAGCCGAGCGGCATAATTGCGGCAGCACCCGCATCTCTTAAACTTCTTGCCACATTAAGGTCCGGATACATATACGGAAGTACGATAAAGCCCTCTTTGGCAAGTGCCTCGGTTGCCTTTATTGTTTCGTAATTGTCGGGCAAAAGGTACTTCGAATCTCTGATTACCTCAATTTTAATAAAGTCGCCGCAGCCTGCCTCTCTTGCAAGTCTTGCAATTCTTACAGCCTCGTCGGCATTTCTTGCACCCGAGGTATTGGGCAAAAGAGTAACATTCTTAGGAATATAGTCAAGAATATTTGCAACCTTGCCTGTTACAGCTCGTCTTAGTGCAAGAGTAATAATCTCTGCGCCTGCATTTTCAACTGCCGCTTTTATAAGGTCAAGCGAATACTTACCCGAACCGAGAATAAATCGGGAATTAAATTCGTGTCCGCCTAAAATCAGCTTATCATTTTCCATTATTATTATCTCCTTTATAATTTAATGCGGAAAAACTCAACAACCGCCGCCGACAAAATTTACGATTTCTACTACATCTCCGTCTTTGAGAACAGTAGCGGCGTAATTTGCCTTCGGCAGAATTTCCTCGTTAAGCTCAACCGCAATTCTCTGCGGTGAAATTGAATTTTCTTCAAGGTACTGCATAAGTGAAATTTCAATTTTATCAATATCAACTCCGTTTATTCTTATCATAACTTCACCTCCGAAAAGCAAAAAATAAAGTGCGCCGAACCGACGCACTTTGTATGTAAAATATTTACCGTAAGCCTATAACAAACTTACGCTGCAAAGTCCCTCCGTTGGCATTATCCAAATCAGGTTTACGGTCGAAATGTCAATTCATTTCCTCTCAGCCGCTCGGCTCCCGTTTTGTATTGTTTTCTTTATTATAGTACCAAATTAATGAAATGTCAAAACAAATTTATAAAAAATCCGACAAATTATTACTGCTTATCCCAACTGTCTTTCTCTTTTTTAGCCTTGGGATTATCCCAACTGTCGTAATTATTACTGCCTGCATTCACTTCATAACCGTCGTGTGTATCGCAGTTTTCACCTGTAAAGCCGGGATTACTGCTGTAATCGGGATTGATATTCTGCGGATTTGCATTATAATTTCTGTTGTAATTTTGCGCATTGTTTTGATTATAATATGCGTTGCGCTGGTTATTGTAGTAAGCGTTCGGATTGCTGTTCTGTCCGTAAAAATTATTTGGATTTACTCCGCCGTTCGGATAATACTTTGTGTTGTAACCGTGGTTAGACTGCGGTCTGTAATCGTTCGGGAATTGTGTATCGGCATAAATATCTGTCTGATACTTTTTTATAATATTGCAAACTTCAACATAATCGGGAATATCGGAAATAGTAAAGTTATCAGAATGTCTGCTATTCGAACGAACAGCGGCGTAATGATGACATTCGGAAATAACATCGCCTACTCCAAGCCACTGGTCAAAAATACCTCTGTGAATATACACATGCGAAAGGTCTGTAAAAGGCTTAAAATTATACTGTTTGGAAAAACAGCCGTTTGTACTGTAAATTCCTTTATCGGTAATGGCATATTCCGTATTTTTCAGCTTTCTGAAAGAAAATATAACGCCGCCGAGATAAATCCATACAGGCATTAAATGAAGAGCGAAAAAGCCGACAAACATCCATACGCTTGAGTCTAACTCAGAAAGGTCGCTTGAGAAAATTTGACTTATAAACATAAAGTCAAACATAAACCAAATGAAAGCAAAAATAAGCATTGGGTTAAAAATACACTCAAGCACAAAGCACGACTTCTTAGGTCTGCCCGACCACACAATTCGTTCGTTATTCATCATATTTTTTAAGTCATCGCTTACCTTGTAATCATCATACATAATTTGTTCTCCTCACATTTTCCTGTAACAATTTATAGACTTCCATATAATCTGAAATATTTTTTATTTTAAGCGGAGCCATATTTACGGGCGTCAGACTTCCTATTTTCTGTTCGGGAAACTCAAAACTTAAAGTCACGGTACCCGTCTTACACAAGATGTCAGAAATTTCTTTCCTAATCTGAATATCGTAAATCTCTCTGTACGGCTTATAATACAGCTTTTTTGAAAACAAGCCTTTTGTAAGAAACACTCCGCAGTCGGTTATTGCATACTCGGCATTTTTATACTGCCTCACGGAAAAGGCAAAACCGATTACATACAAAATTGTCGGCAGTATATTCAAAAAGATAAACAGGTAAAATCTGAATGCGTATTTAAATTCATCGGCAGGTTCTCCGAGAAACATCGGTGCTTTAGGCGTAAGAGGTGCATCGCCGTTTATATACGCAATCAAAACATAAACCGAAATCAGCAAAGAAAAAATCAGCATAGGATTAAAAAATCTTTGCAATACCGCACATTTTCTCTCTGGTTTTCCTTTTCGCAAAACTGTCTGACTGCCGACTGCCATTTTTAAAGTATCGGTCAAAGTATAATCGTAATTCAAAATCAATACCCTCTGTGTAACAGTAAAATTTTGTCTATTTGTTGTATATTTCATCTTATTATAATACATAATTTTGCAAAAGTCAAAAGAATATTTTTGAATAAAAAGTATAAAAAATAAGTTTATTCGGCAAATGTAATGTAATCTTAACAAAATATGTAATATACGGTTGTCGGTAAATGTAAATTTAAATGTTATTTTTCTTTATTGATATTAAAACCTTGTATATTTTTGATAAAATAGAAAAAAATTATAAAGGTAGTGTTTTTAATGGCTAATAAAAATCTTATTGACCTTGACGCAATGTCGAAAAAACAGCTTGATATGCTGATTAAAAAAGCTAAAAAAATTATGGAAAATCCTGCTGATTACAGACACGCCTGCGACGGCAAAATTCTTGCTACGCTTTTCTATGAGCCGAGCACAAGAACTCAAATGTCTTTTCAGACTGCAATGCTCAAACTCGGCGGCAGAACAATCGGTTTTGACAATCCGCTCAATTCTTCTGTTGCCAAAGGTGAAAGTCTTAAAGATACCATGACAATTGTAGGTGGCTATGCCGACATTATCGCAATGCGCCACCCTGTAGAGGGTTCTGCAATGGCTGCGTCTATGTATGCAGGCGTTCCGTTTATCAACTGCGGCGACGGCGGACATCTTCACCCTACACAAACTCTTGCCGATATAGTTACTTTAAGTTGCGAAAAAGGCAGACTTGATAACCTAAAAATCGGTATCTGCGGCGACCTATTAAACGGCAGAACCGTACATTCACTCATAAAGGCACTTTCGCAGTACGATAACAATTCATTTGTGCTTATTTCCACAAAAGAATTACAAGTACCGCTTTACATTATTGATATTCTTGAAAAGAACAACTGTAAATATGAATTTTCAAATGACCTTGCAAGTTCTATTTCCGACCTTGATGTACTTTATATGACAAGAATACAGCAGGAACGCTTTGCAAGCAAAGAGGAATACGAAAAGCAGAAGTATGTATTTGTTCTCGACAAAGAGAAACTTGCAAAAGCCAAGGAGGATATGATCATTCTTCATCCGCTGCCAAGAGTAAACGAAATTACTGTTGACATAGACGACGACCCCCGTGCCCTGTACTTTAAGCAGGCACTCTACGGTATGTATGGCAGAATGGCACTTATTCTCCTGCTTTTACAGGATGACGACTTTATGCTTAAGGACAGAGAAATCTCCGTTATAGACAAACGCTGTACAAATCCGAGATGCATTACCGCAAGGGAAGAATACCTGCCGAATCGTTCATACTTAAAACTCGGTATGCAGATGTGCGACTACTGCGACAAGCGCATTGACTGATGAGGTGATTGATTAATGAGCAAAAGCAAAAATAAAAAACACGGCAAGGCAATTTCTACCGCCATTATCTCGGCTCTTGCCTATATCGTACTCGGCTTTGTTATGATTTTTTATCCCGACAAGGTAAGCATTGCGCTTTGCTATACGCTCGGCGGTGCGCTAACGGTTTACGGACTGTTTAATCTCATAACATATTTCACTTCAAAACAAGCGTCTTTCGGCTTTGAAATGATTGTAGGCATTGCGGCTACCGCATTCGGAGTTTTCTTCTTGATTTCTCCGCAGTCGATTTTAGGAATGATATTCGCAATAATCGGTATTTTGATTATCGTTGACAGTACCATTGATATTAAAAGGTCGTTTCAGTTAAAGTCGTTCGGCGTAAAATATTGGTGGATAAGTTTTGTGGTTTCCGCACTTATTATAATTTTTGCGATTACAACAATTATCTTCCCCGGTTTCTTTGCGGATATAATTATGATTATTTTAGGCATCGCTCTTGTATATGAGGGCATTTCAGGACTTACACTTATCGCTACAATTGGGCACTATGCAAAGAAAATTTCAAACGAATCTCAAATGATAAACATTACTCCCGATAACGAGTATGATGATGATTAAAAACAATTTAACCGCAGATAAGCCGACACTTATCTGCGGTTTTTGTTTGCGATATAATTAATCTATTCCGCTCAATTCTTTTGCTTTCTGCATAAGGATTGAGTTTTTATTTTCGATTTTTTCGTCAATCACCATACCGAGCAATTTATCAAGAATATTTCCGATTTGTTTGCCGTCGGTAATTCCTGTTTTTATCAAATCGTGACCGTTAATATCAAGCTGTTTCAGCGTAAAACAATCCTTTTCCTTTATAACTTCTTCAAATGCGGCACAGGCAAGATTATACTTGCTCATTTTTTCATCTCTAAGGTACATAGACTGTGCCGTTAAATCGGCATACTGCACCTTTAAAAGCCTGCGCATATCAGTTTCACCGATTTTGTTCATCACTCGTTTTATCTGCGGTTTACTGCCTGTAAACCTTACATCATGAAACGCAATCAGCGTTACGCAATCGTCTATAAAATCTCGTGGATACTTAAGGCGCTCAAGTATTTGCTCTGCCATTACTGCGCTGAATTTTGGATGGCCCTTAAAATGAGCCGTACCGTCAGGGTCACGCTTGCAAGCCATAGGTTTGCCCAAATCATGAAAAAGCATGGTAATTCGCAAAAGCGGAGTCGGGTCGATATTTGTCATTGCACAGGTGGTGTGCCTCCAAAGCGTTTTGTTATGATGTTTGGTATGTTGGTCGTACCCAAACATAATTGATATTTCGGGCAAAAATACCGCAAACACATCTTTAAACCTGCGCATTATGTACTCACAGTTTTCTCCGCATACAAGTTTGTTGAACTCGACGGTTATGCGTTCGGCGGCAATATTATTCAAAAGTTTTTTACATTCAAAAATTGCATTGGCGGTATGCTTTTCTATCGCCATATTATAGCACGAGGCAAAGCGCAGAGCACGCATAATACGCAATGCGTCCTCGGTAAAGCGCTCAACGGGATTACCTACACAGCGCACCGCCATAAGCTCAAGGTCGTATGCACCATCAAACGGATCTACAAGACCTGTACGGTCACTGTAAGCCATAGCGTTTACGGTAAAATCTCTGCGTGACAAATCCGTAACCAAATCATCAGTAAATTCTACCTTTTCGGGGTGACGATTATCGAAATACTCTCCGTCAATGCGAAAAGTTGTAATTTCATACACGAAAGAATTTATCACTACAGACACAGTACCGTGCTTTATTCCGGTGTCGAAAGTATGAAAATCAGAAAAAAGGTGAAGAATATCCTGCGGCAAAGCATCGGTACAAATATCCCAATCATTTGGCTCTTTTTGCAGTAAAGAATCACGCACACAGCCGCCCACCGCATATGCGGAAAAACCGTTTTTTTCAAATCTGTCAATTATCATTCTGACATCGGTCGGTAATTTAATTTTCACACTTTCAACCCCTTTCTTATTTATATTTGTTTTTATTTTTCTCAATCAGCTTTTCGGCATAATTATAAAGAAGATTGAATGATACAATTGTAAATGCCGACAGCAAACCGAACAAAATAAGTCCGTCAACCGAAAGCCATACAAGCGAGAAGAATCCGGCAAAGAATACACAACCGAGCACAATGCCGACCGCCGACACAGTAAGCATAGCAATTCTCAATGCATTAAACGGATATGAAAGTCTTAAGATGAGCATATAAGCACACAATGCCGTCATATATACACATATTGTAGAATACTCGTCAGGTGCAAGCGTTGTAAACTTCGTAATAACAGCCATACCTATGATATTGAGAACGGTACAGAATGCGGCAGGCACCGCTCTTGCAATTATATTGTAGGTAAAATTACCTTTAATTCGGTTTTTATTAGGCTGCAAAGCAAGCACAAAGGACGGCAAACCTACCGTAAGAGCACCGACAAGTGAAAAATGAATAGGCTCAAACGGATACGGCATATGAAAGAATATGAAGAATACCGAAAGTATGATTGTATAAATTGTTTTTACAATATACAAAGCCGAACTGCGTTCAAGGTTATTGATTGTTCGTCTGCCCTCTGCCACAACACCCGGCATTGATGCAAAATCATTATTAACGAGCACAAGCTGTGACACATTTCTTGCGGCGTCGCTTCCTGCCGCCATTGCGATTGAACAATCTGCCTCTTTTAATGCAAGCACATCGTTTACACCGTCGCCCGTCATAGCAACAGAATGACCTTTTTTCTTAAGCGCAATTACAAGCTGTTTTTTCTGTTGAGGAGTAACTCTGCCGAACACACTGCAATTTTCCGCCGCTTTTTCAAGTTCTTCCTGTGTTTTTACAGTAGTCATATCAATTGCGTTTTCCGCACCTGTTATGCCCGTATCTTTTGCGATATTCTGAACGGTTTTTACACTGTCGCCCGAAATAACCTTAAGTGCCACTCCCTGTTCTTTAAAATAATTTATGGTATTGTTTACATTTTCACGGAGTTTATCTTTAATAAGAACAACGGCAAGCGGAGTAATATCGTCGGGCAAACCGTTACCGAGCGACTTTTCGGAAGAGGCAAGAACAATAATTCTTACCGTATCGTTAATGCTTTCAATGGTATCAAATACCTCTTTATACTTATTCTTATCCTTAAATATAAATTCAGCAGCACCCATTACATAGGATTTACCGTTATCAAAATCGCCGCCCGACCACTTGGTTTCGGACGAGAACGGATAGAATTTTTTACAGCCGATATGCTTTTGTCCTTTTGCGTACTTTTCAATTGCAAGCAAAGTTGCGTTTTTGTCGTCGGAATATTTTGCGATTGAGGCAAGCGCCGTGCCGATTTCTTCCTTATTACACATAGTGATAACATCAGTAACATTCATCTCATCGGTAGTGAGAGTGCCCGTTTTGTCAAGGCAGAGTACATCAACCCTTGCGAGAGTTTCTATGCAATACATCTCCTGCACAAGCACCTTTTTCCGTGTCAATCGTATAATAGAAACAGCGAGCACGGAACTTGTAAGCAAAATCATACCCTTAGGAATCATACCGAGCAAAGCCGCAACCGTACTTACAACAGTAGCCTGCAAATCGCCGTCATTGATACCAAACTGTCTTATAAAGAAAGCGATGCCTACGGGAAAAAGAATAAAAGTACATATTTTTATAATAAAATTAAAGGAACGCAAAATTTCCGAATTAACTTTCTTTATGTACTTTGCCTCATCGTTAATTTTTGCCGCATAGCTTTCTGCGCCGACTTTGTTTGCCTTTGCGTAACATTTGCCAAGACTGATAAAACTGCCCGAAAGCAGTTCGTCACCGACTTTTTTTTCTATAAGATCCGATTCGCCTGTAAGCAGGCTTTCATTTACCTTGCATTCGCCCTCACACACAATACAGTCGGCGGGAATCTGCGAGCCTCTGGAAAGAACAACCACATCGTCCTGTACAATTTCATCTCTGCTTATTTCGCACTCTCTGCCGTCACGCACTACAGTAACTTTCTTTTCGGAAAGGATAGTCAGTTTATCTACACTTTTCTTTGAACGAATTTCCTGCACTATACCGATTGTTGTGTTGGCAATCATAATGCCGATAAAAAGCATATTCTTGTAAGAGCCGACAAACGCAAGCGCCGCAAGCAACACAACATTGATTGCGTTAAACAAAGTACAAATGTTATCTCTGAATATTCTGCCGATTGATTTTGTTTTTAAATTTGAGGTAATATTTATCTTACCTTCCGCTACCCTGCGACTTACCTCTTGCGAAGTAAGTCCTTTTAAATTAGTATCCATTCTAATTCCTTTCAATGTAAAATTTTTTAATTTATAAAAATAATAACATTTTTGAGTTATAAACTGCTTTAATTACTTTTTATCTTCCAAAAAAATTTTTAATAATAAAAAATCCTGTTTTCTTATATTATAAATGCAAAAACTAAGAATGGCAACGGAAAGTAGGTGATTTTTTTGATTTTTTTTAAATTTTTTAATAAATTTTTATCAGTTGCCCTTACAGCTATTATTTCACTTTCTGCCACTGCTATTCCCTGCAACAGCGGAGAACTGCCGGAATATGTCTATCTCGGCGGTGAACCGTTCGGACTTAAAATGTATTCGGACGGTGTTATGATAGTTGAACTCGAAAGTTATTTTGACGGCAGTAAATATGTTTGTCCCGCAAAAAAAGGCGGACTTAAAGAAAGCGATATTATAAAGGAAATTAACGGTACTAAAATTACAAGCAATGAAACACTGCGGGAAGCTGCGCTTAATTCAGACGGAAATACCCTTGAAGTAACCTTTGAGCGTGACAACAAAACGCTTACAAAAGAGATAGTTCCTATAAAAAACACGGCCGGCAATTATCTCATAGGCGCTTGGGTGCGTGACAGCAGTGCAGGCATAGGCACTGTAACCTATTATGACACTAACGAAAATTACTTTGCGGGTCTTGGTCACGGCATTTGCGACTGCGACACTTACACGCTTATGCCGCTTGCCTCGGGTGAAGCGGTTATAGCGGAAATAAGCAGTGTGACAAAAAGCACAAACGGCTCCCCCGGCAGTCTTAACGGATATTTCTCCGACAAAGTTATAGGAAAAATTACCGATAACTGCGACATCGGAATATACGGCACATTTGATACTTCGCTTACAGAAAATAAAGAAAAACTTGAAGTTGCAAAAGAATCCGAACTGAAAACGGGTAAAGCGACTGTTTATACCACTCTTGAGGGCAATACGCCGAAAGCATACAGCATTGAAATTACAAGCATAAGCAGAAACACAAACTCTGCCGAAAGTTTTACGCTTAAAGTAACCGATGAAGAATTACTTGATAAAGCGGGCGGTATTGTTCAGGGTATGAGCGGCAGTCCTATTGTTATGGACGGTAAACTTGTAGGCGCTGTTACCCATGTTTTTGTAAACTCCACTAACGAGGGTTACGGAATATATGTTGGTAATATGATGCAAAATTACAAATAATTTAGCTAAATCCGTTGATTTTTGGCAGTTAATTATTTTAACCAAAAAAATTTTATTATTTATTGAATTTTTTTGCTTGGAAAGTATTGCCAAAATTACCAATTTATGGTAATATAATCTCATAGAAAAATTACTGGGGGAAATAATCAATGGAAAAAGCAATCAAACTCATCATCACAGAAGAAGCAACCGAATTTTCGCAGGAAAGCAATGCAACAATGGAAAATTACAACATTACGCCTGCTTTCTGCTCAAAAGACGGAGAAGAACTGTTGAACCGAATTAAGGCAGAACAGCCGGATGTAGTCCTTATGGATTCATTTATGACCAGACTCGACGCAATAGGCGTAATGCGCAGTGTAAGACGAGATAAACTTAAAGCTCCGCTTTTCATAGTATTCTCATCATTCCACAACGCAATTCTCGAACAGCAGGTTATGAATTCGGGAGCGTCTTATTTTGTACTCAAGCCGTATGACATTTCAGAACTTTGTCAGAATATTGTAAATATGACAAAGCGCAGTAAAGAAAGTTTCATCGGAAATCCCGTAACTTTTGACGCATTCGGCATTGAGCTTAAAGTAACTGAAATTTTGCACGAAATCGGCGTTCCCGCTCATATCAAAGGCTATCACTATTTAAGGGATTCAATTATTATGTCGGTTGAACATCCCGAAATAATCAATGCGGTTACAAAACAATTATATCCGTCTGTAGCAAAGAAATACGAAACCACATCATCCAGAGTTGAAAGAGCAATTCGCCATGCAATTGAAGTTGCTTGGGACAGAGGAGATGTTGATGTGCTTAATTCCTACTTTGGCTACACTATCCACAACGACAGAGGCAAGCCAACCAACAGCGAATTTATTGCTATGATTTCTGATAAGTTAAGATTACAGATTAAAAACGCAAGCTGATAAATTTTACTCAAGGGCTGTCCGAATGGGCAGTCCTTGAAAATATTATACCGTTTTATTCCGTGAATATTCGTTTTTAAATTTAATCGAAATCCGCACTCCCCCGCCTACATAAAAAAGCCTCTACAAATGTAAAGGCTTTAGTTGAAATTTATTATTTAATCTAAAATTTTACCGTCAGTGGAAATTGTAACAACCTGCCACGGTATAAACTTTCCGCTGTTTTGTAACGCTCTTTTTACGGCGTACTCAAGACCTCCGCAGCACGGTACTTCCATACGAACTACGGACACGCTCCAAATATTGTTATTTGCAATTATACTTTCAAGTTTTTCGCTGTAATCAATATCGTCAAGTTTAGGGCAGCCTATGAGTGTAATTTTCCCACGCATAAAATCATTGTGCATCTGCGCATAAGCATATGCTGTGCAGTCGGCGGCAATAAGCAGCTTTGCGCCGTCAAAGTACGGAGCGTTTACAGGCACAAGTTTTATCTGACACGGCCACTGACCAAGCTGTGACGGCATTTTTACATCTTGAGCAAAAGCAGTATTTTTAGAGCTTTCTCTGTTAAATGTCTGCAGTCTGTGTCCGGGACAGCCGCCGAATGTTTCTGACTTTTTCTTCATATTGGCTTTTACCGCCTCTTCATCATATGCGAGAGCCTCGCGCTCAACAAAAGAAATCGCACCCGTAGGGCAGGTTGGCAGACAGTCACCGAGTCCGTCGCAATAATCATCACGCAAAAGTTTAGCCTTACCGTTTACCATTGTAATCGCACCCTCGTGACAGGCATTTGCACAAGCACCGCAACCGTTACACTTTTCTTCATCTATATTTATAATTCTTCTTATCATCTTAAATACCTCCGTATTGATTTTGCAAATAAATTATAATATAATCAGAAATGAAATTATGTTGTTATAGCAACGAAATGAGGCTTTTATGAAATTTTGTGATATACTTTTATTTAAAAATATGTCTGAACAGGAAATTACTCAAATGAACAAGAGTAAATTTATGAAAAAACGCATTTATGCAAAAAACACACATATTTATCATATGGGAGATGTTATAGACAGCGTAGGAATTGTGCTCTCGGGAAATGTCATTATAGAGAACATTGATATATGGGGCAATAAAAGTATAATCAGTTATGCAAACGAAGGAGAAATTTTTGCGGAAACCTATGCCCTTTCGCAAACTCCGATGATGGTCAATGTTGTATGCGCCGAATGTTGCGAAATTTTATTTATAAATTTAAAAAACGCTCTTAAACCGGAAAACAGTAATCAGCCGTGGTACCCGAAATTTATGAACAGTCTGCTTATGCTTTCGGCTCAAAAAAATCTTGCTCTTTCACGAAGAATTTTTTGCACTTCATCAAAAGCAGTGCGTACAAGAGTTCTTGCCTATCTGTCGGAAGAATCGGTAAAAGCCGATTCTACAGACTTTGAAATACCGTTTGACCGTCAGCAGATGGCAGATTACTTAAATCTCGACCGCAGTGCTCTTTCTAAAGAACTTAGCAAAATGAAATCAGACGGTATTTTAGACTACAGAAAAAATCATTTTGTTTTGCTTGATACAGAAACTGATTTGTAAGAGGTTATTTGGAATTTATAGTATTGGAAAATTTTTTAATTGCATAACGAAACACTACGCTATCCCTTAATTATCATACTATCATAAAAATTCATTACAACTTATCGCACAATTAAATATAAAAGCAAAAAGGTGACTGAATTTTCAGCCACCTTTTACTCTTCTTTTAAATTTCGCAATCATCAAGAATACTGCGCAAAGTATCGGCAGATTTCTTAAGATTGATTTCTTCGTCCTCGCTAAGAGAAATCGGAACTTTAGTTTCAATACCGTTTGCACCCACAATCGACGGCATACTAAGCACTACATCGTCAATACCAAACTCGCCGTGCATCAGTGAAGAAATAGGAAGTATGGATTTTTCGTCACGGATAATTGCCTCGCAAATTCTCTTTACCGCCATAGCAACACCGTAATATGTAGCACGCTTTTTCGCAATTATTTCATAGGCACTGTTTTTAACCTTTTCTGCGATATTTTCCTGCGATTTATCGTGATTATAGTGACCTCTCATCTCACAGAAATCATCAAGCGGAATACCCGAAACATTCGCACTGCTCCATACGGCAATTTCGCTGTCACCGTGCTCACCTATAATATATGCGTGCACACTCTGACTGTCAACCGACAAATGCTCACCGAGCTGACATTTAAGTCTTGCGGTATCAAGCACTGTACCCGAACCGATAACCCTGTTCTCCTCAAAACCCGAAAGTTTAAGAGCCGTATATGTAAGAATATCAACAGGGTTTGCAACCACAAGCAATATGCCGCGGCATTTTCTTTTTGCAATTTCAGGAATAATACTCTTAAAAATTCCGACATTCTTATGTACAAGGTCAAGTCTTGTTTCACCCGGCTTTTGTCCCGCACCGGCAGTAATTACAATAATTGAAGCGTCAACTATATCGTCATAGCTACCTGCATAGATTTTCATATTTCCGACAAAAGGAATACCGTGGCTTATATCCATAGCCTCGCCCTCTGCCTTATCTTTGTCTGCGTCAATCAACACGATTTCCGAAAACATTTTGCTCTGCATTAACGCAAAAGCCGATGCCGAACCTACAAATCCGCAACCTATTATTGCGATTTTTCTTAAATTAACTTTATCCATTACTTAACCCCCTAAAATAAAGTTTCTATTACGCTAAATCAGATAACTTAGTAATCACTACTTATTTTACTTTATTATATCACATATTTTGGAAAAATCAAGTAAAATAATAATAATTCTTATTTTATATACTTTATTTTTAAATTGCTTGACAATGTATATTAATATTTTATATAATTATAATGTATTTTGCCTTTTAGGAGATTATTTATGGAAAGAGAAAATTTTAAATCCAAACTCGGATTTATACTTGTCAGTGCAGGCTGTGCAATCGGTATCGGCAATGTATGGCGATTTCCTTATGTTACAGGTCAGAACGGCGGCGGAATATTTGTACTCCTTTACCTGCTGTTCCTCGTAATTATGGGCATACCCGTGCTGACTATGGAACTTGCAATTGGCAGAGCAAGTAAAAAAAGTGCCGTACTCGCATACAAAAAACTTGAAAAACCAAAAAGCAAGTGGCACATTCACGGTTGTTTCTGCATACTCGGCTGCTATCTGCTTATGATGTACTACACACCTGTATCGGGTTGGATGCTAAGCTACTTTTTCAAATTTGCAACGGGTACATTTGAAAGCGGAATGACGGCGGAACAGGTCGGCAATGTATTTTCAAATCTGATGTCTAATCCTGTTGAGATGATAATATGGATGGCTGTTATGGCTATTGCAGGATTTTTTGTGTGCAGCAAAGGCATACAAAACGGAATTGAAAAAGTCAGCAAGATTATGATGATTTTATTGCTTGCGCTGATTATTATTCTTGCGATAAACAGTCTTACTTTATCGGGTGCTGCCGAGGGCATAAAGTTTTACCTTGTGCCTGATTTAGAAAAAGTGCAGTCAATCGGAATCGGACATATAATTACATCAGCAATGAGTCAGGCATTCTTTACACTAAGCCTCGGCATTGCTTCTATGGAAATTTTAGGCAGTTATATGACAAGAGAAAAAACTTTGCCGAGCGAATCAATTAAAATTTGCATACTTGATACTTTTGTCGCTATTACCGCAGGACTTATCATCTTCCCTGCCTGTTTTTCATACGGAGTTGAGCCGAATCAAGGTCCTGCTCTTATATTTGTTACACTGCCGAATGTATTTGTAAATATGGCAGGCGGCAGAATTTGGGGCACGCTGTTCTTTATGTTTATGACCTTTGCGTGTTTCTCAACCGTAATTGCGGTGTTTGAAAATCTGATTTCGTTCTGTATTGATATGTTCAATATGAGCCGCACAAAATCAGTAATTATAAATGCGATAATTATGCTTATAGGCTGTCTGCCTTGCATTTTCGGATTTAATCTTTTAAGCGGATTCAATATTTTAGGCAAAGGCGTACTTGATATTGAGGACTTTGCGGTAAGCAATATTCTTCTTCCTGTAGGCGCATTCTTGTATTCGCTCTTCTGTTCAACAAAATTCGGTTGGGGATTTGACGGCTATTTGAATGAGTGTAATCAGGGCGAGGGTATCAAATTTCCAAGATTTTTTAAACCGTATATAAAATATGTATTACCTGTTCTTGTATTGATTGTATTTATTTCGGGATTCATTCCGCAGGGATAAATTTAAAGCTCATCGGTTTTAGATTATTTGCAAAACCAATGAGCTTTTCGTTTTATTTTTTTAATAAAAAAATATTAATAATTTATGGTTTAGCGTATTTGAAGCTAAATAATTAAAACAAACACTCCGCCTTGGCAATCCAAAGCGGAGTGTTTCACTGCTTTTCAGCAGAATTTATCTTCTGTTGTTTCTTCTCTCATTAAAAGGTCTGCGTGGGCGTGGCTTTCTCTCTGTATCTACATCGTTTTCAGGAGTAAGACCGTCAACATCTATGAGAACCTGACGGCGAGAAAGGTTAAGTCTGCCCTTTTCGTCAATTTCCATTACTTTTACACGAATCACATCGCCAACATTGACAACATCAGTTACCTTGTCAACACGCTTTACATCAAGCTGTGAAATGTGAACAAGACCCTCTTTGCCAGGTGCAATCTCTACAAATGCACCGAAATCCATAAGTCTTGTTACCTTACCGAGGTACATTGCGCCCGGCTCCGGATCAATAGCGATAGTCTTGATAATCTCAATAGCTCTGTTGCATTTGTCAGCATCAATACCCGATACGAATACCTTACCGTAATCGCCGTCTTCTTCAATGTCAACTTTAACTTCACATTCAGCCTGAATTTCCTTGATAACCTTACCGCTCTTACCGATAACCTCGCTGATTTTCTCGGCAGGAATTGTAGTTGTGTACATCTTAGGAGCATACGGAGAAAGTTCTTTTCTCGGCTCTGCAATAGCCTTGAGCATAACCTCATCGAGAATATAGTTACGAGCCTTATGTGTCTTTGCAAGAGCCTCTTTAATCATTTCAGGTGTAAGACCGCTGATTTTAAGGTCCATCTGAATAGCTGTAATACCGTCTTTTGTACCTGCTACCTTAAAGTCCATATCGCCAAAGAAGTCCTCAAGACCCTGAATGTCAACCATTGTCATCCAACGCTCGCCCTCTGTAATAAGACCGCAAGAAATACCTGCAACAGGGGCTTTAATCGGAACACCGGCATCCATAAGTGCAAGTGTAGAACCGCAGATTGAACCCTGTGAGGTTGAGCCGTTTGAAGAAAGAACCTCTGATACAAGTCTTAATGCATATGGGAACTCCTCAACAGGCGGAATTACAGGAACGAGAGCACGCTCTGCAAGTGCGCCGTGACCGATTTCTCTTCTGCCCGGACCTCTGCTTGGCTTTGTTTCGCCTACTGAATAGCTCGGGAAGTTATAGTGGTGAATGTAACGCTTCTCTGTTTCGCCGTCAATACCGTCAAGCAACTGCTTGTCAGATACAGGGCCGAGAGTAGCGATTGTAAGAACCTGTGTCTGTCCTCTTGTAAACAAACCCGAACCGTGAACTCTCGGAAGTACAGAAACTTCTGCTGCGAGCGGACGAATATCATCCATACCTCTGCCGTCAACACGCTTCTGCTCGTCAAGCAGCCAACGACGAACGATGAACTTCTGTGTCTTGTAAAGGCACTCGTCAATAAGCGCTTCACTGTCAGGATAAATCTCATCAAATTTTGCGTGAACAGCCTCGTAAATAGGCTTTAATCTCTCGTCACGAACTGTCTTGTCATCGGTGTCAAGAGCAACCTTTACATCTTCCTCTGCAAATGCCTTGATAGCCTCAAACATATCGTGGTCAGGCTCAAGACTTGCAAACTCAAACTTAGGCTTGCCGATTTCGGCCTTGATGCCCTCAATAAACTTAATAATCTTCTGGTTAGCCTCGTGACCTGCCATAATGGCATTGTACATCTCATCATCTGTAACGCAGTCTGCACCTGCCTCAATCATAGCAATTCTTGTGCTTGTTGACGCAACGGTAGTAGCCATCTTAGAAACAGCTCTCTGTGCCTCTGTCGGGTTGATGATGTACTCGCCGTCAATCATACCTACAGAACAGCCTGAAATAGGACCATTCCACGGAACATCAGAAATTGAAATAGCGATTGACGCACCTATCATAGCTGTAATTTCAGGTGAGCAGTCCAAGTCAACGCTCATTACGGTACAAACGATAGAAACGTCGTTTCTCATGCTCTTGTCAAAAAGCGGACGGATCGGACGGTCAATTACACGGCTTGTAAGGATAGCCTTTTCAGACGGTCTGCCCTCCCTCTTGAGATAGGCACCCGGAATCTTACCTACGGCATACATCTTCTCTTCATAGTCAACTGAAAGCGGGAAAAAGTCAACGCCCTCTCTCGGCTTTGGCGATGCGGTAACAGCAACATGAACTGTTGTATCACCGTAATGTACAAGACAAGCACCGTTGGCAAGCTGTGTCATTTTACCTGTTTCAACCTTTAAAGGTCTGCCGGCAAATTCTGTTTCAAACACTCTGTATTTGTCGAATGTCATTAATCTGTTCATTGTAAAAATCCTTTCTGAAATCATACGATTTCTGTAATAAACATCTTGCGGATTTTCACGCTGTTTTAGCAATAAAACCGATAAAAACAATAAAATTTTACAGATTTTTTACCCGTTTTACCGCTAAAATACAGCTGAGAAAATTTACGCAAAAACGGAATTTAGGGCAAGCTTGCGCTTGCCCTGATATTGCAAAATTACTTACGGATACCAAGTCTTGCAATGATAGAACGGTATCTCTCAATGTCTACCTTAATGAGGTAGTTGAGAAGGCTTCTTCTCTGACCAACCATCTTAAGAAGACCTCTTCTGCTGTGATGGTCTTTCTTATGAACCTTGAGGTGCTCTGTAAGGTCATTAATTCTCTTTGTAAGGAGAGCAATCTGTACCTCAGGAGAACCTGTGTCGCCTTCGTGAGTAGCGTACTCGGCCATGATAGCCTGCTTTTCTTCTTTTAACATTTGCGTTTCCACCTTTGTAAAAATTTTAGCCAACCGTCCCAGAGTAAGGCTGTGAAAATCCGAATTATCGGCTTAACCCTTGTTCCGAGGCAGCGGTCAACAAGTTGATTATAACACAAAGGATAATAAATGTAAAGGATTTTTACAAATTTTTATGTTCATTTTATGCGTGATTTTATTACATTTATTAATCCAAAATTAACCCCATGCTATCCGAAATCACTTATTAACAATTCCCAATTTTTCTTTCATCTTATTAAGTGTATCCGCTTTATTTTCGTCGGACATTGCTCTGTAAGCAATCAAAAGCTTTTTTTCGTCATTTGAAAGATTATACAGTTTCAAAGTATCGTCAGGATCCTGAACTATCGGTAAGAAAGAACTTCCGTTACCAAGCAAAGTGTTATAATCCGTGCCGAAAATAGAAACAATTTTTCTTAAAACTTCATGGCTCGGCTCGGACACACCTGTTTCATACTTTGTATAGGTTGTTCTGTTAATATTCAAAATATCGGCAACCTGCTGCTGTGTAAGTCTGCAAAGTTCACGATGTTGTTTTAGTCTTAATGCAAAAGAACTGTTTTTTCCTTCGTATTTAGCCAATTCTACACACCCTTTGTATATAAATGCTTGATATATATTTTAACTATTACAACAATTATAATACAAAGTTTATAATAATTCCACAAAAGTGAATATAAATCACTGTAAATTATTACCATATTGTTCCCAAAATAAGTCTTGAAATTTTCAAATATTCGTTGTATAATAATTGTTGTTAGTCACGATTTGCTGGTGTGGCGCAGTTGGTAGCGCAACTGATTCGTAATCAGTAGGTCGACGGTTCAAGTCCGTTCACCAGCTCCACAAATAAACCGCATTACCAAGCCGTTTTTAAGGCTTGTGTGCGGTTTTTCTTTTTGCCTGTTTCCCGTAAAACATTGCTTTTAACTGTATTATAATATGCAAATACAGTAAAAAACCCTCACCTACTTCTATTAACTAAGCAAGTCACTGATTTTATATGCTTATATTCTTTATGTTTTTAATACAAGGCTGATTTTAAATCAAATGCAAAATAACCGTTTACATCTAAGAATACTAAATTATGCCGTAAATTTAAGGTGTAGTAACACATACCCATAACAATTTTCGTTAAAACGGTTCTTTATCACAAGTTTTGGTAAATTATGGTTTAGAAAACTGTTTTATCAAGTAATTGTAAAAGTTTGGTCGACCTTTTCAAAGGTTGTGGTTGTGGGCAAAGCCCACAAATACTTTCCGTTTATGCAATCTGACGATAGGTGCTGTAAAAAACAGCATATCAAAAAGCCGAGATTCACGAAAAAGTGAGCCTCGGTGATTTTTTGCTTGCATTCTTGAAATTGTATAAAAATATGATATGAAAATATGAAGAATGTTAAAAATGTTTAAAATTTGGGCATAACTCGAAAAGGTGCAAAGCCAAGCACCTTTAATGTAGAAAACTTTTTAGTTTTATGTACCTTGTTGATATGGTTTTTCGTTGATAGTAAATTATATCACAAAAATGACTGCATTCCTACCTTTCGGTTAGAATGCAGTCGTTTTTTATTTTGGCTGTTTTTTTACAGCTCCTTTAAATGCCGTTTAAAATCGTTTAATTTGCGTTTTAATTGATTAGTGGTGTAACTTTACATTTTTAATTAAAATGCGATATAAGACAATTTTATGCATTTGATTTATTAGCATAAACATTATCGTACAATATATCATCATATACTTTTTGAGCTTGTCTTCCCAAGTCACTATAGTCATAACCATTTTCATCCCAACAATCAGGATTCATAGCAAGCCAATCCGAAAAAGCTACAAGGGCATCTCTTACTGAAGCTGAGTTTAATATTTCATCTGCTTTTGGAATGTGATTTTTAACAAATTTTTTATTTTTATCATTTATTATAATCATAATATAATATCCTCTCCGAATGATGTAGCTTGAACAAGCAATTTGTCTTTTACGCTATATACGAAAGAACAACTTTTACCAGTAATATTTATGCGTTCATCCAAATATTCCTCACCATTCTTTTTCATATTTTTAAAAAACGGTTCTGAAATTTTTCGGGGATTGGCAATACTATCTTTAAGTTGCTCTATGGTTGTACCTAATCGCATTCCTTCGTGACTTGTTGAGGTTTGACCTAACACTCTGTCAATAAAATGCGTAGAGAAGTCTGTTATTTCATAATTTATGTCATTACTAATTTTCAGACCAACAAGCTCATCTTTAATTTCTTTGGCTTTAATTTCATATAAATCAAAACCTATCAAAGGAGAAATATCACCTTTATTAACAACTTTAACATATCCCTGAAGAAGTGCATACCACTTACTATCATTATACTTCACATTATAATAATCTGCTAGAGTTTTAATGCTATTTATGTTATGCTCTTTACTCCAATCAAGATAATGTTTATTTGCAGAACTAACCGCCTTTTGTGCCGTACTCCTGCCAAAACCAATTTAGATGCTAACACTATCCTTGTTGTTACTAACTTGATTTTCCCCTCCATATTCCTATTCTATAGTCTATACTATATATTCCTGTTCCCTTTTAATCTCCGCCATTCATTCAATATTGTATTTCCTATCATATCACCTAACATACAGCCAATTCCATTATGAATCATATCATCCCATTCAAATAGTCCGCATTTTAATACTAATTGGCAACATTCAATTACTACCGATACAAAAAATCCATATAAAAAAGCTTTTTAATCTTCAATTTTTTCCAAAAACAAAAGGTAATAATGCGCCCATTGGTAATAGCAAGATAACATTTAATAAATTTTCTATCAACAATTCTCTCGCATCATTTCCAAATAGAATTTCTTTCCATGACCACAAAGGCATGAGCTTATAGCTACGTATTGATGATTCCCTTGTGAATACCGTCGAGCCCAACACAATCCCAAGATATATTGCAAGTAATAATATAGCTACTGCCTGTTGTTTAAGTATTTTGTGTTTATACACACTTATTGCAAGTATTCCTGATAGAAATATTAATATAATACCAAAGCATACAGTTTCTTCTTTTGTCCAAGCTTTATTATACGTTATGATAATCTGATAAATATCCAAATATTTCTCCTATTACAATTATTTATAATCCTATCTACATAAATTATTACCGGAGCTTAAACACCGTTTAATTTATATAATCTTTTACCGAACTTCTCTTTTTTTTACAAATTCATGACACATTTCTTTTACAAATCTAAAACTCTCTATATCGCAGATAGAATCTATGCCAAAGTATACCGCTCCGCATACTATTGACACCCACGCTGCATTTACAATCCATGAAAAATAATTTTCAATATCCGGTAAAATATTATTAATCAAAAATACAGAACTTATCATAACAAATAAGTTTTGTATCCATCTTCTATATGTCTTCCATGGTTTTCTTCCTAATATATTCCAGTTTGCATAAATAATAACATCATTTGTTCGATAAAATAGTGCTACAATGGTTCCTATTAAAACTCCATACACACCTATTTTAAATACCAAAACTAATGATACTGTAAGATTAATAGCACTCTCTATAATTGACCTTACCTGTGTCTGTTTAAAATGCCCAGCAAAATTAATGATCTGACTTGATGTTCTTCTCGCATACATCAACACATTCAAAGTTACAAATAGAAGCGGTAAATATTTATCTACATATTGGGCATCTGTGATTCCCTGAGAATATACCCTCATAAACGAAGGAAGCATAATCAATGTTACGGTAAAAAAGAAAAATGAAATGCCTAAATAGTAAGTTTCATATACTTCCTGAAGTTTTAAAAAATAATTTCTGTTCGAATTAAATGCTTGTCCAAGCACAAATTCAACACTGCTGCATAACATGTCGATAATGTTAGACACACAACTAACAATCAAACTATATAATGAATATACACTAACTGTTTTTAAGTCACAGAATAATGTAAGGACAATAATATCTGTATTATTGAAAATAAGTCCTGATACTTGATGTATAATTACATTTTTACTTTGACTCAACGAAGCATAATCCGGCTCAACAGATAAATCAAGCCATGCATAATGTTTCTTCACATATAACGATATATAAATCATTTGTAACAAGTTCACTACGAAATATGAAAATTGAACCATGACTACATCAAATCCAGTTAACATCAAACCAATTTGAATAAGTTTTGAAGCAACAGAAACTATGGTTGTTGCATTTGTTGTTATATAACTTTTTCCATCTACGCGCAATAAAATTGTAAATTTACCTTGAAAAAAATAGTTAATAACACCTGATGCTCCCTGAAAAAATATAACTGCCACAACTACAAACACAGGTATATCTGATTTTACAACTATAGGATATATTATTGCCAAAGCAATAACTGCTATACCATACAAAATGCCTGTTCGTTTATAATATCGATTTGTTGCAGACATTATTTCACAAGTACGTTTTTTGTCATTAGCAGCAATTGGCGCATACAGTGCCTGTAATGATGCAGTTCCTATCCCGGCCTCCAGAAGTGCAACATAAACAAAAACCTGTCTGATAGAAGACAGCAACCCATTTACTTCTGATCCATAACTTACAATCATCAATTTAGGAATAATAATTCCAAGCAATAGTGTAATAACTTGGGAAATGACTCCATACCCAAAAATTTTTAGAATTTTTTCCCCTTTACTCATTTTCTACTCCCACATATTGTCTGTCACATATGTATTCATGCTACTCATATACTAAACGTAACATGCTCTTAAATAACTTCATCTTTCATATTCTGATTTACTCATTAGTATTGTCTCAAATGCACCAATTACTTGATTTTTTAATTGTTCAAAATTCTTTATTGAAATACTATCATTAATACAAATCATTTTATATTTTTGTTTTGTTATGGACTCTACTAAATAATCTATATTAGACTCATCTAAAAAAAATTCTTCACTATAATCCATAATATTCGTTGGCGTAAATGTGCCTTTCATAATCTCCCAATATCGAAAAATATATTGTGTAATATCTCTAGGATTTCTAAAACGATGTTTACATGTTTCTACCATTGAATTCGAAATGTTTTCCCATACTTCCATCATTGTAGATTTTCTCAACGAACTCGGTACATGAGGTGTATATAAGCCAGAAACATTATGAAATCGGTAAAGCAAAAAATTATTCAATAAATATTTTTTATAAATAGGATTAAACCATTTGAATGGATTCTTTTTTATACTATCATGTAAATCAAATTGTTGATTCACTTCACCCATCATACGAAATAGCATATATTGAAAAGTATCTTCTTTTCCATCATTTGTTAACAGATACATTGTTGCCATTTCTCTAGGTAATCCGTTTACAAAAAAATCTTTTTTTTCCATTGGACTTATCACAAACATATCATCATTAAAATATACAAAATGTTCTTCTAGACTTGTTATTCGATGAAAGTTAAGTTCAATTGGATTGGCTTGAAAAACCGGTAAGTATTCTTTTGGTATATAATCCTTATGATTAATAACTTCCAATTTAGGATGATGCGTATTCAACCATTCCGGAATATGCCCACAAGTAACAAAATATATCTTATTAACCCATGGCGTAAATTTTTCCACACCACGAAACCAATAACGTAAATTATCCCAATCACGGAAACGGGATGCTTGGTTTCCATCCAAAAACGGAGTATTGCCCTCCTTTATCCAATACTTTTCTTTTTCCTTTTGCCATTCTAAATCGCCACCATTTACCCATGGTATAACAAAATCAATCTTATAATTTTCCATTTTCTCCACCATTATTTCATAATTAAATACGCAACTCTTGTCTTCCAATAAATTTCCTTATCCAAAATTGAATATAGTGCATATTTTTTAATAAATTTCAACATGATTTTTAACTTCTCTTTTGCACTTTTCTTTTCATTTTCTTCCATTTTTACCCATTTTTCTTTTGCTTCGTTATATTTCAATGTACACACATCTAATAAAAAAGCTGCTGCATGATTTTTCAACTCAGGATACCGCCTTATAGAATCTAAATACATTCTTTCATGAGCTTCAAATGAATCTGCCAAACTATTTATACTTAGCCCACCATGCGTTGCACTTCCTTGACGAACAAGACTTTTATAATAAGGCTGATGCACAACCACTGCATTTTTTATTTTTAGTACATATTCATCTAAAAATAATACATCTTCTGAAGAATGCAAACCTTCTTTAAATTTATTATCTTGTAATAATTCCTTTTTAAATAATTTATTTGCAACTACATGCCTAATAGTTGGTGGCATATCAAAAAATCTATACATCACATCCTTCTGTGTAATAGTCTCATTTTCTTTTGTATTATAACGTCTATTCTCATCTACTTTTCCGTGTTCATCATAATAATCATACCCACATATACATAAATCTGCATTCGTTTCTTTCATGGCTGAGTGCATACTTTCATACATCTCCGGTGCTATCCAATCATCAGGATCAACAAATCCAATATATTCGCCCTTAGCAATTTTTAATCCCGCATTTCTTGCCGCTGAAACTCCTTGATTTACTTGATGAATAACAACAAGTTGTTCATAATTTTCAGCATACTCATCACATATTTTTCCGCAAGAATCCGGAGATCCATCATCAATTAATACTATTTCAATGTCCTTAAAAGTTTGTTTCACTAAACTTTCTATACATTTAGGCAAATATTTTTCTACACCATACACTGGTACAATTACACTAATCATATCTTCCCTACTCTTTTTTCTTTCCTAAACACCAAGGTATATATTTCAAAACCAAACACTTAACTGGCGTCAATATCACAATTGCAACACATACACTTATTATTGCAAATCTTACAGCAGACCAACTTGCATTATCAATTTGTATCCCCATTTTTTCATATACAACAAACATCAAATCAATAATTATTCTATGTAACCCATAATAAATCAGCGAATTCTTTCCGAGTTCTATTAATATTCGATTATTTGTCGTCATTGATATCAATACAACTGCAAATGTTCCAGTAAGTGCAGCAGTCATAAATAAAATTGGGTTTCCAAAAGCATCGCTATATAAATCCACTCTCTCAAAATAAATATAGTTAACTGCTGAAACACTAAATGTTATTAGGATACAAATAGCCAAACTATATCTCATTAATTTTACTTTCTCGATAATTTTTTGCTCTCTACACCACTTTCCAAAACTCATAAATGCCATTGCTAAAATTGACAAATCCGCATTCCATGGTAAATCTTTCCCTATAATAACTCTATATATTCCAAATACCAAAGCACCTATACAACCAATAATTAGCCAAAAATGATTTGTCTTTGTTTTAGACCGAAGACTTTGCAACACATACATCAACAGATTTGCCAAAAACAAACACGTAATAAACCATAGTAAGGTATATCTATTTTAGATAATATATAGCTTGAGTATTTCAAATACATGATATTCATTCCCGTGTATTACTGCCAAAACTCCGTTACAACACATTGTAATAATTACAAAAAACATGTATGGTACTAAAAGAGTTCTTATTTTCTTCTTTAAATAATCCGCAAATTTTCCCTTACCTGAAAAAGTATATCCTGACAAAATAAAAAATAAAGGCATGTGAAATGCATAAAACCAAAAGCAAAAATTCCGGTGTAAACAGCAATGCCCCAACATAACTAAAACAATGCCTATACCTTTTGCTTAATCTATCCATTCAATGCGCTCTGCTCTGCTCTCAAAATTATCTCTCCCTTGTTGTAACATATCAACTATCTCCATTTATAAATTTCACCCAATCAAACTGATCGACCGGTCTTTTTCCATCCCATGTATTATGATCCGTAATAATTCCTACCGATTCTTGATTTTCATATCCTTTAATATAAAAACAACTAGGATGTCTTTTATCGGGCTTATGTACAAACATCACTTTACGGTAAGGAAGTGCTTCAAAACGATCTTTCACTTCCTCTGTCATACCCTCTCTATCACAATTTATAATCACGATATGCTCCCAGTTGATGCGTTGCTTTCTAGAATTCCACTTTCTTTCTGCCTCTTCTACTGTATCATAATGAACACAAAATACCAGTAAATCTCCTAAATATACAACCGGATATTCTCTATCTCCGATAATTTCCTTATCCGTACATTCAACAAATTTGTCAATGCTCATATAGTACTCTATGTTTTCACACAGTTTTATAAAATCCTGTGCACGAAAGAACAGATTTACTGTTGGAGATTTAAATTCAAGACCTAAATCATGATATAGAATACCACCAGTACAATTTGTAGAAATAATAGTAACATCATCGCAATTCAGCCGTTCACGATTTTTCCGACTTATTTTTTTATGCTTATAATTCCAGACAGTATTACGTAATCTGACCATTACTTTTTTTATTATCATTACAACTTATTCTCCCTAAAATTATTTGTCTACAATATTCCAAAACAGTACCAATAAGAAACACTCCAATTATGGACAAAATCAATCTTAACGGAAATAATGATTCATCAATATGATCCCTATTTCCTAATAGATCAACCCATATAACATCTCTAATAAGAGGATGATCGTGGAAAAGATATACCCCAAAGGTACAACCTGCTATTTTATTTATTTTAGGATTGTTTCTTATCTTTAAATTTCGAAATCCTAAAAACAATAAAACAGAACATGTGATGGCAGTAACTGTATTCATCTCTGCATATAAATATTTTGCATTTTCTCTGAAAAATGGAATATTATATCCATATACATATGTAATTACTGCAAATACAACCAATATTCCATATGCTACCATACCATATAACACATTTATCCGATCAATATACTTTGTTGGATATATTCTTATGTATCCAGCTAATAAATATAGAAATATAAACCATCCCATATTGGAATAGCCCGGTTGACCAATGTGAAACGATGGAATAACAGACCAAAGCACAAACAATACAATCAATATTCTTCTATATATTTTTCTATCTACATTATGAATAAAAATTTGCAATGCCGGACTAATCAATAAAAGAATCACATAACATGTTGCAAACCAATATTGAGAAGTTGATATTGGCAAAGCCGACATGATAACAGATTTTAAACTGATTTTTCCAAAAGCAAACAATACCACTGCAATCATAATTGAATAAGTCCATACTTGAATATAAATTTTCTTTATTTTATCTATATAAATTACCTTCGTAGCAGAAAAATATCCTGACAGTAAAACAAATATATTAACACCTATTCTTGACCCCTGTGTCATTACAAAAGCAAAAATCCCATTTACTGTTAGAGGCATCTCCACCCCACCATGCAACACTGAGTGTCCTGCAACAATAAAAATCATACTAAGAATTCTGAGATATTCTAAATTTGATTCTCTTACTTTACTCGTCAACATTGTACTCTCTTTTCTAATGATGTTTGAATTATTTTATCAACCTGCTCCGCTGTATCTTGAATTGAATACCCTGCTTTTTTTAATTGTTCTTTTGTATCTAATCTTTCTTTCTCACAAGTTTCTAATATATGTTCTGCCCATACTTTTGTACTTTGATTCAAATCGACATACTCAATTAATCCTGTAATATTTGCATCACTAGATACGGTGTTTGATACCACACAAGACAAACCTGCTGCTTGTGCCTCTACTAAAGTAAATGGAAGTCCTTCAAATAATGATGGCATGACAAGACAATCTAGTGCCGAATACCATTTATTTGCGTCGTCACGAGGCCCTAATAGGACGATTCTATCTTCAAGATTGTATTCTTTAATTTTCTGTTCTACCTGCGGTCTAAGTTCTCCATCACCTACAAATACAAATTTTGCAGTTGCATTCAATTTAGATATTTCTTTCATAATTTCCACTGACATCTCTGGATTTTTTGGCAAGACTAATCGACCTACACACCCTATTAAATATTCATCTTTTATCCCTATACTTTTTCGACATTCTTCTCTAAACTGTTCATTAAATTCATATGTTCGCAAATTTATTCCATTTTTTATTACAGTAAATTTGCTTTTATCAAACATCCATTTTCCTGCTTCTTCCGAGCAGGCCAATAAATCGGTTGCAATCTTTTCAATATTTTTCCGATTATATTTTTCAGTCAAATAATGAAACCATCTCTTTTTAAATTGCGTATCTGTACTATGCGAATGTATAATTCTTACCGGTACCCCTGCTTTTTTTGCAAATTTCAGCATATCCACACTTACAATATCACATGTATTATAATAAATCACATCAAATTTATTTTCTTTGAAAAAACTATGCCAAAAAGCTACGTATTTTATGTAATTATGTCTATTCTTAGGCTTAATCCATTTTTTATCTTCTATACACATTTCTGGCCAATCATATACAATTTCAAACTCTTTTGAATGTAAATGTTCACACAGATTTATAATGTACGATTCAACCCCACCTTTGTTATTACTCAATCCAACCATAAATATGCGAATTTTACTCATTTCCATGAAAAAAACCTTTCCCAAAAATACGATGAATTGGCTTCATCAGTTTACTTCTAATTATTGTTTTTTTATCCAACCAACTTTTTCCATACCAATGTATAGAATATGTATTCTCTGTCACAGTTAATATTCCTACTGGATCATCATATGGATTAAAATAATCCATTGGATAAATCACTGCTGAACCAATCTGTTGCTTAGTTCCATTTTGCTCTAGTCCCACTTTCCTTAATGCTTCCGTATTAAGTATCGGGCAACCTTTCATTCCATGTCTCCCATCTAATAACACGTCATATTCCTTCAACATTTGAGCAACTATCGGATGATTTGCTTCCGCACCAAATCCTTCTCCTGTATTAACATACTTTGGTGTTTCAAAACCAAAAAATGCCCCAGCATCTAAAAGATCATCAAAAGAACGTATTACCTCTACATCTGTATCAAAGTATATTCCTCCATATTCCTGAATAATCTTTAGTCGAAGATAATCTGTTAAAAACGCATATTTTTTCTCTTTGTAACACATTTCAGTATATGGACTCTGATTTACATTAAAATTTTCTTCGTTCCATTCGATTATTTCATAATCTGGGCAATATTTTTTCCAACTTGCAATACATTTCTTTGCTAATTTTGATTTTTCTCCATGCCCAAACCAACAATAATGTATTTTCTTTGGTATCATTTTACTCTCCATTTGTATTAAAACACTAAACTAAAAAGTTCACATAACATTTTGTAGCATATTCCTTTGAATGAATTTTTGCAGGATTTCCCAATACCACCGAATGATCAGGTACATCAAAATTAATAAAGCTGTTTGGTGCAATCATAACATCATTTCCTATATTGACTTTACCGACAATAGTAGAATTTATACCAACCGACACATTATTACCAATTTTAGGAACACCTGCTCTATCTCCTCTATTTTCTCTGCCTATAGTACATCCTTTATGTAAATTAACATTATCACCGATTACAACATCTGATGCCACAGTAATATTGTATGGATGTCCTAAATATAACCCTTTTCCAATTGTGGCTGACAGTGAAATTTCTAAACCATATTTTTTAGTCAATCTATATAATCTTGCTCTGTTAATACAGTTATTTTTTACTTTTAATTTTCTCCATAAATACATAAATTTAAGTTGATGATATAAAAATAATCTAAATTTAGCTTTAAAAGAAAACGAATAGCTATTACCAGTCATTCTATAATAATCATATTTAAAAACCTCATTCATAAACTGCTCCTTTTAAAAATTTATATCCAAGATACTTGTCCAAAGCTGTTAGTAAAAAATTGGTAATCGGTATGCCATCCCATACCATAAGTAAATACAATTTGATATATAAAATATAATGTATAGCAGATATATGCCGCATTTTTTATCCACGGAATTTTTAATTTAACTACCATCTCGTTAACATTCCATACCAATAGCAATACAGTAAATATTTCGAAATATAAATTATATCTGGCATACACAGCTGAAAACACTCCCGCCATTGTAAATACAGCGAAAAACAGAGCCATATTAAATACAGTGTTGTAATATTTATATTTATTTTTCATTAGATCTTTATTGAAAAAAGCTAAAACAATCGGCACAACACTTACCAATACTCTGAAGATATTTATGCTGTAATTCCATTCTTGTCCGGAATATCTATCACCATAATCCGATCCCGATAACAGGTTATCAACAAATCCTCCTGTCAATGGGGATGTAATTACAATTAATATTGAAATAGCTAAAATAAATTTTGTCATTTTACCGCAAGCTTCTGTATTTGTTATAAAATACAAAAGCAAAAAAATATATGCCGATGTATGTATTTGAGCAACAATAAATACTAACGGTAAAAACAAATACCATTTTCTGTTCGCTAAAAGTTGAAATCCCGCAACTATTATTGCAGTAGCCAAATACTGTCTCAGTCCATTCATTGAATGTTCCCAACAGCCGGACATTATAAAAATATAAAAAGCAAATTTTAAATCACCGCTATAATTATATAAAAAATACATTAAAGGGAAAATAGTGATTAATGAAGTAATTTCAATAAAAACTCTCGGGTCAGTAGATATATAAGTATGTATGAACGACATATAAAACTGAAACAACCATTCGTTTCCAATTGAAAAAGAAGATATGCACTCATCAATTGGCATAGCTTTAGTAAAAATTTCCCAATATGCTATAGTATCGGCAAAATCAAATCTTTGCCCTGTTACATACACTAATAACAATGTTCCTAAAATAAAAAATAATGTATTTGTATCTCTTATCTTAGTCTTTTCGGTTTCAATTGTAATATTTTTATCAAGCGGTTTTCTGCCAATATAAAACAATATTAATACTAATACTGTTGTATATACAAATACATTCATTAACTAAATCCCTTCAACCTTCATATAAGAAGATTTTGATTTTTTTACAACGATTATCTTTAACAGAAATCCAAGCGGAATGCTTAATACTGTTAAAAACTTTTCCGGTGATTCTTTTATAAAGTGTTTATTTTTAGCTATTAAAGAACTTGAAACATAGTGAATACAAGCCTTTATCTTTTGTTTGGTATTTATACTGTGTTTCATTTCTTCTTTTCTCCAAAAAGCAAATCCTTTTGGATTCCTTACATATTGTCTGTACATATTTGTACTCGAACCGTCCATTTGATAATCAACAATACAAACACATTCATTAAGTATTTTTAATTCATATTTTTCATCAATCAGATGATACTTATATGCAAGTGCAACATATTTCTCATTGTTAAACACAGGATACGGAGGCGTTTGTTTTATTATATCTGTCCTGTAAATTAGTTTTTTATCACCAAAGCCACCATTATTATAATACCCCATAAGGGTTGTGCTTTCTTTGTCTGTTGGCAATTCTTTGCCAATTACTTTTTTTGTTGAATCGGCAAAATCGAGTGCAATTATACCGGCATAACCTTTATTTTTGTTTTTATTCCAACAATCAATAATCAATTGCACCGCGTTATCCGGCATATAATCATCCGAATCTACACAAACATTAAGTTCGGTATCAATATTTTCGTAAGCCGTATTATGCGCTGTATGCATTCCGCCATTTTCTTTGTAAACATACCTTATTTCAAAGCCATTATTAATTTTAATCCATTCCTTTATAATCTCATATGGATTATCAGTAGAACCGTCATCAATAATCAGCCAAACAAAATCCTTGGATGTTTGTCTTTTTAAACTTTCATAAGTTCTTTTTAAAGTATTTATTCTATTATATAATGGTGTAAATACAGTTAAAGTTGCCATTTTCATTCTCCATAACAAAACGAAGTGTAAAAGTTTTGCAGTTTATTTGCATTATTTTTAATATCAAATCCGGAAGCTACAATTTCATCATATGTATCATTTTTCTCAATTTTTGCAGCCTCTATTATTTTATTCGCCCAAAAATCTAAAGGTTTTTCTAAACTATAATGAAAAACTCTATCTGTTTTTATACACTCCGGTGGAACATTATCGGATATAACGCATGGTAATCCGGCAGCTTGAGCTTCAATTATAGAAAGCGGCAAACCCTCGTAAAGTGACGGAAAAAGAAATACATCCATAGCCTGTAAAATTTTATTTACATCGGTTCGGTTACCTAAAAATAAAACACTATCAGATAATGCAAGATTTTTAACCTTATCTATAATATTCTGTTGACCATTACCCGCGCCAACGAGAATCAATTTTGCTGTATTATTTTTTTGATAAATCTTATTAAAGACATCTATAATGAAATCATGATTCTTAGGCGGATTAAATCGCCCCACATGACCCACTACGAGAGCATCGTCATTAATATTTAATTCAGTTCTTACTTTTTTAGCAACATCTCTATTAAAAAGATATTTTTGTGCATCAATTGCATTGTTTATGATAGTATATTCATGACCGCAAAACATCCAATCACCCGCTTCCTTTCCGCAAGAAAACAAATGAGTAGCATATTGAGGTATCAATCTTTTGGAATATAATTTAATAGGATACTTAATATTTTTGTCTTGACTTTTTGAATGTGAATGAGCAATCCTAACTCTTACACCATTTTTTTGGGCTATTTTTAAAGGGTATGCGCTCATACAATCTAAATGACAATGTACAATATCATATTTATGTTCTTTAAAAAATGAATCCAAAGCATTAAAATAAGATTTTGAAAAAGGATTTAACATTGGCATATGATAAATTTTACCGCCCAAAGCAACTATTTCTTTATCATAATCAGCTTCTTCCTGACGATGAACAAGAAAGTCAAACTGAACTTTATTGCGATCAATATTTCTATAATAGTTCATTATCATAGTTTCAAGACCGCCTCTGCCCATATATGTTACAATTTGTAATACTCTTATCATACTAATCCTTCCAACAATCTATATTAAACATTTAATTTAAATCTAATGCGGCTATAGTTTGTTTCACAATCGAATTTTTGTCAAACTCTTTTTCCATTTTTTTACGAGCTTTCTTTCCCATTTCTTCACGAGTAGTAATATTTGTATTTAAAAACATTTTCATCTTTTCGTAAAGATTGTCTGCATTTTTCGATTCACACAGCCAGCCTGTAATTCCGTCTTCTACAGATTCTCTGCATCCGGGAATATTTGTGGTAATTACCGGTCTGCCGGTAGCAGAAGCCTCAAGATTGACATTACTCATTCCCTCATGATAACTGGGCATCACTACACAGTCTGCTTTTGCATAATAAGGTCGAGGTTCTTCCTGGAAGCCGTGAAATGCAACAATGCCTTTCTCAACAAGTCGGTCAACTTTTTCTTTATACTCATCTTCAAAAAAGCCAACTAAATCCAGAATAAATTTCTCGCCGTCATTGTGCAGTTTCTCCGATGCCTCAAAAAGTTCATCCATACCCTTTTCTTTCATAATTCTGCCAAGATATAAAAATCTTGGCGGTTTATTATGCGGATATGGTTGGTAATTATATATTTCCAAATTTATGCCTGCACCGTTTAATACGGTTTCTTTTTCAGGTTGTATGATTTTTCTGCTTGTAAATTCATCAGCATTAACCTGATTTTCAAAAAATACTGTTTGTACTTTTTTAAAAGCAGTTTTATACAATAAAGTAACGAATTGTGCAAGACCCTTTGTTTGAAAAGCTGTTCCTAAGCCCTGAACATTAGCATAAAAAGGAATTTTCAGCTTAGAACACATTAGTCCGCCATAAATATTAGGCTTAATTGAATATGTTATAACTAAATCGGGTTTTTCTTCTTTTAGCATTTTCTTATAAAAATTCATTAAAGAAAGATCAGTAAAAGGATTTATACCTCTTCGCTCCATTTTTGTTTCTATACAGTGCAAACCCATATTCATAAAATCTTCATGATGACCGACAAAAGGCATACTTAATATTACCTCATTATTCTTCATCAACTCTTCAATTAACTCTTTCCTGAAACGATAAAGCATATAAGAATGGTTAGTCAGAATCAAAATTTTCTTTTTCTTATTGCTCATCATTCATAGCTCCTGTTCCGCCTTCTACTACTCCCTCGTGTTTAAATACGCTGACAACTGTCATAAACAAACACTTAACATCAAACGCAAAGCCCAAATTATCATAATAAACCTTGTCCATCTGTACTTTTTCAGGTATAGGAAGTTCATCTCTTCCGTTAATCTGAGCCCAACCAGTCAACCCGGGAGTTAAATTATTAATGTTATATTCATCTCTTTCAGCTATTAAATCATCTTGATTCCACAGTGCAGGTCTAGGTCCTATAACACTCATATCACCTTTAAATATATTGAAAATTTGCGGCAATTCATCTAAACTTGTTTTTCTCAGAAATTTGCCAACTTTAGTGATATATTGTTCCGGATTTTTTAACAAATGAGTAGGACAATCTTTCGGAGTATCAATTCTCATTGTTCTGAATTTAAGTATATTAAAATATTTTTTATCTTTTCCGATTCTCTTTTGCTTAAAGAAAATCGGGCCTTTACTTGTACATTTTATAACTACACAAATCGGTAAATAAACTATTGAGAGAAATACAATTGCCATAAAAGAGCATATAACATCTAAAATTCTCTTAATTATTCTATTGTAAATTGTTTTTTCTCTGTTCATCATAACAATTAACTCCGCTGAATACTTATAATTAATTTATTTGCTAATATTTAAAGCAAATTTAAAAAGCCTTATATTTGTTTTCTTAACAATTATATATGCAATAATAGATCCACCCAACGCAACCAAAACTTTTATTATACTACTAAACTCAACTCCAAAAAATCGATCCATCAAATTGTAAATAAAATATGTGTGTAAAAAATATATTGAAGAACTTAATTCCCTCATTGCAATAGATTTTTTAGCGCTTATGTTAAAATTAATACTCACAGCCATTAAAAAGAAAAGTATAGATAAAGGTATATTTAAAATTATATTAACATCAAAATTTACAATTGATTTTAAATCAAACAGGTATACTAATACACTAAAAACAGAAATTAACGCAAAAATCAACAGTGAAATCTTAAATGATGATTTTAGTCCTTTAGCAGAAATTAAATATCCTATTCCCATAAACGGAACTGCTTTCATTATAAAATTATTACTCCATGAAAAAACAATATAAAAACCTTTGTTAATGTATGAGTAAGCAGTTCCTGATAATATCTCTGAAAAAGCATCGTAACCTAACAAAAGCAATAATCCAGCAAATATTAAAACACACAAACATTTTTGTGCAGAAATTTTATGTAAAAAATATATTACCGCTGCAGCTTCACACATTGCAAGTATATACCATACAACACCGTTTCCACACAAAAATATAGAACGAAACAATAACAAAATGTATTTAAGCACAGATGCATCCGGATACTTACTAACATATATAAAAATGTTACTCGGTAAATTAACTATTTGCCAAAAAAGATATAAGAAAAGTAATTTCTTTTCATAATTAAACAAGAATGATTTTTTATTTTTAGATTTAGACAAACCTTTTTCAAAGAAAAAGCCTGAAACTATAAAGAAAAACGGTACTGCCATTCCTGAAAAGCAATTCGTAACAACATTTGTTATCATCTCGTTTTTCGCCTCATCAGCATGGATAAAAACTACCAATACAGCTGCAATTAACTTAAATAAGTCAATTCCGCAAAAGGTTTTATTTAAATTATTATTGTTAGATACAATTAATTTGTTATTCAAAAAAGCAACCTCATCTCACAATAATATAAGTATACACACATTTACACACTACACTTTTTCATAATTATATCACATAAAGTTCAATATATCAACAAAAAAGCTTATTTAAGATTAATATAACTAATAAATTGGCACTTTTCTTTAATATATGCATATTAACCAATACAAATTTGACTATTTTGCATTTTTTTACAAAATCATTGTTAATTTGCAAGAAAACCTACAATTAAATTTGATTATAGTACACAAAATTTTGGGTTCAGCTTTATTTGCAAAAACAGCAGCAATCCTTGCCCCTGAGAGAGTGAAAACAAATGGCAACCAATCAGGAGTTCTGCAAATCATAGAGTGCTTTTAAAATATTTTAATATTTTTAGGGGTCATATCATCTACAATATTATTTTATATTATATTAAATTATTGCGATATAAAAATCTTATATAAATGCTATAAATCATAGTCTATACCACTATCCGATCTCGGCAACCGTTTTATCATAGTTATCTAATAAAATATAATTATGTTTAAATATTTGCTTATCTCAATTTGCAATACATCTCTCGACCTAATAAACAAAACACTTAGGCTGAATTGCACTTTCATCACCAATAATAGCTATTATATAGTTTCACAACAAAGTTTCTTTCAGCACTTTAATATAACATATTAGCTAAATTTTCGATATTCTTTCTCTAATTAATTGCAATATTCTATATCAATATGGTATAATTTTAAATACATACTACCTAATAAAAACTCCAGCAGGTGATTAACTTGAACGAAAATGAAAAACTTTTAAAAGCAAAATCATATCTTGACAAACTCGCCAACGGAATAAATCCAATAACCAATGAATTGGCGTCAGAAAACGATACTATAAATAATATACATATTTCAAGATGTCTTTTTTATGTTTCCGATGTACTTAGAAATTTAATTGAAAATAACAACAATCTGCAAAAAAGAAAAACAGTAAAATTCCCTTTTCTGTTACACCGCAGCAATTAGCAGATTATGTTTTTGATGATAACCCAATTACAGTTACCGAAATTACCAAAAAGCTTAACAGTTTGATTGATACCGAGGAAATGAAAGGAATTAAAACAACAAGCATAACTAATTGGCTTATAAAAATTAATATGCTTGAATATTTTGCCGACGAAAACGGTAAAAATCATAAAATTCCAACTGAAAACGGTATTCAACTCGGCATCACAACACAGGAACGCTTGGGGATGTACGGTTCATATAAAGTCGTTTTATATGACAGCAATGTCCAACAATTTATACTTGACAATATAGACACAATTGCGTATTACAACACTCAAAAGAAATCATATAATTTTAATACGGGGGGCAACATATGAAAAAAAGTACACTTGCCAACAATTTCATCTATTATCTTTTTTGCGGGTTCAGCGGTGCGGTAATAGCCTGTATAGTATGGCTATTTCTTAAATTAATGAGCCTTGGAATCAGCTTTATATGGGAAACTGTTCCGTCAAATATCAATTTTACATATTATCCTCTTGCAGTTTGTACAATCGGCGGAATACTTCTTGGAATATATCAAAAAATCTCAAAAGCAGTCCCCGACGAGCTTGAAGAAGTAATGAAAAAAGTTAAGCGAGATAAATTTTATCCGTACAATAAAGTGCTGTTGCTTTGTATTTCCGCACTTATTCCACTGCTTTTCGGCGGCAGTATCGGACCGGAAGCAGGACTTACAGGAGTTATTGTCGGACTTTGTTACTGGGCAGGCAATCATATGAAGAATGCACAAAGTAAGATACCCGAACTTATGCAAACAGGTGTGAGCGCCACATTAACGGCTATTTTTTATGCACCGCTTTTCGGTCTTGCCGCAGCAAATGAAGAACAATTAGATACCCAAGACAAAGCAACCGATATACGCACAGGCAAATTAATTTCAAATATCGTAGCTGTGCTGTTTGCAACAGGAACAATATTTTTACTGAATCAAGCTTTCGGCGGCAGTATGGGATTACCGAGAATAGGCGAATACAACATTACAAATACTGAAAGACTATGGGGTATTCCTCTTGCACTTCTCGGCACTTTAGCTGGACTTTTATTTATAATATCAGAAAAACTGCTCAAAATTTTATTTGAAAAAATTCAGAGCAGTTTAGGAATAATAATAAGCACCACACTCGGCGGAATTATTCTTGGAATTTTCGGTACATACCTTCCGCTTGTAATGTTTTCGGGTGAAGACAGCATTAACGAGATAAATAACGGTATCGGAGAATTTGCGCCGTGGATACTGATAATTTCAGGATTATTAAAACTTGTAATAACAAATGTTTGCATTAAATCAGGGTGGAAAGGCGGTCATTTCTTCCCCGTTATTTTCTGCGGAGTGAGTATCGGCTTTGGTGTAGCTCTACTTATGGGGCTTGATACCGCATTTTGCGCAGCAGTAATTACCGCAGCACTTCTCGGTGTTACAATGCGAAAACCTCTTGCAGTAACCGTACTTCTCCTACTATGCTTCGACGCAAGAATTTTACCATGGATTTTGCTTGCGGCTTTTTTGAGCAGTTTGGTGGTAGGGAAAGTATTAAATAAAAATAAACATCAAAACAAATAAATAGCAAAAAAGGAATCAAAACTTCAAAATTTTGATTCTTTTTTTATCCCTCATCACGGAAAAATGTGGGATAATCAAAAGTAAATATTGAAAAAGAGCATAGGAAGCTCCAGAATTGTAGTTGACAATACAAACAACGGAGGAGAGAAACCTATGCTCTTTTTAGATGACATCAAAGTCGAATTTTAAAGTAAAGGATTTCAAGGAACACATATAGGAATCAGCCCTAATAAAGATAAAAGCGTACTGTTTTTGGAGAGCGTAAGGTCAACGCAGTCAATCCGATGCCCTTATTGCAGAGGCAGTGTATATATTTATGAAAACGGACAAGTCAAACTCAAAGATATTCCATTACAGAAAAATGACTGCATTCCTACCTTTCGGTTAGAATGCAGTCGTTTTTATTTGCGCTGTTTTTTTACAGCACCTTTAAAATTCAAATAATCACTATACTTTGGCAGAAATAAAATTACTTTGAAAGTAACTTCTTAATTCTCTCTACTGCCTCGATTGTGTTTTCTCTGTCACCGAATGAAGTAAGACGGAAGTAACCTGCACCGTTCTTACCAAAGCCCTCACCCGGAGTACCTACTACATTAGCCTCGTTAAGAAGGAGGTCAAAGAATTCCCAGCTACCCATATCATTAGGGCACTTGAGCCAAATATACGGTGAGTTCTTACCGCCTGTATAATAAATGCCTAGTTCATCCATAGCTGATGAGATAATTTTTGCATTATCCTGGTAGTAAGAAATATTCTCCTTAATCTGCTTCTGACCCTCTTCACTGAATACAGCGGCAGCTGCACACTGTACAGGCCAAGAAACGCCGTTAAACTTAGTTGCCTGACGGCGATACCAAGTATTGTAGATGTTGTGACCGTCACGCTCAAGCTCTCTCGGAATGATTGTGTAGCCGCATCTTGTACCTGTAAAGCCTGCTGTCTTTGAAAGTGAGCACATCTCAATTGCGCACTTTCGTGCACCCTCAATTGCGAAAATTGAACGAGGGAGATCCTCTGTAATAAATGCCTCATATGCTGCATCATAGAGAATGATAGCGTCATTCTTGATTGCATAGTCAACCCACTGCTTTAACTCGTCAGCTGTATAGGCTGAACCTGTTGGGTTATTAGGTGAACAGAGATAGATGATGTCAGCCTTTACATTCTCATCAGGGAGAGCCGCAAAGTTATTCTCACGGTTTGAGTTAGCATAAACAATCTTTCTGCCTGCCATAATGTTTGAGTCAACATATACAGGGTAAACAGGGTCGGTAACGAGAACAACATTATCCTTGCCGAAAATGTCACCGATATTGCCGCAGTCTGACTTTGCGCCATCGGACACAAAGATTTCGTTTGCATCTACTGTTACGCCAAAACCTGCATAATAGTTAGAAATAGCCTCTCTGAGGAATGCATAGCCCTCATAATCAGGATAGCCCTTAAAAGTATCCTTATGTGCAAGGTCTTCTGCACCTTTCTTCATAGCCTCAATTACAACAGGAGCAAGCGGAAGTGTTACATCGCCGATACCGAGCTTAATTACCTTCTTGTCAGGGTGTTCCTTCATATACTTATTTGTTCTTGATGCAACCTCTGCAAAAAGATAGTTTGGCACGAGGTTGTCAAAATTTCTGTTAATCTGCATTATTATCAATCCTTTTCTGATATATGGGCAAAAGGTTAGTGACAAATAATTGCCAAAACCAAGAAAATTCCAAAATCACTTATCAAGCGAAGCCTTAATAAACTCTCTGAAAAGTGGATGTGCTCTGTTAGGACGGGACTTAAATTCAGGGTGATACTGAACACCGATGTAGAACTTATTGGCAGGAATTTCAACTGCCTCAACGAGCATACCGTTAGGTGATGTACCTGTAATAATCATACCTGCCTTTTCAATTTCTTCTCTGTAATCATTATTAAATTCATAACGATGACGGTGGCGCTCCTGTACTTCAGGCTTACCGTAAGCTCTTTCCATAATTGAGCCTTTCTTGATAACGCAAGGATAAGCACCGAGGCGCATTGTACCGCCCATATCTTCAATACCGAGCTGTTCGGGCATAAGGTCGATTACATTGTGCTTGCCCTCCGGAGCAAACTCACCGCTGTTTGCATCCTCATATCCGAGTACATGCTTAGCAAATTCAATTACTGCTGTCTGCATACCAAGGCAGATACCGAGGTACGGAATATCGTGCTCACGAGCATATTTGGCAGCCATTACCTTACCTTCAACACCTCTGTTGCCAAAGCCGCCCGGAACAAGAATACCGTCAACATCGCCTAAAAGGTCATCTGCCGAATACTTTGTGATAAGCTCACAGTCAACCCACTTGATTTCAACATCAGCGGAATTTTCGTAACCTGCGTGACGAAGTGCCTCGGCTACTGAAAGGTATGCGTCGTGAAGAGCAACATATTTACCGCAAAGAGCAATTTTGCATTTCTTTGAACGGTTATTGATTCTTTCGAGCATTTCTTTCCACTCTGTAAGGTCAGGTGTTTTGTCTGTAGCTATGTTAAGTTCACGGCAAACTACATTTGAGAAGTTGCTCTCTTCAAGCATAAGCGGTGCCTGATAAAGAGTCGGAAGTGTAATGTTCTCAATTACACAGTCAGGCTTTACATTACAGAACAAGGCAATTTTCTTAAAGATACTCTCTTCAAGCGGTTCGTCACAACGAAGAACAATAATATCAGGGTTGATACCGAGTGAACGGAGTTCCTTAACCGAATGCTGTGTCGGCTTTGATTTATGCTCTTCACTGCCCTTAATATACGGAACAAGTGTAACATGAATGAAAATACTGTTTTCTCTGCCGACTTCAAGCGAAACCTGACGGATTGACTCAAGGAAAGGCTGGCTTTCAATGTCGCCTACTGTACCGCCGATTTCTGTAATTACAATATCGGCATCAGTCTTTTCACCTACATTGTAAATAAAAGACTTAATTTCATTTGTAATGTGTGGGATTACCTGTACTGTTTTGCCGAGGTAATCGCCGTGACGCTCTTTTTCAAGTACATTTGAATAAACCTTACCTGTTGTAAGATTTGAATACTTGTTGAGGTCTTCGTCAATAAAACGCTCATAGTGACCGAGGTCGAGGTCGGTTTCTGCGCCGTCCTCAGTTACATAAACCTCGCCGTGCTGATACGGGCTCATTGTACCCGGGTCAACATTGATGTACGGATCAAGTTTTTGAGCGACTACCTTAAGGCCTCTTGCCTTAAGGAGTCTGCCGAGAGAAGCTGCTGTAATACCCTTACCAAGACCGGATACTACGCCGCCTGTTACAAATATATATTTTTTAGCTTTTTTTTCAGTATGATTAGCCATAAATTATACCTCAATCTCTCCTTCAAATACTTTTTCGGCGTTACCTGTCATATATACGGTTTCGTCTGTGTAATTGATGACAAGGTCACCGCCCTTGAGCTTGATTTTAATATCGTCGCCCTTTTTGCAGAAGCCGTTTTCACAAGCCGCAACAGCTACCGCACAAGCGCCTGTACCGCAAGCCCATGTTTCGCCTGAACCTCTCTCCCATACTCTCATCTTGATTGTATGGTCGTCAAGAACTGTAACAAATTCTGTATTAACTCTCTCCGGGAAGAGTTTATCGTTTTCAAACATAGGACCAATCTTTTCAATGTCAAGATTGTCAATGTCATCCATAAATACAACGCAGTGTGGATTACCCATAGATACGCAGGTAATGTTATATTCCTTGTCGCCGATTGTAACAGGCTCGTTTACAATCTTGTCCTTATTCATTGCAACAGGGATTTCCTTTGGATCAAGAATTGCCTTGCCCATATCTACTCTAAGGCTTGTTACCTCACCGTTGGTTGTGTAAGCCTTAAGGCTCTTGATACCTGAAAGGGTTTCAATTGTGATTTCGTCTTTCTCCTTGTAATCAACCATACCGTGGTCATAGAGGAACTTACCCACGCAACGGATACCGTTACCGCACATCTTGCCCTCTGAACCGTCAAGGTTGTACATCTTCATCTTAGCGTCAGCAACCTTAGATGGGCAAACAAGAATAATACCATCGCCGCCGATACCGAAGTGTCTGTCTGAAAGTCTTACAGAGAGAGCCTCCGGATTGTTGATTTCCTGATCAAAAGTGCTGAAATAAATATAGTCATTACCGATGCCCTGCATCTTTGTAAATTTAAGCATTTCTTTTTCATCCCTCATATGGTTAATATCTATAAGCTCTGTACTGTGCTGTGAATAATGGCTCTTAAGGCAATCCGCAAGTGCGTTTGCGGTATCAAGAGCTGTAAGACAAGGAATGTTTCTCTCAACTGTCTTTCTGCGGATTTTAACAGAATCTCTTGACGGAATTCTGCCCTTTGCGGAAGTTGAAATTACATACTGAATCTTACCCGACTCAATAAGTGTGAGTGTGTTGTCTGTCTTGCACTCGTGAATCTTCTTTACGGCAACAGCGTCAATACCGTATTTCTTAAGTACGGCTGCTGTACCCTCTGTAGCATAAATCTTAAAGCCGAGGTCATAATACTTCTTGGCAATTTCGCCGATTTCTGCCTTATCGGAATTACGAACAGTAATAAATACACCGCCGTTTTTCTTCATCTTGTAACCTGCACCGATAAGTCCCTTATAAAGAGCCTCTTCAAGAGTGCCTGCAACACCGAGAACTTCACCTGTTGACTTCATTTCAGGTCCGAGGTGGTTATCAACATTGATAAGTTTTTCAAAGCTGAATACCGGAACTTTTACTGCAATGTAAGGGCTCTTTCTGTAAAGACCTGTGCCGTAACCCATATCCTTGAGCTTTTCGCCGAGCATTGCTCTTGTAGCGAGGTCAACCATAGGTACGCCTGTAACCTTACTGATATAAGGAATTGTTCTTGATGAACGGGGATTTACCTCAATTACATAAAGCTCATCGTTATAGATAAGGTACTGAATATTTACAAGACCCTTTGTCTGTAACTCAATAGCAAGGTTCTTAGAACTTTCAATGATTGTCTGTGTCATCTTGTCAGAAATATTCCAAGCAGGATATACAGCGATTGAGTCACCGGAATGGATACCGGCTCTCTCAATATGCTCCATAATACCCGGAATGAGAATATCCTCACCGTCACATATAGCGTCAACTTCAAGCTCTGTACCCTGTAAGTATTTATCAATAAGGATTGGGTTCTCTATATTCTGTGCAAGAATAATAGCCATATACTCCTTAACATCAGCCTCGTTAAATGCGATAATCATATTCTGACCGCCAAGTACATAAGACGGACGGAGAAGTACAGGATAGCCGATTGTTTCGGCAACCTCAAGAGCCTCATCGGTTGTCATAACCGTTACGCCTCTCGGACGCTTAATGTGGTATTTCTCAAGGAGTTCGTCAAAACGCTCTCTGTCCTCTGCCATATCAATGGCATCATATGAAGTACCGAGAATATTAACACCGCAGTCGCTCATATGCTTTGTAAGTTTGATAGCTGTCTGACCGCCGAATGCTACTACAACACCGTATGGCTTTTCTGTATTGATGATACCCATAACATCTTCTGTTGTAAGCGGCTCAAAGTAAAGTCTGTCGGCAGTGTCGAAGTCGGTAGATACGGTTTCAGGGTTGTTGTTTACGATAACAACATCATAGCCTGCCTTTTTAAGTGCCCATACGCAGTGAACCGACGCATAGTCAAATTCGATACCCTGACCGATTCTGATAGGGCCTGAACCGAATACGATAACTGTCTTTTTATCTGATTTATTATTTTTAATAAACTCTTCTGCCTCGTTTTCCTTATCAAAGGTTGAGTAGAAGTAAGGTGTCTGTGCCTCAAATTCAGCGGCGCAGGTATCAACCATTTTATATACAGGCAAAAGGTTCTTTTCGCATTTCTTACCTGTAATAGCCTCAATAGTTCTGTTAAGGAATCCCATTTTCTTTGCTCTGTAGTAGAGGTCATCTGTAAGCTCGCTGTTTTTAAGCTCATTCTCAACAGCAATGATATTCTTGAGTTTCTCCAAGAACCACTCGTCAATAAGTGTAACTTCGTGAATCTGCTCTACAGTAATGCCTCTCTTGAGTGCCTCATATACGCAGAAAATTCTCTTATCATCGCAAACGCTTAATCTGTCGTAAACAGACGCATTTGAAAGTTGAGCAAATTCCTTATCATCGAGTGTATCGTGAGAAATCTCTGCACCTCTTACAGCCTTCATAATAGCCTGCTCAAATGTAGGAGCAATAGCCATAACCTCGCCTGTTGCTTTCATCTGAGTACCGAGTGTGCGGTTTGCATATACAAATTTATCGAACGGCCATTTTGGGAATTTAACTACAACATAGTCGAGAGCAGGCTCAAAGCAAGCGTATGTTGTACCCGTTACGGCATTCTTGATTTCATTAAGTGTGTAGCCGATAGCAATTTTAGCCGCTACCTTTGCAATAGGATAACCTGTTGCCTTTGAAGCAAGAGCCGATGAACGGGAAACTCTTGGGTTTACCTCGATTACGGCATAATCAAATGTTTCCGGATTAAGTGCGAACTGGCAGTTACAGCCACCCTCTACCTTTAAGGCAGAGATAATATCGAGCGCCGCACTTCTGAGCATCTGATACTCTTTATCTGCAAGAGTAACGGTAGGAGCAATAACGATACTGTCGCCTGTATGTACGCCGACAGGGTCAAAGTTCTCCATTGAGCAGACAGTAATAACATTGCCGTCGCTGTCACGCATTACCTCAAACTCTATTTCTTTCCAACCCGAAATACATTTCTCTACAAGAACCTGTGTAATCGGTGAAAGCTCAAGACCGTTTGAAGTAATCTCTCTTAATTCTTCCTCATCATTTACGATACCGCCGCCTGTACCGCCGAGTGTAAATGCAGGACGAATAATTACAGGGTAGCCGATTTCATCTGCAAATTTTACCGCAGACTCAACATCGTTTACAACGAGTGACGGAATAACAGGCTGTCCGATTTCAAGCATTGTGTCCTTGAACATCTGTCTGTCCTCTGCCTTGTCAATTGTTTCGGGATTAGCGCCGAGGAGCTGAACTCCGTATTTATCGAGGAAACCTTCCTTTGCAAGCTGCATAGAAAGTGTAAGACCTGTCTGACCGCCGAGTGTGGAAAGAAGGCTGTCGGGACGCTCTTTTTTAATAATTCTTTTAACTGTTTCAAGTGTAAGCGGCTCGATATAAATTTTATCAGCCATTGCATTATCTGTCATAATGGTAGCAGGGTTAGAGTTTACGAGAATAACCTCAAGTCCCTCTTCCTTAAGCGCACGGCAAGCCTGTGTGCCTGCGTAGTCAAATTCAGCAGCCTGACCGATTACAATCGGACCCGAACCGATTACCATAACTCTTTTAATGTTGCTTTTAAGTGGCATAAAATCATTCCTTATCCTTATTTAAAAATCAAATTCGTATATAAATTATGGATAGTTTTATTTGTTGTTTTTCATCAAATCAATGAAACGGTCAAACAAAAACGCTGTGTCGTGCGGACCGCCGCAAGCCTCCGGGTGGAACTGAACAGAGAAAGCAGGCATATTTGTATACTTAACACCCTCACAAGTATCATCATTGCCGTTTACAAAACTCTCTACAGCATTTTCAGGCATACTGTCGCTTACAACAGCATAGCCGTGGTTCTGTGAAGTAATGTAAACTCTGCCTGTTTCAACCTCTTTTGCAGGTTGGTTAGCTCCTCTGTGGCCGTATTTAAGTTTTTCTGTCTTAGCGCCCTGGCTAAGTGCCAAAAGCTGATGTCCTAAGCAGATACCGAATGTAGGAATTTTATATTCGCAAAGCTTTTTAAGCTCGGCAATAATTGCAGTGTTGTCCGATGGATCTCCCGGACCGTTTGAAAGCATAATGCCGTCAGGATTCATAGCTTTAATCTGCTCTGCTGTTGTATGAGCAGGTACTACCGTAACATTGCAGCCACGCTTAACAAGCTCTCTGCCTATGTTGTGCTTTGCACCGAAATCCATAAGAACAACATTGAGGTCGCCGTTTTCAGCTTTGAATTCTTCTTTTTCGCTGATTGTTGTGCTCTCTACAGCCTGTTCGATTTTATAAGCCTTAATCTCTGCAAGCTCTTCTTCGGTAACTTCGCCCGAATAAGCGATTTTGCAGTTAAGCACACCATACTCACGAACAATTCTTGTAAGCGCTCTGGTGTCGAGTCCGTAGATGCCCGGAATATCGGACTCTTTTAAAAAGGTGTCAAGATCGCCCTCGCAACGGAAGTTAGAGGGAGCTTGGCACCATTCTCTTACAATATAACCTCTAAGTGAGGGCACTTTGCTCTCGAAATCAGAGGGAATTACACCATAGTTACCGATTAAAGGGAAAGTCTGAATAACCACCTGACCGAAATAAGAAGGGTCGGTGAGTGTTTCAAGATAACCGGTCATAGCTGTAGTAAAAACCAATTCTCCCATAGTTTCTTTTTCTGCACCAAATGATTTGCCCTCGAAAACAGTTCCGTTTTCAAGTATCAAATATGCTTTACGGCTCATAAATACACATTCCTTTCAGAAATTTTGCATAATTAGTTTTCGTAAGTTTTAATAACCTGCATTGCAATCTGCATTTTGCTCATTCTCATATCCATCGCCTGTTTTTCAAGGTAGCGATGTGCTTCCTGTTCTGTCATATTAAGGCAGGTAATAAGCAGAAGCTTGGCTCTGTTTATTATCTTCATATCCTCCACAATATGGCGGAGCTTTTCATTTTCCTCGTTTACGGTCAACATTCTCATTCTGAAACATTCCGTAAACTGCAAATAGTGATGAAACAAATGCTTATTAATAGGTTTGGCTATTACAAGCACACCGTGCTCGGTCAAAGCATCGTTTACATCGTCTGCGTTTTTTTGAGGAACAATAATAACCACGCTTGAACGGGTTACTCTCGCAAAATGCACGGAAAGCTCAATACCGCTTTCCTCTGCAAGAGGTGCATTAATACAGATAAGGTCAAACTCATCGTTCTCAACAAGTTTTTTTGCTGTTTTAGAATTTTCAGCAATAGAAATCTGCGTAAAATACTCAATTTTAAGCAGCTGTGAAAGAGCCTCGGCACTTTGCACAGAGTGAGAAATAATTAAAGCTTTTTTCATAACCTTATCACCTCAGTCACTTATCTTCAACATCATATTTTACAAGATTTCGGAGTATTCTAATTTACATAAAGGAATTATAATATATTTTTTTATTGATTTCGACAATTACAATTCTTGTATCGCAAAATAGTTACATAAAAATTAAAAAATGATGAAAATTATAAAGTATTTACAAAAAGGCTGTTTCATTTGTGAAGATGAAACAGCCCCGTTGCTGTGAAATAAAATTTTAATCAAATTTGACAAAAGTAAAATCTTATTTTTCGCCTTTGCTCAAAAGCATTCTGTCATTTTCAAGTTTAGAACCGCTCGCCTTTTCAAACTTCTGCAAGAGGTCGTCAACGGTGAGTTTTTTCTTTTCTTCACCTGAAATATCAAGTATAACCTTTCCGTTGCCCATCATAATAAGGCGGTTACCGTGCACAATCGCATCGTGCATATTATGTGTAACCATAAGGGCTGTAAGGTTATTTTCGGCAATAATCTTATCGCTCAGTTCAAGCACCTTTGCCGCAGTCTTAGGGTCAAGCGCCGCAGTATGCTCGTCAAGAAGCAAAAGTTTAGGCTTATTGATTGTAGCCATTAAAAGGGTGATTGCCTGACGCTGTCCGCCCGAAAGAAGACCTACCTTTGATGTCATTCTGTCCTCAAGACCGAGTTCAAACTGCTTTAAAAGTGTTCTGTATTCTTCTTTTTCGGATTTCTTAACGCCCCAGCTAAGACCTCTTTTCTTGCCTCTTCTTGCCGCAAGAGCAAGGTTTTCCAAAATTTCCATATCGGCAACAGTACCTGTCATAGGGTCTTGGAAAACTCTGCCGAGATACTTTGCCCTTTTATGCTCGGGAAGTCCCGTTACATCTACGCCGTCAATAAGAATCTGACCGCTGTCAACAGGCCATACACCGGCAACGGCATTAAGTGTAGTTGACTTACCCGCACCGTTGCCGCCGATTATTGTACAGAAATCGCCTTCGTTTAAGTGAAGTGTTACACCGTCAAGTGCAACCTTCTCATTTATTGTGCCTTTGTTAAAGGTTTTGTGAATATTAATAATATCAAGCATTGTCACTGCCTCCGTTTGCCTTGTTAGCCTTTAAATTCATTTTAGCTACCTTTTTAAAGGAGGTTTTACTCTTCTTTTGTAAATAAGGTACTGCAAGGAAGATTGCAACTATAATTGCTGTGAAGAGCTTTGTATCGTCTGTCGGCATCTTGAGCCAAAGAACAATACCCATTGCAATATAATAAAGAATACCGCCCACAATAACGAAGAGCATTTTTACAACAAAGTTCATACGCTTACGGAAGATAGCCTCGCCGAGGACTTCACCGATAATAACTGCGGCAAGACCGATTACGATAGCGCCTCTGCCCATATTGATGTCGGCAAAACCCTGGTACTGTGCAAAAAGTGAGCCTGCAAGAGCAACAAGACCGTTTGAAAGCGCAAGTGCAATTACTTTTGCGACATTGATATTAATGCCCTGTGCCTTACTCATAGCAGGGTTTGAACCTGTTGAACGGATTGTAGAGCCCTGTTCTGTTCCGAAATACCAATACATAGCCGCAATAACAATAGCCGCAATTCCGAGGGCGATGATAATTGATAAATTAATATCGCTTGCGGAAATTACAAGCGCATAGTTTCTGTAGCTGATAGGAAGATTTGACCTTCCCATAATGTTCAAGTTGATTGAATAAAGCGCAATCTGCGTAAGAATACCTGCAAGAATATCGGGAATACCGAGCAAAGTATGTAAAAGTCCCGTTATAAGACCTGCCGCAATGCCCGCAAGAATAGCAACTATAAGCGCTACCCATACAGAACAGCCGTTAATAAGCATAACAGCGGTAACCGCACCGCCTGTTGCAAAAGAACCGTCAACGCTAAGGTCGGCAAAATTCAAAAGTTTGTAGGTAATAAAAACACCAAGACCCATAAGTCCCCAGATAATACCCTGCGCAATATTACCCGGCAAAGCCGCAAGAAAGTTTGCAGGATTAAGAGAACCGAAGTATTCTGCTAAAAATTCCATAAAAACCACCAATACATAAAAGATTGGGGTGTCGCTTTCACGGCACCCCACCGTTTTTTAATTTATAAATTAAGGATTATTACTCCTCAATAGCCTCGTAATCGTCAGGAATTGTAATTCCGTAAGCATCGCAACGGCTCTTTACATATTTCTTGGTAACATTAGGAGCTGACTCAACTTTTAAAGAAGTTATATCGGCACCGTTTACAAGAATATCATAAGCCATATCGCCTGTTTTCTGACCAAGTTCATAGTAGCTGATAGAAAGTGTTGCAACACCGCAACCCTTACAAATACCCTCTTCACCTGCGATGATAGGAGTTTTTGCAGCTGTTGCAGTATTGTCGATAATACCTGTATTTGAAGCCGCTGTGTTATCTGTAGGAATGTAAAGAACATCGCTTTCGTCACAAGCTGTCTTTGCTACAGCCGCAACATCGTTTGAATCTGCAAATGAATATGTCTTTACAGTGTAGCCCGCACTCTCAAAGAAAGGTGTGATTGTATCACTCTGATATTTTGAGTTAGCCTCTGCCGAGCAATAGAGAATACCGATTGTTTTAGCGTCAGGGAAAAGTTCCTTGAGCATATCAGCCTGCTTGTCAAGCGGAGCAAGGTCTGTTGTACCGGATACATTCATACCCGAAACGCCTGTCCACTCTGCCATATCAAGAGCTGTGCCGTAGTCTGTAATCGAAGTACCGAGAATAGGAATAGACGGTGTTGCCGTGTATGCAGCCTGAAGAGCCGCAGTACCGTTACCGAGAATAAGGTCATAATTTGAAGAAACAAACTGGTTACAGATTGTAGCGCAAGTAGCCGAATCGCCCTGTGCGTTCTGCTCGTCAAACTTAACCTTGTCTGCGCCGAGTTTTTCAGTAAGAGTGTCTTTAAAGCCCTTAGTTGCGGCGTCAAGAGCCTCATGCTGAACAAGCTGACAAATACCGATATTATATACTTTGTTTGCGTCTGCCTGTGAAGGAGCAGCTTTTGAAGTTGTTGATGAAGTACCGCCTGTACAGCCTGCGAGTGCAGCTGTTACTGTAAGCGCTGCTGTTGCGGTTGCCAAAATTCTTTTTGTCATTTTCATAAAAATTTGTCCTCCCGTTTTCACTTTAGCACTTAAACAAACATATGCTTTAAAGTTTTTATGCGTTAAAGTGAATATCATATATAGTATTATATACCTATTAAACGAATTTTGCAATAGCTAAAAGGTAAATTTATATGTTTTCGATAGTGATTTTATAAAGAATTTGTTTATTTTACCGCTACATTTTCATCACCAAGCTGATGTTTAAGCTCTTTTATCATAACATCATTAAGGCTCACCCACATATTTGCAGGGGCTTTTACCTTGCGTTTTGAATCGGTAAGATAAAAAATAATCGGTGTTCTGCCGTCGAAAATATCCGTAACTCTCTTTGCTCGACGGTACATATCCGTATTAAGGTCATCAATCCTCAAATAAAGTGCCTGCGGTACATAAGGCTTTTGATATGCGCTTTTATGTTCTGCCGCTGCCCTGTTTTGTTCGTAATTTGCGGCAGACATATTTTTACATTCCTCATTATTAAAGGCTTTTGCAATGCTGTCACAAATTATTTTCGGTTCTTCGTTTTCTTTAAAATTCAATGTGCCTTTTATAATAACGGGTATGTTTTCATTTAAAAGAATAGTGCTTTTTTCATACACATTCGGGAAAACAACCGCTTCCATTATGCCGTACTTATCTTCTATATTTATAAAAGCCATAAGTTTGTTGCTTTTGGTAAGTTGAGTTTTCACTTTGGAAATAATACCTACAATCAGCACTTTCTTGCCGTCGGGATAGCGTCCTGTTTCGTCATTTATAATTTCGCCTATTCTGTCGGCTTTCATTCTCTCGGAATAAAGGCTGTAATTATCTGCAGGGTGGCCGCTTAGGTATATGCCTGCTATTTCCTTTTCCATTCTCAAAAGCTCATCAGTCGAAAATTCTTTCAAATCAGGCAGTTGGGGTTCTGATGTAGCCTTTGTACTGTCGTCACCCATATCAAAAAACGAAAGCTGTCCGCCTTGATTCTTTTTAGCCTCATATTCAACATCGTCAAGCACGGTTTTGCTTATTGCAAGCAGTTGTCTGCGGTTAGCGCCAAGTCCGTCAAGCGCACCGCACTTTATAAGACTTTCTATAGCACGGCTGTTCATATTTTTGCCGCAAAGTCTTTTACAAAAATCATAAAGGCTTGTATAAGGCTTTAATCTGCGCTCTTTAATTATCTGATCAATAAAAGCTCTGCCGAGATTTTTGATTGCAAGCAATCCGTAGCGTATATTGTTACCGCTGACAGTAAAGCCGAGATCGCTTTCGTTTACACTCGGAGGCAAAACTTTTATTCCGAGCCGCTGACATTCGCCTATATATGCTGCAAGTTTGTTTTGGTTATCAAGCACACTTGTGAGCAATGCCGCCATATACTCCTGCGGATAATGACATTTTAAATATGCGGTTTTGTATGAAATCATAGAATATGCCGCTGCGTGTGACTTATTGAAAGCGTAAGAAGCAAAACTTTCGATTTCGTCATAAATTGAATTGGCGATTTTCTCGTCAATACCTCTGCGAATACAACCGTCAACAATTACTTTGCCGTTTTCATCTGTAATGCCGTGAAGAAAAATCTCTCTTTGCTTTGCCATTTCTGCGGCTTTCTTTTTACTCATGGCACGGCGAACAATATCCGCTCTGCCAAGACTGAAACCTGCAAGCACTCTTAAAATCTGCATTACCTGTTCCTGATAGACAATACAGCCGTAGGTAACCTCAAGTATAGGCTTTAATAACGGGTGCTTATAGGTAATGTGCGATGGATTGTGGCGGCAGTCGATGTAACGGGGAATACTGTCCATAGGTCCGGGTCGATAAAGCGAAACCACGGCGATTAAATCCTCGATCGAATCGGGCTTTAGTCGCATAAGAACATTTTTCATACCCTGGCTTTCAAACTGAAACACACCCTCCGTATTGCCTTGAGAAATCATAGCAAAAACTTTTTCGTCTTTATCGTTTATATTATCGGGATTGTACTCGGGATGATTTTTTCGTATCTGTTTATCCGCATAGTCAATTACCGTAAGATTGCGAAGTCCGAGAAAATCCATTTTGAGCAAACCGAGCTCCTCAAGTGTGGTCATGGTAAACTGTGTTACCACATTGTCATCATTTTTTGAAAGCGGAACATAATCAGATACGGGACGGTCGGTAATTACTACACCTGCGGCGTGCATTGTAGCGTGTCTTGGCATTCCCTCAATGCTCTTTGCAATGTCAAGCAATTGCTTTGTCTGTTCGTCCTCTTCATAGCGATGTCTTAATTCGGGACTTGCCTTGAGTGCGGAATCTATAGTAACCTTTAATTCCATAGGTACAAGTTTGGCAACCGAGTCAACGGTGGCATACGGAATTGCAAGCACTCTGCCGACATCTCTTATAGCACCTCTTGCCGCCATAGTACCGAATGATATAATCTGCGCAACTCTGTCCGTGCCGTATTTACGCACTACATAGTCAATTACTTCTCCTCGGCGCTCGGTACAGAAATCGACATCAAAGTCGGGCATACTTACACGCTCAGGGTTTAAAAATCTTTCAAAAAGAAGATTATACTTGATCGGATCAATCGCTGTAATTCCTATGCAATAGGCGCAAAGCGAACCTGCACCCGAACCTCTGCCAGGTCCGACGGGGATTTTTTCACTCTTTGCATACTGTACAAAATCATTTACGATAAGGTAATAATCGACAAAACCCATTTTTGAAACAGTTGCAAGTTCGTATTCAAGTCGGTCAATCAAAGACTTATCGGGATTTTCTCCGTAATGTCTGTAAAGACCCTCATAGCATTTTCGGCGAAAATACTCGTAATGATCTTCGTTATTCGGCACATCAAATCGTGGCAGTTTACGCACGCCGAACTCAAACTCAACATTACAGCGGTCGGCAATTTTCTGTGTATTATCATATGCCTGCGGCAGATTTGGAAAGAGTGAGCGCATTTCTTCCTCTGTTTTAAGGTAAAACTCGCTCGTTTTAAACTCCATTCTGTCCACATCATTTACCGTCTTATTGGTCTGGATACAAAGCAAAATACTGTGCGTATAGCTGTCCTTTTTATCTATATAATGGCTGTCGTTTGTAACCACAAGTTCGGCGCCGATTTCTTCGGCAATGCGAATAAGCTGCGGATTAATTCGTTTTTGCTCCTCTATGCCGTGGTCCTGAAGTTCTATAAAAAAGTTATCCTTACCGAAAAGCGATTGATAAAAAAGAGCCTTCTGCTTTGCTCCGTCATAGTTTCCGTCAAGCAGATTCTGCGGAATTTCACCGGCAAGACAGGCAGAAAGGCAGATTAGACCCTTGTGATATTCTTTCAAAAGCTCATCGTCAATTCTCGGCTTTGAATAAAAGCCCTCGGTAAAACCTTTTGAAACAAGTTTAATTAAATTTTGATAGCCCTCGTTATTTTCGCAAAGCAGCACCATATGATAATACTTTTCATACGCCGAAGTTTTGTCAAAACGAGAGTGCGGCGCAACATAAACTTCACAGCCGATAACAGGCTTTATCCCCTGCTTTTTACAGGCACGGTAAAAGTCAATGACGCCGTACATTACACCGTGGTCGGTAATGGCAAGAGCGGTTTGTCCCTTTTCCTTTGCCGATTCCACAAGTTTGTTTATTCTGCTTGCTCCGTCAAGCAAGCTGTATTCGGTATGATTATGAAGATGTGTAAAAGCCATAGTTATTCACCACATACCTTTGCGTTTATTTTACCGTCACTCAAAATAACAGTGAAATCGTCGCCGTCTTTAAGCTGTTTTGATGAGGTAATGATTTTTTCGTCCTTTTCGGCGATTGCATAACCACGATTCAATACATTAAGCGGATTCAAACCGTCAAGTTTGCCCTTTGCGACAATAAGCTTATTTTCTTTATCAGAAATATAAATATTCATAAACCGTGTCAGCTTTTCGCTCTTTGCCGAAAGCTGTTTTTCAAGCTGTTCCGCTTTGAGCTTTGGCGATGACGCAGACATTCTCCTCTGCTGATTTTCAAGTCTTAACTGCGCCGTTTTTATCTTTCTGTCAAGCATAGCTGATATATATTGCTTTTGCTTAAAATAGTAAGACATAAGCTCCTGCCTGTCGGGTACGGCAAGTTCTGCCGCGGCAGACGGAGTAGAGGCACGAACATCGGCGACAAAGTCACAGATAGTAAAATCTGTTTCGTGTCCCACACCAGAAATTATGGGAGTTTCGCAATTATAGACCGCATACGCAAGTTGTTCGTCATTAAACGCCCATAAGTCTTCGGCAGAACCGCCGCCTCTGCCTATGATAACCACATCGGCAATCTTGCTTGCACTGAATTTATTTACGGCACGCACAAGCTGCTCGGGCGCACTTTCTCCCTGAACAAGCACAGGTGCGAGCACTATATCCGCACTCGGAAATCTTCGTCTGATAATATTCGTTATATCCTGAACCGCCGCACCCGTGGGAGAAGTTATGACGCCGATTGTTTTAGGAAATTTCGGCAGCGGCTTTTTATGCGCATTGTCAAACAGTCCTTTTTGAGCAAGGCTCTTTTTAAGCTGTTCAAAAGCAAGCGTAAGCGCACCCACACCGTCTGGCTGCATATCTTCAATATAAAGCTGATACCTGCCGCTCGGCTCATATACAGAAATTCTGCCACGACAAATTACTTTCATTCCGTTTTCAAGGCGGAACCTAAGTCGTCTTGCGTTGCCTGCAAACATAACGGCACTTATAACTGAATTGCTGTCTTTAAGCGAAAGGTAAATGTGACCGCTGCGTTGGTGCACGGTAAGATTAGAGATTTCACCCGTTACAAGCACAAACTGCAAACTGCCGTCATTCTCGATAATTGACTTTATATAAAAATTTATTTGTGAAACAGAAAGCACTCTCGGCTTTTGAATCTGCGGTGAATACATCTCTTTACCTCCCGCTGATGAAGTATTTTAATATTTTACACTTATAATCGTCTTAGATTTCCGTATATTTCTTATATGCCAAATACGCAATACCCGCTGCGTTATCGGCGGAATATTCGGGTTTTGCAAATGTAGCGCCGAATTTCTCGGTCAGAGCATTTCTTATAATGGAATTTGACATTACTCCGCCCGCAAAAATCACAGGCAAATTGCCGAATTGCTCGAACAATTTTTCAGTCATTTTTTCAAGCGTAGCCTGAATAAAAGCAAGGCAAAAAGCAGCGATTTTTTCTTTGCTTTCGCCGTTATCAAGCATTTTTTTACACTGATTTTCAAGTCCGCTCAAACAGCAATCGGCGCCCTTAAGAGTAGGACGAACTTTGAATTTTTCTGTATTATTAAGCGCAAGCTGTTCAAGCTGCGGACCGCACGGAAATTTTAAACCGAGCATAAGCCCCACTCTGTCGACTGCCTGTCCGGCATTTAAGTCAAGTGTTTTTGCAGCCTCTTTAACGGCAAACGAGCTTGTACTGCCCTTTGCGAGCACCGCCTCCGTTGTGCCTCCGCTTATATGAAATGCTAAAAATTCTTTTTCAAACAAATCTTCTCTTGCGGCTGAAAACAGTGCTACGGCAATATGCCCCTCCTGATGTGAAAATGTCAGGAGAGGCTTTTTTATTACTGCCGATATAATTCTTGCTGTGTTTTCTCCAACCGTAAAGCACGGCATATATGAGCCGTCAACCGGACGGGGGCGTGTTGATACGCCTAATGCAGACACACCCGACAAGTCAACTTCCTTTGCAATGTCCTCAACAAGAGTGTGAAGCTGTTGTGTGTGATGAAAAACCGCATCGCTCTGTCTTAAGCCAAGCTGTCCCTGTTTTACGGGCAAAAGCTGCTTTCGCTGCAGCATTTCGCCGTTTTCGCTGTTATATACCGCAACCGAAGTTGTGTAGTTAGAGGTATCTATACCAAGGAAAAGGCTCATTACTTTTCTCCGTTATCTCTTACAAATGAGCCTAATATTCCGTTGACAAATCCGCTCTCGTCAATAGTGTACTTCTTTGCAAGTTCTACCGCCTCGTTGATTGCTACGCTTGCGGGAACATTGTCAAGATACTTGATTTCATACACTGCAAGTTCAAGGATTGCAAGCGACGGCTTTGAAATTCTTGAAAGAGTCCATCCTTTTTTTAGATAGCGTGAAATAATCTCGTCAAGTTCTTCTTTAGCCGATACAATACCCTCAACTTCTGCCTGTGCAAGTGCGCTTACTCCGCCCATAAAGAGTTCCGAGCTGTCCTGCACCATATTGTCGACAGATGTGTTTGTAAATGACTTTGAAAATAAAAGCATAAATACCTGCTCACGCTGTTCGGAGCGTGTAAGTTTAATCTGTACTGCTTCGTTTTCATTTTCTTCTGTTACTTCCTGAGAAGTTACATTTATCTCTTCAGACATATTATCCCAACTTTACAATAAATTATCAGGATAATTATATCACATAAAATTTTGATTGTAAACTATATTCACGCACCTACAACAGATATTGCGTCACTTGCAATTTCATAGTGCGTTGTTACGGCATCGTATATTGACAAAACGGTGTTTTCGTTAAGCTCGTTTTTCGGAACTATAACGGTTACACCCATATCGGTTATACAGCAAAGGCAATCGGAAAAGCCTTTCGCTTTCACAATGGTTTCTATGGTATCCTGCGTTGTAAAAAAGCTGATGATTCGCTCTACATTTTCTTGCGCCTCGGTAAGCTCCGTGTCTGAACTCGAGTCGGAATCGAGTATCTCCTCCGCATCATCAATTACCTTGTCTTGCGTGTTCTGCCTTTTAGTGCGTTCGGATGCAAAGAAATCCTGCTGCTCTTTCGATAGTGCCATTGCAGTTGCCGCCTCGTCGGAGGTTGCTGTTTCCCCGACTGTTGCATTTACATATGACGCTGCCCCCAGCTCCTTTGCAGGTGAAGTTGTACGAGCCTGCGAAATCTGATAGTTTATGTAAACCGCCGTTGCCAGAGCAAGTACAAGTGATGTCATTACAATATGTTTCTTCTGAATTTTCATAATACCTCTACCTTCGTTCTGTTAATTTTGTAACACATACCTTTGCCGATGAAATATCCAGTGCCCTTGTTACCGCTTGTGTGACCGTTTGTGTTACGACAGGATCATCTCCGCCCTCGCACACAACAAGCACACCGCGGATAACAGGCTGAATTTCCTTTGTCTTGGTGGTACTGTCCTCAAGATATACATATTCGACCGAGTTTTCTATGGTAAGAAGCACCTTTGTTTCTCCGCAGCCGCTGATACTTGAAAGGATTTTTTGCAAATCGCTTTCAATCTCCGTGCTGTAGGTAGTAACCGAAAAGCCCTCGGTTTCCGTTTTTTTATCGGTATTAATTCCCGAAATTGAAGAAATAAAAATAAGTGCTATTCCGATAATACCGATAATTACTATAATTTTTCTTGCTTTGTCACTTTCAAACAGCTTTTTTATTCCGTTTGTTTTTTCTTCCATAGCTTTGCACCCTTAAATAAAAGTTATTCTCGGATATGCTCCGAAGCTTTCAAAAACAATTGAGCCGATTTTATCTTTCCGGCTTTTATATTCATTACTCATATATATGCTGATGTCACCGATAATTATGCTGTTTGACTGCGATTTTGCAAGTACGATTTTACATTCGGATATTTTTATGTTGTTTTGAGCAAGCAGGTCGGTAAGGCTTTGTTCAAGATTGTGTTGTGCCTGTTTAATCACAACATTTGCGTAGGCTTCGTCGGAAGTGGAAACTTGATCTTCGCTGTAATCAACAGGTTCGGCATCAAAATCTATAGAAGAAATTGCCGAGGTTATCGGCGAAATAAGACAGCATACCATAAACGCACCGATTACAAGGGCAACGGTTTTTTTGGTAGTACCCTCGGGTACAAATGCCGACAGCAGACTGCAAATAAGAGCACCGGCACAAACTGTTATAACCGCAGAAATCATACCGCTCATATTCCGCCGCCTCCCATCAAAAGCACAAGTGCAGTTGAAATTATGTAAACCGACATAATGCACAATACAATTGCAAGCAAGGTTGAAAGCACGGTACCGACACCCTCAAGCAAATCCTTTACCTGATTTATGCCGAGTATCTCCGCAAGTAACTTTCCTGCCGATAAAGTAAATATCCACAAAAGGCTGTTAAGTATTATAGGCAGAAACACAAAAGCAATAGATACTATAACAAAAATTCCAAGTCCCGATTTAAGCAAGTTTACACTGCCCTGTACGGTTTTGTATGCATCTGAAAGCGCTGAGCCTACTATCGGAATAAATGAATTTAAAGTAAATCGTACGGCTCGTGTAGAAACATCGTCAACCGAGGTTGTTATCATCTGCTTAAAAGAAAGTACGGCTGTAAATACAGTCATAACAAACCCGAGTACCCATTTTACGGCTTTTGAAATTATTGAAGTTATACCCGTAAGTTTTGATTCCGAGCATACGCTTGCCGTTACTGATACACCGAGAAACATATTAAGAAAAGGAACTATTACCTTTGAGCTTAGTTGTCCCACTCCCTCTCCTGCGCCGATCATCATTGCGTAATATGACGCACCGCTTACAGCGTGTCCCGTGCTCGACATAATCATAACCATTACAGGCACAAATGCAAGCATAAAACTTGATGCCGTTTTTACTACCGTTGACATATCTGAAATTACTTCAATTACGGGGAGTGCAGCCGTACAGGTAGCACACAGTACGGCTGCTATGCCAAGTGAGGAGGAAAGTTCACTTGAAAGCGAATTTTTGTACGAAGATAAAAGCGAGCATATAAGCAAGAGTGCGGTAAGCGAGATTACCGCTTTTAACGGCCCTGCGCTGTTTTCGCCCGCAAGTTTTACAATTTCATTCACAACTTCTCCGAACGAAATCTGCGAAAGCTCATTGCTGTCTATGCCGTTTATCCCTATATTTTCAAGGCTCTGCTTTACATCGTCAGACAGGCTGTCATATAAAGCAGAGGTATCGTAAATGCTGTTAATATCATTTGTTGTACTTTCGGTTTTGGCTGTTGTATCGGCTGCAAATACAGTAATCTGCGACAGAAAAACAACCGCAATCACAACTAAAAACACCGCTGTTTTTTTCAACATCAACACTCCTTCAGGAGTTTTCTACAAGTGACACCACTGTATTTAAAATTTCCGTATAAAGCGGAAGTGATGTTACCATAATCAATATTTTACCTGCAAGCGTAACATTTGTTGCTATTGCCTGCTGTCCCGACTCCTTACATACACTGACGGCAAGCTCTGTTACAATGCATATTCCTATTACCTTGAGCAATATTTTTATATACTCAATATTCATATCAGACGCTGCCGCAATTTTATTTACCGTCTGCAAAATCGCAGCCGCAAACGAAATTACGGCTGTAAGCAATATTACACCGCAGGCAATTGAAAGCATAAGCGAGATTTCACCGTTATGCTTTTTTATTGCTACGGCAGAAATTGCAGATACAATTGCGACAGCGGCTATAGTAATAATATTCATACTTTATTCCTAAAAGCCGAATAACTGCTTTATCGTGTTAAACAAGGCGCTTATCTGCGTGACAATCAGAGTAAGCACAACTATAAGACCCGCAAGCGTCGTAAGCATTGCCTGTTCTTCTCTGCCGCTGCGTATGAGCACCTGACACAACACGGCTACAATTATACCGATTGCAGCTATTTTAAAAATCAGTTCAACATCCATAGCTATCCTTTCAGATTATAACAAGTGCGGCTGCCGTGCCGACAAAAAATCCCATAGTTTTGTAAAGCCGTGATTTTTGTTTTATTTCATTTTTACTGTCATCAAGATGAGCGTTCGCAAGCCCTTTGTAAAGCTCAATATGTTTGAGCTGTCCCTCTACATCGGTTATGCCGAGTTTTTCTCCGAATGAGCATAAAAGCTGTTTATCCTCGTGCTTTAAAGCGTAACCGACGGAAATATCCGCTACCGCATTTTCCCATTTTTTAAAAAATGTACCGTCGTATTTTTCGTACGCACCGTATATTGCTTTTCCGAATCTGTCTTCGCTTTTGGAAAGAATAATCGAAAGTTCATCTGTACTGTAGCGAATATTTGTCGCAAGAGTATCGAGGAAAACCAAAAAGTCATTTATAAAATCTCTGCGTTTGTACAGCCGTTGGGCTTTTTTAAATCCCATAAGAGTTGTTGCGCTCACAAGCAAGATACAGCCGATAATTTTAATTACCAAATACATCACCGACTCTCATAATCTTGCTCACTCTGCCGGCAGACGCTCTGTTATCAAGGAAAACAAGGGTTTTAAAGCCGCCGCAGGAAACGAGTTTACGGACATTATCTTTTCTTCTAAGTTCGTCAACGCTTGAACAATGCAAGGTAGAAATAAAAGATACACCCGAATTCACGGAATATTCCACAGCGTCAATATCTCTCTGCGTACCGATTTCGTCGCAAACAATAATATCGGGCGACATACTGCGTATAGCCTGAATAATTCCGCTCGGTTTATCGTAAAGGTCAAACACATCACAAAGTCCGATGTCATTTTGCAGGATACCCGAGGAAGTGCCCGCAAGTTCTCCCCTTTCGTCAATCAAAGAAATTCTCTTGCCGTATTCGGTCGAGAGTATTCTTGCCATATCCCTTAAGAGCGTGGTTTTGCCCGTGCATGGCGCACCGCAAATAAGCACGCCGCCAAAGTCGGGATTAAGAGTGTCAATAATAGCTCTTGAACACTCTTTATGCTCTCTTGCAATTCTGATGTTAATTGACGAAATATCACGGATATTTATTACCTTGTCACCCTCACAAATTGCCGTACCGCAGATACCCGCTCTGTGACCGCCGTGCATTGAAACAAAGCCGTTTATAATTTCACTTTGTTTTGAATATACCGAGTAATTGCAAATGTTGTGAAAAGTATCCGTAAGGTCGCCACGGCTGACTGTAAGCATTGAGCCGTCAAGTATAGTGTTGGTAAGCCCGCCCTTTTCCGTAAGAAAATATGTAGTCTCCGGGCAAACAACCGCTACAGGTCTGTTTACACGCAATCGTATTTCCTGCGCAGTATCGCAGAATTTTTGCGACAGCGGTAAAATTCTCTGATAAATATTCTGACTTAGCGAGCGTATGGCAAGTACAAACCTGCCCTCATTATTAAGACTTGTCATTTTTATCGTCCTTTCCTTGGCTTTGTTAATATGTATGCAGACAAGCACATAAAAAGAACAAGGTTTAAATATTTTTTGAATGATAGATTGTAAGTAAAAACAAAGAACTATCCTACTTATGTAAGATAGTCCTTTGTGTTATAGTCATATATTTTGCGGACAGTGCAGTCCCCGTGATAATAGCTACAGTTAATTTATTTTTAGGTTAGCGCATTTCTTATTAAATTCATTCAGCAAGCATATTTAATAATTCTTCTTCAGAGATAACGGTAATGCCGAGCTGTTGCGCTTTTGTCAGCTTACTGCCTGCGTCTTCGCCCGCAAGAACATAGTCGGTTTTTTTAGATACGGAAGAGCTTGTTTTTCCGCCGTTCTGCTCAATCAGTTTGCCTGCCTCACTTCTTTTCATAGTCGGCAGAGTACCTGTAAGAACAAAGGTTTTGCCCTCAAAAATTCCGCCCTTTTTCTTCTGTTCGGACGGTTTCATTTCAAGTCCGAGTTCTTTCAGTTCGTCAATCAGATTTTTTGTGCTTTCGGCAGAAAAATAATTCACTACGCTTTCCGCCATAATCAGGCCAAAGCCCTCTATTGCGGAAATATCCTCTGCTTTTGCATTCATAAGGTCATCAATATTCGCAAAATTTTCGCATAAAAGTTTTGCGGCTTTAAGACCTATATTTCTGATGCCGAGTGCAAAAACAAGGCGATATAATTCATTGTGTTTTGATTTTTCAATTGAATTAATAAGATTTTGCGCAGATTTTTCGGCTTTTCGGTCAAGGGCTGTTATGCTGTCAACCGTTAATCTGTAAAGGTCGGCAGGAGATTTTATCAGTCCCTCATTCACAAGCTGTTCAAGCACAGCAGGTCCGAGGCCGTCAATATCCATAGCATCTCTGCCTACAAAATGGATAAGGTGTCGCATAAGCTGAGCAGGGCAATCGGTGTTTGTACAGCGAATAGCAGCCTCATTTTCGTCACGCACAACAGGAGTGTGACATGACGGACAAAGTTTCGGAAACTCAAAAGGCACCGCATTTTCGCCGTGTTCTTTTACAGAAAGAACCTCCGGAATAATCTCTCCGGCTTTACGGATAATTACCGTATCACCTACGCAAATACCTTTTTCATCTATAAAATCTTTGTTGTGGAGCGTTGCACGGCTTACTGTCGTACCTGCAAGAAATACAGGTTCAAAAATTCCGACAGGAGTAAGCACACCTGTTCTGCCGACATTTATTTCAACTTCAAGCAATTTTGTCGCCTTTTCTTCGGGCGGATATTTATATGCCTCCGCCCATTTCGGATATTTTGCGGTACTGCCCAATAATTCTCTTGTTGCAAAATCATCAACCTTTACAACCGCACCGTCAATCGCATAATCAAATGTACCTCGCATATTTCCTATACGCTCAATTTCTTCAACAGCCTCTTGCATATTCTCGAAAATATTATAAAACGCAGTCGGAAATCCAAGCTCGGTAAGGTAATCCAAACCCTGATGATGACTTGTAATTTCAACGCCCTCGATTTGTTGGATATTAAATACAAAAATATCAAGTTTGCGCTTTGCGGTAATCTTAGAATTTTTTTGCCTTAATGAACCTGCGGCGGCATTTCTTGGATTTTTAAACGGCTTTTCTTCGTTATCTTCCTGTTCCTTGACAAGTTCGTTAAAGCTGTCAAAAGACATATAAACTTCGCCACGCACCTCTAAAAATGCAGGCGCATTTTCAATCTTTTTCGGGAGTGAGCGTATTGTCATAAGATTATCCGTAACATCTTCACCGACTGTTCCGTCACCTCTTGTCGAACCTCGAACAAATACACCGTTGCGATACTCGCAAGATACGGAAAGACCGTCAAATTTTGGCTCAACAACATATTTTACATTCGGAGCAACCTCACGCACTCTTCTGTCGAAATCAAACAATTCCGAGCGAGAAAAGCTGTCGTGCAAACTTTCCATCGGCACTGTGTGAGTTACGGGAGAGAATTTTTCTCCACGCTCGCCGCCTACTTTATTTGTCGGCGAAAGCGGTGACTTGAGTGTAGGAAAATCGTTTTCAAGGTTTTCAAGCTCACGCAAAAGCATATCATAATCGTAATCGGAAATTTCGGGATTATCGAGATTATAATAACGATTATTGTGATACTCAATCGCCTTTGTAAGCTCTTTTATTCTTTGTTCTGCCAAAATTATATCCATAAAATCATCCTTATTTAACATTCCATAAAACAAGCGGTGTTATATGCCAAAAATAAAGCAAAAATGAAAATTACTTGTTTACTGCCGAAGTGCCCTTTTCTTTCAAATATGTTGATTCAAGGTCTGCAAGGTGGAGCTTTACGGCAAGCGGATAACGCTCGTATGCAAGAGAAATTGAATTGCTGTTTTTATCACCAAACTCTCCCATATGCCAACGGATTGCCATTGCCTCATCAATCTTTAAGTGCATTTTGCGCTCAATAAGAAAAACCGATTTTTCGCCGTGACCGTACGGGAATTGGTCGTCAATTGCATAATAAGGCACTTTTTCCCATGCGCCTGTCTGCTCGTTTTTTACATTTCTTGACGAAACCTTGTAAAACTGCGCCTTGCATAAATCGTGCAAAAGTCCGCAAATGGCAAAGCTCTCGATATTGTCGGTTTCCTCGTCATAATGCTTTTCCATCATTGTATTAAACACGCTGACAGAGTGCATTACAAGTCCGCCCTCGCAGGCACAATGATATTTCGTACTTGCAGGAGCAGTAAAAAAGTCTGTGCGCTTGAGCCATTCAAGTAATTCTTCTGCACCGTTGCGTGTTATGTACTTTGTATAAATCTCAATAAATTCTTCTTTTGGAGTCATTTTTATCGCTCCTTTTGCGGTTTATTATATAAAATAGAACAAAAGGGCATCCCTATAATGGAATGCCCTGTTTAATAACAAATTATTCAGCAACCTCTTCAGTAGCCTCAGCAGGAGCCTGCTCGTCCTCCGGAAGAAGTGCACGCATTGAAAGGCTTACACGCTTCTTGTCAAAGTCAATAGCAGTAATCTTAGCTTCTACTGTTTCGCCAACTGAAAGTACATCAGCGGGCTTTTCAATTCTCTTGTTAGCAATCTGAGAAATGTGGATAAGACCATCAATACCCGGGATGATGTTTGCAAAAGCACCGAATGATGTAAGACCAACGATTGTAGCCTTAACAACTGTGCCCACCGGATACTGGTTCTTGAGGATCTCCCATGGATTCTCGTCAGCGTTCTTAAAGCCGAGAGAAATCTTCTTTGTTTCCTCGTTGATGTCCTTTACATATACTTCTACAGTATCGCCAACATTTACAACCTCACTCGGGTGCTTAATGTGTGTCCAAGAAAGCTCTGAAATGTGAATCATACCGAATACACCGCCAAGGTCAACAAATGCGCCGTAGCTTGTAAGTGACTTAACAACACCTGTGTACTTCTTACCGATTTCGCAGTTCTTCCAGAACTCCTCACGCTGAGCAGCTCTCTGCTCCTTAAGTACGCTTCTGATTGAGCCGATAGCTCTCTTTCTTCTGCCACGCTGTGAAACCTCAATAAGTCTGAACTGTACTTCTTTACCTACGAGATCCTCAAGGCTCTCGTCACGAGTAGCAGTTGCCTGTGAAGCAGGAATAAATACTCTTACATCGTTGTAGATAACGATTACACCGCCCTTAACAGCCTCTGTAACCTTACCTGTAAGAACTTCCTGTGAGTCAACCTTAGACTCAAGAATTTCCCAGCCCTTAGCTGCGTCTACTCTGCGCTTAGAAAGCATAATTGTGCCTTCCTGATCATTTGTCTTCATAATAAGAAGCTCGATCTTGTCGCCAACCTTTACGATATCCTCCGGCTTAGCGTTAGGATCGTTAGAAAGCTCACTAGCAGGAATAAAGCCTGTCTGCTTTCTGCCGACATCAACCTGAACCTCGTTAGGCGCAATGCTGAGCACTGTACCCATTACCCTCTCATTTGTATTTAAGTTTTTGAGGGATTCCTCAAGCAATGCCTCAAAAGATTCTTCACCATTTGTTACACCGGATTTAATTTCACTCATTGTATCCAGTACCTCCTTTATTATCCTTGCCGGAGTAGATGCACCGGCAGTAACGCCAATTTTTTCAGCAACGCTGACTTGATTTGCATTTAGCTCGTCCGCTGTTTCAATAAGAACTGTGTTATCGCACTGTCTTTTACAAATATCAAAGAGCTTGCCCGTATTTGAGCTGTGCCTGTCGCCTATTACTACCATAAAATCGGATTGAGCCGCAAGTAAGTCAGCTTCGGTCTGTCTAACTGACGTTGCATTACATATTGTATCAAATATTTTTGCATTTGTACATAGTTTTTTAATCTTTTTTACACACTTTTTCCATTCTTTTGTGTCAAATGTGGTCTGTGCGACAACAAAAACCCGTTTATTATTCTTTTTTAGAACAATATTGTAAATCTCGTCAATTTCTTCGCTGTTCTTAAAGGTGTGGCACTCGGTACTGCAATGACCGATAATGCCCTCCACCTCAGGGTGAACGCTGTTGCCTGCGATTAAAACTATGCCGTCCTTGTTGTCGGGATTTGCCACTATATTGTGTATCTTCTTAACAAAAGGACATGTTGCATCTTCATATTTTACACCATTTTCATCTAATTTGTCAATAACATATTTTGGAACACCGTGAGAACGGATAACAAGAGTAGCGTCTTTTTCTACCTCGTCAATATTATCAACCGCTTTACAGCCACGACTTTCAAGTTCGTTTACGACTTCCATATTATGAATGATAGGTCCGAGAGTAGATACTTTTACATTCTTGTCAAGCAAACTGTTCACAATATTTATTGCTCTGTTTACGCCAAAGCAAAAGCCGGCAGATTTTGCAACGGTTATGCTCATTTTCTGTCCTGCTCCCTCATCTTCTTGATTTCGTCCATAATCATATTTGTGGCATTTTTAAGCTGTCGTCTGTCGCCGTCAGGTGTAAGTCCGAGCTGCTGCGGAGTAAGCGGATCGCCGAAATGAATTACTCTCTTTGCAAAGCGGTGCTTCGGGTTACCCGTAATTGTGATGCACGCTGGAATAACAGGCACCTGCATTTGTTGAGCAACAAGTGCGCAACCGCTTCTCGGACGCATAAATTCGCCTGTCTTTGTTCTGCCTCCCTCAATAAAGATAGTCATTACATTGCCCTCTTTTATGAGGTCTTCACCTGTTTTTATAGCTTTGCCGTCACCTGCGCCACGCTCAACGGGAAACGCACCGAGTGCACGGATTAATCCTGCAAAAAACTTGTTTTTAAAAAGTTCCTGTTTTGCCATAAAGAAAAGTCTGCGCCTTTGACCGAGACCTAAAAGCACAGGGTCGGAAAACGACATATGATTGCTTGCAATTATATATGCTCCCTCATGCGGAATAGAGTTGTTATTTATAAATTTATATCTGTAAAACACTTTCATAATCGGACGGCAAACCGCCTGACCGACTCTGTAAAGCACCTTAGACTGTCCCATTAAACATTCTCCTTTATAACGGAAATTATTTTATCTACCGACTGTTCAAAATCAAGTTCTGTAGTATCTACAATCACACAGCCCTCGGCAGGTTTGAGCGGAGCGGTTTTGCGGTGAGAATCGTTGTAATCCCGCTCGTTTACATCTTTGAGAACATCGTCATAGCTGACATTCATTCCCTTTTCCAAAAGTTCTTTGTATCGTCTTTCGGCTCTTGCCTCGGGAGATGCGGTAAGAAAAATTTTCACCTTGGCATCGGGCAGTACAACCGTACCGATATCTCTGCCGTCCATAATCACATTATTTTTCTTTGCCATATCTCTCTGCAAATCAAGCAAATACGCTCTTACTTCGGGAATTGCGGAAATTTTTGACGCTGTCATAGATACTTCGGGAGTTCTGATAAGTGAAGAAACATCTTCGCCGTCAAGCAAAACTATCTGCTCCATTTTATCGTTAAAGGCAATTTCAACCTTAATTTCCGAAAGCATATCACTCACTTCTTTTGATTCGACAGGCTCAATATTTCTTCTCATTGCGCTAAGACCGATTGTGCGGTAAAGAGCGCCCGTGTCAATATATATATAATCAAGAGCTTTCGCTGCTCTTTTTGCTATAGTGGATTTACCTGCACCTGCAGGACCATCGAGTGCTATTGCAACAGACATTTTATTCTTCCTTTCTTAATAAGCGGCGCTTTCGCCTGCAAGATTACCTGTACTCCATGCTATCTGTAAGTTAAAGCCGCCCGTATAGGCATCGCAATCTATTACTTCGCCTGCAAAGTAAAGTCCTTTTACAAGTCGGCTTTCCATAGTTTTCGGATTAATTTCAGTGGTTTTTACGCCGCCCGAAGTAATAATTGCCTCTTCAATAGGACGAAAACCGCTGATTTCTACGGTAAAAGCCTTTAAAAGTTCGCAAAGAGTTCTGCGTTCTTCCTTAGTAACAGAATTGCATTTTTTATCAAAAGGTATACCCCAACGCTTTAAAACAGGTACAACAAGTTTTTTAGGCAGCAACTTAGTAAATGAATTAGAAACATCTTTATTATGATTTTCGTCAAAATCACGCTGTAAGCGTTTTTCAAGCTGCTCATAAGAAAGCGCAGGTTTTATGTCAATTACGGCATTGTATCTGCCGTCCGAAATATCACGGATATGTGAACTTGCGGAGAGTACCATAGGACCACTCATACCGAAATGAGTAAACAGCATTTCTCCGAAATCATCGTAAACCGTTTTACCGCTCTGTGTATCAACAATCTTCAGACCCACATTTTTAAGTGCAAGGCCCTGCATTGATTTACAGTCGAGATTTTTGCTTTCGAGCGGAACAAGCGACGGTTTTAGCGGTACTATTGTATGTCCCGCCTGCTTTGCGAGAGTGTATCCGTCACCCGTAGAACCTGTGAGAGGGTAGCTTTTACCGCCGCAGCATATGATCACACTGTCCGCATAATATGTTTTGTTCTTACACTTAACTCCGACTGCCTCGCCATTTTCAAGCAAAAGTTCTTCGGCGGTGTCTTCCACAATTTTACAGCCGCAGTTTTTTACATAGTTATACAATGTATCAACCACATCAACAGCTTTGTCGGACTGCGGAAAAACCCTGTTGCCACGCTCTGTTTTAAGAGAAAGTCCAAGTCCCTCAAAGAACGCAACAGTGTCTTTGGGAGTTAATTTGTTGATTGCCGAATAAAGAAATTTTCCGTTTGTAGGAACATTTCTTATAAAAGTTTCGACATCGCAGTTATTGCAAACATTACATCTGCCTTTGCCCGTAATCATAATTTTTCTGCCGACACGCTTGTTTTTTTCTATTAATGTTACGCTTGCGCCGTACATTGCCGCTGCCGATGCAGCCATAAGACCCGCCGCACCTGCGCCGACCACAACTACCTTTTTACTTTCCATTCTTCTTTCCCGCTTCCGTCTCTTCTTCCTCGTCCTTCTCTCCGCTTGCGTAAACTCCCTCTCTGTTCCATACGGTTTCAAGTCTGCGGAAGTTTTCGGATACTTCGTCTTTCTTTTTAAGAACAGTCGCAACAATAAGCGCATTTATAAGGCTTAACGGGGCTACAAGCGAATCGACTATTGACGCCATATCGCTTCTTGCAATAAGTACGGAGTCTGCCGATTTAACAAGCGGCGACACCATACTGTCGGTAATTGCTATAGCGTGCGCACCCTGCGAACGGGCATAGTTCATAGCGTCAACAGCCATTGTGCTGTATCGTGGGAATGAAATTCCTATCATAACATCTTTGTCGGTCATTCTGAAAATTCTCTCATATGTTGTTGTATGGCTTGTAGAGTCGATTACTCTTACATTATCGAAAATAAGTTCAAAATAGTAGCCGAGAAAACTTGCGATTGCGGCAGTTGAACGAACACCGAAAATATAGATTCTGTCGGCATTGCAGATTTTGTCTACAGCCCTTTCAAAATCCTCGTGCGAGGTTTCTTCAATGGTTCTGCGGATTTTATCAATATCCTGATTCAGCACGCTATTTAAAACATCGTCATTGCCGATTCTGCTTGAAGTAACCTCAATTCGCTGAACAGAAGTGAGCTTATCCCTTATCATTTCCTGCATGGCTTTCTGCAACTTTGGGTAGCCGTCATAGCCAAGCTCTGTGGCAAATCTTACAACCGTACTTTCCGAAACGCCGACGGTTTCGCCGAGTTTTGAGGCAGTCATAAAAGCCGCTTTGTCATAATGCTCCTCTATATAAAGTGCAATTCGCTTTTGACCTTTTGAAAGCGAGTGCATACTCAAATCTATTCTTGTCAATAAATGGGTGATCATCAAATAACCTTCTTTTAAAAATTCTGTAATTATGAGCAACCTGCAAACGCAGGATTTTTCTTAATTTTACATACATATTTAATTGTAACACACAAGTTATTTTAATTCAACCGAAAAACAGGTTAATTTTTTATTTTTTGAAATAATGAATTATCGCACTGTTTTTCTTGCAAAAAACGAGCAAATATGCTAATATACTACTATGCTGAAATGTAATCGGGAGGACAGATTATGATTGCTATAATTGACTACGGCGCAGGAAATATTCAGAGCGTAAACAAGGCTTTGAAATATATCGGCTGTGACTGTGTTGTTACAAGAGATAAAGATATGATTTTAAAGGCAGACGGTGCCGTTTTGCCGGGAGTAGGCTCATTCGGAGATACAATGGACACCATGGAAAGCTACGGCATTAAAGACACCGTACTTGATTTTATAAAGACAAAAAAGCATTTCTTAGGTATTTGCCTTGGATTGCAGTTGCTTTTTCCCGAAAGCGAAGAAAGCCCTAATAAAAAAGGATTATCTGTTTTTGACGGCAGCATAACAAAAATTCCTGCCGATACAGGCTTAAAGATACCGCATATAGGTTGGAACAGTCTTGATATTGTAAAAAAGGACGGCATTTTTAAAGGTATAGAAGACAATGCCTATGTATATTTTGTTCACTCATACTTTTTAACAGCAAAGAACCCTGAAATTGTTGCCGCAAGGACAAACTACGGAGTTCAAATTGATGCGGCAATCGAATGGAAAAATGTTTCCGCAACGCAATTCCACCCCGAAAAAAGCGGTGAAGTCGGATTAAAAATTCTTAAAAACTTTGCCGATATGGTAAACGGAAAGTAAGGAGAAAAGATATGTATGCAAAAAGAATTATCCCCTGCCTTGATGTAAAAAACGGCAGAGTTGTAAAAGGTATGAGCTTTGTTAATCTTGTAGATGCGGGCGACCCCGTGGAATGTGCAAAACAATACGATAAAGAAGGCGCAGACGAGCTTGTTTTTCTCGACATTACAGCTTCAAGCGATTCAAGAAATATTACAATTGATATGGTTGAAAAAGTAGCAAATTCAATTTTCATTCCGTTCACCGTAGGCGGCGGTATAAGAAGTGTTGACGATTTCAATTTACTTTTAAGAGCAGGCGCAGACAAAGTTTCCGTTAATTCCGCTGCCGTTCATCGACCTGAACTTATCAGCGAGGCGGCTTATAAATTCGGCAGTCAGTGCGTAGTTGCCGCCATTGATGCAAAGCGAAAAGAAAACGGTTGGGAAGTTTATGTGAATGGCGGAAGAACTCCTGTAGGCCTTGATGCGGTTGAATGGGCTGTAAAATGTGAACAGCTCGGCGCAGGCGAAATTCTGCTTACAAGTATGGACGAGGACGGACAGAAAAAAGGCTATGACATCGCACTTACAAGAGCAATCTCGGAAAAAGTTTCAATTCCCGTAATCGCCAGCGGCGGCGCAGGCGCTCTTGAGCATTTCTATGACGCATTCACAGAGGGCAAAGCAGACGCAGTCCTCGCAGCCTCTCTCTTCCATTTCGGCGAAATTCCGATTCCCACATTAAAAAAATATCTTAACGAAAAAAATATTCCTGTAAGACTTTAACATCAAAGAGCAAACAGCCATCAGACTAAAATAAGTTTGATGGCTGTAATTTTTATACCCGATAATCTATAAATCTATAATACAAAAGCCGCTCTGAGGCGGCAATTGTAATAATAATTTTTACTTTTTAATTATGCGCTTTATGCGCTGTAACTGTCACGGTTATTCTTATCCGATGCAAGTTCTCGCTTTCTTTCGTCAAGCTGACTTTGCATTTTTTCAAGAATTTGAGGATTTTCCGTATTTGCGATTATCTCGGCAAAAAGGTCGGGGATATTCTCTTCTTTAAAACCTTTTTGAGAAAAAATCCGCTTTACGGAATAAGCGTACTTTGACATTGTAGGCTGAAAAGTGCGGGCATAATTCTTTGTCATCTGTTTTACACCCACAACCTCAATCATTTGCTTGTTAAGCAATGAATTGATTAAAAGGTTAATGTAACTTTTGCGCCATGTTCTGTTTACAGATTTGCTTACAATCTCAGAACTTGCCAGAGGCTCGCCCACCTCCCATAATAAATTCATAATCTCTTCTTCGCTTTTAGTCAGCATTGCCAATCATCCTTCCGTAATTTTCTTTATATATACCGCAAAATTCTTTAAGCCAAAGCCTTGTGCTGTGGCAATTATCAATTAAACATACCCAATAAATGCGAAAAAACGAAAAATATACAATTTATTTTTAATCTATTGTACTTTATTGCAGTAATTAAGTCAATATATATCTATCAATATTTTTAAAATTTTGAGCAAAAACACAGTTTTATGTCTAATTTATAACAATACTTGACATACACAAATTTCCACAATAAAATTATATGTGTATATTATTAAACATTATAATCATTATTATATATTTGTAATTTGGAGGCTGTTATGTCAGAATTTAAAACTAATGTAATGCGTATTCTCGAAAAAGCAAAAAATAGATTATGCAGCACACGAATATCCGCACGGAAAAGACGCTGTTGACGGCATAAGCGTTGCCAAACTTTTGGGGCAAAATCCCGAATGTGTATTCAAAACGCTTGTCACAAAAGGCGTAAACGGCAGCTACTTTGTATTTGTTGTTCCCGTTGCGGAGGAACTCGACCTTAAAAAAGCCGCAAAATCAGTTGGTGAAAAATCCGTTGAGATGATTCATGTAAAAGATATTTTAAAAGTAACAGGCTACATTCGAGGAGGCTGCTCACCTATCGGAATGAAAAAGCAGTACCCTACCGTTTTCCACGAAAGCTGCCTTAACAATCCGAACATTATTGTAAGTGCGGGAAAAATCGGTTATCAGATTGACCTTGACCCTCAAACTTTAATTGAATTCACAAAAGGAAAATGTGCTGACATTATTAAGTAGTTTGTACACAAAACCTTCACATAACATTTGTGTTACCTTTATTGACTAAGGATTTATATAATGCTAAAATTATAGCAAATATGATAACCTGTCATATCAGGAGGTAATAGGTATGATTAAAAAAACATTTTACAATCTTCCGTACGAAAAAAGAAAGCGTATTACCGACGCTGTCATAAAAGAATTTATGGAACGGCCTAACGAAAAGGTTTCTATAAACAGAATTATAAAGACCGCTGAAATTTCCCGAGGCAGTTTTTATCAGTATTTTGACGACAAGGTAGATTTGATAGAAATTATCACTAAAACTATGTTTGACGAATCAAGCAACAAAGCCAAAGAAATTTTAAAACTTTCATGCGGCGATCTTTTTGTTATGTACATTAAAATGTTTGATTATTTCGACGATTACAGCAGTCAAAAGCAAACAATGAAAATTATGAGAAATATTGTTGACAGCTTTAAAGCAAACGATGACCTTGTAAGCGAATATCTTAAAAACCGTTTTAACATTGCGCTTTCAAACAACGAAATATATCTTATGGTTGACAGACAAAATCTGAAATTTCAGGATAACGAAAGCGTTAAATGCCTCATAGAAATTCTTACACAAGTGCTAAAAAATGCAATTTTCGATGTTTTTGTCGCAGGCAGTGACCGTGAAGAAGTGCGTGAACGCCTTATCAAAAAAATCGACATAATCAAACAAGGCGCAGTCAAGTGATATTAGGTAATAAATAATTTATTAAACAGTTATTTTATGGAAATAATCAATGAAAGAGGAATGATATGCTGCCAAAACTAAGTGTAAAAAAGCCGATGACAATTTTTGTGGCGGTTATTGTGGTAATTGTATTGGGTATAGTGTCGGTATTTAAAATGACGCCTGACTTACTGCCTAATATGGATTTTCCGTATGCAATAATCCTTACAACCTATCCGGGACAAACTCCGGAAACAGTTGAAACGGTGGTAACAAAACCGCTGGAACAGTCACTCTCAACCATTGACGGCGTAAAAACCATCACCTCCACCTCATCTGACAACTATTCAATGTTGACACTTGAGTTTGAGGACGGTACGAATATGGACACCGCTACCGTTGATATGAGAGGCAATCTTGACACTATCAAAGATGCTTGGCCTGACGGTGTAGGCAGTCCGTACCTTATGAAAATTAACCCTAATATGATGCCTGTAGCTATGGTTGCGGTTGATTACGACGGTTACGATACAGTGCAAATTTCCGACTATGTAAACAACGAACTGAAAAATCAGCTTGAGGGGATTGACGGTGTAGCCTCTGTATCTACAAAAGGTATTGTAACTCAAAAGGAAAATGTTATTATTTCGCAAACCAAGATTGACGCTCTCAACGCAAAAATCAATGACGCTCTCAATGACAAATTCGGCGATGCGGAAAAGAAAATTTCCGATGCAAAGAAAGAATTGCAGGACAATATTTCTAAAGCGGAGCAAGGCAGTGATACCATCGAGCAGTCAATAAACGACTTAAATTCTCAACAGGAAGAAGTTGCAAAACAGCTTGCTGACGCCCAAGGTAAGGCACAAAGCGGTTACACTGAAATTTTGAATGCAAAAATGCAGTTGCTTGACCAACAGCAGTCGCTTACTGCAACCAAGCAAACTTTGACAATCGCCTACCAAACATTAACACAGATAAAAGAAAAACTTGACAGTTTGCAGGACGAAAAAGTACAGCTTACACAACAGATAGAAACTTTTGAAAAAATATACAACGACTACAAAGATGCGCTTAGCAAACTTGCAAACCCAGATCTTACAGACGAGCAGCTTGCACAGGTAAGAGCAATCCTTGCTAAAATAGATGAAGAACTTGATAAATACGGTTTTCCGAAAGAAAAGCTTGAAGAAAGACTTAATAATGCAAAAAATGCTCTTACAAATGTAGATAAAGCAATAACTCAAACAGTTGAGGCATTAAAAGGACTTGACACCACAGAGGAAAAACTTGATGATACAATAGCGGAAATTGCGGATAAAATATCTCAAGTAGACGGCGGTATTACACAAATTGCAGCCGCTGTAAAAGGTCTTGACAACAATACCGTATCTGTAAATCAGGCACTTTCAGAGATAGAAAAACAGCAATCTCTTGCGGCATATCAGCTTTCGGGCGGACTTTCTGCTCTAAACACAAAGCAAAGTGAAGTAAACAGTGCATTAACCCAGCTTAATTCCGCTCAAGAAGAATTAAAATCCGCAAGTGATGAACTCTCCGACCAAAAAGATAAAGCCAAAAAAGCCGCCGATATGACAAACACTGTTACAATAAGCAATGTTTCAAATATTCTTACGGCACAAAATTTCTCAATGCCTGCAGGATATGTAAGTGATGACGAAAATATTAAATATCTTGTGCGTGTCGGCGACAAAATAGACGGCGATAAAGAAATGCAGTCGCTTTCTCTTTTTGACACGGGAATTGACGGTATCGGCGTTGTAAAACTAAGCGATGTTGCAGATGTATTTATAGCTGACAATTCGGACGAGGTATTCACAAAGATTAACGGAAACTCCGGCGTTGTATTCAGTTTTTCAAAGCAGAGTGATGCCGCAACCGCTACTGTTTCCGAAAATATAGCCAAAAAGCTCAACTCTCTTACACAGGAAAACGAAGGTCTGCACTTTACCACCCTTATGGACCAGGGCGACTACATAGATATTATTATAAACAGCGTTTTACAGAATCTTCTTATGGGTGCTGTACTTGCAATTATAATTCTGTACCTTTTCTTAAGAGATATTAAACCAACCATCATTGTTGCGCTTTCAATTCCTATCAGCGTTATTTTTGCACTTGTGCTGATGTATTTCAGCGGTGTTACTCTCAATATGATTTCGCTGTCGGGACTTGCAATCGGCGTAGGTATGCTTGTTGACAACTCGGTTGTAGTAATTGAAAATATATACCGACTGCGCAATTTGGGTGTGCCGCCTGTAAAAGCCGCTTTAAACGGTGCTAAACAGGTTGCGGGCGCAATTGCATCGTCTACACTTACAACAATTTGCGTATTCTTCCCTATCGTATTCATAGAGGGTCTTACCCGTCAGATATTTATGGATATGGCGCTTACTATCACCTATTCCCTGCTTGCAAGCCTTATTGTTGCCCTTACGCTTGTGCCTGCTATGGGTCAGCGTATGCTAAGAAAGGTTAAACCTGTTAAGCACGGAATGTTTGATAAAATGCTCGGCGGCTACGAAAAATCTATTCGTTTTGTATTAAAGCACAGAGCAATCGCACTTATCGCTGCAGTTGTACTTCTCTTTGGCAGTATGTTCGGTGCTGTGGCAAGAGGCTTCAGTTTTATGCCGAATATGGCAAGCACGGAGCTTTCCGTAACAGTCAGCCTTGACGACTCGGCTACTATGGATGATACCATTGACGCCGCACAAAACCTACTCGACACTCTTTCAACGTATGACGAATTTGAAACTGTTGGTGTTATGACAGGTTCAACAACAAGCCTTATGGGTCTTACAGGCTCTGTATCTTCTTCCGATGCAGACAAAGGTTCTGTTATGGCATATGCAGTATTCAAAGACGACAAAGTAAAGAACAGCGAAAGTATCAGCAAAGAAATTGAAGCAGAACTTCAAAGTATTGACGGAGATGTGGTTGTAAGCGGCAGCTCTTCTTCAAGCTCAATGTCAGCTATGCTCGGTAATGACGGTGTATCAATCAAACTTTACGGTGACGACCTCAAAACTTTGCAGAATACCGCAAAAGATATGGCGGAAAAACTTGCTGCGGTTGACGGTATTGACGAAACCGATAACGGCATCGGTGCTACTTCGGGCGAAATCAAGGTAACTGTCGATAAAACAAAGGCTGCCAAAAAATCACTTACGGTTGCACAGGTATATCAGCAGATTGCCGCCGCAATCACCTCGGAAACCACATCTTCTACCCTTACAAACAGCGGCAAAGACCTTGATGTGGTTGTAATCAAAGACGAAAACAGTGATGTTACAAAAAACAATATCAAGGATATTAAACTCACTTATACAGACAAAGAAGGCAACGAAAAGACCACAAAACTCTCCGAAGTTGCCGAGATTTCAGATTCCGAATCAATGAATTCAATCACAAGAAGTGACCAAAAGCGTTATATTAAAGTCAGCGGTACTTTAAAAGACGGTTATACAAACACCGATGTTTCAAACAAGGCAAAAGCTGTATTTGATGATTATAAACTTCCTGACGGCTGCAGTATTGAATACTCGGGTTCAAACGAGAGCACAATGGAAGCTGTAAATCAAATGCTGCTTATGATGCTTTTAGGCGTAATTCTTATTTACCTTATTATGGTTGCTCAATTCCAGAGCCTTAAGTCACCGTTTATCATTATGTTTACAATTCCTCTTGCATTTACGGGAGGATTTCTCGGATTGCTTATTACAGGTTTTGATGTCAGCGTTGTGGCATTGCTCGGTTTTGTAATGCTCTGCGGTATTATCGTAAACAACGGTATCGTACTTGTTGACTACATCAACAACCTAAGACTTGAGGGCAAAGAAAGACGAGAAGCAATTGTAGAGGCAGGCAAAACAAGAATGAGGCCTATCCTTATTACGGCAATCACAACCGTTCTCGGACTTTCAACTATGGCACTCGGTATAGGCACAGGTTCAGAGATTATGCAGCCTATCGCTATTGTATGTATCGGCGGTTTGCTGTACGCAACAATTATGACTCTTTATATTGTTCCTGTAATTTACGATATTTTAAGCAAAAAAGAACTTCGCAAAGTTAGCGAAAGCGACCTTGAGGAAATAGATATTTAATTGAGGAGAAAAATTATGATACTAACTACTACAGAAACAATTTCAGGCAGAAACCTGGCCACACTCGGTCTTGTGCAAGGCAACACAATTCAGTCGAAGCATATGTTCAGCGATATGGGACAGAGCTTTAAAACTATGGTTGGCGGCGAGCTTAAATCATACACTGAAATGATGAACAAGGCAAGAGATATTGCCACTCAGCGTATGATTGATATGGCTGCAAGAATGGGTGCGGACGCTATTGTATGCGTTCGTTACACATCAGCTTCTGTTATGCAGCAGGCTGCCGAAGTGCTTGCTTACGGCACAGCAGTTAAATTTATTTAAAACTGTAAAGCCATAACAAAAAAACCTGTACGGCAACTGCTGTACAGGTTTTTACTTTACGCTTTGCTATATTAAATTAAAAAAATTTTGCAATATCCTCAATAGCCTTGCGCTTTGGCATTGCAGGCTCTGCATTGCTGTAGCCTACTCCGATTACGCTTACTACCGCCTCGGTTTCGGGAATATTCAAAACTTCCTTGATTTTTTCGTTATCTCTTATACCCATTACAAGAGTTGAAAGTCCAAGTTCTGTTGCCTTAAGCAAAAGATTCATACTCTGCAAACCGCAGTCGTAAAATCCCCAACCGTTGCCGAGTTCGTTTGTCGGTGTACCGTCCTTTTCGTATCCGGAACGATTAAGCACAATTGCGGTAACAATAAGTGCGGGAGCGTTTGCAACATTTTTCTGATTGTAAGGCGACAATGCATTCTTAACATCTGCAAGTTTTTCGCCTGTTACCACATAGTAGCGTGATACCTGCGAGTTTTTCCATGACGGTGCAAGTTGAGCCGCCGCAATCATCTCTCTTAACTTTTCTGTTTCAACAGGTTTATTTATGTATTCTCTTACGCTTCTGCGAGTTTCCGTTACTTTTGATAATTCCATCATAATACCTCCGATTTCATTTTATTTATAAGGTAATATTAGCACAAAATAAAATTTTTTACAATAAAATTAGCCTAATTTCTGCAATTTTAGCACTTTAAGCACTGTAAATGAAAAGTTTAACTTTTGGTATTATTTTTAATATTATACTAAAGTAAACTTTATCAATTTGAAAGGATGATTTTATGGCAAAAGTAAGCTGTGTTGATATTTCAGAATTTCAGCAAGGCATTAATTTTAACAAAATGAAAAGCGACGGTATAAAAGCTGTCATTATAAGAGCAGGCTACGGCAGAGAATCAAGTCAGAAAGACAGTATGTTTGAAAGTCATTACAAAAACGCAAAAAGCGAAAATATGATGATTGGTGTGTACTGGTACAGTTACGCAGACAGCGTCGGCGATGCAGAAAAAGAGGCAAGGGCTTGCCTTGAATGCATTAATAACAAATCTCTTGATATGCCGATTTATTATGATTTGGAAGATAATTCACAAACTAAACTCGGCAAAGCAAAACTTACAGAAATTGCGGAACGCTTTTGCGAAACGATCAAGAAAAGTAACTACAGAGCAGGTGTATATGCTAATCTGAATTGGTTTAATAATTTTCTCGATTACGATAAATTAAAGAAAAAGTACAGTATCTGGCTTGCACAATATAACTCCGTAAATGAATTAAACTGTGATATATGGCAGAACAGTTCAACAGGCAGAGTAAGCGGTTACGGCAAAAATATTGATACGAACATCATATTTAACGAAAGCGTTTTCAACAGCAAAAAAGAAGACGATAAAGACAAAGGAAAAATAACCAAACCGGATATTTTCTACAGAGTGCGCTGTGACGGTGTTTGGCTGCCCGAAGTAAAAAATCTTGAAGATTACGCAGGTTTAAAAGGCAAAGCAATTACGGATATTGCAATAAAAGTAAGTGAAGGCAAGGTGTGGTATCAGGTTCACACTAAAAGCGGATGGCTGCCGAAAGTCAGCGGATATGACATTGACGATTTAGAAAACGGTTATGCGGGCAACGGCAGTAAAATTGACGCAATCAGAGTGTATTACACCACACCGCAGAGTATTGCCGAAAGTCTTAACAAATATCTTGTTGCAAAATATAAAGTTTCGGCAATAAGCAAAGAATATTTTGACTGGCAGCACGACGACCAAACTTCAAACGGTCAGGACGGCTACGCAGGACTTTTTGGTAACAACATAGACAGAGTTTTATTGGTGCTCGAATAATATATAAGGCGGTGGAAGCATCGCCTTATTTGCTTGAAATAAAAAATTTTGTGCTAAAATATTCATATACCTAAAATATTCATATACAATTACAAATCGGGAAATTAAACTAATAAAAATTGTTATTTGAGGGCAAAACTTTTGTCCTCTTTGCTTTTATATATTTGTCAACTGTAAAAATAAACAAAAATACTTACTTTTATTTGTGCGAATAATTCCTATTTTGATATTGCATACAACAAGATGTTGTGCTATAATAGATTTACTCTACAAGATATATGCTTTTAAAGAATTAAAAGTTACATTATACATTAAAGAGGATTATGAAATTACGAAAGGGAAGGATTTATTATGACAGTAAATGTAAAGGGCGGAAAGCTTAGCAAAAAGGAAATTGAGGCATACACAACACAGCTTAGAGAGGCAAATCCGGATAAATATATCAAGAATGTTGAACTCACAGTTGACGGCGACTATGTTGATGTTAAGTATGACTATGATTCTGTTCCGTTTGAAAGAATCCGCAGAATTACAGGCTACCTTGTAGGTACTGTTGACCGCTTTAACAACGCAAAGCGTGCCGAGGTTGAAGACAGAGTAAAGCACAGCGTACCTTGTACAGAATGTTGCTCTGTTGATGAAATCGCATAATTTTTTTGTTTGATTATCCGATTTTATAATATACCTGTTATTTCTTGTTGACTTTTGTCGATATAACGGTATATAATTAAAACAATAAGTTAATATTTATCTTATCAAGAGCGACTGAGGGAACAGGCCCTGTGAAGTCCGGCAACCTGCATTTGCAAGGTGCCAAATCCTGCGGTATTTACCGAAAGATGAGTCTTAATAGCACCTTTCGGCTGAAAGGTGCTTATTTTTTGCAAAGGAGAATTATAATGGCAAAACATTTTTTCACTTCTGAGTCAGTAACAGAGGGACATCCCGACAAAGTTTGCGACCAGATTTCCGACGCTGTTCTTGACGCTATTCTCGAACAGGATAAAAACGCTCATGTTGCCTGCGAGGTAACCGCTACAACAGGTGTAGTTCATGTTATGGGCGAAATTTCTACAGACTGCTATGTTGACATTGCAGGTATCGCAAGAGAAGTTGTAAATGACATCGGCTATGACAACCAGGCATGCGGTTTTAACGGCAATACTTGCGCTGTACTCACTTCTATTGACCAGCAGAGCCCTGATATTGCAATGGGCGTAAACGAAAGCTACGAGCTTAAAGACGGCGAAAATGACGCTAACAATCAGATTGGTGCCGGCGACCAGGGTATGATGTTCGGCTACGCTTGCAACGAAACCAAAGAGCTTATGCCGCTTGCTATCTCACTTGCTCACAAGCTTGCAAAACAGCTTACAGCGGTAAGAAAAGACGGTACTCTCTCCTACCTTCGTCCTGACGGTAAAACACAGGTAACCGTTGAGTATGAGGGTGACACACCTGTAAGGGTAGACACCGTTGTTGTGTCTACACAGCACGATGAAAATGTTACACTGGAGCAGATCAGAAAAGATATGGTTGAATATGTAGTAAAGCCAATCATTCCTGCCGAGCTTTTAGACGAAAACACAAAATATTTCATCAACCCGACAGGCAGATTTGTAATCGGCGGCCCTGTAGGCGATTCAGGTCTTACAGGCAGAAAGATTATAGTTGATACCTACGGCGGATTTTCTCGTCACGGCGGCGGTGCATTCAGCGGTAAAGACCCGACAAAGGTTGACAGAAGTGCCGCTTACTACGCAAGATACATCGCAAAGAATATTGTTGCCGCAGGTCTTGCCGATAAGTGCGAGGTTCAGCTTGCATATGCAATCGGTGTTGCTAAACCTGTATCAATAATGGTAGATGCTTTCGGTTCATCAAGCTACACAAACGAACAGCTTTCAGACGCTGTGGAAAAGGTATTTGACTGCCGTCCGAATTCTATTATTGAGCAGTTAAAGCTTAAAGAAACAAAGTATCGTCCGCTTGCCGCTTACGGTCATATGGGCAGAGAAGAACTCGGCGTTGCTTGGGAAAAGACAGACAAAGCACAGGCTCTCGTTAAAGCTATTAACGAATAATTATTAAAACAAATACACAAACCGCTCTTCTAAAAAATTCTTAGGAGAGCGGTTTTTATAATTTGTCGGTTCTATCCTTAAGTCAAAAAATTATAAAAGGTTGACCAAACTTTTATAATTATTTAGATTATAAAAGAAAGTTGTAAACAATTGCGAAATTCAAAACAATATATCCGTTACAGATGATTTTAAAATATTTATCTGCGACCTCTTTGCCAAGACTGCGGCAGGTATGCTTGTGAACGGTTTTAAAAACAAAAAAATTCGGTGAAGATAAAGCAATATTAAATATACAGGTAATATTCAATATACAGGTAATATTCAATTCTTTACCTGACATTTTAAGACGAGCACAACAAAAATAAACTTAAAATTGCCCATTGCATATTTTGCAGTGGGCTTTCTGAATTTTATGTGAATTATATTGCTTTTTAAGTGCAAATTTTATAAAATTTAATTATTAATATTGCGAGGTGGGTTATGAATAATCTTATAAACTATTTAAAATGGCGTGGCGATTTAGGTTTTGATATTTCACCTTTAAACGAAGTTGACGCTCTTATATTTTCAGAGCTTGTTTATCTTGATTTTTCGGGATATACAGAAAAATCACAGCTTCCGCTTTCCGACATAAATAAACTTTATTTTAAAGAAAAGCGTGATGTTGTTTTTAAAGATTACTATGTATTTAAAGATTTTTACAACACAGTCGGCAAGGAAATAACCAAGTTATTATCCGAATCAGCTAAAAGCAACAGGTTAAAAAATATATATGTATCGGATTTTGCGGCATATGACTGCGAAGATAATCCAATGCAATTCGGCGCTTGCACTTTTCATTTTGATACAGATAAATTATTTATCGCTTACCGTGGCACAGACAATACGCTCAACGGTTGGAAAGAAGATTGTATGATTGCCATAACCGACAATATTCCCTCACAGCTTAACGCAGCGGCATATCTGAGTATGGTTGCAAACAAATATCCAAACAGCGAAATATACCTCGGAGGTCACTCCAAAGGCGGAAATCTCGCAATCTATTCCGCTGTAAATACTTTTCCTGAAATCAAAGACAGAATAATAGCTGTATATAACAACGACGGTCCGGGTTTTTCAAAGGAATTCATAGAAAGTGAGCAGCACAAAGAAATTGCCGACAGAATCACTACCTTTGTTCCGCAGTCATCATTTGTGGGTATGTTACTTGAGCATGATGAAGATTATATAATAGTAAAAAGCGCAAGTCATTCTTTCTGGCAGCACGATGCTTTCAGCTGGAATGTAGTAGGCACACACTTTGTACACCTTGATGAAGATACCAAGAGTATTAAATTTGCCGAAAAAAATATGAAAGAGCTTATTGACGGACTTACAACCGAACAGAAAAAACAAATCATAGACTCTGTATTTCAAATTATGGCAGAAGGCGGTAAAATCACCTTTGACGACATACGAAAGGCAGGCATAAAAAATATACCGACCATGATTAAAGCATTTAATAAGATAGACAATGAATCTAAAAAGGCTCTTACGGACGGAATTGCATTGCTTGCAAAACTTTCCATTAAAAACGGCTATGAAATAAATAAACCTGAACCTAAAGGTAAACTAAAGAAAAAAGGGCTTGTTTAAGTTATTTTAGTTCTATATACGAATTATAATGCAGTGCTGTACAAATAAATTTAATTGTTTATAAATTAAAGGTCAAATTTAGTCAAATTTCTCTTGACATTTCTAAAAAATGGTATAAAATATAATTAGCACTCAAGGATACAGAGTGCTAACCGAAATAACACATAAACTTTTTAGGAGGATTTATATTATGAGTATTAAACCATTACTTGACAGAGTAGTATTACAGGTTGAAGAAGCCGAAGAAAAAACAAAGAGCGGTATCATTCTTTCATCTGCCGCACAGGAAAAGCCACAGTTTGCAAGAGTAGTTGCAGTAGGCCCCGGCGGTGTTGTAGACGGCAACGAAGTTAAGATGTATGTAAATGTCGGCGACAAAGTAATCGCAAGCAAGTATGCAGGCACAGAAGTTAAGATTGACGGTGAAGAGTACACAATCGTTCGTCAGTCAGATATTCTTGCAACAGTAGAATAATTATTTTTATTTGATATATTTTGGAGGTAATTAATTATGGCTAAACAAATTGCTTATGGTGAAGAAGCAAGAAAATCTCTTATGAGAGGTATTGACCAGCTTGCTGATACAGTTAAAATCACACTCGGCCCTAAGGGCAGAAATGTTGTACTTGACAAAAAGTACGGCGCTCCGCTCATCACAAACGATGGTGTAACAATTGCTAAGGAAATTGAGCTTGACGACCCATTTGAGAATATGGGCGCACAGCTTGTTAAGGAAGTTTCAATCAAAACAAACGATGTTGCAGGTGACGGTACAACAACAGCTACACTTCTTGCTCAGGCTCTTATCAGAGAGGGTATGAAGAATGTAACAGCAGGTGCAAACCCAATGGTTCTTAAGAAAGGTATTGCAGACGCTATCAATGTTGCGGTAAAGGCTGTTTCTGACAACAGCAAGCAGGTTTCAGGTTCTGACGATATTGCAAGAGTTGCTACAGTTTCTTCACAGGATGAGTTCATCGGTAAGCTCATTGCCGAGGCTATGGAAAAGGTTACAACAGACGGTGTTATCACAGTTGAAGAGTCAAAGACAGCCGAAACTTACAGCGAAGTTGTAGAAGGTATGATGTTTGACCGTGGTTACATTGCTCCTTATATGGTAACAGATACAGACAAGATGGTTGCAGAACTTGACAACCCATACATTCTTATTACAGATAAGAAGATTTCAAATACACAGGAAATTCTCCCTATTCTTGAGCAGATTGTTCAGTCAGGCAGAAAACTCCTTATCATTGCCGAAGATGTAGAGGGCGAAGCTCTTACAACTCTCGTACTCAACAAGTTAAGAGGTACATTTACTTGTGTTGCTGTTAAAGCACCGGGCTTTGGCGACAGAAGAAAAGAAATGTTACAGGATATCGCAACACTTACAGGCGGTACAGTAATTACATCAGACTTAGGTCTTGAGCTTAAAGATACAACAATGGATCAGCTTGGTACTGCTCGTCAGGTAAAGGTTGAGAAAGAGAACACAATCATTGTTGACGGTGCAGGCGACAAGGACGCTATTAAGGGCAGAGTTGCACAGATTCGTCAGCAGATTGAAACAACAACATCTGATTTTGACCGTGAAAAACTTCAGGAGCGTCTTGCTAAGCTCGCAGGCGGTGTTGCAGTAATCAAAGTCGGTGCTGCTACCGAAGTTGAAATGAAAGAAAAGAAACTCAGAATCGAAGATGCTCTTGCCGCTACTAAGGCTGCTGTTGAAGAGGGTATCGTAGCAGGCGGCGGTATCGCTTGTATGAACGCTATTCCTGCTGTTTCCGCTTTTGTTGATACACTTGAGGGTGATGCTAAGACAGGCGCTAAGATTGTTCTTAAAGCTCTTGAAGAGCCGCTCCGTCAGATTGCCGCAAATGCAGGTCTTGAGGGTAGCGTAATCTGCGAAAATATCAAGAAAGCTAACAAGGTTGGTTACGGCTTTAACGCTCTTACAGAGGAATATACAGATATGATTGAGGCAGGTATCGTTGACCCGACAAAGGTTACTCGTTCTGCTCTCCAGAACGCATCTTCTGTTGCTGCAATGGTACTAACAACAGAGTCACTCGTTGCAGATATTAAAGAGCCTGCAGCACCTGCTGCACCTGCTGCTCCTGATATGGGCGGTATGTACTAATTTAAAGCTCCTTATAAAATCCCTTAAAAATTCATCTGCCATACCTGATTTGGTATGGCAGATTTTTTATGTTTATAATTAAACATACTTAAACGGTTCTTTATAAAAGTTAGAATAAATACGGTTTAGCGAAACACATAAGCCAAGCAATTATAAAAGTTTGGTCGAACTTTTATAAGATTGTGGGCGTGGGCAAAGCCCACAAATATTTTCCTGTTTTGCTACTTGAACACAATGGCAAAAGTCTATTAAAAAAGTTTTGCAGCTTAAATTTTTCAAACTATTTACTTTTAGGCACAAACAGCTTAGACATATCGACATTTTCAAATTTTAAAAGTTTTTCTTTAATATCAACACCACCCGCATAGCCTGTCAAACTTCCGTTCGTACCTACTACCCTGTGGCACGGAACAATGATTGAAATAGGATTATGTCCCACTGCGCCACCCACAGACCGTGCAGACATCTTCTCTACTCCCCTGTTTTCAGCCATAAGTTTAGCTATTTCACCATATGTCATTATTTTACCATACGGTATAGTCAAAAGTATTTTCCAAACTTCGTTACGAAACGAAGTTGACGATAAAAACAAAGGCGGCGTAAAATTGGGATTTTTGCCGCTAAAATAAATATCAAGCCATTTTGCTGTCTGTTCAAAAACAGGCAGATTTTTTTGCTCATATTCTTTAGTAAGCGTAGAGGCAAAATATTTTTGCCCTTTAAACCATAATCCCGTAAGTTCTTTTCCGTTGCTTGCAAAAGTAATTTTTCCAAGCGGTGAACTGTAATAATTTATGTACTGCATAATTTCTCCCCAAGCCGACAAGTAGGATTTTATTCCCTATTTGTCGGCTATTTGCTTATTTTTTCTATAAATGTAAGGATTCGCCTTTCGTAGCCTTTTTTATCAATATAATGCGACTCGGCATGTTCGGAATCTTTCACTATATAAAGCTCTTTATATGCTTTGCAGTAAGAATAATTTTTCATAGTCATCCAAAGCGGTACAAATTCGTCATTTTCTCCGTGGATAAATAAAACAGGAATATCCGATTTTGCAATTTCCGCAGCGGTATTAACATCTTTATATCCGTATCCGGCACGAATTTTTGACATAATATTTGTAAGATAAATGATAGGGAATCTCGGAAGATGATAATCTCTTTTCAGTACATACTCAAAAATTTCGTCTACGCTTGTAAATCCGCAGTCTGCAATAATGCCACGCACATTTTTTGGCATAATACTGCTTGCCATAAGTACAGTTGCTCCGCCCATAGATATACCGTGCAAAAATATTTTTATATTACTGCCGAAACGATTTACAGTATATTTCACCCAATTGCGCAGATCTAATCTGTCAAGCACTCCAAAGCCTACATATTTGCCCTCACTTTGCCCGTGTGCCCTGTTATCCACAAGAAGTACATTATACCCGTTTAAATAATAAGTACGGGCAAGGCTTGCGAAATCCTTTTTACCGCTGCCTGTAAAGCCGTGAACACAAATAATAATTTTATCGGAAAATTTTTCGTTTTCAAGCAAAGCGCCGTATAATCGCAATCCGTCAAAAGACTTTATATAAACATTAATATATGGCATATTTTCAAGCCATAATCTGCCTGTTTTTGCAATCGGATAATGCCTGTACCAGCTTGCTACGGCATCAATGTCCTTTTGACAACTGCTCTTTTTTTGCCTGTAAATAATCATTTTAAACAGATATTCAGACACAAGCACACTGCAAACAACGAGAAGTAAAACAAACAACAATATTCCCACTAAAATCTCAAACACGGCTATTCCCCATTTCATAAGGCAAGGTTTTTACTGCTCTTAATAGTATATCCGTACCTGTAAGATTTTAGTATAAAATTAAAAGGATGTACCGAAAAAGTACATCCTTTATTGTTATCAAAGTGCGCTGTTGAAGATTTCTTCCGCATTGCTCATCATTTTTCTTACTGTGCTTTGTCCGCATTTTGCAGAAATAAAGTCCAAAGCCTCTGTAAATGTGCGTGGGTCATTATGGGTCAATGAATGTGCATCACTGCCGATAACATCAATATATCCGCCTTTTATAAGTTTTATAAGCTTAAGTTTTGAGAAAAACGACGCTTTTTTGGTATAAGAATTGGTGTTGGTCTGGATAATTACACCCATATCCTTAAGCTCACCGATAATAGACGGATCGTTGATTAAAGCAGGGTATCTTTCAACATGAGTAAGAACAGGAATCATATTGTAATTCTCTGTAAGTTTTACAAAATACTCCATAGTGTGACTTGAAAACTGCGATGTGTAAGCAAACTCGGTAAGTATGTAATTGGAGTTGCCGTAACAAGCGCAGGAAAAGTCATCTCCGTTAAACATATATCGAGTGACATAAACTTCCGCACCAACAACAACTTTCATACCGTCAGGAATATGCGGCATAAGTTTATCAATCGCATGCTGTCTTTGTGCGGCAAAATCCTCTGCACTGATTTCATTTGTATAAAAATGAGGAGTAAGACAAACATTTGTTACGCCTTGTTTTTTTAGTTCATTTAATATAACAAGGCTTTTTTCTACGCTTGGCGCTCCGTCATCAATTCCAGGAAGTATATGCGAGTGCATATCGTACAACTGCATTTTACTCCTCCATTCTGTTAGATATTAAAGTGCCTCACATACGAGGTCGCCCATCTGCTCACAAGTAACCTTGTTTGTACCCTCTTCGTAAATATCCGGTGTACGGTTATTCTCAAGAACCTTGGTAACTGCTGCCTCAATAGCGTCTGCTGCCTTTGGCTGATCAAGTGAATAACGGAGCATCATTGCAACAGAAAGAATTGTTGCAAGCGGGTTTGCGATACCAAGACCTGCAATGTCAGGAGCCGAACCGTGGATTGGCTCGTAAAGACCGCTCTTGCTCTCTGAAAGGCTTGCAGATGCGAGCATACCGATTGAACCGCTGATCATTGACGCCTCATCAGAAAGAATATCGCCAAAGATATTTGAAGTAACAATAACATCGAACTGACCCGGGTTTCTTACAAGCTGCATAGCACAGTTGTCAACATACATATAGTTAAGCTCAACTTCGGGATATTCCTTAGAAATTCTTGTTACTGTTTCTCTCCAAAGTCTTGATGACTCAAGTACATTTGCCTTATCAACGCTTGTGAGCTTTTTATTTCTCTTCATAGCAAGGTCAAAAGCTACTCTTGCAATTCTCTCTACTTCCGGTACGGAATACTGTTCTGTGTCCCATGCGGCAGGCTGACCGTCAACTTCTGTTCTGCCTCTCTTACCAAAGTAAATACCGCCGGTGAGTTCACGAACGATCATAATATCGAGTGAACCGCCGATAATTTCATCTTTAATCGGTGATGCTTTCTTAAGAGGTTCAAAAATAACAGCAGGACGAAGGTTTGCAAAAAGTCCGAGTGCTCCTCTGATTCCGAGAAGACCTGCTTCGGGACGATTATTACCCGGCTGATTATCCCACTTAGGACCGCCTACTGCGCCTAAAAGCACACTGTCTGCTGCCTTACATTTAGCAACTGTTTCATCAGGGAGCGGAACTCCTGTTGCGTCAATAGCACAACCGCCGAGGAGTGCCTCGTCATATTCTACTGTAAAATTAAACTTTTCGCTTGCTTTGTCGAGTACCTTAACAGCCTGGTTTACGATTTCAGGACCGATACCGTCACCTTTTAACAAAACGATTTTGTAGTCTGCCATATTAATATCTCCTTTGAGTTAATATATTTGTCAGTATAGGCATAAATAAATGATTTTATTACACCTTTATATTACATTATTGCACAATCTTTCGCAAAAGATTGTAAACTGCGCTACAATTCGTACTATTTTAAAAATTAATCTTCAATATCCTTTTTTTCAGGAATTACCGAGAATACCTCCATAATCTTATCTCTCTGCCAAAGCTGCGGTGTAATTCTTACGGAGTAGCCGAAACCGTTGTCCATAACCCATTCAAAAGGCTTTGCCTGTGGCATTCCGTACACTGCAAGCAAGGTCATTATAACGCCGCCGTGTGTGACAATAACGCTTTCTGTTGTGCCTGTTTTGATAAGTCCCTCAACAATGCTTTCAAACATTTTGCAGATTCTGCGTGTGAAATCGGCATTACTCTCACCTCTCGGAGGTTTTACCGAGGGGTCACCCGCAAGCCATTTTTGGAAATCTTCATCTTCGTTTAAATCATTTGCGGTTTTTCCCTCCCATTCGCCAAAATTACATTCCGAAAGATTGGCGATGACAAGCGGATTTTGCTCCGGATAAAGAATTTTGCAAGTCTGTGTACAACGCTTTAACGGACTTGTAAACACTGCCTGTGCACCCGGATAACGATATTCGTAATCAAGTTTTCTAAGTTCTGTTTTTCCTTTATCCGAAAGCGGAACATCAGTAGTGCCTATGTACTTGCCCGATAAAGTTTCGTCTATACTTCCGTGGCGAAGAAAGTGAATAATATAAGATTTCATAATTGTAACTCCTATGGTATTTACAAATTGTAATTAATATATTATACTGTTCGTATAAAAGAGGTGCTTTCAATGAACAGTGATTTTCCTATGATAATTTCAATGCTGCGAAGAGAACGCAGATTAAGCCAAAAGCAGGTAGCGGCGGACTTGGGTATTTCCCAGGCGCTGCTCTCTCATTACGAAAAAGGAATAAGAGAATGTGGACTTGATTTTCTCGTAAAAACCGCCGAATATTATGATGTGTCTTGTGATTATTTGCTTGGCAGAACACCGAACAGAAACGGTCAGCAGGCACAGCCTGTCAATATACCCGATGCGGAGATTCCGACAGTTGAGCCGGGTAGCAATATGGTCGCTATGATCAACAAAAAAGTTGTAATGAATACAAGCGCAGTTATTTTCGATATACTCGATAAACTCGGAAACAAAAAGCTGACAAACGCTGTAAGCAACTATCTTATGAATGCCCAGTATCAGGCATTTCGTTCGGTATATTCGTGTGAAGAAAGCAACCCGCAGGATTTATTTACGCTGAACAAAAGCAAGTACAGAAGTCTTTGCAGCGCAGCTATGACGCTCGACCTTGCTATGATTGACGCTATAATCGAAAGTAAGACCGAAAATACATCAATTGCTCTTTCACCCGATTTGCTTTCAAGATATTTTGAAAAAGGTACTGCTTCACTTTTTACATTGGTAAGGAATGCGGAAAAAAGCGTAAAAAGCAAGTTTAAATAAACGGTTCTTAGTAAAAAGTCGGATAATTATGGTTTAGCAAATTGATTTGTAATATAAATTTTAAATTCTTAAATCAAAATGGCTGAGTCAATATACAATTGATTCAGCCATTATTTTTAGCTTTAATATCAGGAAGTTGCTTGAGTTGTAGTCTGCTGTCTGCCCTTACTTACAATAATTATAATGTTAGAACCGCTTTCAAGAGTATCGCCTGCAACATGATTTTTGTAGCCGATAACTCTGTTTTCCGCTACTGTATCACTGTACTGATATTCAGCTGTAGCAAGAAGTCCCGCATCTGCAAGCGACTGCGCAGCCTCATCAATTTTATTACCCTGAATTGCAGGAAGTTCACGCATCTGAGCACCAAGACTGACTGTTACAGAAACTGTAATACCGTCTTCCTGATCTACTTTAGAACCTGCCGGAGGATACTGTTCCATTACAACACCGTCGGCATATTTATCGCTGTAAGCATCATTGTAATCTCTGTAAACCACAACGCTGTCATCGGAAGCCGCAGCCTTTACAACATCTTCGTACTTCATTCCGACATAGTTAGGAACAACAGGACCTGTCCATTCCGTGCTTGATGTAGACGCTGCAGTGGCATCAGTATTACCCGAGAATAATCCTGCAAGCGGATTCTGCATAACCCAAAATACACCGGCAATACCAAGTACAAGAACTGTAATTGCAACAGAAATAGTAACAATGGAAGCATGCGACATACCGTTATTACGGCGTGACTGCTCCTTTGTAATATTCATACTTGCTGTTCTCGAAATTTCGTCCTGAATAGCCTTTGCGGTATGTGCAACGGAAAGTTGAGAACGAAGCTCGTCAAAATCTGTAATTCTGTTCTCACGCTGAACCTGTAAACCGTTTGCAAGTGCAGATACAACATGAGGAGGCAAACTCTTTACAGTAGATGTGCTCATAAGAAGTCTGCTGTCTTTTAAACGCTCAACCGCACTATTTGGAAGATGACCTGTAAGTGCATAGAAAAGTGTAGAACAAAGTCCGTAAATATCCGTAATATCATCAAGCGGAAAATTATCTTCATACTGTTCGGGTGCTGCTGCGCCTGAAAACAATTGAGATTTAAGCGCTGTACCACGCTTACGCTCATTTTCCGTAGCATAGCCTGCCATTCTGATTTTACCCGAAGCAGTAATAAACAGATTTTTAGGCGCTACCGCATAATGACCGACACCACGCTTATGAAGAGCCTCAAGTGCCGAAATTACGGGCATAAAGAGCGGTCTTGCAATATCCCAGTCAAGATGACCGTTGCTGCGCTCAATATATTCTTCAAAAGGAATAAGGTCCTCTTTTTCTTCAATAGCATATGCTGTATTGTTTTCTTCAAAAACATCAACAATATTTGTAAGTGCCGAAAGATCCTTTAATTCTGAAATAATGCGAAAATATGAAATAAACTCATCTCTAAGTTTATTAAAAGCAAGTCTGTCATCGTAATTAACTTTTAATTCCGTCTGTCCTTCATCTCTTGAAAAAAGACCGATCGGTAAAAATTCAGTTACAATTACAACATCGCCCGTCTGCTTGTCAAAAGCAATATAGCGTGTTGATTCACCGTTAGTTTCAAGTCCGGTACCTGTTACATATCTGCCTGCAAGCTCTGTGCCGAAAGGCAGAAAAGGTGCCGACTGAACTTCTGAATTATCAAAATGGCAGTTCGGGCAGATTACACTGCCGTTAAGTTCCTGCATACAACCCATACATAATGACATAAAAATTCAACTCCAAATAGAATAACACAAAACGAAATGATACTAATATATTATATCATAAGGTTATAATTCTTTTCAAGACTAATGAGTGTCATTATAGTTACAATTTTGTTATTACAACCGTTTATATAACAATGACATCTCTTTATAAAACTAAGTGGTGGAGATAATGGGGCTTGAACCCATGACCTTCTGACTGCCAGTCAGACACTCTCCCAACTGAGCTATACCCCCATATTGGTGTTTAAAAATTACCGCATACTATATAATGTTTTTGCAAATTAAATTTAATTTATGAACTGATTAATAATAATTATTGCATTTCCGTAATTTATTTTTACATTTGCTCTGTCAGAAATAAAAATATTTGAAATGCCCATTGCTTCTTCCGCAGTTAAAATAAGATTCTCCGCCGAATACTCGGCACCTATGTAAGATACATTCACACTGTCACAGGCAAAAGGAAAGACTGAAAAAGTTTTTCCTTTATTTCCGTCAAAATTATATTCGCCCATTTTCAAAAAGCGAATAATCTCTTTGTCGGAAACGATTATTCCGCTTGCACCTTTTTTATCAAGATACATAAGAACAGAAATATTTGCAAAGGTATGATCAAATCTTCCGCCTGTTGCGGCAAGGATAACAAAATCATCATATCCACGGGACAGTGCAACCTCTATGCAATGCAAAAGGTCTGTATCATCTTTATGTGAATTGAGCTTGATTACTTCGCAATCATCGGGTAAATTACCGCTGTACGAATCAAAATCACCGACTATAAGGTTAGGCTTTGCACCTGCTTTTTTTGCATATTCATAGCCCTTATCGGCACAAATAAGATAATTGCAGTCCTTAACCTGTTCCGATATAAAATCTATATCCGCTTCAGGCGAGCCCGCAATTATCGTACAACGCATTTTAATTCCCCTTTACTTTTTTAACTGCCACTTTTTAATATCTTTTACCTCATTGTACATAGCGACATAACTGTTGTGACGGGTTTTCTCAATATCTCCGTCAGCAAGTGCCTGCAAAACTCTGCAGCCTTTTTCGCAAGTATGAGAACACGAAGTAAACATACATTCTCCGAGATACTCTTTAAATTCGGGAAAGCAATATTGAAGTTCGTCTTTATCAATAATTTCGTATCTCTGCAAATCAACGGTTGAAAATCCGGGTGTGTCTGCGATATAACAGCCGTCAAGATTAAACAGTTCAACTGCTCTTGTAGTATGTCTGCCTCGTCCGAGTTTATCGCTTATTTCACCTGTTGCAAGGCTTAGGTTAGGAAAAAGCATATTTAACAAGGTTGACTTACCCACACCGCTGTTGCCTGTAAAAGCAGAAGTTTTGCCCATAAGTAAGGCCTTTAATCTCTCTGCTTCATCTGATTTTAGCGGAGAAGTACAAAAAACTTCAAATCCCGCATTTTTGTAAATATCGGCAACCTTTTCACCGCTTTCAATATCATCTTTTGAAATGACGATTACAGGTTGCATATTGCTGTTAATCGCAGCGGCGGTCATTTTATCGATAACCGCATAATTCGGACTTGGCGAAACTGTCGAACAAACGATTACGAGAATATCAATATTAGCAAGCGGCGGTCGCTTTAATTTATTTTTTCTCGGCAGGATTTCGTCAAGAGAGGCAAAGCCCTCTTTCTGAACAGAAATTTTCACCCTGTCGCCAACAAGAGGAGAATTTCCGCTCTTGCGGAAACTTCCTCTTGCTTTACATTCATATATTTGATTGTCGCACTCGACATAGTAAAAACCGCCGAGCACTTTCATCAATAATCCTTCGTTACTGCTCATATCAATTAATACTATGCCTCGGAAGGTTCGGTTGCATCTGTTGGCTGAACCGGTGTGTATGGCGGCTCTGTAACAGGCGGCTCTGTATATGCAGGCTCTGTTGCAACAGGTGCGGTTGTAGGTACCGCATACTCGTGAGTAGCTGTTTGTGATACAACAAGTGTTGAATAATCAATTGAATATTCACGGTAAACCTGACCGTCAAGCTGTACCACAATGTTTGAAGTACCGGAACCAGTAAATTCAAGAGTACAGGTCTTATTGTACTGCGGCACAAGTGTTTTTGAATACTTAGTATCAACAACACCGTCTACAATTACAGTCATCTCAACCGATTCGGTAACATTTGTAGGTAAATCTACATATACATTTACTGTAGCCACATCACCCTTGCCCGAACTTACAGTAAGGGTTACAACAGTACCTTTATCTACCTTACCGTACTGCAACGGTGACTGTGAAAGAACTGTGTCTTTTGCCTCTTTACTTTCGTCATCGTAAACTGTTTCTACAGTAAGACCTGCATCAACAAGTTTTGTTTTAGCCTCTGAAAGTAAAAGTCCGGATACTGACGGAATAGTTACCTTTTCATCTCTCTCGCCGTTTGCAATGTAAATATAAACGGTAGAACCGATATTTGTATGAACACCTGCCTTAGGGAATACTTCTGCAACATATCCCTTAGGAGTTTTAGTGTTTTCAACATAGATTATCTTTGGAACAAGGCTCTTTTCCTCAATAATTGCAGATGCGTCTTTTTCGGAATAATTAAGAACATAAGGAACCGAAGCATTTGTATCTGTTCCGTTTACTTTAAGAGTAATCTGTGAGCCTGATTTTACAAGTTTTGAATCAGCGGCAGGCTCCTGTTCAAGAATTACACCAAGCTCTTTTGAAGCGTCATACTTGCTCTCCACAACAAAGTTAAAATTGTCTTTGTTGTCGGCATTGGCCTCTGCCAAAGTTTTACCGACAAAATTCGGTATTTCAACATCTTTAGCCTGTGAAGTCGAACATCCTCTGAAAATTGCAAGACCTACAAATACGGCAACCACAACTACGGCAGAAATTACAATACCCTTAATTGCGTAATAAGACGGCTTGTGTTCAACCTTCTGTTCCTCTTCTGCGGTTTCGATTTCAGGTTCGGGAGTTTCCTCCGGTTTTGCAACAGCCTTATCAAACTTTGTACTGTTTGTTTTTGTATCTTTAAGTGAAGTAACAAACTTTGTAGGCTGATTATCAACAAATTTTGAATAATCAAATACAATAGACGGATTAAGTCTGAAACGCTCCATATCGTTGAGCATTTCAGCGGCAGAATTATATCTGTCGGCAGGATTCTTTTCCATAGCCTTCATTGTAATCTGCTCAAGTCCGATAGGAATAGTGGGATTAAGCTCTCTCGGGCGCTTAGGAGTTGACTGTAGCTGCATAAGAGCTACTGAAACTGCACTGTCTGCGTCAAAAGGAAGTTTACCTGTGAGCATTTCATAAAGCATAACACCGACCGAGTAGATGTCAGACTTGCCGTCTGTTGCCTCACCTCTCGCCTGCTCCGGTGAAATGTAATGAACCGAACCAATTGCGTGTTCTGTCATTGTGCGTGTAGCTTTGTCGGAAAAACGGGCAATACCAAAGTCTGTAACCTTGATTGTGCCGTCCTGTAAAAGCATAATATTCTGCGGCTTTATGTCACGGTGGACAATGCCATGCTCGTGCGCATGCTGTAAAGCCTTAAGAACCTGACTTGTGAGATACAAAGCCTCTTTCCACTCAATGATACCCTGCTGATCAAAGTATTCTTTAAGTGTAATGCCGTCAATGTATTCCATTACAATATACTGAATCATATCACCGAAGCTGACATCATACACCTTAACAATATTAGGGTGTGAAAGTGTTGCGATAGCCTTTGATTCATTTTTAAAACGACGGATAAATTCCTCGTTATTGAGGTATTCATCTTTTAAAATCTTAATGGCAACTTCACGGTCATCAAGAGTATCGTTACAGCGATATACATTAGCCATACCGCCAACGCCGATAAGCTCATGAATTTCATAACGGCCATCAAGTCTTTTGCCGATATATTTATCCAATTTATTTCACTCTCCGTTTCTCAATAAATAACCGTGGCGGTAATATTATCGGTTCCGCCGCCTTCCTTTGCCTTGTCAACAAGCTTATTAATAAGATCCTCGCCCCTGTTTTCGTGGCAAATTTTAACCATATCGCCTGTTGTAATGCAATTGGAAAGTCCGTCTGTGCATATTAAAAGAACATCACCGTAAATAAAGTTTGCCTCTATATAGTCAAGCCTTACGGACGGTTTTATTCCGAGTGCTCTTGTTATAAAATTCTTATTGGGATGATTCTGTGCCTGTTCATAGGTAAGCTCACCTCTGCGCACCATTTCCTGTACAACAGAGTGATCCTCAGTAAGCTGTTTGATTTTGCCGCCCCTTATTGCATAGGTACGGCTGTCGCCAACATGGACAATATGAACCGTGGTATCCTTTACAAAAACAAACTCGCAGGTTGTACCCATTCCCGTAAGTTCGGGATCTTTCAAAGAAAGTTCATATATTTTCATATTTGCGTTTACAACAATTTCTGCTATAAGCTCGCCGATTTGTTCTTTGGTCATATCGTCCTTGTATAAATCGGTTATTTTGGAGCTTATGTATTCCACAGCTGTTGCACTCGCTATGTTGCCGCCGTTGGCACCTCCCATTCCGTCACAGACTACTGCCCAAGCACAGCTGGGAGAAATAACTCCGAAGCGGCAATCGTCCTGATTTTGTGAACGAACTAAGCCAATGTCACTTTTGCTAAAGACTTCCAAGTTATTTTCCTCCTTCGTTAGTATGATTTCGTCTGAGCTGACCGCAGGAAGCGTTAATGTCACTTCCAAGGGTTCTCCTGACTGTCGCCGCAATATGTTTTCGACCAAGTATATTTACAAAGGCCTGTTGCCTTTCCATACTGCTCTTTTTGTATCCTGTTCCGTCAACGGTGTTTACCGGAATGAGATTCACATGACAGTTCATATCGGCAAGTCTGTCCGCAAGCTCGTAAGCGTCCCTGTCAAAATCATTTACACCGCTTATCATAGAGTATTCAAAAGTAACCCGTCTGCCTGTAATATCAAAATAATCTTTACAAGCCTTTAAGAGTTCATCCATAGAATATCGCTTAGCGATAGGCATAGTCTTTTGCCTTACGGTATCGTTAGGTGCGTGTAATGACACGGAAAGTGTAATGCCGAAGTGCAGCTTTGCAAGCTCATAAATTTTAGGTACAATACCGCAAGTGGAAATTGTGATGTGACGCATACCGATATTAAGACCGTTGTCATCGGATACAAGTCTTAAGAACTTTACCACATTTTCAAAATTGTCGAGCGGTTCGCCCATTCCCATAAGAACAATATTCGATATTCTGATATTCAAATCTTTTTGTGCGGATTCAATCTGATTGAGCATTTCGGACGGAGTCAAACTCCTTGAAAAACCGCTTTTGCCGGTTGCACAAAAAGTACAGCCCATTTTGCAGCCCACTTGTGTGGAAATGCAAATTGAGTATCCGTGTTTATAATTCATAACAACGGACTCTACACATTCACCGTCATTGAACGAAAAAAGATACTTTACTGTCTTATCATACCTTGAAATTAGTTTTTTTTCAATATTTGCAACAGAAATGTAACAACTTCTTTTTAAAAAGTCCTTGATTTTCAAAGGAATATTCAGCATTTCATCAAAAGAAGTGACATTTTTGTTAAGCCATTGGTATATTTGTTTTGCTCTGAACTTTTCAAAACCGTTCTCGGTTACAAAGTCGGTAAGCTCATTTAGGTCAAGTGATTTAATATCAATTAAGCTCAAAAGATTACCTCCTTGTAAGTACGGCTATGTAAAAACCGTCGCCGTCAAAAGTGTGCGGCATAAGTGTTATTTCATACGGCTTTTCGTCAAATGCTCTTTTAAGTTCAGGAGGCAGTTCAAGTTCAACTCCCTCAAAATCATTGTGCTCGGCAAGAAATTTTGCTGTATTTTTATTGTTTTCCTGCGGATTCAGCGTACAGGTCGAATATACAAGTTTTCCGCCTTTTTTTAGATATTTTGCGCTTTCGCAAAGTATTTTATACTGAATATCAGCAAGGTCTGTATCTACAAGGTCATCTTTATAGCGAATTTCGGGCTTTCTTGAAAGCACTCCGAGTCCGCTGCACGGCACATCACAAAGTATTCTGTCTGCCGACGGCAATTCCTTATCGGCAGACGCACCGTCACGCAGGCAGGTTTCAATAATATTGATACCCAGCCTTTTTGCGCCTTTTTCTATAAGTTTCAGCTTATGCTTGTACATATCGCAAGCCGTTATTTTTCCGCTGTTTTGCATATACTCGGCGATTGTAAAAGTTTTGCCGCCCGGTGCCGAACAAATATCAAGCACGGTCTGTCCTTTTTCGGCAGAAAGAAAGTATGCGCAAAGCTGGGACGACAAATCTTGAATATGCAGTAAACCGCCTTTGTAGGCTTTCAATCTTTCGATTGAACCCGTATCGGCTATTTTTACCGCATTACTCGGAAAATCAACTTTTTCTGCCTTTACCTTATCATCGGCAAGCACACTTATAAGTTCGTCTGTATTTGTTTTCAGCGTATTAACTCTTGCGTAAATATTCGGTCTGCCGCTAAGATTTTCTAAAATCCCCCTTGCGTTATCCTCGCCGTAGGAATTTATCCATAATTTAACAAGCATTTGCGGGCAGGAATATTTTACCGAGTAATACTCTGCCTTATTGTTTGAATCGGGATATTTTATTTTACAATTATCTCTCGCAAAACTGCGCAAAATTGCATTTATAAAACCGGAGGATTTCTGCAGTTTTTGCTGTTTGGCAAGTTTTACACTTTCGTTAACAGCGGCACTTTCGGGAATTTTATCCATAAAAGCCATTTGCAAAAGTCCGAGGCGGAGAATAATTTTTGTCTTTAACTCAATTTTCCTTAACGGAATTTTAGAGTATTGTTTAATGATGTAATCAAGAGTGATTTTACGCTCAAGCACACCGTAAACAAGCGCAGATGTAAAAGCCGCATCAAGCGGCGAAAGCGCACTTTCCTTTACTGCGTTATTGAGTGCTATATTGGAATATGCTCCGTCCTGTTCAATTTTTAATAATACTTTAAATGCAGTTTTGCGTGAATTAGCCATTTAAAAATCTCTTTTCTTATCTTCTTCTGTTATTCGCTATTATAAGCAATCTTAAAAGCTGTAAAATTGCCGTAAGAGCAGATGCAACATAGGTCATAGCGGCTGCCTGCAAAGTGCGTTTCGCACCCGTGTATTCTTCACCATAAAGCAAATTTCCGTTTTTGATAGTTTCAAGCGCTCTTTTAGAAGCGTTAAACTCAACGGGAAGAGTTGCAATTGTAAAAAGTACTGAAAATCCGAATAAAGCTATACCGATATACAACATAACAAAACCGATTTTTGCGGAAAAGCAAAGTCCCAATATAATCAAAAACCAACTTAATTTTGAACCGATATTCGCCATCGGAAGAATTGCCGAACGAATTTTATTCGGTAAATAATTCTGTGCGTGCTGAACAGCGTGACCTGCCTCATGACAAGCAACGCCTACGGCTGCTACGGTATTTGCATTATAAACACTGTCTGAAAGTCTGATTACATTAGTTCTCGGGTCAAAGTGGTCAGTAAGATTTCCCGCTACCCTTTCAATACGCACTCCGTAGACGCCGTTTTGTCTTAAAACAAATTCGGCAGCTTGTGCGCCTGTCATATTTCTTGAATTTCTCATTTGAGAATATTTTGAAAAAGTTGATGAAACATTAATTTGACATATAAGTGAAATAATTACGCAAGGAAGAATAAACACAACATATGTCCAGTCAAAACCATAAAACATAAAAATTCTCCTTTATATACCTATATCAGTTAAAGCTGTCACCGATATTTAATTTATGACCTGCAAGAAAAGCCGCTGACGGCATACGCTTTTTGCCCTCAGGCTGCAACTCTATAATTTCGACCGAACCGCTGCCGCAAGCAACAATCAACGGCTTTATGCTGATTATCGTGCCCGCTTTTCCGCTTTTTTCGCATACTTTTGTAGAATAAATTTTCAGTTTTTTTCCGTTAAGTTCGGCAGTCGCAATCGGCCAGGGATTAAGTCCACGGACTTTATTGTGCACTTCTTCGGCTGATTTTGTAAAATCAATCGGGCAAAACGACTTGTCAATCTTTGAAGTATGCGTAGCCTTGCTTTCATCCTGTTTTACAGGCTTAATTTCTCCGTTCTCAAGCATTTCAAGAGTTTTAATAATTAACTCTCCGCCGAGTATACTAAGTCTGTCAAAAAGCTCTCCGGATGTTTCATTTTCGCCGATTTTTGTTTCAATTACTGTCAATATATCGCCTGTGTCAAGTCCCTCTGCCATTTGCATAGCTGTCACACCTGTTACTTTGTCGCCGTTAAGAACCGACTGCTGAATAGGTGACGCGCCTCTGTATTTCGGCAAAAGTGAGCCGTGGATATTAATACAGCCGTATTTTGCGCTTTCAAGCACTGCCTTCGGTAAAAGTTTACCGTAGGCCGCAACTACGATTACATCGGGATTATATTTTTTTATTATTTCAAGAGGTTCTTCCGATTTAAAGGTTGTCGGCTGATATACGGGAATGTTAAGTTCCTGCGCACATACCTTTACATCAGGAGGAGTAAGCACCATTTTTCTGCCCTTTGGCTTGTCAGGTTGTGTAAACACAGCCTGCACCGTATGCTTGCTTTCGTATAATTTTTTGAGTGCAGGCACCGCAAAATCAGGAGTACCCATATAAATTATATTCATAATTAACCCTCAAATCAGCCAAACATTTCTTCGTATTCTTCAGGAGTAAGCATCTTGCTTGCTTTCTGTTTAAAAAGAATACCTTCAAGATGGTCAAGCTCATGACAAAAAGCTCTTGCAAGCAATTCCTCACCGTCAATCGTAAATTCATTGCCGTGTCTGTCAAAAGCCTTCACTTTAACATAGTTAGGACGCTTTGTAATACCCCATTCACCCGGGCAAGAAAGACAGCCCTCAAGACCCTCCTGCTCGCCGCTTGATTCAATTATAACAGGGTTTACAAGCTCGATAACCTGATTTTGTTCTTTACTTACATCAATAACAACAACTCTGCGGATAATGCCAACCTGCGGTGCGGCAAGACCTACGCCGCCCGAGTCGTGCAAGGTTTCTGTCATATCATCTATAAGCTGTGCGAGTCTGTCATCAAATTTAACAACCTCACGGCAGTGCTTTGTGAGAACGCTGTCGCCCTCTTTTACAATTTGCCTAATAGCCATATTCACACTTCCTTAACATACAAGAGCGTTCATATCGGCATAAGCCGTAACGCCCGAAAATTCCTTACTCTTGCCAAACTCACAAAGAATCTTTGAAAGCAGGGCACGAAACTCGGAATTGTTTTTACATTTTATAATAATTTTAAACCTGTATTTATTACTTATTTTTACCACCAATGCAGGTGTAGGCCCTAATATTCGCAACGGCATATTCGGATAATTTTTCTTTGCCTCTTCTGTAAAGAGTTCAAGGAACTTTACCGCACCTTTAAAGGCAGCTTCTCTGTTCTGCGATACAAAGCCTACAAGGCATATATCGGCAAACGGCGGATACAGCATTGCCTTGCGTACCTTTATTTCGTTCGAGTAAAAGGTATTGTAATCCTGTCTTGATGCCATTGAAATTATCAGATTTTCGGGTGTAAATGTCTGAATAACAGCCATACCCTTGTCATTGCCTCTGCCGCTTCTTCCGACTACCTGTGTGAGCAGTGAAAAAGAACGCTCATAACTGCGGTAATCATCGGCATAAAGCATATGGTCGGCATTAAGCACACCAACCAAAGTCACATTTGGAAAATTAAGTCCCTTTGCAACCATCTGTGTACCCACAAGAATATCATATTCACCGTCAGCAAAAGCTGAAATCATTTTTTCATACGAAGATTTCGACGAAGTGGCATCGGTATCCATTCTTAAAATCCTTGCCTCGGGAAAAATATCGGAAATATCTTTTTCCGCTCTCTGTGTGCCCGTTCCGCCAAAAGTAAGTCTGTGACTGTGACATACGGGGCATTCATCTGTGTAAGGCACAGAATAGCCGCAATAATGGCACATTAATCGGTTATTTGCACTGTGGTAAGTAAGAGAAATTGAGCAATTCGGGCAAGTCACAGCCTCTCCGCACGCTCTGCAAGTAACAAAAGTATTGTAACCACGGCGGTTAAGCAAAAGTATCGACTGCTTTTTATGCTCAATATTATACGCAATATTTTGCAGGAGAACATTAGAAAAACCGCTTGTGTTGCCGTTTTTCAGTTCTTCCCCCATATCCGCAACAACAACCTCCGGCAGCACGGCTTTACCGTATCGTGCAGAAAGCGTATTAAGCGAATATCTGCCTGTCTGTGCATAGTAATAGGTTTCTATACTCGGTGTAGCCGAGCTAAGTACAAGCAAAGCATTATTGTACGAGCAACGGAACTTAGCAATCTCTCTTGCATGGTAGCGTGGAGAGCTTTCGGACTTGTAGCTGTATTCCTGCTCTTCGTCCATAATAATCAGTCCGACCTTATCAAAAGGCGCAAACACAGCACTGCGTGTACCTATTACAATTTGTGCAAGACCTTGTTTTACTCTTTTGTACTCATCAAGTCTTTCGCCGAGTGAAAGCGCACTGTGAAAAACCGCAATCTTATCGCCAAACCTTTTGGCAAACTGCGATACAAACTGCGGAGTAAGCGAGATTTCAGGTACCATAACAATAATGCCCTTACCGTCATCAATTACTTTTTCAATCAGTTTGATAAATACACTTGTCTTTCCCGAACCCGTAACTCCGTAAAGCAAACTTACGCTCGGAAAAGGCGAATCATATTCATTGTAAAGAGAATCGCAAGCAGACTGCTGTTCTTCGGAAAGCACAATTTCTTTCAAAGAGCTGTCTTTTTGTCGATTTTCAATTCTGAATACTTCTTCATCAAAAAAGTATATCAGTCCTTTTTTACAAAGCGCATCCACAACGGCGGCGGTAACTCCTGTAAAATAGCAAACCTCTTTTACCGAAATTGCACCTGCCATTTCAATAAGTTCAAACACATTTTTCTGCTTTTCGGTAAGTTTTACTCCCGATATATCAACCTCGGGAGTAACCGCCGCCATTTTCATTACGGCGTCATTAACCTTGCGAAAAATCTCGTCCGACTTATACAACACCCCTTTTTGAACAAGGAGTTCAAAAGGTTCTGTTGTACTGTAACCGAAAGCATCAAGTAATACTTCGCTTTTTACTGCTTTTCGCTTAGAAAAAAGGTAATTATAAACTCGTTTTTCCTCGTCCGTAAGTTCATCAAAGGAAAACTCGCTTTCATCTTTTGCACCGTACATAGTAGTAACTTTGTAGTTAATACCTGCCGGCAACATTGTTTTTACAGCCTCATAAAAGGTGCAAAAGTAATGAGATTTCATAAAAGCGGCTGTTTTAAGCATTTCATCGTTTAAAACAGGCTCATCATCAAGTACGGAAATAACAGACTTCAAGCCTTTGCTTTCACCCTGATGAACAGCGGTTATTATCCCCTGCCTTTTACGATTTCCTCTGCCGAAAGGCACAAGAACCCGTGTTCCCGCTACCGCCTTGTCAAGCATAGAATCGGGAATCACATAGTCAAATGCCTTGTCAAAGGAATACGCTGCTTTTTCAACAGCAATTTCAGCTATTCTGGAGTTCATCATCGTCAGGCTCTAAAATGCCTATTTCGTGATTTTTGATTTCATCAATAGCAATGAGAACAGGCTTGTCGTCTGTAACCTCACCGCTTTCTTCCTGCTCTGCTGTAATCTCTCTTGCTCTCTTTGCAACACCTACAACGAGTGCATACTTACTTTGCTTACCTGCGAATAATTCGTCAACATTAACCTTATGCATAATTAATCTCCTATCATTATCATAATATATTTTCCGAAAAAATCGGTTATTTACTCTCTTTTTCTAAAATATCAAGAACTTCGTTTACCGCTGTGTCGAGGTCATCGTTCACAACATTGTACTTATATCTGTTCTTAAATGACATCTCATGCTCCGCCTCTGCAAGTCGCTTAGCGATGGTTTTTTCATCTTCGGTTCCTCTGCGGTGAAGTCTGCGTGAAAGCGAATCTATAGAAGTAGGAAGAATAAAAATACTTAACACATCAGGATATTTTTCAAGAATTTGAAGTCCTCCCTGAACCTCAATTTCAAGGAATACATCATAGCCCTGATTGAGTAAATCTTCTACCTGTTTTTTAGGTGTGCCGTAGTAATTGTCACAATACTTTGCGTACTCAAGAAAACCGTTTTCTTCTATAAGTTTTTCAAACTGTTCCTTAGTAACAAAATTATAATGCACTCCGTCAATTTCACCTTTTCGAGGTTTTCTTGTGGTATTTGATACCGAAAGGCGAATATTAGGATTGCGCTTTAAAAGCTCTGCCATAATTGTGCCCTTGCCTACACCGGAAGAACCTGTATAAAGCACAAGCTTACCCTTAGACTTACTGTTCATCCTTTTGTTCCTCGCTTTCAACTGTTCTGTTATGAATAGCCTCTGCGGAGATGGCGGACAACACAATGTGGTCGTCTTCCGTTACAAGTACCGCCTTGCACTTTCTTCCGCAAGTGGCGTCAACAAGCATTCCTTTTGATTTTGCATCCTGCACAATTCTCTTTACGGGTGCCGCATCAGGTGCAACAACGGCAATAAGTTTATCAGAATTTACAAGATTGCCAAATCCGATATTGATAAGTTTCATAATTTCTCCTTACTCAATATTCTGAATCTGCTCACGCATTTTTTCAATTTCGCTCTTGATTTTTACAACCTTATGGGCAATTTCGGCGTCCTGAACCTTTGAACCGATTGTGTTCGCCTCTCGGTTCATTTCCTGAATAATAAAGTCTATTTCTCTGCCGATCGGAGTCTGTGATTCCATTATCTTTGAAAGCTGTGCAAAGTGACTTCTAAGTCTTACGGTTTCTTCGGCAACAGCTACTTTATCGGCAAAAACAGCTACTTCAGTAAGCACTCTCTGCTCGTCAATATTGATATTGTAATCCTGCAAAGTGCGGTTAATTCTGTCAAGCAAACGCTCTTCGTATTCTTTTACCGTTTGCGGTGAACGCTCGTCAATCTCATCAACGGTAGCAAGTATAACTTCCGCTCTGCCAAGAATATCGGCTTTCATTTTTTCGCCCTCAGCCTCACGCATTGCAATAAATCCGTCAATAGCCGTATTTGCTGCCTCAAGTACATCCGCTGTGATTTCTTCTTCATTTTCAGGTGCTTTCGAAACCGTATATACATCGGGAAAACGAGAGATAGCCGTAACCGTAACATCATTTTCGATTCCGTAAGTTTCAGAAATCTCTTTCATTGCATTAATATAACCCGAAACAAGAGAATGATTAATTTTTACCTCGGCAGGTGTGTCTTCTGCAGCGCCTACTGTAACAAACATATCAATCTTACCGCGGGATACTCTTGAATTTACAAGAGCCTTGAGTTTATCGTCAAGAAAACCGTAGCCCTTTGGAGTTCTGCAGGAAAATTCAAAAAAACGATGATTTACGCTTTTTATCTCAACACTGATTTCTCTGCCGTGCAAAACAGTGCGACATCTGCCAAAGCCTGTCATTGATTTTATCATTGGTAAACTTCCTTTCATATTATAAATTCTTATATTTCAAAACTTCATTTATAAAATCTGTTTTTATTTAAATACATTATACCACACTATAATTCATATAGCAAAGAGATTGTTACAAAACTGTAATAACTTTTTTAGTTTACATCAGATATAAGTATATGATATACTAATAAGGATGTAGTATTTTATTAAAAAGGAATGATTTTATGTCAGGACATAACAAATGGAGTACCATTAAACAGAAAAAAGGTAAAAACGATGCTGCAAGAGCTAAGGTTTTTACCAAGATAGGCAGAGAGCTTATCGTTGCTATCCGTGAGGGCGGCAGTGCTGATCCGAGCGTAAACTCAAAGCTTAAGGATTGTATTGCTAAAGCAAAGGCTAACAATGTTCCTAACGACAACATTGAGCGTATTATCAAAAAGGCTGCCAGCGGCGGCGACGGTGCAAACTATGAGGCAGTTACATACGAAGGATACGGTCCTAACGGTGTTGCGGTAATCGTTGAGGCTCTTACAGACAACCGTAACAGAACAGCAGGTGAAGTAAGACATTACTTTGATAAGTTCGGCGGTAATATGGGTACTCAGGGTTGCGTAAGCTTTATGTTTACAAAGAAAGGCGTACTTGTAATTGAGCGTGAAGACCTTGATAAGGACGAAGACACTGTTATGAGCGACGCACTTGAGTACGGTGCATCTGATTTTGAGGCTGACGAAGATGTATTTACAATTTACACCGAGCCTGAAGATTTCAGCGCAGTAAGAGATGACCTTGAAAAAGCAGGTTATACATTCGTTTCTGCCGAACTCGAAATGGTACCGAGCACATACACAAAGATTGATGACGAGGATGCTAAAACAAAGATGCAGAAAATGCTTGATATGTTTGAGGACAACGATGACATTCAGAATGTTTGGCACAACTGGGAAATGGAAGACTGATTTATCTTCCCTGTGCTATCAAAACTAAATCCTTATTATCAACAGAGCCGTCGAGGTTATAATCGGCGGCTTTTTTGTATGCTCCAAAAATCTCTTTCTCACCTGTCAATGTTTTCATAAGCAATTTATAATCATTTGAGCTAACTGTTCCCGTACCTGTTACATCACCGAGTACAACAACAGTGTAGCTTGTTTCTTTTGTGGCTACAACTGCACCTGTTCTCAATTTACCGCTCAAATTATTTCCGTTTTTATCGGTTACAGAAGTTATCGGCGGACAATTCTTTTTAAGCTGTGCTGCTGTTGTTCCGCTTTTTATATTGCAAATAAAGCCGTCATCAGTAAAAATATAATCGGAGAAATTCGCATTTGAATTACCGTCATTTTTATCTGTGGAATTATTTGATTGCGGTTTGGTATCTGAATTTGTATTAAAATCAATATTTTTAAAATCGGAATTACCGATAATCGTTGCAGTAGAATAATCATCTGTAATTGCAACGACTTTTCCGCACGCATATAGAATTTTTCCGGTATTTCGGTTTATTTCATACTTTGTAATGCTGCTGTTATTAAGAGAAGTGCGATATACAGAACCCGATCTGTAGTAATAAATACTCTCATTACTTACAGAAAACGGATTTGTACAATTATACATATTTGTATATTCTTTATTTTCGTTTAACGAATAAATATATCCTCTGCTGTCAGACAAAAATCCCGCACCGCTGTTATAAAAATCCGAGCAATCACGCACTCTCGTGCAATATTCGGCTTTGTTTTCATCAAGTCTGTATACGAAACCGTCATAAAGAAAAACATATGCACTGCCGTTATTAGTTGTAATGGCATTGACATTCTTTTCGCTGAATCTGTAATCAGACAAATGTTTTCCGTTAAAATCATATGCCGAAACATAACAATACACTTCGTCCGTTTTCATAACATAAAGCCTGTTATTGCAAATTGAAATATCGGTATAATTAAAGTCATCTAAAACATCGGAATTTACATAACTTACTCTGCCGTCAAAACAATTAATACGCACTATACGGTACTTAAAATCATTTGTCATATATACTGCACAAACAGTATCTTTATCAATGAAAGGTACTCCTACAAATCCACCATCAACGGTAAAGCTGTATGACTTTATTGTAGGTACAAAACTTTGAGTATAAACAGTTTTTCCGTTGTACGCAAAAGCAAACGCACCGTTATCATCGGCATCAAAATAAACTTCTTCACAATTTGAAAAGGTATTAAAATTGTATTTTTCAACCGCAATTGCAGACATATTTGCGACAAAAAACATTATAACAATAGTCAAAACAGCATAAATAAACTTTTTAATACCCTTTCCCTCCTTGTGAAATAAAATAACTTATTCCTAAAATGACGATAGGCAACACCGCAAAAAGCAGTGTTGCCTATTATATTTGTTATTTAATTTTAAGCCTGATCCGGTGTAGCTACAAGCGAGCCGTCATCGTTCATTCTGTAATATCCCATACCGTTCATAACAAGTGTATCGTTTCCGTCAAACGCATACGGAATATCAATTGTTGCTTCTGAATCTGCATAGTATGTTACTGTTATTTTTTCATTATCGTAGGTATAAACACCCTCATATGTGATTGAACCGTACATATCGGCGATAAAAGTACCGTCAGCATTAAATGTATAAGTAATATCATAAGAAGGAATGTTCCAATTACCTGTTAATTTATCGCTCTTTTTGAATGTGTCAGGAACTTTAAGTTCAGGTTTTTTAACAGTTGCGCTCTTGAAAATATAAGGTTTTTCAACACCGTCTACTGTAAGCTTAAATGTTCTTCCTGTGAAGATATTACCTGAAATTGTGTATGAACCCGAGAAAACATTAGTTGAGTTTACATAATCAGTACCGTTTTCGCTTGTTGTTGTATAAGTTGATTTTTGAGTAATTGTACCGACAGAAACTGTAATGTTGCCATCTTTATCAAGTGTGTAATATGTAATACCGTCGCCAGCCTCATCATAAGTAGCGCCGTTACTGTCCTCTACAAGTACCCATGTACCAACAATACTTGAATTGAAGAATGAAGTAAATACGAAAAATGCAACAATAAAAGCTAAAACTATTACGCCTGCAATAATAATCGGGGTCTGAATTGTTTTCTTTTTCGCAGGAGTTGAATCGGCTGTAAATACCGCTGTAGGACCGTCCTCTCCGGCAATTACATTTATTGTGCCTTTAACTTCATCAGGGGTTTCTGCAGCATCATTATTTGTTTCTGCCGAAGTCAGGTTATTCTCTGTTTCGGCAAAAAAATCTTTATTCTCTTCCAAAAGAATGCCTCCTAAAATAATATATCTAAATTATCATACTACATTTTTAAAAATAAATCAACAACTTCACTTAGGTTTCACTTAAAATACATATAAAGTTGGCATTTTAAAGTGCCGTTATACAATTTTCTGCGCTTATCGGCTTTTCTTCCAAAGATTTTTTCAAAGTCATCGTCAGGAGTAATTATTGTGTAACTTTTACCTTGTGTTCTTTTAAATTTTTCACCCATTACCTTGTAAAGTTCTTCTGCTGATTTTACATCAAGCAATCTTTCTCCGTAAGGCGGATTAGTTATCACTGTCATAAAACCTTCGTTAAGCTCAAAATCCTTTATATCACGCTTAGCAAATGTAATTCTGTCAGCAACACCTGCAAGTTTTGCATTCTTTTTTGCTACTTCAAGTGCAAGTTCGTCAATGTCATATCCCTCGGCACGGAAATCACAATCACGCTTTTCATTTGCTTTTGCAATTTCTCTTTGCTCTTTCCATATATCTGACGGAACGCAATTCCATTTTTCGGCTGCAAAATAACGATTGATTCCCGGTGCTATTTTCATTGCTTTTAAAGCCGCCTCTATAAGAATAGTACCGCTGCCACACATAGGGTCAACAACAAAATGATTACCTCTTACCCTTGACAAATCAGCCATAGCAGCGGCAAGAGTTTCTTTTATCGGAGCTTCGTTTGATTCGGCACGGTATCCACGCTTGTGAAGTCCTGCGCCCGAAGTATCAAGCATAACGCTGACCTTATCATTCATAATAAGGAACTGAATTTGGTGCAGCGGGCCGCTTTCCTCAAGCCAAGGCAGCATATATTTTTCGGAAAGTCTTGTTACAACAGCCTTTTTGATAATTTTCTGACAATCAGGAACACTCATCAGTTTTGAGCTAAGGCATCTTCCTTTTACAGGAAAAGCGTCGTTAACACCTATAAAATCTTCCCAAGCGACTGATTTGACACCCTCAAACAGTTCTTCAAAACTTACCGCCTCAAACTCTGCAAGCAAAATCTGAATTCTTTCGGCATATCTTGAATTGATATTTGCCTTTGCCATATCTGAAAAATCACCCTCAAAGGTTACCTTTCCGTTATGAGCCTCAACATTTTTTAAACCTAAAAATTTAAATTCATTTGCACACAGTCCCTCAAGACCGAAAATACAAGGTGCGGAAAACTTAAGCACCGAATTCACTCCTTATTCCTTAAAAAAGGGTATCGGAATAACCGATACCCTTATCAGTATTTTTAATTTATATTAGCATACAAAATTAATTAAAATCCTGCACGCTTAATTACAGACCTTAGACAGTTGGCTCCAAAAGACCGTAATCACCGTTTTCACGCTTATAAACCACATTGATTTCATCAGTGTCGGCATTCTTGAACATAAAGAAGTTATGGTTTACCATATTCATCTCAAGAATAGCCTCGTCAACGGTAATAGGTTTAATAATAACATGCTTTTTACGCATGATCTTGTAGTCATCGTCTTCAGCCTCGTTAATTTCCGGACTTAGACTTACGAAATCATCAATGCTACCGCTCTTAATCTTCTTTTCGAGCTTAGTCTTGTTTTTACGAATCTGACGGCCGAGAATGTCAACAACTTTATCAAGTGCGTCATTCATTTCAGGCATTGTGCTCTCAGCACGAAGAACAAGACCGTTATCTCTGATTGTAACTTCAACAGTCTGACGGTTCTTTTCGAGGGTGACAACTATGTTTACTGTGGCATTCTCAGAAAAAAGTTTTCCGAATTTATCAAGCTTTTTTTCTGCTCTTTCTTTAAAGTTATCTCTGAGTGTTACCTTTCTTGCTGTGTAAGTATATTTCATAATTGTGCCTCCCTTTTCAGGTAATTTATTTTCTGCCGTTGCCGTTGCCTCTGCGGCTGTAGCTGCGGCTTTCACCACCACGCTTGAGGTCAGAAATTTTGTCTTCGCTTGTCTGTTTAAACTTAGACATCATATCCTCAAAGCTTGTGGGGGTATTCTTTTTTGAAGCCTGCCACTCATAATTTCCCGGTGACTTAACGGGTGGTGCAGGTTTGTACGGCTGTCTTGGTGTACCCTGGCGGCGGTTGTTTCTGTCGCCTCTTTCAGGTCTGTCACCTCTGTCGTTATTTCTTGGCTTACGCTCCTGCGGAACTGCCTGTTTCATAGAAAGGCTGATTTTGCCGTTATTGAGGGCAAGAACCTTTACCTTTACAGTCTGTCCTACCTTAACATAATCACCAATTTCATTAATATAGGTATGTGCTACCTCTGAAATATGTACCATACCTGTCTGTGAATCGGGTAAATCGACAAATGCACCAAACTTTGTTATACCCGAAACCTTACCTTCTAAAATCATACCGACTTCAATTGCCATAAAAATTATTTACCCCTTAATTTATATTCTACCCTTTGACTTTACAAGAGCTATTCGCCCGAAACATTATAGAAAATTCTTTCGCCTTCGCTAACATAACCCATTTCGTTTTTGGCTATTTTCTCAATGTATTCTTTAAGCTGGTCGCCTGTGTAGCCTTTAACTTTATCCAAATATCTGGTCTGGATTTCAACCACATTAATCTGCTTATTAATCTCATCAAGTTCAGCTCTTTTGTCGGCTATCTGAATATTTTGATTAACTATAGTGATAACTGCGTAAAAAGCAAATCCGATAATTGCGAGATATAAAAGTACATATCTTCCTCGTTTTTTCTTTTTAGGTTCAATTTCCTTTATAGTTGTATTTTCGGCTTTACTTTCAGGATTAATCTGCGGTTTTTTCTTTTCCTTTTTCATTACTCGCCTTAACCTTTTTTCTTACCGATAAACCTATTCGTTTATTTCTAAATGTATCTATTTTCTTACTCATATTATACAATATATTGTTGCTGCTTTTCAATAGTTTTTTTGTAATTTTTTTAAATTTTGTTTTAATTTTTTGGATTATAACATTAATCGCATTTATTATTGGGCAATATATCCTTGAAATGAGTTTTCCGAGTGAAAACCTGTACGCCAAAAAGCCGCACAAAGCACCGAATACAATATAAATTCTGACATATCCGTACAGCATTGCAAGTGAATATAAAAACAGCGCAATACTTGCAATAAGCATAAAAATTATATCGGCAATAATAACTGCGGTTTTGGTACTTAAAAACGCTACTCTTATAAACTTAAATACGCCGTACAACATTCCAAGCCCTACACCGAATAAAAGCGAATATAAAAAAGCTTGAGATTGAATATAAAAATCAATTTCCATAGCTCACCTATTTAAAAAGTTTAGAAAGTCTTGAGCGGGAATTATCATTGCCTATATACTGCATAGCATTTATTTTTCCGTCAATTGACACTTCACCCGATTCAAGATTCAATTTGTCAATATGCAGTCGTTCTCCCTTAATAATCAATCTGCCGCACGAGGTAAGTACAGACACCGTTTCTTCGTTAAAACCGCTTACATCTTCCGCACCCGTAAGCATAAGTTTACCTCGTGCATCAAGCATAAGAGTATGATTTTTTCCTTTTGGAATTTCACTCATAAAAATACCTCCGTATAAATGCTACTTAATTTATACGGAGATTAAAACAAAAATATTACATTTTCAATTAAACTACAGCCTCATACATTGTATCGGCTTCCTCTTTACGGACAACTTCCTTTACGGCTGTAACCTTTACTTTTACACTTCTTGAACCGAGAGTAATTTCGATTACATCTCCGACTTTTACATCGTATGACGCTCTCGCTTCTTTACCGTTCACGCTTACTTTACCTGCGTCGCAAGCCTCGTTAGCAATAGTTCTGCGTTTAATAAGTCTTGAAACTTTTAAATATTTATCAAGTCGCATTGTTTCACCTCCGACAAAAAAAGGAGCCGACAAACGCCGACTCCGAAAAATCAATTACTGATTTACAGTATCCTTAAATACCTTGCCTGCCTTGAAAGCCGGAACCTTAGATGCTGCGATTTCGATTGGATTACCTGTTCTTGGGTCGCTGCCTGTTCTTGCCTTTCTCTGGCGCTGCTCAAATGTACCGAAGCCTGCAATCTGTACCTTCTCGTCTTTGGCAACAGAGTCGATAATTGTATCAATAACTGCTGTAACTGCCTTTTCCGCATCTTTCTTAGTAAGACCGCTCTGCTCAGCAACAGCTGAAATAAGTTCTGTTTTGTTCATATCAATGGACCTCCAAATTATTCTTTTATTTTTACTTCATCCCAAAGGGAATCAAGCTCTGACAAAGTTGCGCTTTTCATATCAATTCCACGCTCTTTTGCAAGCGCTTCAACTTTTGAAAAACGACCTATAAACTTGTCGCACGCATCGTAAAGAGCGTGTTCACTGTCAATCTTTAACAGTCTTGCAACATTTACCGCAGAGAAAAGAACATCTCCGAGCTCTTCATACTGATTATCGGTATCGCCCTTTGAGACAGCCTCTTTAAGCTCGTCGCACTCTTCATACAGCTTTGTGAGTGCATCCTCGGCATTGCCCCAGTCAAAACCGACCTTTGCGGCTTTCTGCTGAACCTTTGAACTTCTCATAAGTGAAGGCAAAGCCTTAGAAACGCTTTCCATTGCCTGTGTTTGAGTTTTCTGCTCTTTGGTCTGCATCTTTATAGCGTCCCAATTTTTGAGCACCTGTTCGGTAGTATCGGCATTTACATTGCCAAATACATGTGGATGACGGATAATAAGTTTTTTGCAAACTCCGTCACATACATCGTCAATATTAAATGTACCTTTTTCGCTTTCAATTTCAGAATGAAGAGCGACCTGTAAGAGCACATCTCCGAGTTCTTCCTTTAAAAGGTCATTATCCTCTGTATCAATAGCCTCAACAGCCTCATAGGTTTCTTCAATGAAGTTTGAACGGATAGATTTGTGAGTCTGTTCTCTGTCCCACGGACAACCGCCCGGAGCACGGAGAATTTTTACAATTTTAACTAAATCTTCAAATTTGTATTCCGACTTTTCTTTAAAATCCATTTCAATCTTCCTCTCAGGCAAAAGCTTTACTATGCAATATGTCGCAAGTAGTAAAAATTCGCAATCTTAATTAATATTTTACCCAATAAGATGGAATTTTGCAAGTAGTTTTGCAATTTTTTCCCCTTTTGGCAAAAATTCTATTACTGTGGCAGTAAAAGTACGCAATATTAACAAAACAAAGATGTAAACGATGATTGCAGCAATAATTGCGCAGATTGTCGCAACTCTGTGCGGAGCAACCATAAGTACGCCTGCATTTACAAGATAAGCAGTCAATCCGCTTGCTACTGCGCCGATTAAAGGCTTGATTGTAGTAGTATAGAAGTTTATTCTTATTTTTGAATGTTTAATAAGCAGATAAATGCCTACAACACAAGACAAGAAGTAACCGATAAGCGAGCCTGCCGTTGCGCCCTGAATATTGATGGAAGGAATACTTACAAACATCCATGTAATACCGATTTTTACAACCATACCGAACGCATACAACTTCATAGGAAGATCTGTTCTGCCTATGCCCTGCAACATACTGCAAATAGGTGTTTCAATAGCCGCAAAAATAGTTGTAAGTCCCATAAGCATAAGTACATTACCGCCGATAGCGGCAATAGACTCACTTGTATAAATAAATGACATAATCGGATGTGCAAGAACACAAAGACCTATACCCATCGGAAGAGTAAATATCATTGTCATACCGAATACAGTTTCCATTGAAGTTTTAAGGACTTTCTTGTCGCCCTTTGTCCATGCACTTGTAACATTAGGCATGGCACTTGAACCGAATACCTGTGTAACCGCAGTTACAAGCTGCATAAGTTTAAGTGCTGCCGCATAACAACCCCAAAGTTTAGTGTGAATTGTAATAGGGTCGTTTACAATTGATTCGGTAAAACCGTATTTGCCGTACTGGTCAATAAGTGCCTGTGGATTAGTTACCGCAAGTTCTTTGAGTACACGCTGAATAATAATCTGGTCAATAAGCGAACCCATACTCATTATGAAAGCACCCATTGCTGTGGGCACGGCAGTTTTTACCATAAGTATAAAAGTTTCTCTCTTTGTGCGTGCATCAAGAGAATTTTCGTAATATTCTTCGGGTATTCCGTCACCGCCGATTTTAAAGCGGAGCAATAAGAATACAAAAGCCATAAAGCTGCCCGAAGAAATACCGCAGATAGCACCTGCTACGGAAAACGCAAGAATTGTATTCATTGCGTCATACTGCGATTCAAAAGTAAACCAAAGGAACTCTCCTGTAGCATTATATTGGTCCATACCGAATTTCATAACGAGGTATGCAAAAGTAAGACCAAGAATAAGTTTTACGCCTGACTCGATTATTTCAGAGATTGCAGTCGGGAACATATTTCTCTGTCCCTCAAAATAGCCTCTGTAAATAGAAACAAGACAGCCGAAAAGAATAGTCGGAGCAAGGCAAAGCATTGCATAAATCGAATACGGAGAATCAATTATTCTTACATAAATAAAACTGCCTGCAATCATTATCATAAATGACACAATGCCGACTATTGAAAAAAACGGAATTGATACCTTATGTATCAGCTTGACATCCTTGTATCTTTTTTGAGCTATACTCTCTGATACAAGTCTGGAAATTGCAATAGGAAGTCCTCCTGTAGCAACCGTAAATATAACAACAAAAATTTCGTATGCGTTGCTGAAAAGACCCGAACCCATTGTAGCGTATTCTTCGCCAAACATAGAGTAAATGTTTGTAAGAAGTACCTGGTCAAGAAGTCCGATGATTTTTACAACAACCATACTCAGCGTAAGTATTGCCGCACCTTTTAAAAAGGAATGAGAAATATTTTCCTCCGCATTACTTATCGCATTGTATTTTTTAGACAAATTAAATCACCCATTACCAAATTATCAAAATAAAATCAAATATTAAAGCTGTGCTTTATCCTCATCAAGCTTTGCGCCGCAGCTGTTGCAGAACTTTGAATTTTCAGGAATATCACTTCCGCATTCAGGGCAATAAGTAACACTTTTTGTTGCTGAAATGCTATCGTTGATAAGATCAAGATTTTCTTTAAGCTCTGTAATTTCAGCGGATTTTTCTTTGATTTTGTCTGACAAATCAGTACCGTGTACCACACTTTTGTAAGTGAGCGCACCAAGTTCTTTAAGTTTGGTGTTAATTTCCGCTCTGATTTCAGCCGCAACAATTTTTTGCTTTGAATTGTCATAAACATCAGATGCTTTTTTAGAAACAACAGACGCCGCTGCCTTTGCATTTACAATAACATCGTCTAAAATACCGTCGAATTTTCCCATATCAGTCATACCTTTCTATATAATATATCTGTGCTATTATAGCATTATTGCACGGGATTAGCAACAAATTTATTGTGTATAAAATGCCGAAATTGCATTTTTTCTTTTTATCATTTCCTCGAATCTGTCAATATATTCATACGGATACTTAAAGTTAAATATGCGTTCGAGATAGTCGGGATTATTTCTCTTGAGTTTGGTAACAGCACCCGAACCGCAGCCGAGAATTGTATGGGTTTCGTCCATAACATAAACATTGTAAAGACTTTCATAGCCTTTTTTAGACCAACCGACATTTTCAAGGTTGCCTGCCATTCTGCTCTGTCTGTACAGATAATACGGAATGTAATTCTTTTTCAAAAGTTCATTTTGATTATATTCGAGCATTTTCCTTGTGGTTTCTGCGCCCTCTCTGTCAATCGTAACACCTTTTTCGGTAAGTGTGGAACTGCGTTTCATACTGAGAGTGTGCACTGTAATACATTCGGCGTCAAGTGCAAGAATACCGTCAACCGAATTTTTAAAACTTTCGTATGTATCTGTCGGCAAACCTGCGATAAGGTCGGTATTTATATTTGTAAAACCGCATTTTCTTGCGAGAGCAAAAGCGTCAAAAAACTGCTGTACAGTATGTTTTCTGCCTATCTCACGCAGAACATCGTCATTTAATGTCTGTGGATTTATGCTTATTCTGTCAACATTATTTTCTTTTAAAGCCTTTAACTTTTCGGCAGTAATTGTATCGGGTCTGCCTGCCTCAACCGTAAATTCCCTGCAAGCTGACATATTGAAATTACCGTTTACAGTACCGATTACCTTTGAAAGCTGTTCTGCCGAAAGAGTAGTCGGTGTGCCGCCGCCAAAATACACGGTTTCAAGTCTTAGTCCGAGTTTATTGGCGATTTCGGCTGTAAGTTTAATCTCCTCACAAAGTAAATCGGCATACGGGTCTACAAGTTTTTTTGCTCTTTCTATAGATGACATTACAAACGAACAATAACTGCATCTTGACGGGCAAAAAGGAACACCCACATATAAACTGAAAGAATCGGGCTTGGAAAGCTCAATGATTTTTCTTTCATTTTCCTCCGTCATTACGGCAAGGTCGAGTTTTTCGGGACTTACATAGTAGTCGTTTGCAAATATTTCTTTAGCCTTTTCAAAGCCCTGCTCATTTGAAACATTCCTAAAAAGTTTTATAGGACGGACACCCGTAAGCAAACCCCAAGGTTGATTTATGCCTGTAAATTCACACAAAAGTTTATAAAGCATCTGTGCAAGCGAAAGTTCCTTTTCATTATCTTCGCCTGTATTTTCAGTATTCAGAGATTTATTGAAATCTCCTGCCTTTACCTCAACTGTCAGTTTATCCGACATTTCGGTATATATATACGGCTCTTCCTTACGCTCGCATTCACGCACAACCGTTATTTTTTCATTAGGAAAAAATAATCTTGCCACATTTTCAAGTTCATAGTGAAAGCCATGATTAATTACATATAAATTCATATCAAACCCTGCTCATTAAAGGATTATATTTTTTCTCGTGCTCGAGAGTAGATGTCGGGCCGTGACCCGGGATTACGATATAGTCACCCTCAAGCTGCTTTAACTTTTTAATAGAGTTTACCATATCATTGTTATTGCCTGTCGGTAAATCGGTTCTGCCGTATGATTCGCAAAACAATGTATCACCGCAAATCAAAAGTTTATCTGTTATATAGCATCCGCAGCCCTTTGTATGCCCGGGTGTACTGATATACTTCACCTTAGTTTCGCCAATCATAAAGGTATCGCCGTCCTCAAGATAAACGTCTGCTTTAAACGGCTCAAGGTTTATATTATGAAAAGCGGTAAGATTAAGTGTTGAATCGGAAAGAAACTCTGCATTTGCTTTACCTGTTATAATCATTGCACCAAACATATCCGCAAGCTGTTTTGCGAATGTTATGTGGTCATAATGACCGTGAGTAAGCAAAATGTAGGTGAGTTTTCCGCCGTCTGCGTTTATCTGTTCAATAAGTTTATCTGACTTTGCACCGGGGTCCACAACTGCGTTACAGCCTGTTTCCTTGTCAATAAGATATACGCAATTTGTAGCCAAATCGGTAACATTAAAAATTTTATAATCTATCATTTTCATTACCTGCTTGTATTGTTAATATTTTAAATCACGGGTGTCAATATCAATGGTAACAGGGCCGTCATTAAGCAAAGATACTTTCATATCGGCACCGAATATTCCCTTTTCTGCCTTACGAACACCGTTGTCGAGCATCTTTTTACAAAAATATTCATATAAAGGCTCTGCAATATCTGGCTTGGCGGCTTTCATAAAATTTGGTCGTCTGCCGTGCGAACAATCTGCATAAAGCGTAAAATTTGAAATAACAAGCACTTCACCGTCAATATCCGCAAGCGACAGATTCATTTTATCGTTTTCGTCGGTAAATACCCGCAAAGTTGCAATCTTTGACGAAAGTGCGTCTGCCTCTTTTTCGGTATCACCCTCCGCAACACCGAGCAGAATTAAAAATCCGTTGTCAATCTTACCGACTGTATTGCCGTCAACCTTTACTTCCGCAAAAGTAACTCTTTGTAATATTGCTTTCATATTATAACCTCTTAATCTCAATAATTCCGCTGATGTCAGAAAGTTTTGAAATTACACCTTTAAGGTGATTTTTACCTGTAACATCAATAGTAGCGGTTACCATAGCTTTGCCGTCGCCGACTTCTCTTGAATTAAGAGAATGAATAAATATGTGCATATTTGAAAGTTTGATTGTTACATCTGCAAGAAGTCCTGTTCTGTCGGTAGCAATAATCTGCAATGTACTGCGGAATGCCTCTCCTGCCTTGTCTTCCCAATAACAGCTTACCCATCTTTCAGGTTCTTCGCAGTCATTAAGATCCTTAGGAACATTTGTACATTCCCTCTTATGGATTGATACTCCGTAACCTCTCGTAATATAACCTATAATCTCATCGCCCGGCAAAGGATTACAACAATTTGAGAACTTAACCAGAACATCGTCTGTGCCCTCAATTACAACGCCCGAAGATGCCTTTGGCTTTTTACGGGGAGCTTGCGGAACTTCGATTTTTTCTATATCTGCGGCATAGGTTTTCTGGTATTCTTCCTTAATTCTCGGCATAACTTTCCAAAGCTGAATACCGCCGTAACCGATTGCGGCATAAACATCGTCGAGGGTTACATACTGCTTTTTCATAAGCATTTTTTCAATAAACTCAACAAACTCTTCATCAGAAAGATTAATGCCGTTGCGCTTAAATTCTTTTTCAAGCATCTGCTTACCTTCGGCAATGTTTTCGTCACGCTTTTCGTGCTTATACCACTGACGAATTTTTGACTTTGCAGAAGCAGTCTTACAAATATCTATCCATGCTTTATTAGGATGCTCTTCTTTTTGAGTAATAATCTCGCAGATTTCACCAGTTTTTAATTTATAGTCAATCGGCACGATTTTTCCGTTTACTTTAGCGCCGACCATTCGGTGTCCTACCTGTGTGTGAATAATATAGGCGAGGTCAATGGGGGTTGAACCGTTCGGTATAACCATTACATCGCCCTTTGGTGTAAATACATAAACATCGTTTTCTTCAAAGTCATTTCTGATATTCTTTGCAATATCCGTTACATCTTCGGCTTCAAGCTGATCGAGAATCATATTTTTGACTTTCTCGATGTTTTCGGCAAGGCGGGTACTTTCGCCTTTTCCGCCCGCACCCATACCGAGTTTATATTTCCAGTGCGCTGCGATACCGTATTCGGCGGTGTAGTGCATTTCCCATGTTCTTATCTGAACTTCAAAAGGAATGGCTCTCTTGTCAAGTACGGTTGTGTGCAATGACTGATACATATTCGGCTTAGGCATAGAAATATAATCTTTAAAACGGTTCGGAATAGGTTTAAAAATATCATGAACTACGCCGAGTACATTATAACAATCCGATACGGTATCTACAATTACACGCACTGCAAAGACATCAAAAATTTGGTCAATAGTTTTGCCCTGCATAAATGTTTTGCGGTAAATACTGTAAACACTCTTTACTCTGCCGCTTATGTAAACATTTTTTATTATATTATTTGTTTTTTCAAGAATTTGATTTTTTATAGATTCAATAAACTTGTCACGGTCGTTTTCCGAAAGGCTGATAGCATCTTCAATCTCCTTGTAACCAATCGGGTCAAGGTACTGCAAAGACAAATCCTCAAGCTCGTCTTTTATGGTTTTGATACCGAGGCGGTGAGCAATAGGAGCATATACCTGCATATTTTCGTGAGCCTTATCTCTTCTGCTCTGCTCAGGCATACAGCTTATTGTACGCATATTATGCAAACGGTCGGCAAGTTTAATAATAATTACTCTGATGTCGTTTGCCATTGCAATAAGCATTTTTCTGATGTTTTCTGCCTGTCTTTGCTCTCTTGAAGAAAAAGCGATTTTTGAAATCTTGGTAACACCGTCAATCAGCCTTGCAACATCCGCACCGAAAAGTTTTTCAACTTCCTCAAGCGTTGTAGGAGTATCCTCAACAACATCGTGAAGAAGTGCGGCGCAGATTGCGTCTGTATCCATACCGAGTTCGGCAAGAATACAGGCAACGGAAGTCGGGTGCAGAATATAAGGAATGCCCGACACTCTTCTTTGGTCGCCATGAGCCTTTTCGGCAAACTTGTATGCTTTTGTAATTTTGTCAATATCATATGTACTGTTTGACTGGCCAAGCAACTTTACAAGCTCGTTGAAATCCTGATAATGTGCTATTCCTGAATATTTACTCATTACTGCATCCCCCTCAATTTTATAACCGTATCGGCTGAATTAAGATCAACCTTTTGCGACACTTCGGAAACTCTGATTTGTGCGCTGTTTATTCCTTCAATCACCTCAATAAGCGACAGTTCGCTCATTGCGTCAAGAATAATCCTGATTTTTCCGATAGACAATTTATAATCAAGTTTATGTACAAGCGTTTCGATAGGGTAGGCATAGCCTCCCGATTTTCTTAAGAATACATATAGTATTGCAAAATCTTCACGAGTAGGCAAAAGATCGGTTATTTGTGCTTTTGTAAGATTTAAACCGAGTTTAAAATCTTCGTAGTTCCTCTGACTTTGCAAGAAGTCTTTGGTATCAAGCACTGACGGTTTTATTTCCTTTAATATTATGGAAACATTGCGTTGACCGTTAAATTCGTTTATATCGAGCGTAACCGCAAGGTCAAGTACATCTCCTACTTTATAAGGAAATTCCTGTTGCGTGGTAAAGAAATTCATAACCGATACTGTCGAATTATTGCGTTTAAATTGCAGCCGTAAATGCTTATTTTGTGACAGCGGAGTAATCTGTGAAAGAGTCATTTTATACAACCCGACAAGCGGTATAGGATTACCCGCACCGTAAGGAGCAAGATATGCAAGCGGTTCAACAAGCTGAACGCTTATTAAAGCAGGATTTAACCTGCAGTCAATATTACACGCATTAAACGGCATATTTTCCAGCTTAAGGGCATATTCGTTAATTCTTTGGCGGAACAATTCAATATTTTTGCTTTTTAGTGAAAGTCCTGCCGCCATAGGGTGACCGCCGCAATGGGTAAGTAAATCCGAGCAGGCAAAAACCGCATCACAAAGGGAAAATCCCTCAACACTTCTGCCCGAGCCCTTTGCCTCTTCTCCGTCACGGGAAATAATAACAGTAGGCTTACCGAAAAATTCTTTGACCTTTGCCGCCACGATTCCGATAACGCCCTGATGCCAACCCTCGCCGTCGATAACAAGCACACGGTCATTTTTAATATGAGGATTTGCTTTGACCATTTCGTCAATCTTCATTAATATATTTTTTTCGATTTCCTTACGCTCGTTGTTATCTTCATTAAGCTGTTTCGCAATACTCATTGCCTCGTTTTCATCGTCGGTCAGCAACAGTGAAACCGATTTTCCCGAAAAGCCGAGCCTGCCGACCGCATTTATTCTCGGAACAAGTGTAAATGATACATTGCCCGAAGTAATCTTTTTGCCGGCAATTCCTGCGGTTTCAATAAGAGCATTAATACCTGCTCTGTCGCTTTCCTGAATATTAATAAGTCCACGCTTGACAAACACTCTGTTTTCGCTTTTTAATTCCACAATATCTCCGACTGTTCCTATACAGAGCAGGTCAGAGTAATTGTCAAGCAGGGACGATACATCGCAGTTTTCGCCCTCAAGCGCCATAACCAATTTAAAGGCCACACCGACACCCGAAAGCATTTTGTACTTACTCGGGCAGTCGGATTGATGCATATCGATTACCGCAACAGCATTGGGTATTTTTCCCGTCGGTTGGTGGTGATCAGTAATTACAGTGTCAATACCGAGAGAGTTTGCGTAATCAATTTCTTCCACAGCGGCTATTCCGTTATCGACGGTAACAATCAACTTTACTCCCTTTTCAGCGAGAATATTGATTGCGCCTTTATTCATTCCGTAACCTTCTGTTTCTCTTGACGGAATATAGTACATAGCGTTTGCACCGACCGTTTCAAGATAAGAGTACAAAAGTGCCGTAGAAGTGACGCCGTCCGCATCGTAATCTCCGTAAACGCATATAAGCTCATCATTGTCAATTGCAGATAAAATTCTGTCAGCACCTTTTTTCATATCTTTAATTTCAAAAGGTGATGCAATAACGCTGTCGTTCTGCAAAAAATCCTCGATTTCCTCTCTTTTTGTAATGCCTCTGATCTGCAACAACATTGCAAGTATTGGAGGTAATCCGTATTCTGTTTGTATTCTTTTTGCTTCATCCTTGTTGATTTCGGATACTATCCAATTCTTCAAAATGCCATTCTCCTTAATTACCTTTTAACTGCCGCTTACAAAATTTCACTCTCTTTAAGCATTGATTCGGCATGTGCAAGTGCTGCGTCTGTAATATTTACGCCGCCTATTATTCTTGCAAGCTCATGCTTTCTGCCGTCAAAGTCAAGCAGCTTTACCTGCGTAAATGTTCTGCCGCCTTCAACCTGTTTGCTTATAAGATAATGAGCGTCGGCAAGCGCCGCAAGCTGTGCCTGATGTGTTACGCAGAGCACTTGACTGCTTTTTGAAACTTCTTTGAGTTTTAATCCGACCTTTTGAGCGGCTGAACCCGAAATACCTGTATCGACCTCATCAAAAATCAAAGTATCTATATCTTCCGTGCTTGCAAGCACTGTTTTTATTGCAAGCATCATTCTCGAAAGCTCACCGCCCGAGGCAATCTTTGCAACCGGTCTTGGCGGTTCGCCGGGGTTTGCGGAAATAAGAAATTCTACCTTGTCTGTTCCTTTTTCGTAAAAGTCTGTATTTTCAAATTGAGTTACTATCTGAACATTCGGCATATTTAAAAAGCTCATTTCTTCACGCACTCGTTCAGAAAATACTTTTGCCGTCTTTTTTCGTATTGAACTTAATTTTTGTGCGGAAACCCTTGCATTGTATTCGGATTCTTTATAGTCAGCCTCAAGCTGATCTCTGTTCTTATCATAGCTTAAAAGCTCTTCAAGTCTTGTCTGCATTTTTTCGGCAAGTGCAGGTAATTCATTACATTCGCAGCCGTACTTTCTTGTAAGACGATTTAACAAATCAAGTCTTTCATCAATTTCTTCAAGCCTTTGAGGATCGCTTTCAACCGAATCGGCGGCATCGGAAATCGACTCTATACAATCTCTCAGATTATAATAAACATCCGTGATGCTCTCGGAAATACTTTCATAATCCGCATTGAGTGACGCCGCTCTCTGAATATAATTCATCGCACTTTCAACAGCCTCAATACCGCCTGCGGTTCTTTCATCTCCGTCAAGAAGTTCTCTCGAATCATTAAGCAGAGTAAAAATCTTTTCGGAATTCATCAGAATAATGCGTTCGTTTTCAAGCTGTTCTATCTCATCGGGCTGAACATCGGCATTGAAAAGCTCTGTTGTCTGATAGGTAAGCAAATCAATTTCGTGCAATCTTGCAGACTCATCTGAATTAGCCTCGTTAAGCTGCTTTTTCAGTGCCTTATACTTTTTATATTTTTCTCGGTAATCTTCAAGCTCGTTTTTTAATTCGCCAAAGCTATCGATATAATCTATATGTGTATCAGGCGAAAAAAGTTCGTAACTTTCGTGCTGACCGTGAATATTAATAAGATTTTTCGCAACCTCTTTTAATACAGTAACACTCGCAGGTCTTGCGTTGATTTTACAACTGCTTTTTCCCGTTGCGGAAATCGTACGCTGTAATATTAAAGTATCGTCATCTTCATTGTTGTATCCGAGTTCCGCAAGCTTTGCTTTTACGGTATCGTTTACATCATCAAACTGTGCGGTTACAAGCGCTGTTTTTGCGCCGGTACGCACAAGTTCTTTTGAAGTACGCTGTCCCATAATAGCGTTGATTGAATCTATAATAATACTTTTACCTGCACCGGTTTCACCTGTAAGTACATTAAGTCCCTGCGAAAAGTCAATTGAAGTCTTTTCGATAACCGCTATATTTTCTATATATAAAGTTGTAAGCATATACCATCATCCCTGTTCAGAGCAGCTTTTTAAGCTCCTCGGTAAGATTAACTGCGTCATTTACGGTACGGCAAGCAACAAAAATAGTATCGTCGCCTGCAATAGTTCCTACAATTTCCGAGTGGTCAAGTGAATCAAGCGAAGTACAAACCGCCTGTGCCATACCTACCATAGTTCTTATAACAACAATGTTTTGAGCCGCGTCTATAGAATTTACGGCTGTGGAAAACATTGACTTAAGACTTGATTTTTTTTCATTTTGATTTTTTGCGGGTGACATATAACGGTATTTTCCGTCTGAATCAAGTGCCTTTACAAGGCGAAGGTCTTTTATATCTCTTGAAATTGTCGCCTGCGTAGCCTTGTAACCGTCACGCTTAAGGCAATTAAGAAGATCGTCTTGAGTTTCTATAGACTGTTCTGAAATAAGCTCAAGTATTCTTGCGTGTCGTCCTGATTTCATTACATTTCCCTCTCTTTCAGCTTTTCGTTAAGCAGCTTAAAGAAATTACGCTTTCTCAACGAAATAAGCTCAAGACAAAGCTCTGATTTTTTGATTTTGACTGTATCTTCCGAAAGAATATCAACATTTTTTTCGCCGTCAACAGTAAGTAAGCAGCAGCAATCGGCAGGAATTTGAACCGTAACCGCAAGACTTGCACTGCCGTCAAACAAGACCGAGCGTGAATGTAATGAATGAGGACAGACAGGAGTGGCAATAATGCAGTCCGTCTGCGGTGCAACTATAGGACCGCCTGCCGAAAGAGAATAAGCCGTTGAACCTGTAGGGGTAGCAAAAAGCAAACCGTCGGCTCTGTATTTTGCAATCCATTCATCATCCAGATACAAATTAATATCAATTATTTTTGAAAACTGACCTCTTGCAATTACAGCGTCATTTACCGCAAGATAATGCTTTGTTTCACCGTCTTTGTTTACCTCGACATCAAGAAGTATTCTTTTTTCTGTTGTATATTCTTTATTTACAAGCTTTTTTAATCTGCCGATATCATCGGGTTCAAGGTCTGCGGCAAAACCGAGCCTGCCTACATTTACGCCTATAAGCGGAACATTATTTACCGCAGCATATTTTGCGGCATGAATAATAGTACCGTCACCGCCCGCCGTAACCGCCGCATCGCAACAGCCGAAAAGCTCGTCAATGGTATCGACATAACTTATATTTATTCCTTTATAAAAAGGTTTACATTCGCTGAGCATAACTACATCAGCGTTTTCTCCAAGAAAAAGTATTGCTATCTCTTTTGCACAGGAAATTGCTTTTTCCTTGCTGAGATTAACCACTACAGCTATTTTCATAACTGCCCTTCCTTTCTTGTACAGACAATAATATCTTATTGCTTATTTATCAAGCTGACTATGAGAATTTTTGACAAGTTCTTCAGGAGTAATCTCTGTATATGACTTGGGGTCATCACTCTTTCTTAAGTGAATGAGATACTCTATATTGCCCTCCGGACCTTTGATCGGTGAATAATCAAGATTTAAAACATCAAAGCCGTTTTCAAGGCAGAAATTAAAAATATTCCGTACAACTTCAATATGCACGGCAGGATCACGCACAACGCCCTTTTTGCCTACCTTTTCTCTGCCTGCCTCAAACTGCGGCTTAATAAGGCAAACAGCCTGTGCGTTTTCAGCCATAAGTTGCCTTGCCACAGGTAAAATAAGTTTGAGAGAAATAAAAGAAACATCAACCGAGAAAAAGTCAATTTCATCAGGCACTTGCTCCCTTGTAACCTTTCTCATATTTGTGCGTTCAAGGTTTACAACCCTTTCATCGTTTCTGAGTTTCCAAGCAAGCTGACCGTAACCTACATCAATGGAATAAACTTTCTTTGCGCCGTTTTGCAGCATACAGTCGGTAAATCCGCCTGTCGAAGCACCTATATCCATAGTGATTTTTCCGTTTAAGTCAAAATCAAAATTATTTATAGCTTTTTCAAGTTTCAGTCCGCCACGGCTTACATATTTTTGAGTTGAACCACGCACTTCAATTTTGCAGTTTTCGTCATAGCTCTGACCGCATTTGTCGGCTTTCTGGTTATCCACATATACCTGACCTGCCATAATTACAGCTTTTGCCTTTTCACGGCTGTCAGTAAATCCGTTTTCATATACGAGTATATCAAGTCTTTTTTTCATTATCTGTTTCCAATCCTGTCAAGGTCTTCCAAGACTACATCAGCCATACCCTCTGCATCGAGTTTGAGCATATGCAAAGCCTCGGATACCGACATCTGTTTTACAAATTTATCGCCAATGGTTTTTATATGATAACAGCCGTTAAACTGTCTTGCAAGCAAAGCATCACCGAAATTTCTGGCAACACTGCCTGTTTTTATTCCCTCTTCAAAAAACCACACCGTATTAAATTCGGTTGCAAAATCAAATGCCGACGGGTCAATCGGTTTGATTTTACAAAGTTTTAAAATACAAACTTCTATGCCTTTTTCCGCAAGCATTTCTTTTGCTTTGCAGGCATAAGAGAATAATCTGCCGTAAGTGATAATCAGCTTGCCGCAATCTTTGTTGCCGTAAATATCATAAGTAATGCTTTCTTCGCCAAAATCATCGGGCTTATAAAGTTCACCGCCACGAGGGTATCTTACAGCGGCAACATTGTTGCAAACATAAATTGCGGAATTAAGCGCACATTTCAGTCCGTCAAAATATGTCGGAGAAAAAATTGTGACATTCGGAATTGAATTAAGCATAGATACATCAAATACGCCCTGATGTGTTTCGCCGTCATCACCGACAATTCCCGCTCTGTCAATAGCAAGCACAATGTGCAGTCCGCTCATTGCCGCATCGTGTATAATCTGGTCATATGACCTCTGTAAAAATGTCGAATAAACCGCAAATACAGGACGCATACCCTTTGAGGCAAGTCCGCACGCAAAAGTCACGGCGTGTTCTTCCGCAATTCCGACATCAAAAAATCTTTCTTTATGATAGATAGAAAATTTCTCAAGTCCTGTGCCCTTTGCCATTGCGGCGGTAATAGCACAGATTTTTTTATCTTTTTCCGCAAGTTCACAAAGTGTGTTACCAAATTCAGCAGAAAATCCTTTATGAGAAGATATAGGTTCGCCCGAATCAATATCGAATTTGCCGATTCCGTGGAAAGTGCCCGGATTTTCTTCGGCAGGTAAATATCCCTTGCCTTTCTTAGTAACAACATGCAAAAGTACGGGTGAATTGATTTTCTTTGCGGCTGAAAGTGCATTTTCGAGTTCCGGTATATCGTGACCGTCAATAGGACCGATATATGTAAAGCCAAAGCAATCAAACAAAGTGTTTTTGTACACAAGATTTTTAATTTTTGACTTACTTCTCCTTAAAAATGCGCTTATCGGTCTGCCAAACAGAGGAATTTTAGAAAGCACCTTTTCCGTATTTTTCTTTACTCTTATATACCACGGCTGTATTCTTACTGTGGTAAGATATCTCGGAAAAGCACCGACATTTTTAGAAATTGACATTTTATTGTCATTAAGAATAACAATAAAATTCTTTTTGAATCGTCCGGCATTGTTCATTGCCTCAAAAGCAAGTCCGCCCGTAAATGAGCCGTCACCGATTACGGCAACCGTATGGCTCTGATCTCCGCTTAACATCTTTGCTCTTGCAATACCGTATGCCGCAGAAATAGATGTACTGCTGTGGCCTGTATTAAAATCATCATACTTGCTTTCACTGCGTTTAGGGAAACCCGAAATGCCCCCTTTTTGGCGCAATGTATAAAAATCGTCAAATCTTCCCGTAAGCAATTTATGAGTATAACTCTGATGTCCCACATCCCATACAATGCTGTCTTTGGGCAAATTAAAAGTTCTGTGGAGTGCCACGGTAAGTTCCACAACGCCTAAATTCGGAGAAAGGTGACCGCCGTTGAGCGATACGGTTTCAATCAATTTTTCTCGTATTTCACTGCATAATTTCGCCAAGTCTTTTTCATCAAGCCTTTTTACATCAGCAGGCGATTTTATTTTTGACAGTAACTCATAGTCACCCATTTTCTCCCTCCTTATCCTTTTCCATATTCATAATAAATTATTTTTTACGGCTTGCAAGGTAATCCGCAAAATCGCACAAAGCCGTTGTATCACCGTCAAAAGCATTAAGAGCCGTTTTTGCCTTATCTGTAAGTTCAGCAACAAGTTCTCTGCACTTTTCTATACCGAGAAGCGACACATATGTTGACTTAGCGTTTTCGTTGTCACTGCCTACAGGTTTTCCGAGTTCTTCGTCAGTGGAAGTAACATCAAGAATATCGTCCTGGATCTGGAAAGCAATACCTATACACTCGCCGTATTCAGATGCTGATTTTATAAGTTTATCATCAGCATTCGCAGAAATACATCCAAGCTCACAAGCCGCCTTTATAAGACAAGCTGTTTTTTTATAATCCATTTCTCTCAACACTTCAAGCGGTGCTGATTTATTTTCATTAATAATGTCAATAACCTGACCGCCGACCATACCTCTTGCACCGCAATAAGCCGCAAGGGTATTTACAGCTTTACAACACGCAGCAGCCGAGCTTTGGCTGATTGCCTTGTCGCTTGTCATAATTTCAAAAGCGAGCGACTGCAATGCATCTCCCGCAAGCAAAGCAGTATCTTCACCGTACACCTTATGATTTGACGGTTTGCCTCTGCGCATATCGTCATTATCCATACAAGGCAGATCATCGTGAATAAGCGAATATGTGTGTATCATCTCAACCGCACAAGCAAAAGGTACCGCAGCATCTGTCTTGCCATTGCAAAGTTCGTTAAAACTGAATACAAGATTAGGTCTTACTCTTTTTCCGCCTGCCTCAAGGCTGTATTTCATAGACTCGATAAGTTCTTTTTCTCTGCAATTTAAGTCAGGCAAATAATCATAAAGAGCCTGTTCGGTTTGTTTTATATAATCAGTCATTATTCATCACCGTCTGTAGTACAAATATTATTTAACTTTGTATTAATATCTTCAATTTTGCCTTTGCTTTCCGAAAGTTCCTGCATACAAAAAGCAAGTAATTCGCAAGCCTCTGTGTAGCAATCAACACTTTCTTTGAGCGGAAGTTGTGAATTTTCAAGTTTAGCCACAACCTCGTCAAGTTTAGCGTCAGCTTGTTCAAAAGTTAATTTTTTATTCATTATTCAAGATCCTCTGCATATTCAAGTAATCTGTTCATTCTGTGGTTTGCGCCGCTGCGGCTTATCGGCACAGAAAGGTTTTGTCCCAAATCTCTCAGCGACATTTCGGGATTTTCAAGTCTTAACACGGCTATTTCTCTTAAATCGTCGGGCAAAGACTCTATTCCCTTTTTGTCTTTGATTTTTTGTATCGCCGCAAGCTGCTTTGCGGAAGCAGACGCAATTTTGGTTATATTGGCAACCTCACTGTTTATGCGCCTGTTAATGTTATTGCGCACCTGTTTTACAGCCTTTGTACCCATAATTTCCATAGCACAATTTGTTGCGCCTATGTATGTAAGCAAATCACAAATTTGCTCACTGCCTTTAAAATAGACAACATAACTGCCGTTGCGCACAACTGTTTTCGGCGTAAAATCACATTCGGGTATTTCCGAAAGAATTTTACACAAATCGACCGACAGATTTTTATGCGGCACACAAAACTCGGCGTGGTAACTTTTCATTGGGTCAGACACCGAACCGCAGCCCTCAAAAGCTCCTCGTAAAAAAGCCGCCACAAGTTCGTCACTGCTTATATTGGCTCTGTTTACTCTTAGCGATATATCATTGTCGTGATGACCGTAATCATCAAAAATTCTTAAACAGTCATCGGCATTTATAAGTGAAATTTTAGAAAGGTGATGCTCTGTGGTTCTGACACGCAAAGTGGTTTCTTTTTCGATAATCGGCATATAAAGTTCTTCAAGCAAATCCGTCACTTTTTTAGAAACATCACTGTTTTCGGTTGTAAGAACAATTTTATCTTTTTTAAATACCTTAGAGAAAATAAGTAGGCCGTAAAGCTCTGCCTTTTTTTGTTCGGTATCTACAGCATTAACAGAGCAAAGCTCCTTTTTAACTTCGGAGGAAAACGACACTATTTACACCTCGTTATTTTTTTACATCTCTGTGCTGTACAATGCACTTGTAACCTTTTTCCATAAAATAGTTATCAAGCAATTCCGCAATTGTAACACTGCGGTGTTTGCCGCCTGTACAGCCTATGCCGACTACAAGCTCGCTTTTGCCTTCTTTAAGATACAAAGGCAATGAATAGTCAAGCCAGTCAATAAGTCTTTTTACAAATTCCTGTGTTTCTTCACTGTCAAGCACATAGTCCTGAATACATTTTTCAAGTCCCGTATGTTCCTTAAGTTCCGCAATATAAAACGGATTAGGCAAACAACGAACATCTATAATCAAATCAGATTCAAGCGGAATACCGTACTTAAATCCAAAAGACATAAAAGTAATCATAATACTGTTGGAGCTGTTCTCAAGAAACATCGAAATAATGCGTTCTCTAAGCTGTTTAATTGACATAAATGTCGTATCAATACTGTAATCGGCAAGTGTTTTTACGGGAACAAGCAATCTTTGTTCTTCCTTTACAGCGGCGGCAACAGAGCCGTCCTTAAGTCTTTCGGTAAGCGGATGTCTTCTTCTTGTTTCTTTATAACGCACAATAAGGCTGTCGACTTTTGCGTCAATATAAAGAATACTTACGCCCTCGTTATTTTTCTTGAAGTTTTCAAGGTCGTCGTACATAACCTCATAATCACCGTTGCCTCTGACATCAACCACAACCGCAACTCTTTTCATTGCTTTGTCCGAAGAATCTTTGCAAAGTTTGTATAATGTCTGCAAAAGTGAGGTGGGGATATTGTCAACGCAGTAGTATCCTATATCCTCCATAATGTGCAGCGCACTTGTTTTGCCTGCGCCCGACATACCCGAAATAATTACAAATTCCATAATATCAACTTCCTCTATTACGCCTTAATTATTGCATAAATAATTATTTTCAAAGCATTATCAATTCACATTCAAGATCATAACCTGTTTCTTTTTTAACAGTTGTCTGAATTTGAGAAATAAGCTCTTTTACATCTTTAGCAGTGGCATTGCTTTTATTAATAATAAAGCCTGCGTGTTTTTCCGATACTTCGGCACCGCCGACACCCTTACCTTTAAATCCGCACTGTTCTATCAAAGCACCTGCGTAATTTCCCTCGGGTCGCTTGAAAACACTGCCCGCACTTGGAAATTCAAGCGGCTGTTTATCAATTCGTCTGCTCATAAAATCGTCCATTCTGTGACGAATATCATCGGGATTATCGCTCTTAAGTTTGAGTGTTATGCCTGTGATTATGCAGTTATTTTTACGGTAAGCACTTGTGCGATAGCCGAATTCAAGATTTTCTTTATCAATTCTGCCGATAGCGCCGTCATCTGTAATATGATTTACCGACACGACAACATCTTTCATTTCTCCGCCGTAAGCGCCCGCATTCATAAATGCCGCACCGCCTACAGAGCCCGGAATTCCCCACGCAAACTCAAGTCCGGAAAGACTGTTGTTAAGCGCAAATTTACAAAGAGCAGCAAGTGTAGCACCTGCACCGCAATAAACGGTTTCGCTGTCTATCATTCTTATCTCTTTGAAATCGCCGTCAAGTTTAATAACAGCGCAATCCATGCCATTATCGTCTACAAGTATATTACTGCCGTTACCGAGCAAGAAATATTTTGTATCTGTAAGTTTACATTGTCTTACAAATTTGCAAAGCTTACTTAGACTGTCAACCTTTATGTAAACTGCCGCATTGCCGCCGATTTTAAAACTTGTGTGTTTTTTCATCGGCTCGTTAAGCTTTGTTTCACAAGCAAGACTGTCTGCAAATTTATATATATTTTCAATATTATTCATCGAATTACTCCAGTTAATAATAAATATTTTTCTCCTTAAAGTATGCTTTCAGGGTTTCTTCGTTCGCATTAACAATAAGCTCCTGCGGAAAATCTATATCTTCAAGCATTTTCAGAGTTTCGGTGCCTCTGCCAAGGGTATGGGTATAGTGCGAATCGGTATTCACGCAAATTCTTGCTTTGTATTTTTTACAAAGTTTTGCAATCTGCGTACAATTTGAGGCACAACTCTTTTTATATCTGAATGCGGAATCGTTAATTTCAATAAGTTTGCCCTCTTTTGCAAGCTGAGGGATAACTTTTTCATAGTCATATTTAAAGTATTCACTGCCACTGTGACCAATGACATTTACATTAGGATTTTTTGCAAGGCCGAGGTAAGCCTGTGTACATTTTTCAACAGTTGCCTCGCCCTCAATAGTTAAAGTGTGAAGTGAAGCTACCACCCATTCAAGATTATCCTGCAGCTGCGGCTCAACATCAAGATTACCGTTGTAATCGCATATATTAGCCTCTATTCCGTGCAGCACTCTTACGCCCTTTATGTATGCGGGTAAAATAGCAAGGGATTCAAAATAGAACGGACCCGGTGCTCCCGGCATAGTTCTTGCATGGTCAGTGATTGCAATGGCAAAAAGTCCGAGATCGTGCGCCTCCTGTGCCATTTCCGTTATAGTGGCATAAGCGTGTGTAGACGCTATTGAATGTGTATGCATATCGGCAACTAATCTCATTTGCTCACCCCGTTATTACTCCCATTTGTCAACGATGACTTTCTCTGTCTGCGACATATCAAAATCCATACCGAGTGCGCTCAAAAGCTCCTGTGCGGCATTATAACCGAGCTTTTTCTGACGGTTGTTCATGGCCGCAACCTCAATAATAACGGCAAGGTTTCTGCCCGGCTTTACAGGTATGGTCAAGGTCGGCACTTCAACGCCCAAAATATCCATATACTGATTATCAAGTCCCATTCTGTCGTAAACCTTGGTGTTGTCCCAAATTTCAAGATTGATAACAATATCTATTTTTTCCGTAATCTTTACCGAACCCATACCGAAAAGCTGTCTTGCATTAATAATACCGATACCTCTAAGTTCAATAAAATGTCGGATATTTTCAGGTGACTGTCCCATAAGCGTGTGAGTGGAGGTTTTTCGGATTTCCACTGCGTCATCGGCAACAAGACGGTGTCCACGCTTAATAAGTTCAATAGCGGTTTCACTCTTACCTACACCGCTGTCACCGAGCAGCAGACAACCCTCACCGTAAACTTCCACAAGAACACCGTGTCTTGTAATTCGAGGCGCAAGTTCTTTGTTAAGATATTGGAAAAGTGCCGCTGTAACCTGTGATGTTGTTTCTGCCGAGCGCAAAATTGACACCTTATGTGTTTTTGCACTTTCCATCATAGCTATAGGTGGTTCGATATTTCTTGAAATGATAATCGCAGGCGGGCCAAAGCTCAATATTGAGTCAATAACCATTTTTTGAGCCTCCGAGCCGAAACGAGAGAGATACGAAAACTCTGTTGTACCAAAAAGGAGCAGTCGGCTGCTGTCGAAAAAGTCAAAATATCCTGTAAGCTCAAGTCCCGGACGATTTACTTCAAATGTTGAAACTTTGATTTCTTCAAAATTTTCAGCAATATAAACCTTTTGCAAATCTAAATCTTCAGTCATTTTTGATAATGCAACCGAAAAATCACTAGCCATAAATCCACCGCCGTTCAATAATTAAAATATATGCTCGTGAAAGGCTTTGTATCAGTAATAATGATATTGAACCGAGATTTTAAAAAATCCGCTTTAAAAATAATTTTTTGACTATGCTGTCCGCAACTTATGTTTACTCATTGCACAGGCTTATGTTTACAAAGTTATATTAAAGTATTTTATTCTCAATTTAATTACATTATCACAAATTACTTTGGTAAATATATTCAAAAGTTTTGCCCAAAGTATATAGCCTTTCCATTCTATACATCAATTATTATACAACAAAACGCTTATAGTATAAAGTCTTTTTATGAATTATTTTTCATTTTTTTATCATAATTTCAACTTTTTCGCCTGTAACTCCGTTATTTTTACTAATATGAGGTAAATATAGCAATGATTTCTTAGATTTATTAAGGTTGTTGTTCATTTTTAATAGAGTTGATGAAATGTCGGTATCTTTTTTCTCTAAAATCATTATTTGTTCAGTACATTTTTCAAGCGTTTTCGGTTCATCAAGCAATTTTAAAATGTCGTTACTGCATACCGCTGTATATACCGACGGTGATACCGCATAATTATTCTTTATATACTGTAATGCAGAGTAATATTTTTCGCTCTCAACATTTTCCGCAAATGCTATAAGTTCAAGCTTAGAAAGTACAATTTCGGGTTTATGCTCGGTTTTTAAAGTTTTGAGCGCTTTTTCAAGGCTTTCTTCTTCGATTTTGACAGTTTCGCTTTTTTCTTCATCAGAAATATAAATAAATTTGTAATCGCTTTTATCAACTATAATGCACTCAATAATAACAGCTTTATCTATCCTTTTACTGTTGTCGCAACCGCACAAAAATACACTGCTTAAAACAAGCATTAATGCCAAAACTTTTTTAATCACCCTGTTTGCCTCCTTTCAATCTGAACAAAGCATAAATCGGTAATACAACTGCGTATATGGCACACATAACTGCAAAAATAATATCATTCTGCACAAGCTCCTTTGCTTTCGGAAAAACCTCGGTACATATATACATTACAAAAATCAACGATGTAAATATAAAGGTATTTTTTCCTCTTTTCTTTACACCTGTACTCTCATTTATACAGCATAAAAGCAGTGAAACAATTATAAAAGAGCAAAAAGAAATACAAATCATATAAAGAAAATCAAAACTCGTCATTTGTCCGAAGGAGGCATTTTTGGCAAGTATGAAATACGGAAACTCCCTGTCGTCTGCATAATCAGCAAGAACTGTATTCATAAAAAATACAAGCACAGCACTGCTTACAAAGGCAATTACAAGAAACCATACAAAAGCGGATTTACTTTGACTGAAACTTCCCGATATTACAGAAAAAATTACAGGCAACACACAAACAGGCAGCAAAGAAAAAAGTGCGGCAAAAAAATCATCTGTACTGTTACTGCGATAAAGATTGCTTAATTCTACATCAGAAATATTGCCAAGCAGAAATATTATTATAAAAATTGCCGTAACAACCGAACTGATAAGAGCACATCTTGATGCGGTAAACACACCTTTGTACGCACTGTATGCGCATACAAAAAGTATTCCGACAGCAAGTACAAACCTGTTTGCATTCGAGTTCAGCGCAGTAATAAGAATATCAACATACAGTGAAAGAAATCGCACGCTTGCAAATACAAACAATATACAATAAAGAGAAGAAAATGTAATTTTTGTCAATGAGCTTTTATTTAAAAACACATTAAACACATCACAGCCTGTTGACTTATGGAGAATGTAAGACGGCAGCATAAGCACTGCGAGTACAACCGCCATAAATAAAATTTCAAGAACAACCGCCCACAAAGGAAGTGTGCCGAGATAATTATATTTTACTCCCAAAAATATAAAAACAAAAACGGCAAACAGCCCTGCATATACCTGGGTTATCTTACCCTTCATCAGAGTCACTCTCCTTTGTCTGAGCAAACTTTTGAACTCTTATTGTATGTCGGGATAATCTTTTCCAATCCGCACGCACAAAAACATCTCTCATTCTTCTTACAGAAAAAGGAGCAAGCGAAGACATATACGGAACACCGACAGAAGTTTTTGCACATATATTTGCAAGCACAAAGCAACTCATAAGAACAATCCCCCACATTCCGAAAATCCCTCCGACTGCCACAAAAGCAAATCTAAGCACTGTAATAGGTGCATAAAGCGACGAAGTAACATAACTGCTGATTGCCGCAACTGCAACTATCATAAGGGTAGATGAGGCAATAAACCCTGCATTTACCGCACTTTCACCAATTACAAGCGCACCCACAATGCTGACGGCGTGACCGAGCGGTTTTGGAATCCGCAATCCCGCCTCTCTCATAATTTCATAAACAAACATAATTATCAGCACTTCAAGCGCAACAGGCAAAGGAGTATCCGCAAGTGCCGTTGACGCTTTTAAAAGCAAGCCTTTCGGAAAATACTCGGGATGAAATTGAGCAAACGCAGTATAAATACCGGGTACAAATATTGCCGTGAAAAATGAAATATACTTTAATATTCTGATAAAGGTTGCATAATACGGGCGGTTTGAATAATCGTCCACACTCTGAAATTCCTCCACAAAAATATGCGGAATAATAATTGCGGTCGGAGTACCGTCAACTAAAATTGCTACTCTTCCCTCCATAAGTTTTCCGCATACAGTATCGGGGCGTTCGGAAATGCCTACTCCCGAAAATATAGACTTTGTGCCCTTATCCTCAAGATATTCAGATAAATAACCCGATGCAAGCACCATTTCAAGGTCACTTGACTGCAGTCTTTTTCTTATTTTATCAAGGATAATTTTAGACACCGAATTTTGCAGATAGCAAATACAGAGTTGAGTTTTTGAAGTTGTACCGACTGTTGCGGTTTCAAATACAAGGTCAGGACTTTTTATTCTTCGTCTGATAAGCGTCATATTAATTCTCAAAGGTTCGGTAAAGCCTTCCTTTGAACCACGCTGTACCACTTCGCTCTCGGGTTCGGTAACTCCTCTGAAAGAAAAGCCCTGCACACCGATTGCAAGCATTTTACTGCATCCGTCAACGGCAATTACAGCAAAACCTGAAGTTAAAAACATTATTGCCTCATCAAAGCTCTCAAATTCCACAATTTCACTTGCAGAGAGAACCGAAAGTCGAATTTCATCAAGAATTTGTGTACCGTCTGCATTTTTAAAATCAAAATCAAAAATCGGATTAATTATAGAAAGTGCGATTACTTCTTTACTGCACATTCCCTCTATTGTAATTACTGCGGATGTGGTTTTATTATCTGAATTTAATATCATATCTCTCACAGTAAAATCGGCAGAATTTGCAAAAGCCGATTTAAGGGAAGATAAATTTTCTTTTAATGAATTATACATTCTATCACCAATATTAGGCTTTACAAAGTTATCTCAATTATTCCGAAATTTGTATATAATTACATTTATTGCAAACATTAGTAATGGTGATAAAATGATTATTTCAATTATAAGAACTCTGCTTTTGTATGCATTTGTTATTCTTGCAATTCGGCTTATGGGCAAAAGGCAAATAAGCGATATGCAGCCGAGCGAACTTGTAGTAACTCTGATTGTATCCGATATTGCGGCAATTCCTATGTCAAATACTTCACAACCGTTGCTTTCGGGCATAATTCCCGTACTCGTTCTTATTGCCTGTGAAATAATAGCAAGTATAATAATGCTGAAAAGCAGAAAATTCCGAGGTCTTATCTGCGGTTCGCCCATAACCGTAATAGAGGACGGAAAACTGATGCAAAACGAAATGAAACGGCTTAGAATGTCAACCGAAGATTTATGTATTCAGCTAAGACAACAGGATATTTTTTCACTCGACGAGGTACAATATTGTATCGTAGAAACCAACGGAAAAATAAGCGTTTTGCAAAAGCCCGAAAAGCGCACGGTAACACTTGAAAACCTCGATATTAAAGTTCCCGACACAAAACTTGAAACCGTGGTAATCAGCGACGGACAGCTTTTACAAAATTCACTCAGGCTTTGCAAAAACAGCAAGGAAACCGTAGATAAAATTCTTTACAAAGAAAATGTCGCCATAGACGATATATTTATTATGACGCTTGACGGAGCAGGAAATTATAAAATAATTACAAAGGAAATTTAATATGAAAAGAATATATATATCATTGGCTTTTTTTATTTTATCAATAGCAACAGGCATTTTTGAAATGTTCTATGTTACAAATAGAATTGACGAACTTAACGAAGAAATTGTATCTGCCGACAACCTTGTTAAAAGTGAGAATTATGACGGTGCAAAAGATGTGCTTGCAGCTGCAGAATCAAAATGGCAAAAGAATCTAAGCATTTTTGATATTCTTCTTATTCACGATTATGTTGATGAAATCAGTGTAAACCTATCTGCAATGCGGTCATATGTCGCTACACAGAGCAACGACAATTACCTTGCCGAAAGTGCGGGCATAAAAAAACAGCTCACCTCCGTAAAGGACAGTGAGCTTGTTAAAATTGAAAATATTTTATAATTAATTATGTTTTCTTACTCTTGTATTAATAACTTCAATAAGCCAGAAAATTACAAATACAAAGGCATTTACAATTACTACGCTTGCTCCCGTCGGAGTATCCATTGTGTAAGATGCATACATTCCAACGAAGAAACAAATAAGTGAAAGTACACCCGAACAAATAATTACCGCTTTAAATTTTTTGCACACTCTCATTGAAGAAAGTGCAGGGAAAATGATAAGAGCCGAAATCAAAAGCGTGCCCATAATTCTCATACCGATTACGATTGTAAGTGCTGTGAGCAAGGCAATTACAGTATTATAAACACCTGTTTTAAGTCCTGTAGCCTTTGAAAATGTTTCATCGAATGTAACCGCAAAAATCTTATTGTAAAACAAAACAAAAATCACAATTACTATCAAAGCAAGAACGGCACACATTACAGCATCAGCGTTTGTTGTGGCAAGAATACTGCCGAACAAATAAGAATTAAGGTCGGTATTTACTCCCGAAATACTTACACAGACAACACCGATTGCAAGCGCTGTACTTGAAATAATGGCGATAGCCGCATCTCCACGGATTTTACTTTTTTCCGAAAGTCTTAAAAGTAAAAATGCGGCAATAATTATAACCGGAACCGCAACCTGTAGCGGTGCAAGATTTAACGATGCGGCAATTGCGAGCGCACCAAAGCCTACATGGGAAAGGCCGTCACCGATCATAGAATATCGTTTCAGCACAAGAGTTACGCCAAGCAAAGCGGCGCAAAGCGAAACAAGAGTACCGACAATAAAAGCTCTTACAATAAAACCGTACGAAAACATTTCAGCAATAGTTTCAAACATCTTACCGCCTCCTTTACGCTAAATTATGAATATGGTGATGCCTGCAATCGTCGCAAGGGCAATCAGTAATCAAAAACTTCTTGCCTACATCGGAATGAAGATACTGATGCGTACTGCCGAAAAAGTAATTGTCTTTAGTAAGATGAAGAATTTTTGTTGCGTTGTTTACTGCGGCGGTAATATCGTGTGATACCATAATTACCGTTATTCCATCTTTATACAGATTCTTTACAAGGTTGTACATATCCGCACTTGCAACAGGGTCAAGTCCCGTAACAGGTTCATCAAGAATCAAAAGTTTTGTTGTTGCGCACAATGCTCTTGCAAGCAATGCCCTTTGTTGCTGACCACCCGAAAGTTCACGAAAACAGTTTTTACGAATATCGGTAATTCCTGTAAGTGCCATATTTTTTTCAGCGGTTTTTTTCTGTTCTTTTGAATAAAACAAGGTATGTTTTTTATTCAGACAGCCGGATAACACAACTTCTTCAACCGAAGCAGGAAAATCCTTTTGCAAAACAGTCTTTTGCGGAAGATAACCGATTTCATTTTGAGTTAATCCGTCACCGAATGTAATCTTACCCGATAAAGGCGGAATAAGTCCAAGTAAGCATTTCATAAGTGTTGTCTTACCTGAACCGTTTTCGCCAACTATGCAAACATATTCATTCGGCTTTATCTGAAAAGTAAGATCCGAAATTACACTTTTGCCGTCATAGCCAATAGTTACCTTATTAAAATCAATTAATGACATTAAGATAAAGCCTCCTTTAATGCACTGCAATTTTGTTTCATAACAGAAATATAATCTTCTCCGTTATTAAATTCATCTTTTGTAATATTATGGCACGACGAAAACTGCAAAATTTCAGCTCCGGTATCATCACCGATCAACTGTGCAATTTTGCCGTTTGACATTTCAAGGTGAAACACAACAGGAATATTATTATCTCTTACATAATCAATAAGTCTTGTCACTACTTCAAGACTCGGTTCGGTTTCACTGCTGCAGCCCGGAAACGCACATTCGTAGTTAAGTCCGTAATCGGTCATAAAATACAAAAACGGAAATCTGTCGCCGAATACAACAGTGTCACGCTTTTTATTATTAACAACATCGGTAAATTCTTTGTCAAGTTCGTCAAGACTTAAAAGATACTGATTTGTATTGTTTTCATATTCAGATTTATTTTTATTATCCTTTTCCATAACAACATCCGATATTTTCTTTACAAGCTGCTCGGCATTTCTGACAGAAGTCCATATATGTTCATCTGCCTCATCACCGTCAGTATGGTCAGGATTTTTTTCATTAAGAAGTGACACATAATCGGTCATCTTCAAAACAGTAATATTTTTATTTTCAAGCGAGTCGAGCACATTTTCAACCCACTCGTCACTTTCTCCACCGTTATAGATAAATATATCACATTCTTCTATGGCAACAATGTCGGACGGTGACGGTTCGTAATGATGCGGTTCGTTACCGGGTGAAAGCAATAACTTTACATCTGCTTTATCGCCGACAATATTTCTTGCAAAATCGTAATACGGAAAAATAGAAGTTACTATACTTAATTTTTCGGATTGTCTGCTGTTTTGTTCATTGCTTGAACAACCGTAAAGTAATAAAGAACATATTGATATGATTACCAATAAAAACGAAAAGATTTTTTTCATATAACACCCCTGATTACAGTAAAGATTACCCCATAATAGTTTTACCATAAAATATACAATAATATGCTTTCACATATAAATTCAGGGCTGCGAAATTTATTAATATCGCAGCCCATAATTATTAAATAAAATTTAAAGCAAACGCATTATTTCTTTTTGCTGTTCTTTTTCTTTCTCTGCCAGAGTACCCAAAGAGGACCTGCAATACAGATAGAAGAATAACAACCTGAAATGATACCGATAATCATCGGAAGTGCGAAAGCCTGTACCGAAGAGATATTATATACTAAGGCAACAATATATACAATCAAGATTGCTGAAAGAGTTGTTACAGAAGTAATAATTGTTCTCTTAAGCGACTTTGTAGCACTGAGATTAAATACCATACCTGCATCTGTTTTTCTGCCAAGTGCTTTTCGTTCTTCACGAACACGGTCGTAAATAACGATTGTATCGTTAAGTGAGTAACCGAGAATCATAAGAACTACGGCAATGAAGTTGGAATCGATCGGCATACGGAAGATTACATACATAAAGTAAATCATAACAACATCGTGGAAAAGTGCTATAAGAGCTGTAACACCGGCTGAAAGACCGCCGATTTTCTTAAATCTGAGTGTTACATAAATAACCATAAGTATACTTGCGATTGCAACAGCTGTAAGACACTTTAAGAGGAAGTTAAAGCCCATTGAAGCGTCAATAGAACCCGACTCAAGAATTTTAAAGCCTGCATCAGGATACTGTTTATTGAGATCTTCAAGAAGTGTCGACTGAATGTTAGTATCAATAGCCTTGTTTCCGGAGAACTGAACAGCAACATTATGACCGGAATTACCAACCATATCTGTTGAATAAGAAGTAGTGATTCTTGCCTCTGTATGTGACTGAATAAAATCAGTAAGTTCGGATTCGGAAATATCTGTGGAATAACTGTATTTTACTGACGCACCGCCCGAGAACTGTATGTCAAGTGTAGTACCGAAAATGAAGTTACAAATGATACCGATTACAATAATTGCAATGGAAATGCCAAAGAAAATTTTGCAGTGACCTGTAAAGTCAATAATCTTTCTGCCGCCGTTGAATTTTTCACTTACTTCTTCAACAGAAAGCTGACCATTAACCTTAGCGGATTTTGTGCTTTCATTAGCCATTCTTAACACCTCCGTACAAGCCTTTTTTGCGGAATACCTTAAAGCCTGAAATACTTCTGAGCATTACACGGGTAAGGAATACGCCCATAATAAAGTTAGCAATTACACCAACAAGGAGTGTGTAACCGAATGAGTAGATTGTACCGGTTGTTGATTCACCAAAGATGATTGAGAGAATGTTTGACGGACCGAATACAAGCATAAGAATAACAGATACTATAATAACTGTCATATTACCGTCGATGATAGCAGAAAGTGAATTCTTTGTACCACGCTCGAGAGCACCGTCAAGAGTTCTGCCCTGCTTTAATTCTTCCTTAATACGCTCTGCTGTAATTACGTTACAGTCAACGCCCATACCGATTGAAAGAATAAGACCTGCAATACCAGGAAGTGTCATTGTGAATGACGAAATAGTTGTAAAGTAACCTGATACAGCCGCAATTGCAAGACCCATCTGACCTGCAAGAGAAATAACTGCGATAACACCTGTAAGTCTGTACATTACAATCATAATAACAGCAATAACCACAAATGCAATAACACCTGCATAAGCCATGGCTGTAAGTGAATTCTCACCAAGTGTAGGGCTGATGTTGCTTGAACTTACAGTTTCAAGTTTAAACGGAAGAGCACCTGCGTTAATCTTGTTTGCAAGAGCAGTTGCAGATTCAGCGTCAAAGTCACCTGTAATCTGTGCTTTGCCGTCTGTGATTGCCGCATTTACAGTAGGTGCGGAAATCATAACATCATCCATCCAAATTGAGATTGTCTTTTTAAGATACTTAGTTGTAATATCGCCAAAAAGCTGTTTACCTTCATCGTTAAACTCAATGCTTACAGCGTATGAGTTATCTTCCTGATTTACAACTGCCTGCGCCGACTTTATGTAAGAGCCGTTCATAAGAATTTCAGTTGTATCGTCTTTAGGAGTTTTGTAAACAGGGTTGCCGTCCGAACCTACTTCGGTAGTTTCATAGCTTTTACCCGGTCTGAAAGTAAGCTCTGCTGTTGATGATATTTCTTCAATAGCAGTTGCAGGGTCGAAATCTTTTTCGTCAGATTTCCACGGGAAACGAACAATAATTCTGTCGTTTGAAGAGTCAGCGTAAAGTTCATAGTCGGTAATACCGTCAGATACCATACGAAGCTCAATGATTGCTTTAGCAGATTCTAACTGCTCATCAGTAGCGTCAACATCGCCGGCAGGCTTAAATGTTGCTTCAACACCGCCCCTGATGTCTATTCCCCATCGTATATCGCTAATGCCTTTAACGACAGTGTTTTTGTTGTCACCTGTATAGTAGGATACTCCGAAAACTGCTGTAAATGTAAAAGCAAGCACCAGCAAGGCTACAATGAAGAATACAGGCTTTGGTATTCTTTTCATGCCTTAGGAACCTCCATTTTTTAATTGACTGTAGTTGCTTTCATAAAAATAACTCTGTTACGAAAGACACACATACAGACATAACAGAGTTATTATATAATTTTTTTGATAAAAAGTCAACGGATAAGGGAATTTTTGATAAAAAAATTCTTTTTAGTTGGAAATTTTACATTGCATTTAGATAAATAAGCAAATTAATGCTTAATATATTGCTTATTTATTAAGAATTTTTGCACAAGCTGCAAGTTTAGCGCAAATGCAGAATACATCCATTGCTTCCTTAAGTTCATCGTTTGGCGGGAACGAAGGGGCAATTCTGATGTTGCTGTCCTTAGGGTCCTTGCCGTAAGGATAAGTAGCGCCTGCACCTGTAAGTACAACGCCTGCTTCTTTACAAAGACGAACAACCTCTTTTGCTGTACCCTCAAGTACATCTACACTTACAAAATAACCGCCGTTTGGATTTGTCCAATCAGCTGTACCTGTTTCCTTAAGCTGTGACTCAAGAGCATTCAACACAATTTCAAATTTTGGCTTAAGAACAGCTTTATGCAGTTTCATATGCTCTTTAACACCGTTAAGGTCACCAAAGAAACGAGCGTGACGGAGCATATTCATCTTATCATAACTGATAACCTGATACTGGTATCTGTTCTTAATTACTTTCATATTGTTATCGGAAGCAGCCATTGCAGCTACACCTGAACCCGGGAAAGTAATCTTTGATGTTGATGTAAACATGATAGGAAGATCAACATTACCTGTTTTTCTGCATTCAGCCATAAGACTCAAAAGTTCATCGGGAGTATCTGTTACATCGTGAACACAGTAAGCGTTATCCCACATAATTCTGAAATCCTTTGCGGCAGGCTTTAAAGCGGCAAAACGCTTAACTGTTTCATCGCTGAAAGTAATGCCGAGCGGATTTGAATACTTAGGAACACACCAAATACCCTTGATTGAATCGTCATTCTCTACAAGTTTTTCAACAACATCCATATCAGGGCCATTCTCTGTCATCGGAACAGGAATCAGATCAAAATCAAAATATTCGGTAATAGCAAAGTGACGGTCATAACCCGGTGCCGGGCAAAGGAATTTTCTGTTCTTTACCTCATACCAAGGCTTGCAGCCCTCAACAACAGGCTTTGTCATAAAACCTGCAATTGTATCAAACATCATATTAAGGCTTGAGTTACCGCCAACCATTACATCTGACGGATCTACATCAAAAATCTCCGCAAAAAAGTTTTTGCACTCGTCAATGCCTGCAAGCTCACCGTAGTTACGGCAATCTGCACCGTGTGCTGTAATACAGTCAGTGCTGCTGTTGATTACATCAAGCAACGGTCTTGAAAGGTTAAGCTGATCTTCACCCGGCTTACCTCTTGCCATATTAAGTTTTAAACCCTTACCTTTTACCTCTTCATATTCAGCAACAAGTGCCGCATATTCTTTTTCGAGGTCTTCTTTGTTACAATTCACATAATTCATTTTGCTTTCTCCTTAAATTCAAATTGCAAAAAATACAAAATATTACTGTTATATTGTAATCCAAAAGGAAGAAAAATGCAAGTGTTTTTTAAAAATCTTGCATTTTATTTTAAAAATCATAATTTTATACCATAAAACAACAGCTTACGAAAAACAATTGATATGTTTTCGTAAGCTGTAAAATAATTAATAATAATTGTAATAGTATTTGTAGTAATACTTGCCTTTTCTTCTCTCGTTCTGTGAACAGCCTACCTTGACTATACCAAGAACTCTTGAATCGGCAAGCTTAATGCTTTCCGTAAGATTTCGTAAATCGCCATGAGTTGTGGCTCTTTCTCTTACTACAACAATAAAGCCTGCAATTAATTCTTTTAGAAGAAGTGCATCGGCAACCACTCCGATAGGCGGAGTATCGAATATGATATAATCATACTCTTCCTTTAACTGCTCAACCAAAGAAATAAATGTTGAGGAACACATAAGTTCCGACGGGTTTGGCGGAATAGTACCCGAAACGAGAATATCAAGTCCGGGAAGAACATTTTTCTGAACCGCCTGATCAAAATTAATCATCTTACCGATTACATCCGCAAGACCTTTTGTATTATCAATTTTAAAAATATTATGAACATTAGGTCGGCGAAGGTCACAGTCAACAAGCAATACTTTACTTTCCATTTTTGAAAAAGAAATTGCAAGGTTAGACGCAACTGTACTTTTACCCTCACCCTTTGAATAACTTGTTACCGCAAAGGCTTTCTTTTCAGACGCAGAAAGAGAAAACATAATATTGGTTCTTGCAATTTTGTAAGACTCAACAATTGCAAATTTATTTTTATTGTTGACAGTTACTTGTGACTTGCTTTTTTTACTTAAATCCTTTTTAAAAGGTAATCTTAACTTCATACGCTATCCCCCCTTAATTACCAAAATCAGGTATTTCCGCAAATATAGGAATATCGTACATTTCCTGTAAGTCGTCATCGGGCTTAACAGTAAGGTCAATAAGTTCAAGTAAAATTGAAATAAGCACAGATGCAACAAGACCGATTACCAAACCAATCAATGCGTTTTTAAGATTGTTTGGTTCATACGGTGCATTGGGAACTTGCGCAGATCTTACAATACCAATCTGTCCGTATGCAAAGCGATCGGCAAAAACATCGCCTGCAGTCTCGCAAATCTGATTTGCTACATTCGCACATGTTTGCGGGTCTGAACCCGAAACCGTAACCGTAATAAAGAAAGAATCGTTTGTTATTGAAACATCGCAGTCGTTAAAAAGCGAAGTAATGCTGTCCGAATTATTAAGAAAAACTATGTATGCCTCGGCAAGAGAAGCAGAACCTGAAATATCGGAGCTAAAGATTTTTCCGTTTTCCTGATTGCTCTGGCTTTTAGCATTATAGTTCTGCACATAAAGCATAGCAGATGTACTGTACATAGGAGTTATAAAAAACTTAGAATAAAGAAAAAACGAAAGCATACATACAAGTGTCAAAAGAATAATAAATTTTATTCTCTGTAAGACAATGACTAAAATTCTCTGAATTGTTATATTAGTTGGCATTACTCGACCTCCCAAAATCAGCATAAAAATACAATAAAAAATACAATAATATATATTATAATTCATTAAATGCACTAATTAATTCTAATAATGAATTATTAACAATAAAATTAAAGGAAGCCATAACGACTTCCTTTATTGAAATTATATATATTTGTTTTTAGCCAACTACATTGAGCAATACACCTGCTGCAACTGCTGAACCGATAACACCGGCAACATTAGGACCCATAGCGTGCATAAGGAGGAAGTTACCTGGATTCTCCTGCTGACCAACCTTCTGTGATACACGAGCAGCCATTGGTACGGCAGATACACCTGCTGAACCGATAAGTGGGTTTACCTTACCGCCTGTAGCAACATACATAATCTTACCGAAGAGTACACCGAATGCGGTACCCAAACAGAAAGCAATAAGACCAAGAACGATAATCTTGATTGTAGCGAATGTAAGGAATGTCTGTCCCGATGCAGTTGCACCGACAGTAGTACCAAGGAAGATTGTAATAATGTTCATAAGTTCATTCTGAGCTGTCTTGTTAATTCTTTCAACAACGCCTGATTCCTTAAAGAGGTTACCAAGCATAAGCATACCGACAAGCGGAGCAGCGTCAGGAAGGAAGATTGCAATGATAATTACAACAATTACAGGGAACATAATCTTCTCAAGTTTAGATACAGGACGAAGCTGTTCCATAACTACAGAACGCTCTTTCTTTGTTGTAAGAAATTTCATAATAGGCGGCTGAATAATAGGAACGAGCGCCATATATGAATATGCTGCAATAGCGATTGAACCTAAAAGATGCGGAGCAAGTTTTGTGGTTACGAAAATAGCCGTAGGACCGTCAGCACCGCCGATAATACCGATAGCACCTGCCTCTGCTGCTGTAAAGCCGAGGAAGATAGCACCTGTAAATGTTAAGAAAATACCAATCTGAGCGGCAGCACCGAGGATAAGGCTCTTTGGGTTTGAAATAAGCGGACCAAAGTCTGTCATACAACCAATACCAAGGAAGATAAGCGGTGGGTAAATACCAAGCTTAACACCCTGATAGAGATACCAAAGCAAACCGCCGTTTGTCGGATAGTTTACATATTCGGCACCGTTTAATTCGGTAATCGGATATTGAATTGCTCCTGTATGATCTTTCACATAATCTGCAAGAGGTATCATTTCGGTCGAAGGAGCACTCATAATGCTCGGATAAAGGTTTACAAGAAGCATACCAAAAGCGATAGGAAGAAGCAAGAGCGGTTCATATTGCTTTTTGATAGCAAGATAAAGCAAAACGATTGAAATACCAATCATAACATAGTTCTGCCAGTTAAGAGTTGTAAGGCCTGAACTGTTAAAGATACCTACAACGGCATCTACAAAGCCTTGTAAAATTTCCATTAGATAACATCCTTTCCCTTAAAATATGCCTTAAAATGGGCGGGTATTATCAAGTACACCGGCTTTTGCCCAAGCTGAACGACCACCGTCAGATGACTTTTTAATACTCTTGATTCGTGCTTTTTCAGATGAACCGTACATTGTTGCCACGGCAGCTGAAATAACAGCTACAACTTCGTCTGAAATTCCGTCTGTTGCTGCGCTTGCGGTAACAACAGGAGCAGGCGCCGCAGCCGGCTTTTCAGCAGGTTTTTCATCTTTATTTTTCTTGCCTTTTTTGCTGTTGCTGCCGGCACTTTGAGCCTTCTGAACAATAGCACTGTAGATTTTAATAATAAAAATCAACAGAATAAGCATGGCAAATACAACAACAAAGCCTGTGAGAACAACCTTTGCGGATGTTATGCCTTTTTCAGCAAGCGTAAGACTTTCTTTCTGGGCTGTCTGAGCTGCTAAAGCTACATCGGAAAGATTCATAAAATAACCCCCATATTTATTATTTTCATACAGGATTATTATACTTTATTCCTGTAAAATTTTCAATAATAAATACGGGGGGGAATAATTTTTGGCGGTTTACCTAATCATATTAAATATTTTAAAATATAATTTGTTTAATTTTAAAGCATTATATTTCAATTACAGAATTATACATATAAGACCGTTGCAACCGTCATTTATAATTTTTTCAATGGTTTCACCTATTTTTGCTCTTGCATCGGACGGCATTCTGTACAATTTATTGTGCAGTCCCTCGTTGACAAGTTCATGCACGGATTTGCCAAAGATATTGCTTTCCCAAATTTTTTCCGGATTTTCCTCAAATTCTTTCAAAAGATAAGATACAAGCTCCTCGGACTGCTGTTCCGAGCCTACAATCGGAGTTACCTCTGTCTTTGTATAAATCTTCATCATATGAATACTCGGTGCGCTTGCTTTGAGCCTTATGCCGTACTTTCCGCTCTGTTTAATAATTTCAGGCTCTTCAAGCGATAACTCTTCAATAGTCGGCATAACAATTCCGTAACCGTTTTCCTGCACCTGTTCATAAGCCTGCGCAAGTTTATCAAAGTCTTTCTGCTTTTTGGAAAGTTCTTTTACACAACTGAACAGCGCACATTCGTCGGTAATGTCAATACCCGATTCTTCGGAAAGTACCTTATAAAACAATTTACTGTCAATATTAATTCCGATAGTCGCAAAGCCTCTGCCCAAATCAAGACTTTTTATTTCGGTAGAATTAATATATTCGCAGTTGTCAAGTTCTTGCATTATATCCTGAACCTGACGGATTTTTTCGATTTTTCCCGCACTCTTTTTGATTGCGTCAAAGATATTGGTTTTGAGCCAGTGATCTTTATCAAGCATTACGAGCCATTTAGGAATATCTACTTTGATTTCTTTTATGTGAAACTCAAACAAAAGCTGGGCAAGAATGCGCTTAATTTCAAATTCGTCAAGTTCCATACAGCTTACGGGAATTACAGGCACATTGTAAATTGACGCCATTTGAGCAGCGAGATTTTTTGCTCTTTCGCTTTCGGGTTCGGTTGAGTTGAGCAAAACAATAAAAGGTTTGTTAATCTCTTTCAGTTCGTTAATAACCCGCTGTTCGCTCTCAATGTAGTCTTCCCTGTCAATATCACTGATTGTACCGTCAGTTGTTATTACCAAGCCGATTGTCGAATGATCTGTAATAACCTTTTTGGTGCCGATTTCGGCAGCGTCATCAAAAGGAATCTCCTTATCGAACCAAGGCGTTTTAACCATTCTCGGCTGTTCGTCTTCACTGTAGCCGATTGCACTGTCAACTATATAACCTACGCAATCAATCATTCTTACCCTGAAAGAAGTGTTGTTTCCCAGATCAACTTCAACTGATTCTTCCGGTATGAATTTAGGTTCGGTTGTCATGATGGTTCTTCCCGACGCCGACTGCGGAAGTTCATCGAGAGTTCTGCGATATACCGCCTCATCCGTTATATTCGGCAATACCAGAGAGTCCATAAATTTTTTTATAAAAGTTGACTTACCTGTTCGCACAGGACCCACAACACCGATATACACATCTCCGTCTGTTCGGCGTGAAATGTCACGATACACATTTCTTTCTTCCATTTTTGTACCTCCTAAACTCTCGGAATAAGCAGCATTCGAGAAATATCCTCATTTTGTGCCGCTGCCGAATTTTCTTCAATCAGTTTATCAAGTGCCGTATTATGCGATTTGGCAATACTCCACAGACTCTCCCCCGCTTGCGCAAAGTACAAAGTCAGAGCACACTCTTCGGGCTTTATGGGTTTATCTTCAAATATCTCTACATCGGAAACCGCCCTTATATTTTCTTTTGCGGCAGCCGAAACGGCAAATTTAATTTCACACCTGATTTCAACTGTACTGTCATCGGCAAGTCGATAGCTTATACTTGCTACACGAGGTTCAACATACAATGCACAGTTATACTCACTGCTTGATGTCATAAGATGAGAATAGTCTATATTGCGTTCAATAAACACAGGTATTTTATCTTCGTTTTCGGCAAGAATACAAATATTTACCTTACCCGAAACAGTTATACCCTTATCGTCGCAAGAATAATCAGCAGTAATTTGGTTTGATGATATGTTTATTACTTTGCTGATTTTTCCGTTATCGACAGCAACCGAAGATTTTTCAATATGAGAATCATTAAGTTTTGCAAGATCACTTACTATATTCAATTGTATAAAAGCGGGTTGAGTTGCACATTTAACAGAATATGCGTCTGTAACTACATTTTCGTCAGCTATTACATAGCCTTCTTCTGTAAGACAAAGTTTTAAATCAAGCAGTAAAAGAGGTTTATCTGACATAACATCATTCTTAAGTCTGATGTCATAAGACATAATATCGCAGGAAACACAGTTAATTGTATTTTCGTCGATACCCTCGCAATCTATAATTTGATTAAAGGGCAATAAGTAATCAAGTTTTCCTGTTTCGCCGCTCTCAACATCAGTTATATATAATAGTTTTAAGTTGATTTCGCCGTTCGCCATAAGTTTACCTGTAACAGCTTTGGTATCGGTAATATTCACACTTATATCGGTACTCAAGATTGATTCAATTACAGGCTTATCTCCCACAGAAACTTCTTCTACCACGCTGAACTGTTCTTGGCAAAGAGAAGTCAGGCTTGCACATTTTATATTCATCAGCTGTGCTTCAAGACAATTTTCGACAGGCGGTGAATAGATACTTGTTTTTGCCGAGGAAAGCACCTTTGCATATAATGAAAATGCACCGTGCATTACAAGTCTGCGAGGGCTTAATGCCCTACAGTTTATGTACTCGGGCTTTGTTCTTGTTAATATAACAGGATTATCAGGCGCTTCTTTAACAGAAAAGCTTTGAGAAAAATTAACCGACTGCTCACAGCAACGAATACTTTTTTTGATACTGTCAACATACAGCACATTAACAACACAGTTACCGTCAATTTGCAGTTGACCGCCCGATAAGGTTCTTGTCTGAATTTTAGGGATAAGAGTACATTTCAAAATTTTTTCGATATCCGGACAATAATCGGGTAAAGTTAAATCGACATCAGCAAGCTGTTCGGCAACCGTGTCAAGCACCGCAACAGTTGTGCAAAACGATCGGTTATCCTGATTAAACTCCATATTTTATCTCTCCTTTTATATTTATACTCAAAATATATTAGAAAGGTAATGAAAATATTACAATAAAAAAGCATCGGACTGAAATTAATCAATCCGATGCTGTAAAAGCTGTTAAATTATATCAGGTATCAACCGAGGTTTGGAATATTACCCGCAACATAAAGCTGAATTTCTGTGCAATCGAGAATGTCAATAATGCCATCTCTGTTTACATCAGCTTTGAGTTGAGCGTTAGCGTCAAGTGACTTGTCACCGGCAACGTAAAGCTGGAGTAATGTTACGTCGTCTACAGTAACATCACCGTCAATAGTGATAGTCTTCTGAATACCTACCTTGCCGTTAGGGTTTGTGGCATACTTACTGCAAAGCTGACCGCCTGTTGAGGCATTAGCTGTAAGCGCAGTAACTGTACAACCAACAAGCATCATTGAAGAAAGAAGAATGCTTACGCTTTTCTTGATTAGTTTCATGTGTTAATTCAAAACCTCCATAATAAAATTTCAGTCCTATTATAATATTTTTTCCAAAAGAACTCAATAATAAATTAAGATGTGCATATCTTTTTGTTGATATGCACATCTTTTTTAATTATGTTATTAATGATTACCAATAAAATTTCATTTTATTTTACATATAAGAAAGTTTTATTGCGGATTTATTACCTTTTTAATTCCGTAAATCTTCCGTAAAATTGCCGATAAGAATTTTGGTCGTTCAATAAGTACAACTTTCATTGCAAATCTCCTCTCATATTATCTTCGTATGCAAGTCAGACTGACCACGATAAGTGCTGCAGCTGCAACCACAAGCACACATTCTGAAGGCAGTAAACTTGCAGTCAGAAGTCCAAGCCCGAAAAATACAGCCGACCTTAGCCTGTGTGAGTAGCAATTCACTTTATCACCCTGTATCAGTTTACACAGCTTTTTAAAAAGTGTGAAAAATCGGTTGAAAAAAATTTTATAATAATATAAAATTAAATTGATTAAGGTTAAGGAGAAAGCAATGAGAACTATTGATATAAAGAAAAACGATGCAAACCAAAGACTTGACAAGTTCCTTTCAAAAAGATTCAAAACTATGCCAAAGTCGCTTATGTATAAATATATCCGTACAAAGTACATTAAACTAAACGGCAAAAAGTGCGATATAAAAGATATGCTCAAAGAGGGCGATGTGCTTACTCTGTACATAAAAGATGAATTTTTTGAGGAAAGCGAGCAGGAAAACTACGAATTTTTAAAAGCGCCCGACAAACTTGATATAGTATATGAGGATGAGAACATAATTCTGATTGACAAAAAGCCCGGTATTATCGTACATCAGGACAAGAGTTACCATTTTGATTCGCTTGTGGCAAGAGTTCAGCACTACCTTTATAATAAGGGCGAATACAACCCAAAAGAAGAAAAAGCATTCGCTCCCGCTCTTGCAAACAGAATTGACAGAAACACGGGCGGTATAGTAATTGCGGCAAAAAATGCCGAAAGTTTGCGGGTTCTCAATGCCAAAATCAAAACAAGAGAACTTGAAAAATACTATCTTTGCCTGCTGCACGGCAAACCTAAAAAAGATTGCGATATTCTTCACGATTATCTTATTAAAAACGAAGCGAAAAATAAAGTTAAAGTTTTCAGTAAACAGGTTGACGGCTCAAAAGAAATTATAACAAAATATGAAATTCTTGATTTCAACGGCAAATACAGTCTTGCGGAAGTTGAACTTCTGACAGGCAGAACGCATCAGATAAGAGCGCATATGGCATATATCGGTCATCCGCTTGTGGGCGATACTAAATACGGAAAAAACAGAAAAGCACCTGATAACATTAAGTATCAGGCACTTTACAGCTATAAACTTAAATTTTCATTTGACACCGACGCAGGTATTCTTAATTATCTTAACGGCAAAGAATTTTCTGTAAAAGAAGTATGGTTTGCAAAGAATAAGCATATTTCGATTTAAGAATTATTTTATACACATAAACGCACACATTGTGCCTCTATGCCCTTTGGTTGCCCTGTGACTCCACAACAAATCGCTGTTACAGTTTGTACATACATCAGAAACCGTGATACTCTCCGACTTTACACCTGCTGCCGTAAGAATTTGTCTGTTGGTTTCAAGCAAGTCAACCATATACTTGCCGTTTTCTTTAGGATGAACAAAATCTGACGGATTTACATTTTTAAGTGCAAGAAAATGGTCGGCACAAGGTTTGTCAACCTCATAACAGCACACGGAAATAGCAGGGCCAATCGCACATTTTAAATCAGACGGGTTTGTTCCGTAAAGCTCGGTCATTTTTTGCACAACCTTTTCGCCTATTCTGCCGACAGTACCTCTCCAGCCTGCGTGAGCAAGTCCTATTGCTTTTTTGTTTGTATCAACAAAGAAAAGCGGTGTACAATCGGCATAATAAGTGACCAAAGTTACACCTTTCTGATTTGTTATCAAAGCGTCTACGCTTTCAATATCTCTCGGCTTATAAATACCTGTTCCAATATTTTCTGTTGTAACCGCACGAACATAAGTATTATGGTCTTGAGCAGAAGCCGTAAGCGTATTATAATCAAATCCCGCACTTTTGCAAAAGCGTTTATAGTTTTCAGTAACACTGTCGGGATTATCTCCCCTGTTAAACGCAAAGTTCATAGATGTAAACTCACCAGTCGACGCACCGCCGAGTTTTGTGGAAAAAGCATGATTTATAAAATCAATTTCCGATAAAGAATTATATGTTAAATACGGCACACTGTCCGCATTATGGATAGTCATAGTTTTTGAATTAAATTTCATTATACTTCTCCTTATGCGTAGTTTCGCTTGAAAATGACAACTGTTAATGTTATAATGATTAAAGAATGAGGTGATATTATGTTGAAGAAAAAGCTTTTCGGCAAAAACATAAAACCAAGCTGTACATACTGCTTAAATTCGGTTTATGAAAACGATACCTGTCATTGCATAAAAAACAAAACAATTATTGATGACAAATGCAAAAGCTTTAAATATGACCCGCTTATGCGTGTTCCGCAGTCAGCGCCGACTCTTCACGAGTACACCTTAGATGACTTCAAACTATAATTATTTTAATATTTTTATAAAAAAATATCAAGGCTTTCTTAAAAACTCAAGAAAGCCTTTTGTTATGCATTAATATTTTTAGATATTCGGATCGTCTAAATCAAGCTTGTCAGCCTCGGTAATTTTTCTGATAGGTTTGCAAGGATTGCCGACCGCTACAACACCTGACGGAATGTCTTTTACAACAACCGAGCCTGCACCGATTACAACATTATTTCCGATAGTAACACCTGGAAGTACGGTTACGCCGCCGCCAAACCAAACATCACTGCCGACTTTTATCGGTTTTGCAAGTTCAATTCCTGTATTTCTCTGATGAGCATCAATAGGATGAATTGCAGTATAGAATCCGCAGTTAGGACCGACAAAAACATTGTCACCAAAAGTAACCTCTGCGCAATCAAGTATAACAAGGTTATGGTTTGAATAGAAATTCTTACCCACTTTTACATTAAATCCGTAGTCACACCAAAACGGAGGAGTAAAAACACAATATCCATCGTTATGCTCTTCTTGTAAAAGTTCATCAATAATAACCTTACGAGCGGCAACATTTGAAAAATCAAGATTATTGTATTGACGGCAAAGCGACTTAGATTTATTCAAAGCAGCAACAAGCTCGCTGTCTTGAGAATTATATACCTTGCCGGCAATCATTTTTTCTTTTTCTGTCACTTAATACCTCTGTTTATGCCATCTGGAAATCTTTAATGTAGCTGTCGATTGACTTTTTAATAATATCCTTAGCCATCTCAACACCGTTGGTTTCAGTTACAGATGTAACCTTACCGCTTTCAAGGCTCTTATATACCTGGAAAAAGTGCTGAATTTCGTCAAAATAATGACGGGGAAGATCTGTAATATCGTTATAACCGCAGTAGTTAGGGTCATTAACAGGAACGGCAATGATTTTTTCGTCACAGCTGTCATTATCAATCATATTGAGTACACCGATAGGCTTGCACTCAACAAGTGTCATTGGCTGTATTGTTTCGGAACAAAGAACAAGCACATCAAGCGGATCTCCGTCATCTGCATAAGTTCTCGGAATAAAACCGTAGTTTGCGGGATAATGAGTTGAAGTAAAAAGCACACGGTCAAGTTTTAACATACCTGTTTCTTTATCAAGCTCATATTTATTTTTACCGCCCTTTGAAATCTCAATAACAGCGTAAAATTTTTCTGATGTAATCCTTTTTGGTGATATATCGTGCCAAATATTCATAATAAAGCCACCTCACAAATTTATTTAACTTAATTATAAATAAACCGCAGTTAGTTGTCAAGAATTTTAATAATATTTTAACAACAATACTGCGGTTTATAAAATTTATTTTATTAAAAGAGATATATCTTTGCTTGAGTTTGGCTGATTTTGCTTTTATTTACTCTTTTTAATGTTTTCAGCAATTACCTTAGCAATCTGAATAATTACAGTCGGAATAAAAGCAAGCAGAGCAATAAATCCGATTTGTGCGCCTGTAAGTTCCGCAATCTTAAACAGCGGATGCATAAACGGTACAAAAATTACAAAAGCAAGAAGTCCTACACCTGCCGCAAAAGCAAGCAGGCTATATACATTAGAGGTAAGACCGATTTTAAAAATCGAATGCTTACTGCGACAGTTAAAGCCGTGGAACAAACGAGCAAGGGTAAGTGTTGCAAAAGCCATTGTACTTGCAGTTGCGGCATTAACCTGCAAACCTATATAGAAAGCAGTCATTACAACAACGGCAATCAGTGCACCCTGCAAAAGCATTAGTGCGGAAAATTCTTTAGTCAAAATACCCTGTTTAGGATCTCTCGGTTTTTGCGAGAGTAAATCTTTTTCGGGCTTCTCCATACCGATAGCAATAGCCGGAAGCGAGTCGGTTAAAAGATTTATAAAGAGAAGATGAACTGCCTCAAAAGGCACAGGCAAAGCAAGAAGTGATGCGTAAACTACCGCAAATATAGCTGCCATATTGCCCGAAAGCAGAAACAGAATTGCATTTTTAATATTCCTGTAAACATTTCTGCCGTTTGCAACAGCTTTAATAATTGTTGCAAAGTTATCATCCTGAAGTACCATAGACGCTGCATCCTTAGATACCTCTGTACCTGTAATACCCATTGCAACACCGATATCGGCTTTTTTGAGTGCAGGTGCGTCATTTACGCCGTCACCTGTCATAGAAACGATGTTGCCCTTTCTCTGCCAAGCCTCAACAATTCTGATTTTATTTTCGGGTGAAACACGAGCATAGACAGATATTTTTTCAATCTTTTGGTCAAGTTCACTGTCGCTCATTGCGTCAAGCTCCATACCTGTTACGGCAATATCTCCCTCTCTGAAAATACCAATCTGTCTTGCAATGGCAGTGGCGGTAATCTTATGGTCACCTGTTATCATAACAGGCTTAATACCTGCTCTGACAGCATCTGCAACCGCTGCTTTTGACTCCTCACGAGGCGGGTCAATCATAGAAACAAGTCCTAAGAAAGTATATCCGTACTCCGTATTTACATTGAGTTCTTCATCAGACTCCTTGTAAGCAAAAGTAAGCACACGCAAGCCGTTTTCGGAATACTCTGTATTCTGCTTGAGTATATCTGCCTTGTCGGCTTGAGTAATCGGGCGAACACCGTCCTTTGTCGCAATACTGTCACATCTGTCAAGAATAGCGTCAATAGCACCTTTAGTCAATATATGATTCACACCGTGAAGTTTATACTTTGTGCTCATCATCTTACGGTCGGAATCAAACGGCACTTCCTCAAGTCTTTTAAGTCCCGAACGCAAATCATCTTCGTTGTATCCGAGTTTTCTTAGAGTTTCAAGCAACGCATACTCTGTAGGGTCGCCTATTCCCTTTCCGTCAACAATGCTTGAATCGTTATTAAGCACCATATCGTAAAGTAAATAGCGGTGGCTTTGATTATTAAGGTCAAGTTCTTCTTCAAAAATACTTTCACCGTTGATATATATTTTCTGAACAGTCATTTTATTTTGAGTAAGCGTACCTGTTTTGTCGGAACAAATTACAGATACACAACCGAGGCTTTCAACCGCTTTCAAATCTTTGATAACTGCATTTTCCTTAGCCATTTTTTGAGTACCAATTGCCTGTACAATAGTAACAATTGAACCCAAAGCCTCAGGAATAGCGGCAACGGCAAGGGCAACAGCAAACATAAGCGCATCAATAATTGCCATATGATTTAAAAGGCTTAAACCGAATACGAGCGCAGAAATAATAAGAATAATAATCGCAAGTTTGCTTGAGAATTTATCAAGGCTCTCCTGCAAAGGAGTTTTCTTTTCTTTTGCCGCATTCATAAGGCTTGCAATCTTGCCGATTTCGGTGTTCATACCTGTACCTGTTACGGCTACAATAGCTCTGCCGTAGGTAACAAGGCTGCCCGAATAAACCATATTTGTTCTGTCTGCGAGCGGGACTTCCGCAGTAATGTTATCATCGTTTTTATCAACATTAGTTGATTCGCCCGTAAGTGAGCTTTCATTTACCTGTAAAGAATAATTATTCATAATTCTGCCGTCAGCTACTACAAGGTCACCCGCCTCAAGCACAACCATATCACCCTCAACCACTTCTTTTGACGGAATTTCAATTTTCTGTCCGTCACGAATTACTTTTGCATTCGGAGATGAAAGTGACTTTAAACTGTCAAGTGATTTTTCCGCATTAATATGCTGGACTGTACCGAGAATGGCATTAAGTGTAATTACCGCAAAAATTACTATAGTGCTTTCAATATTACCCGAAAACATTGAAATAATTGCAGCAATAATAAGAATAATTACAAGCAAATCCGCAAACTGACTGAGAAACACTTGCAAAGCGGTTTTTCGCTTTCCCTCCTGCAAAACATTTTCGCCGTTTTTTTGCAATAATTCTTCGGCTTTTTTTGAGCTCAGTCCGTCCTTTGTAACACCGAGCTTTTCAAGCACTTGTTCTTTGGTCAACTGATACCAGTTCATCATAATTCCTCCATATTTTTTCTTAATAAAAGAAAGTAAGCAAACAAAAAAGACTTTTATTGTAAAATATTGCAAACGCAATTATCATACAATAAAAGTCTCGTTTTTTAAGATACAACCGATACCATAAGGTATGAGATTGACGAATTGTACCACAGATTATCTGCAAACTACTCCCCTTTACAGTGGTTTTATTCTATCAGATTATTCGGTTTTTGTCAACTGTTTTTCTTTATTTTCATCTTTTAACTTTACTTTCTTAGGTTTGCTTAACATTCCGAGAATTATTCCTACGGTTGCAAGCAAAACTCCGCTTGCGGAAGTGATTGCCGACCATTTTTCACTGTCAAAAGCATAGGCAATAATAATTGATGCTAATATAAGCAATACGCATATTATAAGTAAAATAAACGCAATTTTAAAAAGAACATTCATTTTTTGCTTTTTCATTACATCATCTCCTGCAAATTGTTTGTAATATTCGCAAAGTCATCAAGAGTCAGCTTTTCCGCTCTTGCGTTTGTTTCTACTCCCGAATTAATCAAAAGCTCATTTATCTTGCCTTTTTCAACAGAAAGTCCCGAACTAAGCGAATTTGCAAGAGTTTTTCTTCTCTGTGAAAAAGCCGCTTTTATTACATTGAATAACAGTTTTTCACTCTCAACCTTTACAGGCGGCTCTTTTCTTACATTAAGTCTTATTACTGCCGAATCGACTTTCGGGGCAGGCATAAAAGAACCTGCGCTTACGCCAAACAGCATTTCAGGCTCGGCATAATAATTTACAGACACAGTGACCGCACCGCTCTGTCTTGTACCGACTTCCGCACAAATCCTCTGTGCCGCCTCTTTCTGAACCATTACGGTTATTGCCTCTATCGGCAGTCTGTCCTCAAGCAGTTTCATAATAACGGGAGATGTTATGTAATAAGGTAAGTTAGCACAGACAGCAACCTTCATTCCCGCAAATTCTTCCGCAATCAGCTTGTGTAAATCAAGTTTAAGTACATCTTCGTTTACTACTTTTAAGTTATCGTATTCGCCAAGGGTTTCTTCAAGAACAGGCAGAAGTCTTTTATCAAGTTCTACTGCCACTACCTTATCGGCAAGCTGACAAAGCTCATTTGTAAGTACACCGATACCCGGACCGACTTCAATTACACCTACACCTTCGCCTGCACCGCTGTACTCTGCCATTCTCGGGCATACAGACGGATTAATCAGAAAGTTCTGACCAAGTGATTTTGAAAATGTAAAGCCGTGTTTTGAAAGTATCTCTTTAATTTTTCCTATATCAGATAAGTTATTCATTATAAAAGTCTAAGTCCTTTCGGATATTTATTTTTTAGTCTGCCGTTTGAGCATTTGCCAAATCCCACAGTAATTCCGTTTACGCAGACAGCAGTGTATCCTTTAATATTATTGTCAACGGCAACTTCTTCGCCGTGAAGAAACGCTTTAATTTCCGCAGAATTTACATCAAAATTCACTTTTGAAACACACTCGTCTGCTTTTGCCGCCATAAATGCCGAATGATGCGGTTCGATTCTGTTTTTAACTATTTGTCCCAAAATTATTCCGCTGCGCAAAACGGGCAGCTTTTCATACGGTACATATTCCTGCGGCAAAACAATAATTTTATCGCCTATTACTTCAATATTTTCACCAAACGGTCTGCCTATAAACAGGCTGTCGTAAAAATCAAAAATTTTACTGTCAATTTTCTTTTTACTGTTTTCCGTAAAAGAATTTTCATATAATTCACCCGATTTTTTCAATCTTGCGGCAAAATGTCCCTCACCGCCGTCCATCGGAAAAATTCTTCGTGCATATTCAAGCGTCGGTCTGCCAAAATTTACATTTGCGTCTTCAAGTTCAAAGTCAGGATTTTCCTCTAAAAACCTGCCGATAACGCCCTCATTTTCTTCAACTGAAAAGGTACAGGTGGAATACACCATAACTCCGCCGTCTTTAAGCGCATTCTTAGCACTGTTCAAAATTTTTAACTGTCTCTCCGCACAGCTTTTTACATGCTCGTCACTCCACTCGCTTTCGGCAGTTGAGTCTTTTTTGAACATTCCCTCACCGCTGCAAGGAGCATCGACAAGCACTTTGTCAAAACAGCCGGCAAGCCTGTCACAAAGCACCTCGGGATACGCATTTGAAACCGTGGCATTTCTTATACCCATTCTTTCAATATTAGAGAGCAGAATATTAGCTCTGTTTTTGACAATTTCATTGCTCCATAAAAAGCCTTTTGAATTGAGTTTTGCGGCAATTTGCGTACTCTTGCCGCCCGGTGCTGCGCAAAGGTCAAGTACATAGTCGCCCTCCTGCACATCAAGCATTGTTACTGCCGAAGAAGCAGACGGCTCTTGTATATAAAAAGCGCCTGCATGATGCAAAGGGTTATTACCGAGCGAAGTAATTTCATTCGGAATATAAAAACTTTCACTGCAAAAAGGAGCGGATTTTAAATCAAAATCAAGTAATTTTTCAAGTTTTTCCACAGAACATTTCAGAGTATTTACTCTTAAGCCTCTGTAATGTTCTCCGCTTGAATTATAAAATTTTAAAAAATCGTCAAACTCGTCACCGAGCAGAGCTTTCATTTTATCTAAAAAAATATTCATTGTATAAATTCCTTAGAAACGATAATAATAAGCATATCGGAGGGAGGTGCTAATATGAACTTCAACCAGAATCAGAATAACAATCAGAACCAGAACAATAACCAGAATCAGAACAAAAATCAGAATAACAATCAGAATAAAAACCAGAAGAACAGCCAGAACAAGAATCAGAATAACAACTTTCACTAATCGGGTTCATAGCTGTGCGGCAAGCCATATTTTTAGAAACAAAGGTATGGCTTGCCTTAAACAGTACATATTTTTTAAAATCAATAATTCACAAAAACAATTAGTGGAATAATTCTATTGTTAATTAAATTTTAATATATCAATATCCGTATTTTTCACCTATAATTATTACCTTAATTCTGTCCTTATGTCTTTGTTGAGCGCAAACTACATAGTTACAGCAAATTCTTCTGTCACTTTTGCAGCCCGAACAAAGTTCTGCGCCCTCTTTGTCTGCTGTAATACATTTACCTGTTTTGCCGCATGGAGTTTCAATATTCAATCTTATTGTATTGCTCGGTGCGGCAATTCTCTTTACTCTGTCAATTGCCTCATCAATGTTTTTTACAATTTTATTATAACCGCAAACAAGTATAACACTCTTAGGACCATATAAAATTGCCGCAACACGGTTAGAATTGCCGTCAACATTATACAGTTCTCCGTTTTCTGTAATCGCATTACTGCTCGCAAAGTAAACATCGGAAGAAAAAGTCTTATGATAAACTTCTTCCACCTCTTCGGGAGTAATTCCCTCTGCCGCTCTGTCAAGATACTTATAATCGGAAGAAGTAATAATATCATACACTCCTGTTTCTTTAAGAGTAACAGAACCGCCGCTTGATATTACATCGCCCTTTTTAATCAGAGTTTTTACAAGATTGCAGGCGTCTTCTTTGTTATCACAATAATAAGCATCCATCTTGTTTGCTTTCAAATTTTTTATTGTTTTTTCAATTTTAAGTTTAGTTTCGTTGCTCAAAGCGTTCATATTTACACTTCCGTTAGCTTTTTGTTAAATTATACACTATATAGCCGTCTATTTCAAGCCTCTACAAACGGTACTCCAAAATACTCCACAATCGACTGTGCAAGATTTCTTCCGATTGCTCCGACATTTTCTCTTATCCACTGTGCCTCTTCGGGATTATCGTGGTACGCTACTTCTATCAATGCCGACGGTGCTTTTGTTCTGCGGACTTCCGCAAGGCTTGTGGTCGGAATAATATCTACATCATCAGGATACGGATAGATGTTTTCATAATTTCGTTGTAAGATTTCAGCGAACCTTTTTCCGTTAAGGCTTGACGGATAATAATATATGTCAGCACCGGTATATCTGCCTGCCGAGCCCTCCGGTGCAGCATTACTGTGTACTGCAAGATGTAAATCATTTGCCGAATTATTAGAGTCCTTTATCGCCTGTGACAAAGTCATTTCGGGACTGTTTCTGTCAAATTCTATTCCGCTTGCAAACAAATACGGCTCAATGGCGTCGGCAACAAGATTCATATAATATTCTTCATTTCCGCCGTCAACATAAGGATTATACTCCTGAAGTGACGGACTTAAATATACCTTTGGCATAATAATTCTCCTTTTATAAAAATAATGCTCACGCACCATACAATATATTATTCCGCAATTTATTTTTTGCTTATTTTTTCCATAAGTTGTGCGGTTGATTCCGCATTATCTCGGCGAAATCTTCCGAGTTCATAAAGACTTTCGGGATTTTTTGTTACATAATTAAGTTTTTCGGTACAATTTAAAGTAGACAAAAAGCCTGCCTCTTTAAGAATTTCAAGACTTGAGCCGCTTTCTTCACCAAACGGATAAATAAATGCGGTAGGTGCGTTGCCCGTAATAGATTTTATATATTCTTGAGCCTTATTTATATCATTTGTAATTGCAGTTTTATATTCATCATCACTTTCCTTATATTTTTTACCTATTCCCTTTCTCGGCGTCAAAGTGTGCATATTGTATGAATGATTCTGAAATTCCACAAGCCCGGAATCATACATTTCTTTAATATTCTTTTTCAAAAGATGACCGTAGTTTGCATTTTCTTCACCTGTTGCCGTAAAGTCTTCACTGAACTTTGCAACGGGTGAAATTACAGCTTTTGCGTTGTATTTTTTTAACAACGGAAAAACATATTTATAGTTATTGTAGTATCCGTCATCAAATGTCAGCATCACACATTTGTCAGGTAAGGCTTTATCGGAATAAACATAGTCAATTAAATCATTTACCGTAACGGTTGTATAACCGTTTTCCTGAAAATATTTTAAATCGCTTTCAAATAAATCAGGTGAAATCACATAATCATTTTGGCTTGATTTATCCTTTAATACCGAATGATACATTATAATCGGCATTTTTATAGCATTTTCCGAAATTTCGCTTGCACCGCTAAGAGATGCAAGTATAAAAATTGACAGAATTACTGTGGTAAGACACATTAAAAGCAGTTTTAATCTGTTTTTGTATATTTTACCCATAAATACCTCCAAATTTTTTTATAAAAATAATTTTTATTATTCTTTTATGTAAATATAATAATTTAAAGTTATGATAATATATTTGCAATCAGTAATCATTATCAATTTTTTGGAGAAAATGTTGCAATGAAAAGAAATTTCAGCTCAAAAAGAAACGCTATATACAACACAATTCTCAGTACAACGACACACCCAAGTGCCCGTTGGATATACGAACAGCTTAAGCCCGATTATCCGGACCTCAGCCTTGGCACAGTTTACCGTAACATTTCATTATTTAAAAATGAAGGCAAGGTAAGCGTTGTGTGTAATGTAAACGGTGAAGAACGCATTGACGGTAACACTTCCCCACATACACATTTTGTGTGCAATTGTTGCGGCAGGGTAATTGATGTAGCAGATGACGGCAGCAAATCGTCGGAAAGCCTTGCACTTTTAAATAAAGGCTTTACTATTGATAGCAAACTTGTTATCTACTACGGCAAATGTTCAGATTGCTGTAATAACTAATACCGAACAGCGGTATTTAATTAACAATATATATTTATTATAAAGGAGAAAAAATTATGAAATGGTATTGTACAGTATGCGGATATGTTTATGAAGGACCTACAGCTCCGGAGTTTTGCCCACAGTGTAAAGCTCCTGCAAGCAAATTCAAAGAGGTTGTAGAGGGCGCGTCTTTTGCAACAGTTCACGAGGTTGGCGTAGCTCAGGGCGTTAGCGAAGATATTTTAAAGGATCTCAGAGCTAACTTTGAGGGTGAATGTTCAGAAGTAGGTATGTACCTTGCAATGGCAAGAGTTGCTGACAGAGAAGGTTATCCTGAAATTTCAGCCGCTTTTACTAAGTATGCTTTTGAAGAGGCAGAGCACGCTGCAAAGTTTGCAGAACTCCTCGGTGAAGTAATTACAGACAGCACAAAGAAGAACCTCCAGATGCGTGCAGAGGCAGAAGCAGGCGCTTGCGAAGGCAAATTTGATCTTGCTAAGAGAGCAAAAGCTCAAAATCTTGACGCTATCCACGATACAGTTCATGAGATGGCTAAAGACGAGGCAAGACACGGTGCAGGCTTTGCAGGTCTTTTAAAGAGATACTTTGCTGACTGATTTTAAATCTTAAAAACTCAAAGGACATCGGCTGTTCATATACCGATGTCCTTTTTATTATTTTTCTATAAAAAATCAGCTGTAATTTGATTGTTTTATAATATTTTATTTACTTTTACTTATCATTATGATAACATTGTATTGAGGTGTTAAAAATGGATAATGAAAATATTAATTACAGTGATTATAAATACGATTTTGAATCAAAAATTGTAATGAACGAACAAGATTATTTAGACTTTAACAATTTAAGCTATAAAAGATTGGCAATAATATTTATAATTGAATTTATCATAACTGGTTTTATAACAACACGAATATTAATACTAAAATCTTTTAATTATTATTTTCAAAGTGAAACTACAGATGATATGCAATTATATCTGATATTATCCGCAGTAATAATTTTGCTTATGGGAGTAATATATTTTAAAACACAGAGAAATATCAAAAACAGCTATAAAAGAGCTTTGTTTACTACCGGCGAAAAGTATATTACTCACACTACTTACTTTGGCGAAAAAATTATTACCGTAACAAAGAATATATCAAGAGAATTTGATTATTCAAGCATTACGGGCGTTTACGAAACCGAAAAATACATTCTTTTAAAATTACAGTTTAATTTGTTTTTGATTATAGGTAAAGATATTAAAAGCAACATCAATAATGTAGATTTTATTTCTTACATATTCAGTAAATCTCCTAATATTAAAAAGAAAGTTGTTATTAATGTTACTAATCAAAAAAAGGTTGCCTTTGTTTTTATGTGCCTTACAATCGCTCTGTTTGTAATTAATTTGATAATTGCTGTCTTATAGAAATCGGTTCTATTCTAAAAGTTGAGGTAACATTAAAAATTATAGTTTGGCTTAATACAACTGCAAAGCAATTATAAAAGTTTGGTCGACTTTTTCAAAGATCATGGTGGGTAGGCAAAGCCACAAACACTTTACTCTTACACAATTTCTTGATAGCCGAACAGCTCGCTGTTTGAGCCTGATACATCGTTATATTGGACTATATTAGGGGCACTGCCCAAACCAAATTTTTAATTATTTAGCTAAAGCTGTGCGATAATCAATAATTCCCCAACAATCATTTGATAAAGTACCTAAAAATACTTATATTGCTTTATTTCCAAATGCAAAAAATCCCACTCAAAAAAATTTGAGTGGGATTAATTATGCAATATTAATAAATAATTAATTATTTAACCATACTTGCAACTTCAGCTGCAAAATCGTCCTGACGCTTCTCAATGCCTTCGCCCTTTTCAAAACGAACGAACTTAGCAATCTCAATGCTGCCGCCGAGAGCCTTAGCTGTGTTGTTAGTATACTGCTTAATTGTCTGCTTGTTGTCCTTAACGAACTCCTGATCTACAAGGCAGTTCTCCTTATAGAATTTGCCGATCTTACCCATAACGATCTTATCAGCAATTGCCTCAGGCTTACCCTCGTTAATAACCTGCTGACGCATAACTTCTTTCTCATGCTCAATAACTTCAGCCGGAACATCAGCCTCTGTAAGGTATGGAGTGTTGAGAGCTGCAATCTGCATAGCTACATCCTTACCGTAAGCAATGAACTCATCGTTTACAGCAATGTCAGTTGTGAAGTTTACAAGAACGCCAATCTTACCGCCTGCATGAACATAAGCTACGCAAGCACCTTCCATACGCTCAAAACGACGGATCTTGATGTTCTCGCCGATTGTCTGAATCTTCTCCTGGAGAAGTTCAGCAACTGTCTGCTCTGAGCCTGCTGCCTTAAGTGTAAGAAGCTCATCAACATCAGCAGGATTCTGCTCGATAACTGTCTGAGCACAAGCCTTAACAAAATCCATAAATGAATCGTTCTTAGCAACGAAGTCTGTTTCAGCGTTTACTTCGATAACTACGCCAACAGAAGCATCTGCATTAGTTGTTGCATAAGCAACACCTTCAGCAGCAATTCTGCTTGCCTTTTTAGCTGCTTTTGCAAGGCCCTGTTCTCTTAAGAAGTCAATAGCCTTGTCCATATCACCATCGGCATTTGTGAGAGCCTTTTTGCAATCCATCATGCCGCAACCTGTTTTTTCTCTTAATGTTTTAACATCCTGAGCTGTAAATGCTGCCATTTATATTACATCCTTTCGATTGATATAATTATAAGATAAATAAAATTATTCAGCTGCCTCTTCTGCTGTTTCTTCTTCAACAGCAGCTGCACCCATCTGACCTTCTTTACCCTCAATGATAGCGTCAGCCATAGCACCTGCAATAAGCTTTACTGCACGGATAGCGTCATCGTTACCTGGGATAACATAGTCGATTTCATCAGGGTCACAGTTTGTATCAACAATAGCAACAATCGGAATGTTGAGTTTCTTAGCTTCAGCAACGGCGATTCTCTCTTTTCTTGGGTCAACAATAAAGAGTGCGCCCGGCATTGAAGTCATATCCTTAATACCGCCCATAAACTTCTCAAGCTTTTCGATCTCAAGGTTAAGCTTGATAACTTCCTTCTTAGGAAGAAGATCAAATGTACCGTCCTCCTGCATTGTGCGGAGCTGCTTTAAACGAGCAATTCTTCTGCGGATTGTAGCAAAGTTTGTGAGCATACCGCCGAGCCATCTTGCGTTTACATAGTAAGCGCCTGCACGGAGAGCCTCTTCTTTAACTGAATCCTGAGCCTGCTTCTTTGTACCTACAAAGAGTACGCTCTTGCCTTCTGCTGAAAGCTCACGAACAAAGTTGTAAGCCTCTTCGAGCTTCTTAACGCTCTTCTGAAGGTCAATAATGTAAATACCGTTACGCTCTGTGAAGATGTATTCAGCCATCTTAGGGTTCCATCTTCTTGTCTGGTGACCAAAGTGTACACCTGCTTCTAAGAGCTGTTTCATTGAAACTACTGCCATTTTAAATATCCTCCTTAGGTTAAAACCTCCGCCGGGCCTTGATTTTTATCGGGTTAAGAGCAATTTGCCACCGTTCCGACAAGCCCAACGTGCGAAATGCTATATTATTATACCATAAAATGCAAAAAAATCAAGTGTTTTTTTGAAATAACACTTGATTTTTTGCATATTGTATGTATCAGACTGCCAGATCAAAAAACCTTACATTACCGCAGCTGATAATGAAATTCTGTGTTTCGTGCCATTTACTTTCACCTGTGTAGAAACAGATGATTCTGTGCTGAACAGCCGAACCGTTGTTGTCAAAAATATAAGAAACCGCTGCTTTAACATCTGAGTTTGGCTCAATGTTTGTCGGGGCATAGTACTTATATTCATCTATAATGTAATCAATAGATGTATTACCGGAAAGGTTCATAGCATCTCTGATTGATTGGGCAACGAGAGCACATCCCTCATAACCCATAGTACCTGCCTCACCCATTACAAGGCGCTCGAGTTTTGCTCTGTCATAATCAGAAAGAGTTACCCTGCTCGGAGAATAAGATGTGTCAGGATTATCAATATTTACAAGATAAGTCTGTACACTCTCTGTAGGCTGTGTTTCTTCTTCTTTTTCTTCAACAGGCTTAGTAGTTGCCTTAGTTTCCGTTTTGTTCTCCTTTGCGGGAGCTGTTGTAGGCTTGGTAGCCTTTTCTGTCGGTTTGGTTGCCGCTGTGGTTTCCTCTGCTTTTTTGTCAGCAGTTTCCGTAGGTACTGTTTCCGCACAATTTTCAGCAATTGACTGTGAGAAAGTATCAATACCGCCAACGGAGTATGCAGCCGCTCTGCTGTCAGCATAAGCATCAACACTTGGCGCAAGTGTTGTGGTAGGAATAAGCAGGCAAGCAGATGCCAGTATTATAGCACTTATAAAAGAAATGGGTTTAAGTGCTCTGCTTGTCTTTTTTGCAGTAACCTGTTTTTTGCCATTTTCTGTATGTTTATTATTTGTTCTCAAAAATTTATCCTCCCTGTGATTAGCATAATTCAAAACCAATATTCGGCTGTGTTTTATGCGACTTCCTTTAGTCGTTAAAATTTTATCAAACACACAATTCGTTGTTATTAAACCACATTTTTTTGAAAAATGCAAATTTTCAGCCCTGTTATTTTTTGTTACTTTTGTTATATTGTTGTAACAATCAAATTTTAATTTTCTCATAAACACAAATAATTGTTTAATTTGCATAAATTAGCGAATACTTCTTAGTGGATTGTGCAAAATAGGTAGAAAATCAATTTTTTTAGAATTTCTCTTTAAATCTTGGCTTTTTGCACCTTTTTACGGGATTCGGCATGGAACAGGATATGATAATTGTATCTTCACCTATAAGTTCAATTTTCTCCCACGGAATTATATAATCTTCACATTTACCTATAAAGCCCAGAAAACTGCTCCTGCCGAATATAACAAGCGACACTATTTTTGCACACTTGGTATCTACTATAACATCATCCACAAAACCTATTCTGCAGCCGTCACACGCACTTATTACTTCCTTATGTCTTATATCTGTAAGTCTGCAATTCATAAAAAAAGCCTCCATTCATTGACTTTTATATATATATTTGATAGAATAAACTTATATGACAAATGTACACTACAAAGGAGATGTTTTTATGGATTATATTTTTATGACCGATTCCTCCTGTGACCTTTCTGCTGAAATTGCCAAGGAGATTAATGTTGAAATTCTGCCAATGGAATTTTCTATGGAGGACAAGTCTTACCTCCACTATGCAGATGCAAGAATGATGAGTCTTGATGACTTTTATTCTAAGCTCAAAAGCGGTATTGACTCAAAGACCACCCAAATTAACTACAATAATTTTATAAATTATTTTGAACCATATTTAAAAGCCGGAAAGGATATACTTTATACAGGTATCTGTACAGGTCTTAGCGGAACTTATAACACTTGTCTTATGGCTGTAAAAGATTTGCAGGAAAAATATTCTGACAGAAAAATTGTTATTATTGATTCTATGTGCGACTCCGTCGGACTTGGCCTGCTTATTTACCTTGCAGGTCAGAAGTACAAAGAAGGTGTTTCAATCGAAGAGCTTGAGCAGTATATTAATGATATTAAACTCAAGGTTTGTCACTGGTTCATTGTTGAAGACCTCGACCATCTTAAGAGAGGCGGCAGAATTTCCGCCGTTGCGGCTACATTCGGTAAGGCTTTGCAGATTAAACCTCTTATAAGTGTAGATGAAGGAGGGCATCTTATTAATGTAGGTAAAGTAAGAGGCACAAGCAATGTGTATAATTCTCTTGTTTCGCATTTTGAGCGTGACGCTGAAAACCCGAAAGAGCAGACTGTATTTATAGGTCATGCAGACAACAAAGAAGGTGCTCTTGAACTTCAAAAAAGAATCAAGGGTATGTGCAAAAAATCAATTATCTGCGATATAGGTCCGGTTATTGGTTCTCATGTAGGTTCAGGCATGCTTGCTATTCTTTTCCTCGGCACAAGAAATTTAAAATCTTAATATTCAGGCAAAATATACGGCTGAGTTTTCAAAGCGAAGACTCAGCCGTTTTTATTTTCTTCAATTATGATAATACAGCAGACACATTACGCTTACTCCGATAATGCCTCCTATAAATACACCTATAATTATACCGACAATCATATTTTACCTCCTATACACAATTTGACATTTATTATTTTGAATGTATGTAATAATAGTAAAGGGGCTTTTTATGAATAATATTTACATTGATGTTCTAATCACGGTAAACATATTTATAGATTATTTTTTACTGATGCTGACAAAGAAAATCATCGGTTCAAATATAAAATATTTCAGAGTAATAATAGGAAGTATTGTCGGCGGACTTTTCAGCCTCACCGCTCTGCTCCCTGTACTGCCGTTCGGATTAAATATTCTCACCGATTTGGCGGTCGCTATGTTAATAATTTTTATTACCTTTGGAAAATGCAAAATTAAAACATACATAAAGCGGGTACTTATTTTCTTTGCACTTTCATTTTCTTTTGGCGGACTTATGATTTTTATATACCTCGCTTTTAAACCAAAAGGTATGGGAATATACAATGATGTAATTTACTTTGACATCTCCCCTGTTTTGCTGATAATTCTTACCCTCGTATGCTATTATATTCTTTTACTTATAAAAAAACTGACGAAAAGCGTTTACAAGTCAGATATTCATAATATAGAAATAAAAATAAATGACAAGTGCTATATATTTAACGCAAAGCTTGATACAGGCTGCAATGTAAAAGAGCCGTTTTCGGGCAAGAGCGTGATAGTAGCCGAAAAAGAGGTGTTTAATGATTTTGTTCCCGACAAAACAAAGGTCAGATTAATTCCGTTCACAAGCCTTGGCGGCGGCGGAATACTGCAAGGCTTTTGCGCCGACAACATTATTATTGACGGAAAGGAAGCGGATAATTCGGTTTATATAGGAATTTGCGAAAACATCTTTAAAGATGATATAAAGGCAATAATACCAAGTGAACTTATCAATAACTGACAGGAGAAATTGCAATGAACATTATGCAGATTCTAAGAAAAATAAGATTATTTTTTAATTTTGACGATGAAGTATTTTATATTAACGGAAGTGAAACTCTGCCTCCGCCTCTTACAAAATCAGAAGAAGCCGAAATAATGCAAAGAATAACAGACGGTGACAACAGTGCCAGAGAAGAATTGATTACCCATAACTTAAGACTTGTTGTATATATTGCCAAGAAATACGATTCGCCGAGCGCAAGCGCAGAGGATTTAATTTCAATAGGAACTATAGGGCTTATAAAAGCGGTAAAAACATTTTCACCCGAAAAAAACATAAAACTTGCTACATATGCTTCACGCTGTATTGAAAATGAAATACTGATGTTTCTGCGAAAATCCTCTCAATTGAAAAACGAAGTATCTATTGATGAACCGTTAAATACAGATTGGGACGGCAACGAATTGTTATTATGTGATATTTTAGGAAGTGACCCTGACCTTGTAAATAAAGATATTGAAAATGAACTTGAAAAAAGGCTTGTACTGCAAGCGGTATCAAAACTTAATCAAAGAGAATGTTTGATTATGGAATTGCGATTCGGTCTTAACGGCAGAAAAGAACATACACAAAAGCAGGTTGCCGACAAACTCGGTATATCGCAATCCTATATTTCTCGATTAGAAAAAAAGATTATTCGCAGGCTTAAGCATGAACTTGAAAAAGCTGTATAATGACTATATAGCTTAACCTAAATTTTTAATTCTTAATTAAAGCTATACACTAAACTATAATTCTTCATTTTTCAATAAATAATCCATAAGATGAAACGGGCGCTTAAAAACGCCCGTTTTTCATTAAAAAATCGCATCATCAGCAAGTGTAGAGCCGTTTTCCATTCTGCCCTCTACATAATCTTCAACGCCGTCTGTTAAACCGTCGTCACGATTTTCGTATTCTTCATTTCCGATAATTCCGTCACCGTCACTAACTCTGCCGTTACGCTCGGCATCATCTGTCATAGAATCGGCTTTACTCTCGACTTTGTTTTTATCGTCTGATTTAGAGTCTTCGTTTTTGGAATTCTCGGAAGTTGCGGAACTATGTGCAGAAGTTTCGTTTTTAGAATTATTCTTATTACCGCCGCAACCTGTAAGTGCCGTAGCAAATGCAATGGTTGCAAGCAATGCAGCAATTATTTTTTTCATAAAACCATCCTTAATAAACAAAAATAGTGCCCTCAAATGAAGGCACTATTATTTTTAGCAATAGTTTTAATTTTATGAATTTTTATTCTTTAACAAGCTGAATATGCGGATACGGAATTGTTACTCCGTTCTTTTTAAATTCTTTTAGTACATTTTCCTGCATCATATAATAAACACCGTAATAATCATCAGGTTCTACCCACACCCAAGCAACAATTTGAATACCGCTGTCAAGATATTTATCAACATATACCTTTGGTTCGGGATCTTTTAAAACCCTTTCATCTGACTTTGCAAGGTCAAGAATTATCTTGCGAACAAGGTCAATGTCATCATCATAGCCTACAGTATATGACAAATTAATTCTGCGGTTTGTCTGACCTGTACAGTTTGTTACATTGTTTGCAGTAAGTCTTGAATTTGGAATATTTACAATTTTATTGTCAAAAGTATGAATTTGAGTTGAAAAAACACGAATACTTCTAACATATCCTTTTATGCCCTCAAATTCAAGAATATCTCCTGCAACAAAAGGTTTACTTATAAGAATTACCACGCCACTCGCCACATTTCCCAGTGATTCCTGCAATGCAAGACCGGCAGTAATTGCCGCAGCGGCAAATGTAGTTATGATTGAAGAAACATTAACTCCGATTGTAGAGAGCGCTGTCATAACAACAATCAAATATAAAACTATTTTTAATATAGAAAAGAAAAATGTAATAACAGTACGCTCAATCTTACTTTTATCAATAATTTTTCTGATTAGCTTTAACAGTAATTTTACAATTAAACTGCCTACAACAAATACAAGCAGAAAAATAAGAATTTTCGGCAAATATTTTTCATTAAAAGCATTTAGTGCAGAAATAAAATCAAAATCATTCATTTTATCACCATTCAATAATATGTTCTGAAATTTTCTTTCCGTTTTCCCATATTGAAATATAGAAATTGCCGTTCTCGTCTAAAGAAATGCATTTTCCGTTTTTAACTCCGTTTGCATAATCGGCAACATCAATAAATGTACCGTCTTTATTAAACCTTGCGCCGTAGTTTGTCGGAGAATTATTCTCCCATTTACCTATATGCATTGTTCCGTCAGAAGTTCTGTATCCTACACCTGCGCCGCTGCGTTGATTCTCTTTCCAATCGCCGACATAGTTAATATCACCGTTTTTATAGTAAAATACACCAAAGCCGTCACGCTTGCCTTGTGCATATTCACCGTCATACGCTGTAATTCCGCTTGGAGATACGGTTCTTCCTCTGCCTGTACGCAAACCGTTTTCATCTACCGTACCAAAATACTCATAATTGCCCGAAGTAGTGCTTACCACTGCGTCAGATTTTCTTTCTTCTTCTGCAATTGTAACATCACCTTCCTCAACAACGGTATTTTGTAAATTATTATCGTCTTTACTTTCCGTTTCGTCGGATTTTTCAAACTTTTCAGCCTGTTCGATAACCTCATCATCGTGATTTTCGGTAACTTTTTCTTCAACGCTTTCATCGGTTTGTGCGAGAACATCGGTTTCTTCATCTGCTACTTCGACACCCGAATGTTCAATAACCTGACCGAACAGATTTTTATTTGTCTTATGTGCCTCCTCAAGAATTTTCTCAATTCTGTCATAAGCCGTAACCTGTGGCTTTGGTTCTGTAAATGTATCGTCAAGATATTCAAGCAATGATAAATCTATAGGATTTTCAGGTTTGTAATCAGGCAAAAATTTATCTGCATCAAGCATAAGTTTAGCGTGTTTCGTCTTATAATTTGCATTGACTTTATTCAAAGAAGCGGGAGCAAACGCACTGTCATACCAAATCATTCCGTTATTTGAATACACAAGTGCGGCGCTGTTATTCTCGGGATTTTTGTCTGACGGAAAAAGAGTAACACCGGCGACCATACGGTTATTGCTGAAAAGTATTTTTTCAATTGCGATAACACCGTCAATTTTTTTAGGAGAAACAGTACAAAGTCTTTCTCCCTCTATGCTTTTGTCAAAATATTCCGTCCTTATCCATAAATGCGAACTGTCAAAAAATTGCTTTTTATAGACTGTTGCATTTTCTGTATAATATCTCACACAGTAAATTCCGCCTGTTTCACGCTTTACAGATTGATATGGGCGGAGGTTTTTTGTTACTTTCCACGATAAAGGCTGATTTTTACTCATTTTGTAAGAGAGCTTGTACGAAACATCATCCAAGGAAATATCCGTATCATCTGCTTGCGGACGATGATTTGAATTAAAATAATTTGCACGAACTCCTGCAAGTGCGTCATTTTTAAAGTCAAGTTTTTCAAAATCCGACACACAAACAGAATAAAAAATCAAATCCCTTGTCAATTCCTGTTGAGAGGTTATCATAAGGCGAAAATCCTTTCAAATAAATAAGAATACAAAGTCAGGGCGAACATAGTCCGCCCCGACATTTTAAATACCGATTAAATTAATCCGAATAAATTATCAGATAGAAATTGTCATAGCAATCTTGTAAAGATCTTCATCAAATACACGCTGCATATCAAGAGCCTCATTGATGTCGAGATCAATGATTTTGCCGTCTTTCATTGCTACTACACGGTTACCGAGATTCTTCTCAAGCAACTCTACTGCTCTGAATCCCATCTCACTTGCAACAACTCTGTCACGAAGTGTAGGTGAACCGCCACGCTGAACATGACCGAGAATTGTGGCACGAGTTTCAATACCGAGTCTGTTTTCTATATAATTAGCAAGCTCAGCAACCTTACCTACACCCTCGGCAACAACAATGATAAAGTGTTTCTTACCTGTTTTCTGAGTGTTGACAATTCTCTGAATAACATCTCTTTCAATGTTGTAAGGAATTTCAGGAACAAGAATAGCCGTAGCACCTGTTGCGATACCTGTCTGCAAAGCAATATCACCGCAGCGTCTGCCCATAACCTCTACGATTGAACAACGGTCATGTGACTGTGCTGTATCACGAATACGGTCTACCATCTGAAGTGCTGTATTCATTGCTGTGTCAAAGCCTACTGTATATTCCGAACAAGCAATATCATTATCAATAGTACCAGGAATACCGATACAGTTAATACCTGCATTGGTAAGAGCACGAGCACCCTTGAAAGAACCGTCACCGCCGATTACAACAACGCCCGATACATCAATGCTTCTGCAAAAATCCGCTGCTTTCTTAATACCTGCAGGAGTAGCAAACTCTTCACTTCTTGCTGTGTAAAGCATTGTACCGCCAAAACCGATTATATCAGATACACTGCGAAGATTCATTTCCTGAACATCGCCGTTAAGTAATCCGTTGTATCCACGGTAAACACCGTAAACTCTCATTCCTTTATTTATACCTGCACGAACTACTGCTCTTACAGCGGCATTCATACCGGGAGCGTCACCGCCACTTGTTAATACTGCTATTGATTTCTGAGCCATTTGATTATACCTCCATAAGGTTTTTTACTTCTTAATTATAATACAATATTTCACCCTTTACAAGACTAAATTTACTATTTTATTAAAATTTTCTTTTTTGGCGGCATTTTTACATCAGCAAAGATACATTTTCTTGGTTTTGTGCGTTATTGACTTTAAATTATATAAGTTATATAATAGTATTATTAATTTGATGGATAATTCTTCATATTATTTATTTTTGGAGGCATATCATATATGACAAAATTATATCTTGCCATTCCCTGCTACAACGAAGAAGAAGTACTAAGAGATTCGGCGCAAAAGCTCTCTGACAAGTTCAGTAAAATGATGCTTGAAGGCAAAATTACCGATGACAGTAAAATTGTATTTATAGATGACGGCTCAAAAGACAAAACCTGGAGTATTATCAGCGACCTTCACAAAGAAAATCCTGTATTTCAGGGAATCAAACTCACACGCAACAGAGGACATCAAAATGCTCTGCTCTGCGGTCTTATTACATTAAAAGACAAGGCAGACGCTGTTATTTCAATTGACGCAGATTTACAGGATGACATCAACACATTTGACGAAATGGTTGAAAAATACGAAAACGGCTGCGATGTTGTTTACGGTGTGCGTTCAAAGCGTGAAACCGACACATTTTTCAAGAGATTTACAGCCGAGGCGTTTTACAAAATTCTTAATAAAATGGGTGCAAAAGTTATTTTTAACCATGCCGATTTCAGACTTATGAGCAAAAGAGCACTGAACGCTTTTGCAGAATATAAAGAAACAAACATCTTTTTAAGAGGTATGGTACCGCTTATCGGCTATAAGTCGGATATAGTTACATACGAGCGTTTTGAAAGACTTGCGGGTGAAAGCAAATATCCGCTTAAAAAAATGCTTGCTCTTGCTTGGGAGGGCATTACTTCTCTAAGTATTCAGCCAATAAGAATGATAACGGGTCTTGGCACAATTGTATTTGCCATAAGCATTATTATGATTATTTACAGCCTTGTAAGCTACTTTATGGGCTTTGCGGTTAGCGGCTGGGCAAGTATTTTGTGTTCTATCTGGGCAATCGGCGGACTTCAGATTCTTGCAATAGGCGTTATAGGTGAATACATTGGAAAAATTTATTTAGAAGTCAAAAGGCGTCCGAGATTTATCGTTGAGGAATTTCTTGAGGACTAAACTAAAACTTATATTAAATTTACAGTCAATGTCTTTCGTAATTTGCGAAAGGCATTTAATGAGAGGGTAGCAATGAATCTTGAAAAATTAAAAGTAAGAAATCCTAATATGGATATTCTTAGAATTATAGCAGTGCTTTGTGTAATCGGTATTCATTTCTTTTACCATTCGGGCTACTATTACACAACAAACGATAATGCGGTAATGTATTTTGCAACTGTTCTGCGCACATTGTGTTCTGTTTGCGTACCGCTGTTTATGATTTTGTCGGGTTTCCTTTTGTGCAACAAAACGCTGAAAAAGGGTTACTATTCGGGCATAAGAAAAACCATAATAGTCTACATTCTTGTGGCGATTGCCTGTATGATTTATAAATCCATTGTCGGAAGTTACACACTTACTCCGCTTACCTTTTTTACAGGTATTTTAGATTTTACAGGCGCTAACTACTCGTGGTACATAGAAATGTATATAGGCTTGTTTTTGCTTGTTCCGTTTCTTAATATTATTTACAAAAATCTTGACAGCCGCAAGCAAAAGAATATTTTGCTTATCACATTAATTGCTATTACCATTTTGCCGTCACTTTTCAATGAGTTTAGATTTGACTCCTTGGAGTGGTGGGCAAATCCTGCATCAAATACAGAAACACAAAAGCTGATACCGAGCTGGTGGGTTGGCATTTATCCTATCACCTACTATTTTACAGGATGCTACATTCGTGAGTACGGCACAAAAATTAAAAACATTTACCTTATAATTGCTCTTGTGGTTGCCGTTTTCGGATTTGGCACTTTCAATTTTTACAGATGCTACGGCAGTACATTCACCACAGCAAATTATGTGTATTGGTACGGTATTGAACCGTATGTAATGTCTGTTCTGATTTTCTTGATAATAAGCAAGATCAAACTCGAAAATATTAATGTAAAAGCAAAATTTGCACTTTGGAAAATTTCGGATTTGGTGCTCGGCACTTACCTGCTGTCGTTTATTTTCGATGCAATTTACTACTATGAATTTTTAAATAAAAACACAACCGATTTTTATGCGAGATTTCCGTTTATGCCGCTTATGATTTTATGCGTGTTTGTCAGCGCTTTGATAAGCTCAGGCATAATAAATCTGATAGCCGCAGGCATAGAATTCTGTTACAAAAAAATATGCAATTTATGCAAGGAAAAATTTAGCAAAAAGCATATTGACGAGCCAAAGCAGTTTAAACATTAATCGACAAATTTTTGCAGATTTTCTCAATTAATTTTTATCAGCAAATAAATTTTTAACAATTAATGCCCGACTTTTCAAAAAATGGTCGGGCATTAATAATATACTTGAATTTCCATTGCAATTATGTTATACTAATTAGTGAAATTTTTTTAAATAAATAAATCAATACCATTTTCACACGCATTTTTTTGCGGTGAAAGTATATCTCGGGGGTTATTTATGGATTTTATAAAACTTTACAATGAATGGTTAGAAAACGCTACCGAAGACGCTGACCTTATTGCCGAGCTTGAGAGCATAAAGGGCAACGAGGAAGAAATTCACGAGCGTTTCTACAAAGCACTCACATTCGGCACAGCAGGCCTTAGAGGTGTAATCGGTGCAGGTACTAACAGAATGAACATCTATGTTGTTCGTCAGGCTACACAGGGACTTGCAAATTACATCATTCAGAAGTACGGCAAAGGCTCTGTTGCTATTTCTCACGACAGCAGAATTAAAGCCGACCTCTTTATGCTTGAGGCTGCAAGAGTTCTTGCAGGCAACGGCATTAAGGTTTACATCACATCTGAATTACAGCCTACACCTGTACTTTCATACCTTGTTCGTTACTTCAAATGTCAGGCAGGTATTATGGTTACAGCAAGCCACAACCCTGCTAAGTACAACGGTTACAAGGCATACGGCGAAGACGGTTGTCAGATGACAGATGTTGCCGCAGGTATTGTATATGACGAAATCTGCAAACTTGATATGTTTAAAGATGTAAAGATTGCTGACCTTGACGAGGCAGTTAAGAGCGGTCTTATTGAATATGTTTCCGATGATGTTTATGACAGCTACCTTGAAAAAGTTATGGAACAGCAGGTAAACCCTGGCGTTTGCGAGGGTGCAGGCTTAAAGGTAGTTTATACCCCACTCAACGGTACAGGCAACAAACTTGTAAGAAAAGTTCTTAAGAAAATCGGTGTTGAAGAAATTACAGTTGTACCTGAGCAGGAGCTTCCTGACGGCAACTTTACCACTTGCCCGTACCCGAACCCTGAAATTAAAGAGGCTCTCCAAAAAGGTATTGAACTTTGCGAAAAAGTACAGCCTGACCTTCTTCTTGCAACAGACCCTGACGCAGACCGTGTAGGTATTGCAGTTAAAGATTACGACGGCAGCTACCGCCTTATTTCAGGTAATGAAGACGGCATTATGCTTACAGACTATATTCTTTCTTCACGCAAGGCAAACGGCACACTTCCCGAAAAGCCTGTTTTGGTTAAGACAATTGTTACAACAAAACTTATCAACAAGCTTTGTGAAAAGTACGGCTGTGAACTTAAAAATGTTCTTACAGGTTTTAAATACATCGGTGAAGTTATCCTCAACCTTGAAAAGAAAGGCGAAGAGGACAGATATGTATTCGGCTTTGAAGAGAGCTACGGCTACCTTGCAGGTACTTATGTTCGTGATAAGGACGCAGTAGTTGCATCAATGCTTGTTTGCGAAATGGCTGCTTTCTATAAAAAACATGGCAAGTCACTTGCACAGGTTATTGACTCACTTTACGAGGAATATGGCTACTACCTCAACCATACATCTGCATTTGAATTTGACGGTGCGGCAGGTATGGAGAAGATGAACAACATTATGGCTGAAATCAGAGAGAATATTCCTACTGAAATTGACGGCAAAAAGGTTGTTAAGGTTTCCGACTATCTCCTTAAGTATGAGCTTGACACAGTAACAGGCGAAAAGACTGCTATTGATCTCCCGACTTCAAATGTAATTTCATTTGGTCTTGAGGGTGACAACGGTGTAATTATTCGTCCGAGCGGTACAGAGCCAAAGATTAAGGCTTACATCACAGCGGTCGGCAAAGACTTCAACGATGCAGAAAGCATTAAAGACAGTCTTGTAGACGCATCTAAAAAGCTACTTGGTATTGAGTAATAATATAGCATAAAAATTCAGCGGTATCGTTTTTCGATACCGCTTTTGCTGTTCATTTTAAGATTTTGGGATTATTGGTGCGACAGGTAAGATAATCAAGACTTGTTTTATAGAAATCGGCAAGCACAATAAGCAGGGACAACGGAATTTCACGCTCTCCCCTTTCGTATTTTGAATATAACGATTGGTCGCACATAAGTACATTTGCAATCTGCTTTTGCGTTAGGTCATGATCTTCACGCAAGTCCTTAATTCTTAGTTTCACTTTTATCACCGATTCAATTATAAAATAGGACATTATAACCTATTGACATTTAGGACAAATAGTCTTAAAATATAAATAAACAATTGACAGTTGTTACAATTATTTTTTCCATAAGGAGTGGTATAATTAATGAGAAAAACAAAGAAATTTGCAGCAATTCTGCTGTCGGCACTTATATTGTCAAGTTCATTTTCCGTTTTGCCTGTAAGTGCGGCTACAGTCGGAAATGATACGGCTGTTGTGTCGGTAAATTCAACTTTAACAAGTGGCAATTATCAATATAAGGTGCTTGATGATAATACAATCTGCATTTCAAGATATATCGGTGAAGAAGAAAATATTACAATTCCGGCAAAAATTAACGGTCTGACTGTTACAACTATTGGTAAAGGTGCGTTTGTTCAAACAGGTATGGGAAGTTTAAATATTCCTGCAAGCATAACTGATATAAAACCAAATGCTTTTAAATTTTCAGGCTTTAATAAGATAGAGGTTGACAAAAACAATTTAAACTATACCTCTATAAACGGAGTTTTATTCAGTAAAGATAAAACTGTACTTTTAGCTTATCCAAAAGAAAACTCCGCTACATCTTATATAATACCTGACGGTGTTAAAATTATTGAATCTACTGCTTTTATGGGTACAAGCAATTTAAATAGTATTGTTATACCTGACGGTGTAACGACCATAAAAGAAAATGCGTTTTATTTATGTAGTAACTTAAAAAATGTTTCAATACCAACAAGTGTAAAAAGTATCGGCAGAGATGCTTTTGATTTCTCTGTTTGTTCAAAAGTAAATAACGGATACTATATCGGTAATTGCTTAATTGGCGCCGATAATGAAATAAATGGTAATTTTACTATAAAAGACGGTACAAGACTTGTCGCTGACAGCTCTATTAAAGGAAATGAAAATTTGGAAAGTATAACAGTTCCTGCAAGTGTAGAGATAATAGGCGACTGCGCTTTAAACTTTTCTTCAGAAAGCTTAAAAAACATAACTGTCGCTAATGAAAATAAATATTTTAGTTCAGAGAACGGAGTATTATTTAATAAAAACAAAACAGAGTTGCTGTGCTATCCTTGTGGCAAAAAAGAAACTACATATACGGTTCCAAATACTGTAACAAAATTAGCAACAGTATCATTCAGCGGTTGTAAATTAAATAAACTAAATCTTCCTAACAATTTAAAATATATAGATGAAAGCGCATTTACAGAAACTTCATTAAAAACCTTATCAATTCCTGAAAGTGTTGAATATATTGGTAGATATGCATTTGATTTATCCGGTATCGAAACAATAAATATTCCAAAAGGAATAACAACTATTGAAGAAGGTACTTTTTACCGTTGTATGCAACTAAAAAGTGTATCCATAGACAATCATATAAAACATATCGGAGATTACGCTTTTTCTGCGTGTTATAATCTTTCAGACATTAATATTTCAAATAATGTAACATCAATAGGTAAAGGTGCTTTTCAATCAACAATTATTCAGAAAATCAAATTGCCTGCAAGTCTTGAAAGTATAGGAGAATATGCTTTTAACAACTGTCAAAATTTGCAGGAAGTAACTATCCCTAACAAAGAGATTAAAATTGACAACAGAGCTTTTTATAATTGTCCTAAATTAAATACGGTTGCTATACCAGCAAAAGTTAAAGAAATTGGTAAAAATGCATTCGGCTACCAAGGAAACATTTTTGATGAAGAAGATTATAAATACGGAGAAGAGAATGCAATACGAGATTTTAAAATAACAGGATATTCAAACACCGCCGCCGAAACATATGCAAAAGAAAACGGTTTTGAATTTATTTCGTTGGGCGAGCAAATTCTCACAGGTGACGCTAACCAAGACGGTACCGTAAATATTAAAGATGTTACATATCTGCAAATGCATATTGCAGGCAACAAGAATACTGACGGTTCACCGCTTATTGACGAAACAAACAAGCAATTGTTTGACAGTATTGATATGAACAATGACGGTAAGCTGACTGTTAATGATGTTACAGCACTGCAAACCTACCTTACACAAAACAACTAAATAACCAAACTTAAACGGCTGTCACTTACTTTGACAGCCGTTTGCAAATTATTAAAGCCACCTTATCATATACGATAAAGTGGCTTATTTGTTATGCTTAGAAGCGCATTGTAAGGCTGATTCTGTTCTTTTCGGGGTCAACGCTTATGATTTTTACATCTACCACATCGCCAACCTTGAGAACCTCCGACGGGTGCTTAATGTACTTATCGCAAATCTGTGAGATATGAACAAGTCCGTCCTGATGAACACCGATGTCGATAAATGCACCGAAGTCAATTACATTTCTGACAGTTCCCTTGAGTACCATATCAGGCTTTAAGTCTTTGATGTCGAGAATGTCGGAACGGAGCATTGGTGCAGGCAGTTCGTCACGGGGATCTCTGCCTGGCTTTGAAAGCTCCTTTACAATATCGTCAAGAGTGGGCAAACCGATTTTAAGTGTATCGGCAAGGCTTTTTGTTCCCTTTGCCGCAACTCTGTTTGCCAAATCGGTAAATTTACCGTCTTTAATTTCTTTATCCGAATAATCAAGAAGTGCAAGCAACTCTTTCGCACTCTTATAACTTTCAGGGTGAACACCTGTGTTATCGAGTGGATTTTTGCTTTCAGGCACTCTTAAAAAGCCTGCGCACTGCTCAAAAGCCTTTGGTCCGAGCTTTGGAACTTTCTTTAATTCGGCACGAGAAGTAAACGCACCGTTTTCCTCACGATAAGCAACAATATTATTGCAAACCGTACTGTTAAGACCTGAAATTCTTGAAAGCAATGCAGGAGATGCTGTGTTAAGGTCGGCGCCTACAGAGTTTACGCAACCCTCAACCACACCGTCAAGTGTTTCGCCAAGTCTTTTCTGCGGCATATCGTGCTGATACTGTCCGACTCCGATTGCCTTTGGTTCAATTTTTACAAGCTCTGCAAGCGGGTCTTGTAATCTTCTTGCAATGGAAACCGCACTTCTGAGTGTAAGGTCAAGCTGCGGTAATTCCTTTGCCGCAAGTTTTGATGCCGAATAAACCGAAGCGCCTGCCTCGCTGACTACCATATAATAAACGGGGTGGTCAGCCTCTTTGATTGCATCTGCCGCAAACATTTCGGTTTCCTTACTTGCTGTGCCGTTGCCGATTGAAATAATATCTACATTGTGCTTTTTAATAAGCTGCAAAAGTTTTTGCTTTGATTCTTTGACCTTTGCCTCTGAATGTGTAGGATAAATTACCGCTGTGTCGAGTACCTTTCCCGTGCCGTCAACAACCGCTACTTTACAGCCTGTACGGTAACCCGGGTCAAGTCCGAGCACGGTTTTGCTCTTAACAGGCGGCTGCATAAGCAGTTGACGAAGATTTACACCAAAAACTTTCATTGAATTTTCGCAGGCATTTTCCGTTAAATCATTTCTGATTTCTCGCTCAATAGACGGGAAAATAAGTCTTGTGTATGCATCCTCGCAAGCGGTTTTTACAATGTCTGCACACGCACAGGCAGGATTGGTAATCATAACCTTTGCAATGGAATTAAGCGGTCTTTCGGTATCCATTTCAACGCTGACTTTTAAAAAGCCCTCTTTCTCGCCCCTGTTTACAGCAAGCAAACGGTGGTCGGCAATCTTTTTAACAGGCTCTTTGTAGTCGTAATACTGTCTGTAAACGCTGTCCTTTTCTGCATCTACGGCAACGGAAGAAATTACACCGTTCACATTTGCAAGGTTTCTTATGCGCTTTCTGATTTCCGCATTATCCGAAACCGTTTCCGCAATAATATCCATTGCGCCTTGCAATGCGTCTTCAACATTTGCAACGCCTTTTTCCTCATCAACATACTCCTCTGCCACAGCAACAGGGTCACATTTGCTCTCCTGCTTAAGGATAATTTCGGCAAGCGGCTCAAGTCCTTTTTCCTTAGCCACAGAGGCTCTTGTCTTTCTCTTTGGTCGATAAGGTCTGTAAATATCTTCAAGCTCGCTTAGAGTTTCCGCCTTGTCAAGCGCAAGACTTATTTCGTCGGTAAGTTTTTCCTGACCGTCAATAAGGTTGCGAATTTCCTCTCTCCTTTTATCAAGGGAACGCAGATACTCAAGTTTTTCGCTGAATTCACGAATAAGCTGGTCGTCCATTGAGCCGTGCATTTCTTTACGATAGCGGGCAATGAACGGAATTGTATTGCCGTCATCGAGCAAAGAAATTATGTTCTTTGCATACTCTTCTTTAATTTGAAACTGTTGTGATAATACTTTTGAATAGTCCATATTTTCTCCATTATACTTTTGATTTCATTTGTTTATTGTTCTTAATTAGTAATATAAAACTTATAACCGCAACAACTGCCTCGGTAATCGGAATTGCAAACCATATTGCAAAACCGCCGAAAAGCATAGGCAATGTAATAAGCAAAACCGAACTTATAATAATATTTCTAAGCATTGACACCGCAAGCGAATAACCGCCTTTCATCAATGACTGGAAATAGTAGGTTGAAAGCACATTTACACCCATTGCAAAGAACGCAATAAAGTAAATCGGCATAGCGGTTTTAGTTACCTCTCGTGTTGCATCTGTAAGGTCGATAAAGCACGATGCAACTAATTCAGGGAAAAGTATTCCCGATAATGCAAAAACAACGCCCATTATAAGCACTGTTGAGTAGGCATATTTACGCAATTTTGCTATTCTGCCGTTCTGCCCTGCACCAAAGTTGAATGCCGAAACAGGTTGTACAGCCTGACCTACACCCACAAACAAAGCATTGAAAAGTATTGCACAGTTTGCAAGAACACCATACACGGCAAGCTCCGCATTTGAGCAATAATTTAACAATTGTAAATTAAATACAAATATAATAATCGCATTTGAAAGTTCGGTAATAAATCCAGACAAACCGCCTTTTAGAATTTGAAAAGTATTTTTTAATACCTTAATCGGTTTAGATATTCTGATTGTATTTTTCTTTGAAAGAAAATGAGTAAGACAAACCAACCACTGAACCGTAATACCCGATACCGACGCAATAGCCGCACCTGCCATTCCCATCTGCGCAGGATAAACAAGAACAATGTCGAACACTACATTGACAATTCCGCCGGCTGTAACAGCAATCATGGCACGGTTAGGGTCTTTGTCACTTCGTACAAAAGCGGAACAAAAATTAACCAACACACTCGGAATTGCAAAATAGTAATAAAACCGTACATAATCAAAAGCCAAATCAAAAAGTTCGTCTTTTGCACCCATAAGCGAAAGTATTTGCTTGTCAAAAATATTAAATAACACGCAAATAATTATCGCAGCCGTCAAAACACCGAGCAAAGCTGTGGTAAAGCATTTATTTGCTTTTTCGTCATCACCCGTACCCTTATGTACACTGAATAACACCGAGCCGCCAATACCAAACAATATACCGATTGACAGCATAAAGCTGATTATCGGGGTTGTCATATTGAGCGCCGCAAGTGCGTTATCGCCAATTCCTTTGCCTATTACAACAGCGTCAGTCATCAAATATACAGACGCTACAACAGCACTGCCCATTGACGGAAAAAGATACCTGAAATATAAATTTTTTACACTGTCATTTAATAAATCCACAATGACCTCCATACAAAAAACTTGCCAACAGTCAGATAAAAATCGGCTTTTGGCAAGTCAGAATCAATACATTTTCAATTATTAAAAATCCGTTTAATAATTGGCATTATTCAAATTTCATATAGCCGTCATACTGAGCTTTAAAAAGCTCAAAAACCTTATTCAAAAGCTCTTCGTCCTCAATGCTGACAAATTCTTCGTTTTCATCATCAAGAGATTGAATCTTGAAAATAACAACCTCATCAGCATTTGCGCTGTTCTCAATCAAAACAGCAAATTCATCATTGTCATAATCAACAACGCCGAGAATTTCAAAAACAACTTCTTTGCCGTTTTCGTCTGTCAAAGCAATCAAAGCACCGTCTTCGTTAAATTCGTTCTGAACAGATTTATTCTTATCAGCCAAAAATATCACCCTGTCTTTTTTCATTTAATAAAAGTATAGCCTAAAATGCCGATAAAATCAAGTAAAATATAAAAAACACAGCTATCTTTTTGACAGCTGTGTTTTTATCAATTATTCGGTTTTAAAGGGCCTTAGTAATAACTTGCGGTTGCTCCGCCGTCACACATAAAATCCGTTCCTGTATACAAATACTCCGTTCCACACTGTACTTCTTGTTTGATTGTATTGTATGGACGATGAAGTTCTTTTGCTATTTTGTAAAACGACCGGTGGTCTATATTAAGCCTGATTGATATATAGTATCGTTCTTCTCTTATTAAATGGTGACCTTTCTTATGTTGGTGTAAAATTAAGTGTATCCATAGTGACGATTCCTTTCGAATTTGGGTGTGGTAAGTTAATTCTACTACGAAATCGTTTCTATGGATATTCTTTTTTATTCTTTCATCTTCATTTTACAATTTGCGAATAATATACAGTTAAAAGCTTTGACATAAGTACCACCAATATGATAGATATAATATACTTTATTTTTACAATATTATATTACAACTTAAAGTCAACTTTAAATCAAGAGATTATTTTTAATGTATTTTTTTATAAAAACAGGCGACAGCCTGAGCCATCGCCTGAAATTTAATAAATTATTTTATTTAATCAGCAGATTAAGCAATATTCTCAAGAACCTTGCCTGCATTGCCTGTTCCGTCAAAACCGCCTGCAACATACTTCTGGATAGCAGTTACATCAAGAACATTGATTTTGCCATTGCCGTCAACATCAGCAACTGCCTCATTAACAGTTACATCAGCATATTTAGCAATATACATCTGGAGAGTTGTGACGTCGTTAGCATCAATCTTGCCGTCGCCGTTTACATCGCCAATATATGTCTTAGGTACAGCATCTGTAACAGTAACAGTTGCAACTGCACCTGCCTTTGTAGCATAGTTGAAGTTTGAAAGGTCAATTCTGAGTGTTACATCAGCAAGCTCATATGGTACATTTACAGTGAGGTTCTCACCATTGTATACAGCGTCAAATGCAACGCCGGATTCAGGTGTGAATTTCTCTTCTGCACCGCCCCAGCTGTCAGCCCATGTGCCGTTAGCTGCGAACTTAACCTGGTAGTTGTCAAACGCAGTTACATTGTGATATGTAATCTCATAAACCTTATCTGCAACCTGCTCCATCTCATTAGCTGTCTCATCCCAAGCTGCACCGTTTAACCATGATTCATCATCAGGATCACCGTTACCAACAGCATGCATACTTGTGATTACAATATCTGTAACAAGCTTTACTGCATCGCCTGTTACTGTAATTTCGCTTGTTGATGGGTTGTATGTAACAGTAACATCACATGTATCTGTTACATCAAATGTTATATTATTGCCTGTAGCATCGCCAATCCAGTTCTGCTCGCCGTCAGCTGTATTTTCTACAACTTTAATCTGGAGCTTTTCAGCAGGAGCAACTCCGCTAAATACCTTTGTATATGTACCGTCAGCATTCTTTGTCATTACATTTTCAGGTGCTTCAGCAGGACTACCCTTCCATAAAACACCGCAAAGTTCTTCTGAACCTGCTACTACATATGTAGATTCAGCTTCAGGTGTAACGCCGAGGTATTCAGCAATTTTTTCAGCAGATGCTGTGTTAGGATATGCTTCAGGATCAGCAAGCTCGTCGGCATACTTAGATACATATAAATCGTAAACATCCTTAGGAGCTGCTTTGATGAACTCGTTTGCACAAGTTTCCTGTACCTTTTCAGGAGTAAGGATAGAAGCATTCTTTACACCATAGTCATGGAGGAACTGAGCTACCATTTCTTCAGCTGTGATACTTGTAGGAATGCTCTCGCCTACTACACGACCTGTTGATGTGATTTCGAGCTTAGGACCGTAAACAGCGGCATTAGCTTTGCTCTTCCAAACTGATCTATAGTCCTTTTTCTGTGAGTCTTGAGAGTTTTCGTATGTTTCGCCTGTAACAACGATTGTATCGCCGTAGCATGACTTGCCCATGGTTACATTACATGTCTGATAGCCCTTGTCGCCTACAATTGAGAAAATAGCTACATAATCCGCACCATCTTTAAGCGTTCTTTTATATTTTGCATCAATATCGTACGAATAGATGTTGCCACTGACATATTTACAAACCTCACCCTTTGTCTGCCATGACGTTTCCTTATAATCAGGGTCTCCGGCAACTGCATATGTATGAGCGTAAACCTTAAGTGCACTTACATCTGTTTTTACTAAAGCGTCTGCCCAAATCTCGGTCGGAACTTCAAAATAAATTTTTGTGTCGGTTACATCTTCAGCTGCTGATACTGAAAAAGCGGTTACGGCAGATGTAGAAAATGCCATAAGTCCTGCAACTGTAAGACTGAGAACCTTATTTGTTTTTCTCATTGGAAAATCCTCCTTTTATTTACTCAAATTTGTGAGTATAATTATTATACACTATTTTTTAAAGAAATGCAAGGCATTTTATATAAATTAATAAATTTTTTATCAAAATTTTAACAACTATTTTAACAACTAAATAAAAGTATATTACCACATTTTAATTGACATAAGCGGCAGTTTGTAGTATTATTTAATAGTATAATTTTATGTATATGATTTTGTAAATATTTGAAATGAGGTTACAGATATGGACAATTCAAAAAAGACTATGGACAAAATTGTTGCTCTTTGTAAAGGCAGAGGCTTTGTATATCCGGGTTCGGAAATATACGGCGGACTTGCAAACACATGGGACTACGGCCCACTCGGTATGGCTCTCAAGAATAATATCAAGCAGGCTTGGCTTAAAAAGTTTGTTCAGGAAAACAAGTATAATGTAGGGCTTGACTCTGCAATTCTTATGAATCCGCAGACATGGGTAGCTTCGGGTCACCTCGGCGGTTTCTCTGACCCGCTTATGGATTGTAAGGAATGTAAAACCCGTCACCGTGCAGACAACCTTATCGAAGATTTTGACGGTACAAATGTAAGCGGCTGGTCAAACGAGAAAATGACTGAATATATTAAAGAAAAGCAAATTCCTTGCCCACAGTGCGGTAAGCACAACTTTACAGATATCCGTCAGTTCAACCTTATGTTTAAAACATTCCAGGGTGTTACAGAGGACAGCAAAAACGAAATTTATCTTCGTCCGGAAACTGCACAGGGTATTTTCGTAAACTTTGCAAACATTCAGAGAACAAGCCGTAAGAAAGTACCTTTCGGCGTTGCGCAGATCGGTAAGTCTTTCAGAAACGAGATTACACCGGGCAACTTTATTTTCCGTGTTCGTGAATTTGAGCAGATGGAACTTGAGTTCTTCTGCAAGCCGGGTACAGACCTTGAGTGGTTTGAATACTGGAGAGGTTTCTGCCGTGACTGGCTCTACTCGCTTGGTATGAAAGCCGAAAACTTAAGACTTCGTGACCATGCAAAAGAAGAGCTTTGCTTCTATTCAAAAGCTACTACAGACTTTGAATACCTCTTCCCATTCGGTTGGGGCGAACTTTGGGGCGTTGCTGACAGAACCGACTATGACCTTACACAGCATATGAAGACAAGTGGCAAGTCACTTGAATACTTTGACCCACAGACAAATGAAAAGTACATTCCATATGTAATTGAACCGTCACTCGGTGTTGAGCGTCTGTTCCTTGCAATTGTGGTTGAGGCTTACGATGAAGAAGTTATCGACGAGAAAGACACAAGAGTTGTTCTCCACCTCCACCCTGCACTTGCACCGTTCAAGGCAACTGTTCTTCCTCTTTCTAAAAAGCTCAACGATAAAGCACAGGAAGTTTATGATATGCTTGCCAAAGACTTTATGGTTGATTACGATGATGCAGGTTCAATCGGTAAGCGTTACAGAAGACAGGACGAAATCGGTACACCGTTCTGCATCACATATGACTTTGAATCAGTTGATGACGGCTGCGTGACAGTCCGTGATCGTGACACAATGGCTCAAGAAAGAGTTGCTATCGACAAACTTAACGAGTACATTGCAGAAAAAATCAAATTCTGATTTTCTTAGCAAATAAGATCAAATAAAAAAACGACTGCATTATAACCGAAAGGTAGAAATGCAGTCTTTTTTTATTTAGGCTGTTTTTTACAGCTCCTTTAATTATTAACTATAAATAAATTTATTAAACCGACTCAAGTTTAATGCTTTCGCCGTCAGATGTAATATTAATTGCTGAAAGCGATGCCGAGCCTGCCTCAATCATTGCGTTGGCAATCTTTTCTTCTACTTCTCTTCTGATAGTATTTCTAAGATCTCTTGCACCACTGCTGCCGTTGCAAGATTTTTTTGCAAGGTACTCGCAAGCCTTTTCATCAAAGCTAAACTTGATGTGCTTTTCTTCCATTGTAGGAACATACTCTGAAAGCATAAGGTTGGCTATCTTTACAAAATCATCTTCCTTAAGGCTGTTAAATACAATGATTTCATCAACACGGGCAATAAACTCTGGGCGAAGAAACTCTGAAAGAGCCTTCATTACCTTTTCTTTAGATGCCTCTTCCGATGACTTACCGAAGCCGAGAGCATTCTCTTTATTTGCCGAACCTGCATTAGAAGTCATTACAATTACAGTATTCTCAAAGTTTACTGCTCTGCCGTGCGCGTCTGTAACTTTACCTTCATCGAGAATCTGAAGAAGAATGTTGAGTACATCAGGATGTGCTTTTTCGATTTCATCGAAAAGAAGTACGGAGTACGGTCTGCGTCTTACTTTTTCCGTAACCTGTCCTGCCTCGTCATAACCTACATATCCCGGAGGTGAACCGATAATCTTAGACACGGAGTGTTTCTCCATAAATTCCGACATATCAAGTCGTATGAGAGTTTCAGGAGTATCGAAAAGTTCCTGACTGAGTACCTTTACAAGTTCGGTTTTACCGACGCCTGTAGGACCTACGAAAATAAACGATGCAGGTCTGCGTCTTGGAGAAATCTGCACTCTGCTGCGTTTAATTGCAGATGCGAGAACTTCCACCGCCTCGTCCTGACCGATAATTTTCTTTTTAAGAGCATCTTCAATACCTGCAAGTTTAGCAAGTTCGTTTTCTCTGATTCTTGATGCAGGGATACCTGTCCATAATTCGATTACTGTAGCAATATCTTCTTCTGTAACCTTAGAAACAAGGGTTTCAGGGTCAATTTTTGAAAGTTCAGAATCAACTCTTGCAAGAGCGGTATTTACATTTGCAAGTTTTTCGTAGTCGATTTCATCAGCAGTGGAGATTGCCTCTTTCTGCAAATTAAGTTTTTGCTGTTCGTCAATAAGTTTGTCGTGTTTTTCCATATTTTTATTACGGAGAGCGGCACACGCACAGCTTTCGTCAAGAAGGTCGATTGCTTTATCAGGTAAGAATCTGTCTGTAATGTATCTCTCTGAAAGCACAACAGTCTTGCGTACAATTTCATTATCAACAGTAACATGGTGATGCTGTTCATAATATCCTTTTACGCCTGCAATAATGTCAACAGTCTGCGCAATAGTAGGTTCGCCTACCTTTACAGGCTGGAAACGCCTCTCAAGCGCAGAGTCTTTTTCAATATATTTTCTGTATTCGTTAAATGTGGTTGCGCCGATAACCTGAACCTCGCCTCTTGAAAGTGCGGGTTTAAGAATATTGGCAGCATTCATTGTTCCCTCATTATCACCTGTACCGACAAGTGTATGTACTTCATCAATGAAAAGAATAATATTTCCGTTTTCCTTAACTTCGGCAACAAGTCCTTTAATACGGCTTTCAAACTGTCCTCTGAACTGTGTTCCCGCAACGAGTGAAGCAAGGTCAAGAAGATGAATTTCTTTATTCTTAAGGCGCTGCGGAACATTGCCGTCTGCAATTCTTAAAGCAAGCCCCTCTGCAATCGCTGTTTTACCTACACCCGGCTCACCGATAAGACAAGGGTTATTCTTTGTACGGCGTGAAAGAATCTGAATAACACGCTCAATTTCTTTATCTCTGCCGACAATATTGTCAATTTTGCCCTCTCTTGCCTTTCTGGTAAGATCCTCACAATAAAGGTTGAGGTGTTTTCTGTTTTTATCTTTTTTCTCTTTCTTTTTGCCGCCGCTCTTAGCGGAACCGTCGGTATTGTTTTCACCGTTTTTAGCACCGAAAATATTATTGAAGAAAGCCGGGAATGTCGGTGCGCCGTGTGAGAAATCATCGTCCTCACTGCCTCCGTCTTCGCCTAACTCGCCCATACTTTCAGCAAGGTTGTCTGCACCAAGCTGCTGCATAAGTTGAGAAAGGTCGCCGTTTTCACCCATATTCTCCATAAGGGAATCCATCTGATCCTGCACATTTTCAAGATCATCATCTGAAATTCCCATCTTATTTATTAAGTCCTCAACAGGCTTTATGCCAAGCTCTTTTGCACAAGTAAGGCAATAACCCTTTGTGGCTTCATCCTGTGGATTGTTTGTTGAAACAAAAACGACAGCAGGTCGTTTTCCGCATCTGCTACAAAGCATAGTCTGCTCCTTTATACATAAATTATTTAAGCGATAAACAATACCGCAAGTTTAAACATCGTTAAAATTAAACACTATTTAAATCTATTACCATATATAATATATCATAACAGAAAATTTTGCAATTCTTTTTTGTCGTTTTTTCTAAATTTTTTAGTAAAATGAGATTATTGTTTGCTTTTTTCTTTCTTTTTTGCCTTGTCCTCTTTTATAAGTGCCATATAAATCTTAGCATATCTGTAAAGAGCGTAAAGCATAACAACAGCTGTAATCGAAAGTAAAATATCGTCTATTAACAAATTTTCGTAATTAATAACCGCCTTTAAAAAGACTATTATACATACAGCAAAATAAAAAACTATTGTTGCAAGTTTACCAAACCATTCGGCGGCAGGAGGAGTTATTTTCCTTTTTAAAAGAGAAACACCGCCAATCAGCATTGCCACATCTTTTGCTATTAAGACTACAAGAATCGGTATTACATTAGGCGCATAAAAAGCCATACAAAACATAACTGAAATTAAAGTAATTTTATCCGCAATAGGATCAAGCAACTTTCCGAGTTGAGTTACCTGATTTAATTTTCTTGCAAAAAATCCGTCAAGACAATCCGAAATACCCGACAAACCAATACATATTGCTGACTCCAAATATTTTTCATTTAAAAACAAAATAACAAACGGTACGACAAGTGCAAATCTCAAATATGTAAGTATGTTCGGTACTGTCCATAAATCTGATTTTTGCTTAATTATCTTTTTATTTTCGTTGTCCATTTTCATTCCCCTTTATTATATTCAGCGTTTGAAAATTGAAAAAGCAACTCCGCTTATTCCCTCATTGAGCACAGCGGTTGAATTTGTAAAGTCCATTATTACCGCAAGCACTGCAAGGCATATTAAAGCAACAACTATACCCTCGGCAGCACCGAAAACACCGCCGAGCACTCTGTTAATCGGACTTATTACAGGTAATTCAAATAATTTATTTACAAGTTTAATAATCAATTTAAAAATAATTATCAAAAGTATAAATAATATTATTGCAATAAAAAATGAGAATATACCCGTTACAATAGGTTTTACAAAATTATCGGTAACCTGAACGGCTGTAAGTTTAGCTGTTGATGCCGTTCCCACAAAGCAATCTACAAGTCTTTGTTCATCAAAATTAAACAGGTTGCAGAAAAAAGAAACTATAGAAGACACCCATCCCGGCAAATCGCCGAGTGCACTGTTTACGGAAATTTCTGTATTTGTTACCGCATTGTTGAGGTTTGCTATTAAATCATTTCTGACAAAAGAATTAAAAATCCAGTCCGATATTACACCCGAAAGCAAATTTGAGAGTATAGCCGAAGCTACAACCGCAGCTATATTCATAATTGCTCTTGCAAAGCCTCTGATTGCTCCGCTGATAATAAAGATAATTATAACAGCAAGAAAAATTATGTCAAGTATCATAAATTCCCCTCTTTAGGCTTTATCATCAGTCGCAACTTTCTCGGTTGCTTTCTGATTATTGTTAAGTTCAATAAATCTTATCTGATTTACACTCAGCACATAAGCTGTAGTATCGGAAGAAAGAATTATATTTTTAGAACCTGCGCCCGTTTCGGTTGCGAATACTTTATCGCCCCTTGTATTGTAAACATTTGCGGTATTTCCGTCAAGCAAAGCGATTTTGTCCTTGTAAACCGAAATGGCGTCAGCTTTGCTGTCTGTATCGATTTTAGATTTTTGAGAGCCGTTTGAATCATATGTATAAACCGAGCAACTTCTGCCGTCGCCGCTTCTTGAGAGTGCAACCGCATATGTCAATGTATCCATATTAAAATAATAATTTGAAAGTGTCATTGACTCATAAGAATTTGTTACAAAATTCTCATCGCCTTTTTTTACAACATAAGACGCTGTATTGCCCACAAGTGCAACTCTGTTGTCGGTCAAATATTTTGATGCGATAATTACATCACCGTCAATTTTTATAACCTGTTCAGGCTCTTGCTTTGAAAAATCGAGCATATATACTGCGGAAATGACTTTACCGTTTTCAGTAGTTATACCCGTTGCGGCACAACCTGTACCGTTACTGTTTAATGTAACCGAAGTAATATAATATTCCGAAAAAGAATATTTAAAAATTCTGTTATTATCTTTATTAAAAGCCAAAAGTGTAGAAAGATAACCGTTGCCCTCGGTAACAATTGCATATACACCGTTAGATGCAATATCTGCAGTGTAAATATCATCATCCGTATTTGATGCAAAAAGCTGCTTATCAAGCGAGTTTACTTCGTATCCTTTACCGCCGAGGTCATATGTAAGGAACATATTTTTGTTGCTTACGAGAATCGGCTTTGAATACTTAAGCTGTGTACTGAATATATCACTTCCCGATGAATTTAAAGTGACAAAGGAAGTATCAGATGCATAAGCTATGTGTCCGTCAGAAAGCACAAAGTTATTTGTATTAACCTCTGTTCCCGTAATAGATACGGGATACCCGTTACCCGCATTGCCGAGTACATCGTATGTCCACCAGTTTGCAATACTTTCGGGCGAAAGTCTGTCTCTGTTGGCAAAAGCAAATACTACAAGTCCTGCCGCAAGTACCACACATACGGAAATAATTATTTTCTTAACTGCCGCAGGCGACATTTCTGTTTTTTCAAGTTCATAGTCCTCAAGCGGTACATCTTCGTAACTTATAACATCACGGTCAGTCTTTTTTGCTTTTGTTTCGGCAAAGCGATGACCTTTTGACTTTGGTTTTGATTTTGTTTTTGAATTATCTTTAGATTTCTCAAATTTACCGGAAAACATTTCTGTTCACTCCTTCAGGTAAATAACCCCTTAATCGTAATTAACCCTGTTAAGATACAGACCACAGGGCTGTGCTGTAGGGCCTGCAAATTTTCTGTCTTTTTTTTCGATTATACCCGCAATTCCGTCAACAGGTATCTTTCCCTGCTGAATCCTTAAAAGAGTACCGACCATAATTCTTACCATATTATAAAGGAATCCGTCAGCCTCTACTTTCATAGTTACAAGATTACCCTCTCTTGTAACCGAAAAAGCTTTTACTGTTCGTGTCATATCTCCTTTTTCTCTGCTGTCGAGAGTGCAAAAAGAAGTAAAATCGTGAGTACCCACATAAGCCTGCGCCGCACCGTTAAGCATATCTTCGTCAAGCTTATATCTGTAATGAAGAGCATAACCGTCAAGAAACGGATTTCGCACTTCAGTGTTCCATATTTTATAAATATATTCCTTGCTTGTGCAACTGTATCTTGCGTGAAAATCAATGTCTGCCTCTTCACAGTCAAGCACCGCAATACTAAGCGGCAACCATCGGTTTAATGCCGCTTTTAACCTTACATCGGCAATCGGATGTGAAGTTTTAAGGCTTATACAGTACATATTTGCGTGAACTCCGCTGTCCGTACGGCTGCACCCTTTTAAATCAAAATCATCACCGATAATTTTAGACAATGCAGTCTGAAAAGCCTCCTGCACAGTCATTGCGTTGTTCTGAATCTGCCAACCGTGGAACTGCCTGCCGTCATATGAAATTGTAAGTTTAAAATTCCTTAAAGTGCTGCCGGAATCAATATGTTGCATAAAACCACTCCGCAAATTACAAGTCCAACTGTTATCAAACCGATAACATCTCGTTTTGCCATATGAATACTCTTCATTCTTGTTCTGCCCTCGCCGCCGTGATAGCAACGACATTCCATAGCTGTTGCAAGGTCATACGCTCTTCTGAACGATGAAACAAACAACGGAACAAGAATAGGAATCAATGCTTTTATTCGTGCAATAACATTACCGCCCTCAAGGTCTGCTCCTCTTGCTTTCTGTGCCTGCATAATTTTATCGGTTTCTTCAAGCAAAGTAGGCACAAATCGCAGTGCAAGCGACATCATCATAGCAATTTCGTGTACAGGAAAATGTACTTTATTTAAAGGCTTCATCAATCTTTCGATTGCGTCCGTAAGCTCTGTCGGAGATGTTGTAAAAGTAAGAGCAGAGCTTGCAAGAATAAGACAAATAATTCTAACCGTTACAAACACGGAACGGTTAATTCCGTTGACCGTAATTTTAATTATTCCCCACTGCCATATCGGATCTCCCGTACCGTAAAACAGATTTAATATTGAAGTTACTATTACTATGAAAATAATAATTTTTAAACTTTTAAAATAAAACTTTACAGGCACTCCGCTCATAAGAACTATAGCGGCTGTGCATACTGCCACAACGGCAAGAGCCGCATAGTTAAATGTGCAGAACACAAGCGCCAGAAAAGCAATAAGCATAATAATTTTTGCTCGTGGGTCAAGTTTGTGTATAAGGCTCTTTGCGGGGAAATACTGGCCGAAAGCTACATCTCTTACCATTACCTTGCCTCCTTTTTTATAAAAGGAAGAAGGTAATCAACCGCTGAATCAACAGTCAGTATGCCCTCAGGCACATCTACTCCCCTTTTTCTGAGCTGTGACATTATTTTTGTTATCTGCGGAATACGCAGACCTATTTTTTCAAGCTCGTCACCTCTCGCAAAAACCTTTTGAGTTTCGTCAAACATAACGAGCTTTGATTTATTCATAACCACAATTCTGTCTGCCACACGGGCAATGTCCTCCATACTGTGAGAAACAAGCAGAACCGTGTTCTGTCTTTCTTTGTGATAGCGTACTATCTGACTTAAAAGTACATCTCTGCCCATCGGGTCAAGTCCTGCCGTCGGTTCGTCAAGCACGAGTACATCAGGGTCCATTGCTATTACACCGGCAATAGCCGCTCTGCGCTTTTCTCCGCCCGACAAGTCAAAAGGTGATTTATACAAAAGTTCGTCCTTTATGCCCGTAAATTTTGCGGCTCTGCGAACTTCTTTATCAATTTCTTCTTGTGAAAGTCCTTTGTTGAAAGGGCCGAAAGAAATATCTTTGTATACGGTTTCTTCAAAAAGCTGATATTCGGGATACTGAAAAACCATACCCACTTTAAAGCGTATTTTACGAATTTCCTTTGGCTTGTCCCATATATCAACTCCGTCAAGCAAAACCTGACCGCTTGTCGGTTTCATAAGTCCGTTAAGCATTTGCACAAGCGTTGACTTACCCGAACCGGTATGACCGATAATTCCGATAAGTTCTCCCTTATTTACGGAAAAACTGACATCATTAACCGCCTTTTTTTCAAAAGGTGTTCCTACTCCGTAGGTGTAGCAAATATTCTTTAGTTCAAGGATACTCATTTCAACACCTCCATAAGCAAATCGACGCATTCGTCACTGTCAAGCGGCATTTTGTCAATCTTCGCACCGCAGCCGATAAGTCGGTAGACAAGTTCTGTTGCCTGCGGAACATCAAGTCTGTGCTTTTTCAAAAGTTCAACCTGTGAAAAAACATTGTCGGGTGTTCCCTCTGTGAGCACCTTACCGCTGTCCATTACAATTACTCTGTCGGCAAGTACCGCCTCATCCATATAATGTGTAATAAGCACAACGGTAATACCTTTTTCTTTATTCAATTTTAAAAGGGTTGACATAACCTCTTCTCTGCCGTTCGGGTCAAGCATTGCGGTAGGTTCGTCAAGTACGATGCAGTCAGGCTGCATTGCAAGTATGCCCGCAATAGCAACTCTTTGTTTCTGACCGCCCGAAAGTTTGTAAGGTGCGTCTTTTCTGAAATCGTACATATCAACGGCTTTCAGTGCGTCATCAACCCTACGCCTTATTTCAGACGGTTCAACTCCGAGGTTTTCCGGGCCGAAAGCAACATCTTCTTCAACAACGCTTGCTACAAGCTGATTGTCGGGATTTTGCAGTACAAGACCTACCTTTTTACGAATATCAAGAGTTTTTTCTTCATCTGCCGTATCGTCGCCGTCAACAAATACTTTTCCTTTGTCGGGAACAAGCATTGCATTCAGATGTTTGGCGACAGTTGATTTTCCGCATCCGTTATGGCCAAGCAAGGCTACAAACTCGCCCTTTTCTATTTCCAAAGACACACCGTCAACTGCATTTACTATAGGCTGGCCCTCGTCTTCGGACATATAAGAAAAAAATATATTTTGAATAGAGATAAACTTCATTAATTACTTCTCCCAGATAGCTGTTGAGCCGCACGGCAGAACAAGTCCTGTGTCAGTTACAGGCAATCCGATTTCGCTGCTTGAAACCTTACCGCCAAATTTTGTTTTCAGCAAAACGCCGAGCAAATACTCCATAACCGCAGGCGAAAGACCTGTTGTGTAGGAATTAAGAATAAAGAAAGCAGGGTCATCTGACATAACCTGTCTGCAAAGTTCAACCAACGGATAGAGCTGTTCCTCAAGTTTCCAAACTTCACCGCCCGGACCTCTTCCGTATGACGGCGGATCCATAATGATACCGTCATATCGGTTGCCTCTTCTGATTTCACGCTGAACGAATTTTGCACAATCGTCAACAAGCCATCTTACGGGTTTGTCGGCAATATTACTTGATACAGCGTTTTCTTTTGCCCACTGTACCATACCTTTTGAAGCGTCTACATGACATACGCTTGCACCTGCTTTCATACACGCAAGCGTTGCACAGCCGGTGTAGCCGAAAAGGTTTAATATTTTAAGAGGTCTGCCCTCTTTTTTTATTTTTTCTGCGGCAAAGTCCCAATTCACAGCCTGCTCGGGAAAAACACCCGTGTGTTTAAATCCCATAGGCTTTATGTTAAATGTAAGACTACCGTAATTTATACTCCATTGTGCGGGGATTTTTTTGTATTGCTCCCAGCTGCCTCCACCTTTGTTGCTGCGGTGATAGCGTGCGTGAGCCGAATACCAAAGCGGATTTTCCTTTTCTGTTGACCAGATAATCTGCGGATCGGGACGAATTAAAATAATATTGCCCCAACGCTCAAGTCGCTCTCCGTCAGAAGCGTCAATAAGCTCATAATCCTTCCAATTTTCAGATAAACGCATTATGCCAATCTTTCCCTTACTACCTGTGCTGCCTCTTCTGCAAGAGTCTGAATCTGCTCAAGATTTTCGCCCTCAAGCATAACTCTTACGAGTGGTTCCGTACCTGATACACGAACTAAAATTCTGCCCGTGTCGCCAAGAATTTCCGTTACACGATCAATTTCCGCTTTAACTTCCTTATCCGTATAGAAAGAAAGTTTGCCTTCGTTGCTTACCTTAACATTGATAAGTACCTGCGGATAACGCTCCATAATCTTTGCAAGGTCGCTTAGTTTTTCGCCTGTGCGTTTCATAATTGAAAGCAGCATAGCACCCGAAAGTTCACCGTCACCTGTTGTTGAGTGGTCGAGGAAAATAATATGTCCGCTCTGCTCGCCGCCGATATTATAGCCGTTCTGGAGCATTGACTCAAGTACATAACGGTCGCCGACCTTTGTGGAAACAAAATCAATGCCGTTAGCCTCGCAGAATTTTGAAAAGCCCATATTGGTCATAACAGTACCTACGGCTGTATTCTTTTTAAGTTTGCCGTTCTTCATCATATCGTTTGCACAAATAGCAATGAGGAAGTCACCGTCAACAAGATTACCGTTTTCGTCAACCGCAAGACATCTGTCTGCATCACCGTCAAAAGCAAGACCTGCACTAAGCTTATTTTTGCGTACATATTCCTGTAATTTCTTTGTATGGGTTGAACCGCAGTCTTTGTTGATATTAATACCGTCAGGCTCGTCAAAAAGCATATGAACCTTAACGCCGAGTTTTGTAAAAAGCTTTTCGGCGGTTCTTGAAGATGAACCGTTTGAGCAGTCAAGAGCAACTTCCATACCGCTTAAATCTTCGCCGACAGCCTCTGCAACATGATTAATATAATCATCAACTGCAGACTCAAGAGTATCTACTCTGCCGATTTCGCCGTCATTTGCTGTCGCATACGGAACTGCGTGGTCAAGTACGATTTCTTCGATTCTGTTTTCGAGGTCATCCGGGAGTTTGTATCCCTCTGAACTGAAAATTTTGATTCCGTTAAATTCAAACGGGTTGTGAGATGCAGAAATCATTACACCTGCATCTGCATTGTATTTCTTTACAAGATAAGCAACTGCCGGAGTAGGAACTACACCTAAAAGTTTAACATTTGCACCTACCGAGCAAAGACCTGCAATAAGCGCACCCTCAAGCATATCGCCCGAAAGTCTTGTGTCTTTACCGATAAGAATTGTCGGATGCTTAACTTCATCGTTTACAAGCACCATTGCGGCTGCTCTGCCTATATTCATTGCAAGCTCGGCTGTAAGCTCTGTATTAGCCACGCCTCTTGCGCCGTCTGTACCAAAAAGTCTTCCCATAATAGTTTTTCCTCCAAGTTTTGTATTTAAAGTTGTATTTATTAATTTTGTGAGTTTTTATCAAAAAGATTAGGTTGTGTCGGCATTGCGTTTACCGCACCCTTTGGAAAATCGTACCCCAAATGACGGCAAGCCGCCGCCGTAATACATCTGCCTCTCGGTGTTCTGCTTAAAAAACCGATTTGAAGTAAATACGGCTCGTAAACATCTTCAATGGTTACCGCCTCTTCACCGATTGCCGCTGCGAGGGTTTCAACTCCGACAGGGCCGCCGTTGTAGAAATTGAGTATAGCCTCAAGCAGGCGTCTGTCGTTTCTGTCAAGACCAAGTTCGTCAATTTCAAGTCTTTCAAGAGCAAGACGGGCCGTATCGCAGGTAATAATTCCGTCAGACATAACCTGTGCAAAGTCACGCACACGCTTTAAAAGTCTGTTTGCAATTCGTGGTGTACCTCTTGAGCGTGACGCAATTTCAAGCGCACCGTCAGGTTTGATTTCTATATCAAGAATACCTGCGCTTCGTGTTACAATCTCCGCAAGTTCCTGCGGCGTGTATAATTCAAGTCTTAAAATTACGCCAAAACGGTCACGCAAGGGCGCTGTAAGCTGTCCTGCTCTTGTTGTAGCGCCTACAAGCGTAAATTTAGGCAAAGGCAAGTGATACGAAGCTGCCATCTGACCCTTACCCGTAATAATATCTATTGAAAAATCTTCCATTGACGGATAGAGTATTTCCTCTACCGAACGGCTCAAACGATGAATTTCATCTATAAAAAGCACATCGCCCTGATTGAGGTTTGTAAGTAAGGCGGCAAGGTCACCCGGTTTTTCTATTGCAGGACCGGAGGTGATTCTTAAAGAAACTCCGAGTTCGTTTGCAATAATTCCCGCAAGTGTTGTTTTACCGAGTCCGGGAGGGCCGTATAAAAGTACATGGTCAAGCGACTCTCCTCTGATTTTTGCAGCCTCAATAAAAACCTTAAGATTTTCCTTTGCGGTTTCCTGTCCGATATACTCCGAAAGGGTTTTCGGACGCAAAGGATTATCTCCCTCTATATTGTCTTCAGGGATTTCTGATGTATCAAGTATTCTGTTTTCAAAGTCAAATTCATCCGAAAACTCCGGTTTACTCATTTATCAATTTCTTCCCATCTGTTTTAATGTCATTGCTATAAGCTGTTCAACAGGCAAACCTGCGTCAAAATTTGCAAGAACAGGCGAAACATCAGCAGGTGTATAGCCAAGCACACCGAGTGCCTCGATTGCCTTCGGAACATTTCCGCCGGCAGTCTGCGGCATTTGTACATTGCCCGATTGAGTCTGTTCTGATTTTGCAAGCTTGTCCTTAAGTTCAAGTATAATGCGCTGGGCAATTTTTTTGCCTATGCCCTGCGCTCTTGTAATTGTTTTTATATCATCGGTCGCTATAGCCATAGCTACCTGTTCTGCGGTAAGTTCGGACAAAACAGAAAGTCCCGCTTTAGGACCGACTCCGCTTACGCTTATAAGTGTTTTAAAGGTTGCAAGTTCGTTTTGAGTTGCAAATCCGAACAAATCGACTGCATCTTCACGCACATTAAGGTAGGTATAAAGAGTTACCTCGGAATTAAGTTTGAGCGTTTTTAGGGTATTCATTGTAGTCTGACAAAGGTAACCTACTCCGCCGCACTCAACTACTGCCGCAGAATTTTCCGTATGTATAAGTTTTCCTCTTACCGAATAAATCATTCCCCTATTCTCCTTTCAAACATCGTTCTTCTAAGTGCCGAACCTGCCGCCTGAGCGTGGCAAATAGCTATCGCAAGTGCATCCGCCGTATCATCGGGTTTCGGCACTTCCGACAAATGCAAAAGTTTGCGTGTCATTTCCATAACCTGCGGCTTTTTTGCCTTGCCGTAACCTGTAACGGCAGTTTTTACCTGCAACGGCGTGTATTCGTAAATCGGTATTTTCAGTTTTTGTGCGGCAAGCAGAATAACTCCTCTTGCCTCCGCAACCATAATTGCCGTTTTCTGATTGTTTTGAAAATACAGTTTTTCTATTGCAAGCGCATCGGGGCGGCAACGATTAAGCACATTAAAGATTTCATCATAAATATACTCAAGTCTGTAATTAAAATCCATACCTGCCTGCGTTTCAACCGCACCAAAGCCGAGTGCCTTATAGGTATTTGATTTAAAACCGATTGCACCCCAACCGACTATTGCATAGCCGGGGTCAATCCCGAAAATTACCAAGGCACTACCTCCCAAAATCGCAGTATCGTCATTTTAGCCTATACTACCGCATAATAATTAGCATTATATCACAAAACAATCTAATTATCAATAAAAATGCTCTTTAATTTGAAAAATATAAATTAATTTTCGACCTGTTTTTCAATTTCAATTTGATTTCCGCAATAACTGAGAGTAAGTTTATCTCCGCTTACCGTATAATCAAAATTGTAGCTCTGCTTAAACTCCTGATTAAATATAATAAATCTGTTTTCATCAATTACATATAAACCGTCAATTGTGATTTTGTCCTCACCCGATTTCAGAGTAAGTTTGGCGGTATTATCAGAAAAGCTCAAACTCACCTCCGCACCGCCTTTAAGCACGCCGTGCCAATTTTCACTTGTAAGCTCGTAGCTTTCTCCGGAGGTATCGGCAGTACACGAGCAAAAAATAAAACAAATTATACAGACAAAAACAGCAAAAAACTTTTTCACAAACACCTCTCCCTTCTCTTACAAAATATATTACAAAAAATATTTTATATAACCGTCTTACAAATTTGTTATTTTTCTTGAAAAGCATTATCTGTTTATGATATAGTATATTTGTATGCACATAAAAACTTGGAGGGATAATTTTGCAGTATGAATATACCATGCCACAAAATATTTTTGAAGAAAACGGAGAGGTAATGTGTGCCGGTTGGGCCAAAAAACCTTATTTTAATTTTAACAAAGAACTAAGTAAACAGAATAAACACATAAAAGAGAGCGTAAGTTATTTTTTAAGTACGGGAGAAGTTTCGCTTTATATTTCCACAGAAAACTCAGGTCTTGATTTTTACATAAAAATAGCACTTGCAAATTTAAAAAACGGCAATGTAATTTCCGATTTTGCCTACAAAAAACAACTTCTCGGCAGAACAGAACTTCCCGAAAGCAAAGAGAGCGGACAGCTTGTTTTTTCAGACAAGCGCATTGAATTTGCCGTAGTAAAGGTTAAAAACGAACGCACCGTAAAATGTAACTTCTACGACTTCGGCGGAAAGGCAGATTTAAGTTTTGAATTTAATATAGATGACAAAAGCGGTGATATTTTAGACCAGGTTGCACCGTTTGAGCGTGACAGAAAGTACTTTTATTTCAAACGCTTTATGCCTGTATTCAGCGCAAGCGGCACAATAAAAGTCGGCAAATCACAATATACGCTAAAAGAAGAAAACACCTCTGTTTATATTGACAGCACATATTATTCAAAGCCAAGACTTCACAGCTACCAGCGACTTACAGCAGATTATATGAGAGGCGAAAACCGTTTTTCGCTTAATCTCGCAAGCAGAGTCGGCGACAACCGCAACGGCAGTGAGAACAGTTTTTTCCTTAACGGAGAATTGCACAAGTTATATAAAATCGAAGTAAAAAATAATGACGGCAGAATTGACCGTCCGTGGTACTTTAAAGGCGGAATTGAAGCAGTCGACATAACATTTAAACCTAACAAAATCGGCGATAAAGCTATGGTTGCACAAATGGACAACACTTCCGTCACATTCGGCGTATTGTTCGGAAAACTTAAGCGTTACGATTATGACGCACCGCTTGTACTTGACAATATTCCCGCACATATGGTATTTAATGAATTTTAATAACAAAAACAGCCTTGACCGTATTTTCACATACAATCAAGGCTGTAATTTTTTTTAAATTATTTTCTTATGTTCTGCTTTTTGTTGTCATCAGAAGAATCTTTTGTAAATCGTGCAACTATAGCAATGGTTGTCAAAAATGAGATAAGAAGATAAATGAGAATTGAAAGTATGGCACCAAGGCTCATTGCAACACCTGCAATAGCAAGTATGGCCACAATGCCTGCCGCACAACAAAATAAAGATACTATATTTTTTATGTTTCTCTCTCTGTCAAAAAGGCAAAAGAAAAATCCGATTATCGGTATAATAATTAAAATAGGAGTGTACATTACATAATTCAAAAATGCATCTCCGAGAGTACCGTCTGCAGTACCGCCGATAAATGACATAAGGTCAAGCACCGAGTAAGAGAAAAATTTGCCGTCTGTAGTTGCACCCTGAATATACGGCATAGAACATAACATAACTAATAATGCATAAAAAATACATTGTGCAATTCTGAATCTTTTTCTTGTTTTATTTTCAGGAATTTTAAGCATTTATATCCTCCGAAATACGAGTATTCAAACACACAGTGCCGAATACCTCAATTTATTGTTGTAAAATTAATTATAACACATAATTTTCAGTTGCACAATAGACAATTTTGTGATATACTTAATACAGTTTTGTACAAAGTCCTGCAAAACAGAACTGAAAGGAGCCTATTTATGAGCTATATTAACGAATCAGTAATTTACAATATATATCCACTCGGCTGGTGCGGAGCACCAAAACAAAATGACGGTCAGCTTGTTTACCGACTTGACAAGATTTATGATTGGATTCCTCATTTTAAAAAAATGAGCATTAACTGCATTGTTTTTAATCCGCTTTTTGAAAGCAGTTTTCACGGATACGATACAATCGACTACAAAAAGGTTGACTGTCGTTTGGGTGATAATGAATCCTTTAAAAAGATTTGTAAAACATTGCACGAAAACGGCATCAAAATCATTCTTGACGGTGTATTTAACCATGTTGGCAGAGATTTCTTTGCTTTTAAAGATGTACAGCAGAATTTACAAAATTCACAGTATTGCGGTTGGTTCCAAAATCTCGGATTTTGGGGTTCAAGTCCAAAAGGAGATCCGTTCACATATGAAGGTTGGGCAGGTCACTATGACCTTGTTAAACTCAATTTACAGAATCAGGATGTAGTAAACTACCTTCTCGGTGCGGCTGAATTTTGGATTGACGAATTTGACATTGACGGACTTCGTCTTGACGCTGCCGATGTAATTGACATAGAATTTTTCAAAAAATTAAGAAATACCTGCAAATCTAAAAAGCCTGATTTTTGGCTTTACGGCGAACTTACACACGGCGACTACAATCGTTGGGCAAACAGTGAAACCCTTGATTCCGCAACAAACTACGAGTGTTACAAGGGTATTTATTCAAGCCACAACGACCATAATTATTTTGAAATTGCACATTCGCTTAACCGTCAGTTTGCAAACGGCGGTATTTACAGAAACATTTACACCTACAACTTTGTAGATAACCACGATGTAAACAGAATTGCAAGCTCATTAAAGGATAAAAATCACCTTAATAATGTTTATACCCTTATGTACACAATGCCGGGTGTACCGTCAATTTACTATGGCAGTGAATACGGCATTGAGGGTATGAGAACAAACCACAGCGATTACGAACTTCGTCCTTGTCTTGACCTTGACAGTATTCCGAATCCAAACTATCAGCTGTTTGACCATATTGTAAAACTCGGCAAAATCAGACTTGCACTTGAGGCTTTGAAGTACGGCGACTTTGCAAATGTAAAAATTATGAACGAAAAGCTCGTTTATAAAAGATGGACAAATAATCAGACTGTATTTGTTGCATTCAACCTTACAGACCATGATGAATGGATAGATTTTGACACAGGCTGCAACGCAAAACTTACAGATGTTTTAAACGATAACGAGGTTATTGATGTAAACGGTTACTACAATCTTTATATGAAACCGTATTCTGCAAGAATTTTGGTTGTAAACGACGGCAGCTTTAAAGTTGATTTTTCTGATAATTCTACAGAAGAAATTACAAAACCTGTCGAAAATACAGAATCAACAGATGCACAGGTTGAGGAACAGCATTTTTACACAGAAGTAAAACCGGGTAAATACAGACATTTCAAGGGAAATGAATATGAAGTTATCGGTACTGCTCTGCACAGCGAAACAGGAGAAAAACTCGTAGTTTACAAAGCGCTTTACAATGACGGCGGACTTTGGGTAAGGCCTTACGATATGTTCAAAGAAATCATTGAAAAAGACGGCAAGAAAATTCAGAGATTCACTCCGATTGATTAATATTATAAAGAAACAAACGGCAGATAAGCTAATAAATATGCTTATCTGCCGATTTAATTTTAATAAAAGCTAATCTTTATAGCTATTTCAAATTCAAAAATTCGGTTATATTTTTCACATTGTTTTCAATTACAGCTTTATATACATCCATACTGTTATATTTTTCAAAAGAATATAACCCTCTGTTGATTAATTTCTTTTTTATATCAATAATAATTTTTCTTTGAATTTGAGTTGTTTTTTTAACAACGCTGTCACAATATAATTCAGCTGAATTTATGGTTTCTTTGTCAAAAAACCATAAATCAACATTCCAAAGTTCGCCTGTTACACTTGTTTCAAAACCTTGAAACCAAACCTTTTTGCCCTCATCTGTTATCTCCTCTTTAGCCTCATACCACGAAGGTGTAAAAGTATTCATAACAAAAGCAGAAAGGTTATATAATTTTTCAAGGGACATAGAATCATTTTCAATATCTACATCCAAATCATTCCAAGCCATCATATCCATACGATAGCTTCCTATAATGTGTACAGTACCAAGTTCTTCGAGCTTTTTTAATAATCCAAATTCATATAATATTCTGCCAGCGTTTTTCTTTATATTGACATCACTCATTGTATAGTTGACTCCAAATCAAATTAAAAATTTATTTCAACTCAACAATAGTTACGCCGCTTTCGCCCTCGCCGAAAACGCCGAGTCTAAAACTTTTGACGGCTTTATGAGTTCTAAGGAATGATTGAATTTCTCTTCTTAATACGCCTGTACCCTTGCCGTGAATAATAGTAAGTTGGTTAATATTCATAAGCACCGCATTGTCGATTGCCTTATCAACAATCATAATTGCGTCAAAGGCGGTTTCGCCACGAACATCCACTTCCGTAGTCGGGCGAACATCAAGCGTACTATGCACATTTCTCTTTGCCGAATACTGCGGCGGCTGTTGCTTTTTCTCTTTTATAAGTCTGAGATTATCAATCTTAACTCTTGTTTTTATAATGCCTGCCTGCACAAGTACCATTCCGTCCTTTGTCGGCGGCGCAAGTACGGTCGCGTTTTTGTCAATGTCAAAAATAAGCACACTGTCGCCCACCTTGAGCGGTCTTGGCAATTTGTATTTTTCGCCCTCCGCCTGTTTCTTAACAACTGGGTCGGCATTTGTTTCCATTGTATTGAGGTTTTTCTTGAGCTTTGCTCGAGCCTCGGCAGACATATCCTTTGCTTTTCTCGCCTTATCAAGTTCTTCCACCAAAGCGTCAGCCTGCGCCCTCGTTCTTGAAATAATACGCTGAGCCTCCTGCTTTGCTCTCTCAATTTCTCGCTCGGCATTCTCTTTTGCTCTGCGAATTTCATTTTCCGCCTTTTGCTTTTCTGTGTTTGCTTTTGCGGTAAGGCGGTTTGCGTTTTCAATCTGCTTTTCAAGGCTTTGTCTGCGTTTTTCAAGAGTACCGACAACATCTTCAAACTGTCGGCTTTCGCTTGAAACAAGCTCTTTTGCTCTCTCAACAATTTCATCATCCATACCGAGCCTTTTGGTGATTGCAAAAGCGTTACTCTTACCGGGCACGCCAATCAAAAGTCTGTATGTTGGTCTTAAAGTTGTAACATCAAATTCACAGCAAGCATTTTCTACGCCCTCGGTACGCAAAGCAAATTCCTTTAATTCCGCATAATGGGTTGTACTTGCAATTTTTGCATGCTTATCCCTTAATTTTTCAAGAATTGAAATTGCAAGCGCCGCACCCTCGACAGGGTCGGTACCTGCACCGAGTTCATCTATCAGCACAAGCGAGCCTGAATTTGCAAGTTTGATAATCTGAATAATATTAGTCATATGCGCCGAGAATGTTGACAGCGACTGCTCAATACTCTGCTCATCGCCTATATCTACAAGCACCCTGCGGAATACCGAAAGCTCGCTGTTGTCTGCGCACGGCACAAGAAGTCCGCACATAGCCATAAGTGTGAGCAAACCGAGAGTTTTTAATGTAACGGTCTTACCGCCTGTATTAGGGCCTGTGATTACAAGCGTATCAAAATTCTTTCCGAGAACAATATCAACAGGTACAACCTTGTCTTTGTCTATAATCGGGTGTCTTGCCTGTTTTAAATCCACAATGCCCCTGTCATTCATAATCGGCATTGAAGCTCTCATATTATATGCGAGGTTTGCCTTTGCAAATACAAAATTAAGAATAGCGAGATTTTTATAACTTGCTATAATTGCATCTGCAAAATCTCCTGCATTCGCCGAAAGTTCAAACAAAATTCTCTCGATTTCGTCCTCTTCTTTTGAACGCAAAAGTTTAATATCATTATTTGCCTGCACAACGCCCATCGGTTCAATAAATACCGTAGCACCGCTTGCTGAAGTATCGTGCACAAGTCCCGGAACATTGCCCCTGCATTCACTTCTTACAGGCACAACATATCTGCCGTCACGCTGAGTTACGATAGCGTCCTGCAAATACTTAAGATATTGTGTGCTGTGAATAATTTTATCAAGCACTTCTCTTGCCTTTGAGGATGCTGTACGAATTTTTCTGCGTATATCCGCAAGCGTTGAACTTGCTTTATCGGAAATTTCGTCCTCGCTTATAATAGCGTTTGTAATTTTCTCTTCAAGAAATTTATTCGACACAAGACCGCTGAAATATCCGTCCAGTGTAGTTTCCGTAGATGCAAATTTTGAATGCCATTCCTTTACGGAACGGATAATTCTAAGCGTTTCGGCAATCTGTAAAAGCTCGCCTGTAGAAAGACAGCCGCCCGCCTCTGCTCTGCGTAATGCATTTGCACAATTTTTTGCACCGCCGAATGACGGTGTTCCGTATTTTCCGCTTAAAACAACCGCATCATCGGTTTGTTTTAACAATTTTTTAACTTTTTCAAGTTCAAACTGCGGTTCAAGCGACAACGCCATTTCTTTAGCGTCATCAATACTTGTCTGATCCGCAAGTAATTTTAAAATCTTGTCAAGTTCAAGAGTTTTATAATGTCTGTTCATATAATCATACCTAAATTAACTTATAGTTTTATAAAAATTAAGCGTTGAAAAATCCTTTTCAAACATATATTTTAAATAATTTTCGCTCGCCTCGTTAAGTACATCAAGGTCGCTTTCAGGTAATGCAAAAGAAAAAAGTTTATTGTCATCGGCATAAACAGTATGCCTTAAAGCCGTAAGAGATGAACGGTTTAGCAAAATCTTCATATCTCCGTTTTCACGGTGACAATCCGCACATTCAATAGTACCGCTTTTGGGAAGAAAAAGCATATTGTCACACAAATATTCGCCGCAAACTCTGCACATTCTAAGGTCAGGCATATATCCCGCAAGACTTGCAAGGCGCATTTCAAGGCACGGCTTAATAAGCTGTGGCGAACGCTTATTTTCCGACAAAAGATATAAGGAATTTAAAATTAATTTCAAAAATTCCTCCGAATTTTGCTCACGGGGACAAATTGTAATTGCAAGCTCGCAAAAATACTGCGCAAGGCAAGTTTTTACAACATCTCCCCTAAGTTTTGAAAAAATCCTTTCGGGAATCGCATCACCGATTATGTAGCTCTCCCGACCTTTATACACGGTAAGTCGGGAGTATGTGAGTAAGGAGGTCGCCGCACACTTTTGATTTTTAATATTTTTAGCGCCACGGACAAAAGCCTTGATAATGCCGTTGGTTGCGGTCAGAGCGTGAACGAGTTTATCCTGTTCACCTATATTTTGCTCTTTCACTATCAGCCCCATCGTCTGGAATTTCATCGGTTTCCTCCCTGAGAATTGTATCTGCGCCCAAATCTTTGGTATCCTGAATACTTTTATACCTTAAATAATCGAGCACATTGCCCGTTGTAAAAAATGCATTCCACATATACCATTCATCCATAAAAAACACCTCCGATTGTAGTGTTTCACAAATGAACGAATTTATATTATGAAAATTATTACAACTGTGTTTTTTGGAATTTTTTCTCATAAAAAACAATAGTCATATTATCATGCAGCTGTTCTTCTTTGCCTGTTCTCAAATATCCGAGCTTTTCATATAAATAGCACAATTTTTTCTCTTGCTTTATGGTATCAAGTGTAAAGCAACTGATATTTTTATAAGCTTTCTCAATGCACTTCATAGCAAGCTGTGCATAACCGTAATTTTGAAATTGCGGAAGTATAAACAAAGGTGAAATTCGCCTTGTGCTTTTATCAATTTCAACAATCCTTACAGCACCTATTATTTCTTCATCTTTCATAATAAAATAATATTTTGTAAAAGGTTGCCGAAATTTGTTCTGTATTACTTCCACCGTTTCACAAGCAGGATTTGTATCATAATCACGATACCTTGTTAAAATATCATAAAAAGCTATTCTTTGCATATCACAAATTTTTTGGCAATCTGCAAAATCCGCTAATTTTATATATATGCTCATCAGTCAAAATTACTTTCGTCAAAGCCAAAGTTCTGCAAAAGCTGGGCACGGTTACGCCAATCTTCTTTTACTTTTATCCACACCTGCAAAAATACTTTGCAATCAAAAAATCTTTCCATATCCTGTCTTGCAAAGGTGCTGATTTTTTTGAGCATTGCACCGTTTTTACCGATAAGAATACGCTTATGCGACTCTTTTTCGCAGAAAATTGTAGCGTCAATGTCGAGTATGCCGTTCTCCCTTGTTTTCATCTTTTCAATAACAACGGCTGTACCGTGCGGAATTTCGGCATTGCAAAGTCTTAAGATTTTCTCTCTGATAATTTCAGAGGCAATAACTCTTTCAGGTTGGTCTGTAAGGGTATCGTCTTCAAAGAAATGGCCTCCCTCGCTTGCCTGCTTTTTAAGCTCTTCAAGCAATTCGTTCATACCGTTGCCGTCACTTGCGCTGACAGGTACAATAGCCTCAAAATCATAGAGTTTGCTGTACTCAAGAATTTGTTTCATCAATATTTCTTTATCCTTAATCATATCAATTTTATTGATAACAAGGATTGCGGGCATACCGAGAGCCTTAAATTTATCAATAAAGTCAAGTTCGGTCTGTACGGGGCTTTTATCCGCCTCAACAACGAGCATACAGCAGTCAACGCCTCCGACAGACTCGTTTACGGAACGAACCATATACTTGCCAAGTGAATTTTTCGGCTTGTGCATACCCGGTGTATCAAAGAAAACAAGCTGATACTCGCCCTCTGTAAGAACACCTGTAATTCTGTTTCTTGTAGTCTGTGGTTTGCTTGACACAATTGCAATTTTCGTGCCGAGAAGTCTGTTTAGTATTGAACTTTTACCGACATTCGGTCTGCCGACTATGGCAATAAAAGCTGATTTATCATTTGTATTCATAAATTTCTCCGTTTTAAAAAATCAGGGGCAAGCAAAATGCATTACCCCTTTGTTAAATGTCTGTTTTTTAATTTTATAAATTTTTCTTTAATTCCCACAGGACCAAGCACAACAAAAAACGCTGAAATCACCGCAGAAATCAAAAGAAATATAAGGTAAAGCAAATTTTCGGCAAAAAAGGTAAATATAGTGTTAATTACATTAAAATCAAGAAAAAATATACACGCAATCACTGCCGCACCCAACGCAACTGTAAGCACTGCTCCGGCAGCCGCATCCTTGGCAAACTTAACAAGAGGTTCGTATCTGTCGGCAACAAGACCGCACAAATCCTCTACGCAGGTATTGACCGTTTCAAGCGCCATAACCGAAGTTATCAGCAAAACAAGTACAGCGTATTGCGTAGGCGAAAAGGAATAAAACATTGAAAACAGCATAACATAAATTCCTGCCACAATATGAAATCTCATATGCGACTCGCTGTTTATTGTTCTTATAATTCCTTTAAACGCACATTTAAAACCGAAAATCTGTTTCTTCATAGTTTAATCAAGCCATATCGTCATCAACTATGTAGCTTGAAGATGCGGGAAGTCCGAGCTGTTCCATAATAAGCTCCTCTTTCTCGCGCATACGAACTCTCTCCATATTATCAATATGGTCATAACCGAGAAGATGAAGTACGCTGTGTGCTGTAAGATAACCAACCTCACGCTGGAAACTGTGGCCGTAAAGCTCTGCCTGATCTCTTGCTTTTTCCATAGAAATTACAACATCGCCGAGAATCTGTGCGCCTGTTTCAATATCTTTGTCATACACACCGTTTTCACCCATTGGGAAAGAAAGCACATCTGTTTCAATATCCTTATCTCTGTACTGCTTGTTAAGCTCCTTAATCTGTGCATTATCAACAAATGTTACGCTGATTTCAGCCGGTCCTTCAAATTTTTCAAGTTTTAATACGGCGTTACAGCAGCGTCTTACAAGCATTCGGATACCTGTTGGAATTTTAACAGCTTTTTGTTTGTTTGTGATTACTACTCTGATTTTGTTATCTGGCATTTTGCTCAAATCCTTCCGTATTATTTTTCAATTTATTAAAATAAATTAAATTTGTTTATCAGTCACGATCTCTCGTGTTCTCATACTTTGCATAGGCTTTAATAATATCCTGAACAAGTTTATGACGCACAACATCTTTTTCGTCAAAGCGGCAGCAACCTATGCCGTCAATATTTTTAAGGATTTTTATACAATCCTTAAGACCGCTTTTAGCACCCCTCGGTAAGTCGATCTGGGTAATATCACCTGTGATTACCATTTTTGAGTTAAAGCCGAGTCTTGTTAAAAACATCTTCATCTGCTCGCAAGTGGTGTTCTGCGCCTCATCAAGAATTATAAAGCTGTCATCAAGAGTTCTGCCTCGCATATAAGCAAGAGGCGCAACCTCAATATTGCCACGCTCGACATACTTTTGATAGGTTTCGGCACCGAGCATATCAAACAAAGCGTCATATAAAGGTCTTAAGTACGGGTCAACTTTGCTTTGCAAATCGCCGGGCAAAAATCCCAACTTCTCACCCGCCTCAACCGCAGGTCTTGTAAGAATAATTCTGTTTACAATCTTACTGCGAAAAGCCGTTACTGCCATAGCAACTGCAAGGTAAGTCTTACCTGTACCGGCAGGTCCTACACCTATAGTTATTGTGTTATTCGCAATAGTTGTACAATATTTTTTCTGACCTATGGTTTTAGGTTTAATCGGTTTACCTTTTGAAGTAATACAAATACAGTCGCCCGCAAGCTGTTCAATCTTATCTTCGCTGCCTTCGTTGACGAGCGAAATACAATAGCGTACATTCTGCTCGGAAAGCGCTTCTCCTCTGTTGATAAGCTGTAAAAGGCTGTCTATTACCTTACCGGCTTTAGATACATTTTCAGCTTCTCCGTCTATTTTAAGCTCGCTGTCACGACTGACAACCTTTACCGTAAATTCTTTTTCAATCAGTTTAATATTTTCGTCAAAACTGCCAAAAAGTGCAACGGCATTTTCCATTCTGTCAATGCTTATTATTTGTTCCGTAAAATCAAACCCTCGATAAACAAAATTTATATTTAAATTATAACACAATATTTATAAAAAAACTTATTAAATATAGCTTTTTTTACTAAAAAATTAAATTTTGTTAGATTTGACGAATATACAAGTCGGTATTTATGCATTATTTGTATTTTTTCACTTTTTACAATTAGTTATATTTGATAATTACTTGACAAAAAGTATTTTATAGTATATAATAACACAAGTGTAAAGAAAACAGCTTTACACCTGAACACAGTTTGAATCGGCGGGAGCATTTATTATGGAAAAAAATGTAGAAGTATCCTTACTTTTTGATTTCTACGGTGAATTGCTTAAACCGTCATGCAGACAGGCAATTGACCTGTATTACAACGAAGATTTGTCGCTTGCAGAGATTGCTGCGCAGACAGGCATTACCCGTCAGGGTGTGCGTGACAGTATAAAACGCAGTGAAGAAAAGCTTTTTGAACTCGAAGAAAAGCTCGGGCTTTTTAAAAGATTTGTTCAGCTTGAGAACGGACTTGACAAAATTGCATCTCTTTCGGAACAGATTTATAAAAGCTCTGCTGATGACATAACAAAAAAGCTTGCACTCGAAATCAATCGAACGGCAGGCACACTCAAAGAATAAAGGAGTGTATTTATGGCTTTTGAAGGACTTTCAGAAAAGCTAAGTAATGCTTTCAAAAAATTAAAGAATAAAGGTAAGCTTTCAGAGAACGATGTTAAGGAAGCTATGCGAGAAGTCAGACTTGCTTTGCTCGAGGCTGATGTAAACTACAAAGTAGCTAAAGAACTTACCGCAAAAATCACAGAAAGAGCCGTTGGTCAGGATGTAATGGAAAGCCTTACTCCTGGACAGATGGTTGTAAAAATCGTAAATGAAGAACTTACCGAACTTATGGGAGGCGACAATGCAAGAATTGAATTTGCGTCAAAACCACCTACAGTTATTATGCTCTGCGGTTTGCAGGGTTCAGGTAAAACTACCCACGCAGCCAAACTTGCTCTTATGCTTAAAAATCAAAATCACAGACCTTTGCTCGTTGCCTGCGATATATACAGACCTGCAGCTATTGACCAGTTAAAGGTAGTAGGTGCAAAAGCAGGTGTGCCTGTATTTGAAAAAGGTACTCAAAATCCTGTAAAAACAGCCAAAGAGGCAATCAGAAACGCCAAAGACTACGGCAATGATGTTGTTATTCTTGATACCGCAGGTCGTTTGCACATTGACGAAGAGCTTATGGATGAGCTTAAGAATGTAAAGGCTGAAGTTGAGCCTAACGAGATTTTACTCGTTATCGACTCAATGACAGGTCAGGATGCGGTTAATGTTGCAAAATCATTTAACGAAAAGCTTGAGATTTCAGGTGTAATTCTTACAAAACTCGACGGTGATACCCGTGGCGGTGCAGCACTTTCTGTAAAGGCCGTAACAGGCAAGCCTATTAAATTTGCAGGTACGGGCGAAAAACTTGAAGATATTGAAGTATTCCATCCTGATCGTATGGCAAGCCGTATTCTCGGTATGGGTGATGTTCTTACCCTTATTGAAGACGCTCAAAACAAGATTGATCAGGACAAAGCCGAAGAAATGGCTAAAAAGATGATGAGCAATAAGTTCGACTTTAATGATCTTAACGATCAGTTTGCTCAAATCAAAAAGATGGGCCCTTTAAAAGGTATTTTGGCAAAAATCCCCGGCATTGCAAATCAGCTTGACAACATAAATATTGATGACAGACAGATTGACTGGACACAGGCTATCATACTTTCGATGACACCTGAAGAAAGATCAAATCCTTCCCTGCTCAATCCTTCAAGAAAAAGAAGAATTGCAGCCGGTTCAGGCAGAAGTGTTGAAGAAGTCAACAGACTTATCAAACAGCTTGAGCAAATGCAAAAGATGATGAAACAACTTAAAAACAAAACAAAAGGCACTAAGGGCGGCAAAAAAAGAAAAATGAAAAAGCTCCCGGGTCTTGGCGGAATGCCTATGAGCAATCTTCCAAAAAACTAACACACATTCAACCAAATAAAATTTGGTGAATATAGATTTATAACATTTACGGAGGTAAAGAAAATGGCAGTTAAAATCAGACTTAGAAGAATGGGTTCAAAGAAAGCACCTTTTTACAGAGTAGTAGTAGCAGATTCAAGATATCCAAGAAACGGTCGTTTCATTGAAGAAATCGGCACATACGATATTCTTAAGAAGCCATCAGAGTTCAATGTTGACGCAGAAGCTGTTAAGAAGTGGATTGCTAACGGTGCTCAGCCAACTGATACAGTTAAGGCTCTTCTTAAGAAGAACGGCATTATTGAATAATCAGTCACGAAAGGGAAACCAAAATGCAGGAATTACTTACTGTAATAGCACAGGGTCTTGTTGATGATCCGTCTGCTGTAAAGGTTACTGCCGATGAACCAAATGAGGACGGCACAATCGTATATCACATCTCTGTAGCAGAGGCTGATATGGGCAGAATTATCGGTAAGCAGGGCAGAATTGCCAAAGCTATCCGCACAATTGCTCGCAGCGCAGCTATCCGTTACGAAGAAAAGATTATGGTTGAAATCGACTGATAACTAAAACTTTAAAACCTTCGGCTTTTGTCGGAGGTTTTATTTTTTGTTGTTTATTAAAAGTCGTAGTAAATTCTGGTTTAGCTCACAGCTTAAACTGAATAATTTAAAAATTTAGGTCAAGCCTTTTTAAAGGCTTGCGGGTTTGGGCAGAGCCCATAATATCTTCCAATGATACAATTTGTCGGCCGCAAACAGCTACGCTGTTTGCGTGCTAAGACTAAGTTTGTTAAAGCAGGCGACAGTCATTGTAATCAGAAACGCTAAAACCATAGTCAACGCAATGCGTTGACTATGAAAATAAATTGTATTTTCTTTTATTGCTTTCGCAAAGGCTTGCGCCTATTTGTTCAAGCCGCCAAACAGCAAGCTGTTTGGCTATCATTAGATTGCGTAAATTGAAAGTATTTACGGGCTTTGCCCACACCCACGACCTTTGAAAAGGTCGACCAAACATTTATAATTGTTGGTAAATCATTTTGCTAAACCATATTCACCGAAACCTTTGACAAGGAGCAAAAATAAACCCGTGGCAACAGCCACGGGTATTTTTATGATTCTGAAATTGTAAGATTTGCTTTATAAGAACCAGAAACCCAACACGAAGAACCGTTCTCAATGTTAAATGTTACCGGCATTGAAACCGAGCCTTTCATACCGTCGGAAGACGATACATCAATAACAGCGGTTATATCCGAAGCACTAAGGGAGTCAATCTGACTGCTTGTGCCATAAACTGTAACCTCAAGATTCTTTTGCGTTACCTCCGCAGAATATCCCGATGCAAGGCCCTGTACCATAAATTTTTCAACTGTCAGCTTTTTGCTTGACAATGACGACAAATCAAGAGTTACCTTAGCAGTTGAAGTATTACTGATATTCTTGCAATCGGTTGGAATTTCAACAGCAAGGTCAAATATTGATTTTGTATTTGTAAGTGATGTAAAATCAATCGGTGCAAGATTTACCGAATCGGTCTTATTCAATACATCGTCAGTACCTGCAAGCAGTATTGACGAAGGCTCAACAGAAATCATATCGTCGGTAATTTGTAAACCTGACGGTAAGTTTGTAAATGTCGGCTTTAAAGAAACTTCTTTTTCGGGAAGTACAGAAATCGCAGCCTCCACAGTTTTAAAATCAAGAGAAAGTAAATCCGTATTAATTTCTTTACCGTCAGCATCGTACAAAATAATATCTGCATTAACTTTGCGTGACGAATTAAGCGTACCGTCTATATTCGCAGCAGCCACAACCTTAGAAATCTTAGATACTTCAGACTGCGGACCTGTAATATATATGGTTTTTGACGACAGTGTGGTTGACGCATAATAACCGTCGTCAACTTTATAAACAACATTTTCTTGAATATCAAATGTAGCTTCTCGCAGATAATCAATAAAAACATCAATCGTAGACGGTTTTATCGCAGATGAAATCTGAAAATCGCTGTAAGGGTCATTCTTTGAGGCATTAAGATACAATGTATAATTGCCCGCAGAATCAACATAGTTGGCAGCTGCTTTGACGGTAATATCAGACGCCTGCAACGAGCCCACAACAGCTCTGTTACCTGTAACCGTAAGTGAGGCTTTATAATCACTGCCCGAAAAAACTTGCAGACCGTTATTAACAGCATCTTCGGACAATTCAACCTGAACAGGTATATCCGAAATAGTCAAACTTGTATCGTTGCCTGTACTTATACTCATATAAATCCAAATCACAAGCGAAATTACAATTGATACGATAAATAAAAAGTTTGTACTCTGTACAAAAGCCCTGAATCTTGATCTTTTGCTTTTATTTTCCTTCATCCGACTTCCTCCTTATCTTTTGGAGTAAACCGGCAGCTGCCGAATCGTCGTCAGTATTTTCAAGTAACAATGCCTCAAGCTTATCGATAAGTCTGTCGCGTGTAAAATTGCGGTAAAGTACGCCGTTAATCGCAAGCAAAATAACACCTGTTTCTTCACTGACAATCAAAACCACAGCATCGCTTTGCTCACTGATGCCAAGTCCTGCTCTGTGTCTTGTTCCAAGATTTATATCAACATTTTTGTTATCTGTAAGCGGTAATATACATCCTGCCGCAAAAAGTTTACCATCACGCACAATACTTGCGCCGTCGTGTAGCGGAGCTTTGTTAAAAAATATGTTTCCGAAAAGTGCAACTGAAGTATCTGCATTAACTATTGTGCCTGTTGCGGCTATATCGGAAAGTTTTGTTTCTCTTTCAAAAACAAGCAATGCACCTGTTTTTGAATGTGAAAACAGCAAAGCTGTATCGGCGGCATCTATTATTGATTTTTTAACAGCCATTTTCCACTCATCACTTTTTTCTCGATGAGTAATAAGTTTTATATACTTTTTATAAGTATTATTTCTACCCATTTGTTCCAAATATTTTCGGATTTCAGGCTGAAAAATAATAGCAACAAGTATAACTGATGCCTCAAAAAATGTTCTGAGAAGTGTCGTAAGCATCATCAATCCGCAAAGTGATGATATTAAATATATAATAAGAAGTGCAACAACACCTTTTAAAAGCTGAGCCGCACGGGTTTCTTTTACAAGCTTGAAAAGGCTGAAAATAATGAATGCAATAGCAAGAATATCAATAATATCTCGAATTTCAATGGTTTTTAATACAGCAAATACGTTTTGTATCCATTCCATCATTTTAACCTCCTCTGTTTTTCATTACTTTATTTTAACACACAACAGCATTGAATTGCAACCTTTTTTACATTCTTTTGTAATAATTAATTTGACTGACTGATTTAATAAGATAGTTAACTTCAAACCGTGTCGAAAACGAGGAAATAACTGCACGAACAGTACCTTTTTCAAGCGTACCAAAGCATTTATGAGCGAGCGGTGCGCAATGTAGTCCGGCACGCACTGCAATATTAAATTTATCATTAAGAATTTGCGCCGTTTTTTCGCTGTCCGTATTTTTTATATTAAACGAAACTACCGGTACAAATCCTTCATCATCGGGTTTTGGTGTATATAATTCAATATCTTTAATTTTAGACAAACCGTCATAAAGATTTTTTGCAAGACTAATTTCATAGTCAAATATTTTTTGCGGTGATTTATTCATAACATATTTTATGCCTTCGTTAAGTCCAGCTATTCCAAGTAAATTATGAGTTCCGCTTTCAAATTTGTCAGGTAAAATTTCGGGTTGATTTACTTGTGCAGAAAGGCTGCCTGTTCCGCCTTGAATAAGACTTTCGGGAATAGTATCGCTGTTAATAACAAGCAAACCTGTACCCATAGGGCCGTACAAACCTTTGTGCCCTGCTGTACATAAATAATCTATATCGGAATTTTTTAGCGAAATCGGAATTATACCTGCAGTTTGAGCTGCGTCTGTGCAAAAAAGTATTCCGTTTAATTTGCACAGCGCCGCTATTCGTTGAATAGGTAATCTTATACCAAATACATTTGATGCATGGGTGCACACTACAAGTTTAGTGTTCTCTTTAAAAGCTTTTCTGAAATTACCAATTGTCTTTTCTGTGTCATTATAATCAACATCGGCAACAGAGTATTCTACTCCGTTACTTTTTAAATACTCCAAAGGTCGCACAACAGCATTATGCTCGTATGATGATATTACCGCATGATCGCCGGGTTTTAAAATTCCTTTTATAACAGTATTAAGTGCTGTTGTGCAATTGTTTGTGATAATAACATTTTCGGGATTTTCAATATCAAAGAGTTTTGCCGCATTGTTTCTGCATTCAAAAAGCACATCTGAGGCTTTTATAGCCATATTATGGCCGCCTCGTCCCGGGTTAGCTCCGATTTTTGTAATCGCATAATTAACTGCATTTACCACGGATTTTGGTTTTGGAAAAGTTGTTGCACCGTTATCGAAATAAATCATTCTAAATCAGCAGGATAAACTCCCTGCACAGGTATATTCATTGCCCTTAGTATTTCTACGCTTTCATCGACTCTGTTTATAACCAACAAACTGTAACCGCATGAACCATTGCGATATTGCACGGGAGTACGAATAATTTTTGTAAGAATTCCACGCCGTCGCAATGCCTCTCTTCCCCTTTGAGTATAAGTTAAAGTACCAAAAACAAATACTGCTTTTTTCATATTATTCACCACTTTATAAATCTTATTTTTTAATATCTCCCTGCTATATAATATGAATTTCTTGTTATATGGTTATCTTATAATGTTTCAAATATTTTGAATATTAGCTGTTCAAAATGTTTTGATTAACAGATAATTTCAGTTAAATTATGGTTTAGCGGAGTGTCGGTCGGGCATTGAAATTTAGCTAACGCTAAATCATCCTCCCAAAAATAAAAAAGTTTACTCAATTTTTTCAAAAATTGCGGGTTTGGGCAGCGCCCATAATATTTTCCTATATTACAATTTATCAGGCGCAAACAGCCACGCTGTTTGCGTGCTAAAACCGAGTTTGAAAAAACAGGCGGAGCCTTTTAGAAAAGAATTTGCTTATTTATTGTTTAATGAATGGCTTTTTAGTTGCTATCGCATTTTTAAAGGCTAACGCCGTTGTGTTCAAGCCGCCGAACAGCGAGCTGTTTGGCTATCATTAGATTGCATAAACGGAAAGTATTTGTGGGCTTTGCCCACACCCACAACCTTTGAAAAGGTTGACCAAATTTTTATAATTGCTTTTCCAATTTATTCCACAAAACCATAATTTACCCAAAAATTAATAAATATACACGAATTACAACGCAAAAGCGGCACTCAAACGAGTGCCGCAATGCAATAAAAATTATTTATTATTTAAGGAAAGATGATGTGCCACCGATCTGACCGTCAATGCCTGTAAAGCCGTTTGCACAACATACATAAACTCTCATATTTGCCTTACCGATATCTGAAACAGTAAGTGTTCCGTTTGTTACATTCTGAACATCACCTGTAACAGCGTCAACATATCTGCCGTTAGGAATATTCTTAAATGTAGCACCACTTGAAACTGTTACAAGTGCAAGGCTATCAATACCGTCTTCTGCACTTGTATAACGGCGGATATAAGACATATCGCCACCTGTTACATAAGATTCAGAAGCTGTGTACTGACCTTTCTGAAGAGCAGGGATAGCTCTTCTGATAGAATTAAGCTTTGAAAGATGAACGCTAAGCGGGCTTGCAAGTGTTTCAGCAACTGTACCAGAAGCTGTGTACTCGCTAAAGTCTGTAGCTGTTACATTACCCTCAAGATAATCGCCGTAGTAAGCACGACCTGTTGTTGAAAGAGGAGCGTTAGGACCAACATCAATAACTGCGCCCTTCTGGAACTCAACCTCTGAACCATAGTAAACACATGGAATACCACGGAATGTAAACATAAGGTCAAGGTTCTCAGCCCAAGTCTGTGTACCGCCAGCAAAACGGCTCTTTTCATCAGGCTGTTCAGGAGCATAGTCATGAGAATCAACATACATTACATTGTATGTTGCATCATTATAATACTGGTCTGTGCTCTTAGCAAAGTTATAAGCACTGCTTGCGTTACCAAACATTCTGTGCATCTGGAAGTCAATACCCTCCATACCCGATGCCATAGATCTGTCAGGTGTGTGGTATGTAATACCGTTTAAGAAAGCATTTTCTGAAGTAGGTTGATCTGTAGGATCATCTTCTGCGAGATAATGATCAAATACAACATTCATATTGTTGTTGATATCTTCAGCAGAAGTGCCGTAACTCCATAAATCAGCCCACTTATTGTTTGACTCTTTCCAAGTGTAGTAAGGTGTAGATTCCTCTGCGTGGCCACGATACCAAATCTGTGTGTAACGAGTACAGATTTCGCCAAACATAAGGAAGTTGTTGTTACCCGATGCCTTTGCAGCAGCGTAAAGCTGGTCATTGTACATAAGGTTAAGTGCAAGTCTTGGAATATGTCTTACTGTATCAACACGGAAACCGTCAACACCCATATTGATATAGTCTGAGTATACATCTACGATGTGTTCTGCTACTGCCGGATTTTCTGTGTTGAGGTCAACACAGTCACCTGCGATTTGAGCAAATTTACAGGTCCAGTCGTCCCAGTTAAGGCTCTGGAAATAACCTGTATGATAATAGTTGTTTGCATTAAATGTGTCAGAATTTGAAATCTTTGCAGAATCATAATCTTTTGCGTCCGGCAAGCTGCCTGTTGAGTTACCTACATCCGAAGAGTATGTTGTATTCTTCATAAGGTTAAGTCTTTGAGAATACTGAATTCCAGGCTTCTGTGCCCAGTATTCCTCTGGTGAACTAAGTCCGTATGTGTTAAGAAGTAAGTCTGTAGGAATCATTGACTCTTCAAGATTTGAAAGGTCTTTTGTTGTATCTTTTTCAAAAAGATTGCAGAAATAAGCCTCACCGAAGTTACCGGTATGCTGGAAAACTACATCCTGAATAATCTTCATACCTTTTGCGTGAACCTCATCAATAAGATCCTGGTATGTAAAATCATCACTCTCATAACGTACATCAACGGTTGAGAAGTCCATAGCATGATAACCGTGATAATCATAGCCCGAACCGTTTGTAACTACAGGAGTAATCCAGATAGCTGTAAAGCCAAGTGCCTTTATATAGTCAAGCTTGTCTGCAAGACCTCTGAAGTCACCACGCCATGCAGGGTCTGAATCAGGGTTATTTGCCTGTGTGTCATCCCAGCAATGAACATTATTGCCTGTATCTCCGTCATAGAAACGGGTTGTCATAACAAAGTAGATAGACTCTTCACGCATATCCACTGAATCAACAGGGTCAATTTCATCAGGATTGTACTTTGTCCATCTCTTGTTTTTGTACCACCACTCACCGGTAGTTCTTCTTAATTCAGGTGAATACTGTTTGCCGTCTTTATCTGTAAAAATCATATTTACAGCTGTAACATCGTTGATTACATAAGTAAACCAACCGTTTGAAGAGGCAGTCATTTTTTCACCCGGATATGAATCTGACATTGCGCTGTTTGTTGGAAGTGAATTCCAAAGGTAAACATATGGCTGTGCAAGTTCACTGTTCTGATAATGTATAGTAATGCCTGTTTCAGCTGACGCAGCACCAACCTCTTCAGTTGTAGCGTCAGCGTCAGCAGCGTTTACAGATACTATGCCTGCTGTAATAACAAGCATTACAGAAAGTACTAATGCACACCATTTTTTAATCTTTGTCATAATAGTACCTCAATTTATTTTAGTTAATCGTCGTATGTTTTAAAAATTACTTTTCTGCAACCATCTTCTGAAGCATTGTAGCGTCTATAACATCAAGAACACCGTTACCGTCAACATCACATGTCTTGAAATCATATTTCATACCGCTGTATTCAGCAATGATCATCTGGAGATATGTAGCATCGTTTACATCAACTTTGCCGTCACCGTCACAGTCGCCAAGCATAAACGGAGTTGTTGTAGGCTGTACTGAAGTTGTAGGCTGTGTTGTTGGTTTTGGTGTTGTTGGTTTTGGTGTGGTTGGTTTTGGTGATGTTGTTGTAGGAATAACAGATGTAGTCGGCTGTGTTGTAGTCGGTACATTCGAATCAGCTGTATAAGTATAAGTCTTTGAAACCTTTGAGTTGTCAGAACCTTCAACATATACTTCAACTGTGTATGTTCCCTTTACTGTTGGTACAAATGAGTATGAATCGTTAAGTGTGTAATAAGGAATATTCTTATTACCGTTTGGATCTGTAACTACATACTTATAGAAAAGAAGGTTTGTACCTGTATTACCGCCGCCTGCAAGAACTTTAACTGTAGCTTTTGTGTTGAGCTTGATAAAGTTAAGATTAAGTGGTGTTACATTTTTAATAACAGGCTTAACGAGTGTTGAGTCATCTGCAACAGTAAGTGTGAGTGAACGCTCGTTTGTATTGCCCTTTGTGTCAGAATACTCAAACTTGATTGTATATTCACCAACTGCTGATGGTGTCCATACATACGAGTTTGCCGAGCTCATAGGAGATACTACCTTGCCGTTTACAGAAATCTGATAGCTGATAGTAGCATTTACAAGGCTATTTGCTGTTGTTGAAAGTGTAACAGCTGTACCTGTATAAATTGTGCTCGATGGGTCTGCTTTATAAGAAGTTACCTGAATATCACTTGTATCATATACAGACCAAGTATTTGTCTTGTTGTTGTAAAGGTCGCCTGAACCTACTGTAAGGTCATTTGACTTATTGCTGCCTGAACTGAAGATAACATTCTTATAAGCCTTATTAGGAGTATAAGACCATACATTATCGCCGATTTCAGTCATTGGTTTGCCCGGCCATGCAGCGTTGCTCTCTGTGGTGCTGTTCCACATATAGCAATATACATTTGACCAACCTGCATCATTCTGGCAGTAAATTGGTTTTGCATTGCCCGAAGAAGTTGCCGGCTGTGTAGCCTGTGTCGGCTTAGTTGATGATGTTGCCTGTGTTGGGTTAGTTACATCAGAGTAAGCTGACCACTTGCCTGTGCTGAGGTCATAAATCTGACCGTTGCCTGCATAAGTAAGGTCTGTTGTCTGATTGCCGCTGCCGTTGTTGAAAATAACATTCTTAAAATCACCCGAAAGTGTGTAAGCATAAACGTCATCTTCAACCTTAGTCATAGCCTCACCAGGCCATGCTGCGTTGTTGCCTGCACCATCTGTCCACATATAGCAGTACAGATTGGCCCAGCCGTTGTTTGCACGAACGTATACAGTATCGCCTGTTGCTGCTGATACTGCCATACTGCCTGCACAAACTGCTGATACTGCGAGCATAATACAAAGTATTAAGCTGAGTACCTTGTGCTTTGTTGTTACCATAAGAATTTCCTCCAAATTTTTTGTTATGGTTTTTGTGGATAATATAATCCCACGTTCTGACAATTATATTATACAACAATGTTTGCTAATACTTTTTTCTTTTTGAGAATTATTTTGATTTTCTTACAGCCAAATTTATTAGTCTATATTTGTATATATTCAACAAAAAGGTGAGAAAAAGCATTTATTAATATCAATATGCACAAATACAAGATGTTGTTTTTGTGACTATCTATAATACTATCTGTTCTTAATTTTATCCCAATAGTTCTTATATGCCTGTTCGTTTTTGTTGTCACCGTATTCGTAATAAACTCTGTCACGGATAATGTCCGGCAAATATTGCTGATTTACATAATGGTTCGGATAATCGTGCGGATAGTTATAAAACTGTCCTTTGTTATTATTATCTTCCCCATCATAGTGCATATTTTGAAGCTGTCTTGGTACAGGACCGTAATTGCCTGCTTTTAAATCCTGTGCTGCACGATTAATCCCCATATATGCGGAATTGGATTTCGGCGCATTGCATACCATTATAACTGCGTCTGCAAGCGGTATTCTCGCCTCCGGCAAGCCGACAGCCTGTGCAATATCCACACATGATTTTACAATAGGAATAAGCTGTGGATACGCAAGTCCTACATCTTCGCAGGCACACACCATAAGTCTTCTGCACGCACTCGGCAAATCCCCTGCCTCAAGCAGCCTTGCAAGATAATGCAAAGCCGCATTACTGTCACTGCCACGCATACTTTTTTGATATGCGGAAATTATATCGTAATGCTCGTCACCTTCCTTGTCATAACGCACGGCGCTTTTTTGTACAAGTTCCGCAACACTTTCTTCGCTGACTTTTTTTACTCCGTCAACTTCGTCAGCCACAAGAATAGCAAGTTCAACCGCATTCATAGCTTTTCTTACATCACCGCCGCAGCCATGAGCAATTTTTTTACGACAACTTGCGGGGAAATCCACCTCTACCTCCTGTTCCTCGGAAATAATTTCCGCCGCTCTCTGCACAGCTCTTTCTATTTCTTCGGGTGGTACCGGTTTAAATTCAAAAACAGTCGAACGGCTTAAAATAGCATTATATACATAAAAATACGGATTTTCGGTAGTTGATGCAATAAGCGTAATCGAACCGTTTTCTATATATTCAAGCAAAACCTGTTGCTGCTTTTTATTAAAATACTGAATTTCGTCAAGATACAGTAAAATGCCGTTCATTCCCGAAAAAGTGTTCAACTCCGAAACTACCTCTTTTATGTCGGATGTTGATGCGGTCGTGCCGTTGAGTTTTTTCAGAGTTCTGTTCGTTCTTTTAGCTATATATGTAGCAAGAGTTGTTTTTCCCACTCCTGACGGACCGTAAAAAATCAGATTCGGAATTTCTCCGCTTTCAATTATTTTTCGCAGTGGCTTATTCGCTCCGAGCAAATGCTTTTGCCCCACAATATCATCAAGAGATTGCGGTCTTATTCTGTCTGCAAGAGGAGTATTCATATAATCAGCCTCATTTCAAATTTAGTATATATTTCATAGTACATTTGTTCGTAGAATTTGTCAAGATTTTTAGCAAAAAAATCCGTTCCGCCTTAAATTTGACGGAACGGAAAATAAACCGAATTTTATTATTCGTAAAGCGGATACTTTTTGCAGATTTCTTCAACGCCTGCTCTTACCTTGTCGGCACTGTTTTCAAAATCATTGAGAACAAGTGTAATATACTCGGCAATCTTGTCCATATCTTCCTCGTTAAGACCTCTTGTTGTAACAGCGGCAGTACCTATACGAACACCGCTTGTTACGAACGGAGAAAGTGGTTCACCCGGAATAGTGTTTTTATTTACTGTAATATAGCACTCATCAAGACGAGCCTCAAGCTCTTTACCTGTAACACCTGTATCACGAAGATCCATAAGAAGTACATGGTTGTCTGTACCGCCCGAAACAAGCTTATTGCCTCTCTTAAGGAGTCCCTCCGCAAGAGCCTTACAGTTAGAAACAATCTTTGCACCGTACTCTTTAAATTCAGGCTTTAATGCCTCACCAAAGCAAACTGCCTTAGCCGCAATTGTGTGCATAAGAGGACCGCCCTGTGTACCAGGGAAAATTGCCTTGTCAATCTGCTTAGCAAACTCTTCACGGCAAAGGATAAGACCGCCTCTCGGACCACGGAGTGTTTTATGAGTTGTGGATGTAACAAATTCACAGTACGGAACAGGGTTTGGATGAACGCCTGCCGCAACAAGGCCTGCGATGTGAGCCATATCTACCATAAGATATGCGCCTACTTCATCGGCAATTTCACGGAGTTTTGCAAAATCAATAATTCTTGGATATGCAGACGCACCGGCTACAATAAGTTTTGGCTTACATTCCTTGGCAATCTCAAGAACCTTATCATAGTCAATTCTGTGTGTTACGCTGTCAACACCGTAAGGAACAAAGTTAAAATACTTACCTGAAATGTTTACAGGTGAACCGTGTGTAAGATGACCGCCCTCGTTAAGGTTCATACCCATAACTGTATCGCCCGGGTTGAGCATAGCAAAGTAAACTGCTGTGTTAGCCTGTGCACCCGAATGTGGCTGAACATTTGCGTGTTCTGCGCCGAAAAGCTCGCAAGCTCTCTTGCGTGCGATTTCCTCAACAACATCAACGCACTGGCAACCGCCGTAGTAACGCTTTCCCGGATAACCTTCTGCATACTTGTTTGTAAGTAAGCTGCCCATTGCTGCCATTACAGCAGGAGAAACGATATTTTCGCTTGCAATAAGCTCAAGATTTCTTCTCTGTCTTTTAAGTTCCGCAGTCATTGCCTCGCCAACAGCAGTGTCATAGCTGTTGAGATAATCAAGAGCTGCAATATTTGTTTTTTCACTCATAATTATTCTCCTTAATCTAAAAATATATAAGTTTAAGCATCATAAACAGATGATAAAGCCTTATTTTTCAGTGCGTACAAATCATTAAGAGTACACACTTTTCCTGATTGATTTCTGAGTTCTGCCGCACCGCGCATTCCCTTAAAATAACCTGCTATAAGTTTTCTTGCCTGCAGCATAGCCATATGCTCGCCTTTGTATTCAACCATTTTTTCAATATGTCGGCACATTACATTGAGTTTTTCTTCAAGAGTCGGTGCTTTTATAATACAGTCGGGATTCTCAAGATAAGCATTTATTTCCGAAAAAATCCACGGATTTCCCAAAGAGGCCCGTCCAACCATAACAAGCTGACAGCCTGTGTAATCCATAACTTCCTTTGCTATTTTTGCAGAGGTTATGTCGCCGTTTGCAATTACGGGGATTGACACCGCATTATTAACCTCTTTTATAATATCATAATCGACAGGAGGTTTATAATACTGTTCTCTTGTTCTTCCATGAATTGTAATTGCCGCTGCGCCTGCCTGTTCACAGATTTTTGCAACTTCAACCGCATTTACGGCAGAATTGTTCCAGCCTTTACGAATTTTGACCGTAACAGGTACATCAACGGCACTTGTAACTGCCTTTACAATTTCACCGCAAAGCAGTGGATTTTTCATCAAAGCACTGCCGCTGCCGTTTGAACTGATTTTAGGTGCGGGACAACCCATATTTATATCAATAATATCGGGCTTGTTTTCCATAGAATGAACAGCCGCATCAGCCATACATTTAGGGTCATCTCCGAAAATCTGAATACCGCAGGGGCGTTCATAGTCGGAAATTTCCATAAGCTCCTCACTTTTCTTACTGTTGAAAGAAAGCGCCTTTGAACTGACCATTTCACTTACGCAATAGGCGGCGCCAAATTCCACGCAAAGCTCACGGTACGCCCTGTCTGTAATGCCTGCCATAGGAGCGAGTACGGCTCGGGACTTAAATTCTACATTTCCAATTTTAATTTTTTCCATACTGCTCTCCTTATGAAGAATAAATATCTCTCTGCTCTCTTCTGCGTTCAAGCGCATAAGATATTTTTGTACTGAGCAATACGAAAATCAAAACAATTATACCTACAATTACGCAAACCCAATATACAACACCTGCGGCATCATTGGTTTCGTAACGCTTTGTACTTACTTTTGAAGTTGAAAGCTGTGTAGGCGACACCGTTTCATTGACTACATTATTATTAAAATCATATTCTGTTGTTTCTTCGTAATACGGCTCTGTAGGTTCTTCTGTATATACAGGTTCCGTATATTCTTCTGTAACTTCTTCGGTATAATATTCAGTCGGTTGCTCTGTATATTCAGGTTCGGTTTCGGGATAAGTTTCAGGTTCGGTATACGGCTCTGTATATTCAGGGTCTGTATATACCTCTGTTTCAACTATATCTCCGTCATCAATTCCGTCACCGTCAATGTCTACAGCATAGGCACTGATTGCAACAACAAACATAAACAATACCGCAAACAGCACACAGACAGCAGATTTTGAAATTCTGTATTTTTTCATTACATTACTCCTTGCGGATACATATATTAAAATTATACCAAAAGTCGCAATATATTGCAAGCTATTTTTACATTTAATTATAACCCGTGTTTAAGCACCTCATAAAGCACATTTCCGAGCAATTCTCCGCTGTATTCCGCCTCTTCTATTGTATTTGCGTCTGTTCCTATTTCTATAAGCAAAGAACCGTCGCAAATATACTCGTTGTACGCAAAATATCCGAAATTCAGCGGTCTTGTCATACCCGGATACATTTCTTCCGCTTTATTTTGAATTTTAAGCGCAAAATTAAGATTATTCTCCCAGCTTAAAAAATTCATCTCGCCGTCGGTATCGCAACCCGAAAGAATCATTATCTGTGCTCCCTGCTTACCGTCATATGTAAAAACAGGTTTTACCTTTTGAGTTTCAGTACCGATTGCGTCACGGTGAATATCAATTATTACCTTAATATCCGTGTTGGTTTCCATAATACTTTCAACGGTCTGCGCACTTCTGTCATAAGAACCGCTGTATGTTGAGTCGTGCACCGTGGTATCGTGCATAGTTTTTATTCCCCGCTTATTAAGCACATCGGTAATAGCATCTCCCACAGCCGTTACATTATAATCATTATTCTGCGTGCGTGAATAATAGCTTTCGTAAAAATAATCAACATCTTCGTCCATATAGCTTTCACTTGTGTGCGTATGATAAATAAGCACCTGTGCCGTTCCGTTTGAATCGACACCAAAAGGCAATTCACTGTTTAAAGCGGAATCAAAATCGTAATCAAGTCCCGTATTGTTTTTCACATAAGCCGTACCGCATTTTACACCGTTCGCACCAATCTGTTCGGCAAGAATATCGTAAACCGCCTCTCCGTCATGGTTTCCGAAAGAATCATAATATCCGCTTTTGTCTTTTTCTCCGTTTAGATTTCTTGTAATCGTAACAGGTTTAGTAATCGGCTGTGTTTCCTCCTGTTTCTTTTGTGTGGTATCGGTATTGGCAAGGGTTGTAGTTTCAGTATTGGATAATTTATATGTACCGTCGGACAGAGTAAGCGCCGCAACCGCAAGCGCCGCAGGTTTGTCGCTTGCAAAGCACTCCGGCATTCTCCGACAAACGCAGAAAACGGCAGTCGATACAAGGATAATCGACGCCGTTATTTTTAATGCTCCTAACTTTTTCACAAAATCACCGCCTCATAAAAATATATGCCGATGATTTTAATGTATGACCGAATTTCTACATAAGCGAAACAAGCTCGGAAATATTAAATTCATTTTGAAGTGCGCCGTTAAGCGCAAATGAAATCAGTCTTGAGGCTCTCTCGGTAAGCAAATCTATTTCCCTCGGTATTACTACCATCTGCCTGCCCTGCGGTGTGATTTTCTGCCTTGCCCTGTGCGGGTCATTGACGCTTAAAAGGTCAGATGCAAATGTGGCTGCATCTACAACCGTGGGCACTCCTATTGCTATTACGGGTACTCCTATAGTTTCTTTGTTAATCTTTGTACGGTGATTTCCAACGCCCGCCCCGGGTGAAATTCCTGTATCGCTTATTTGCAAAGTACAGCCGAGTCTTTCAAGTCTGCGTGATGCAAGTGCGTCTATTACAACAACTGCATTCGGTTTTATTCTTTTTACAATACTCAATATATATTCGCCTGTTTCAATACCCGTCTGCCCTGTTACTCCCGTTGCCATAACCGCAACCGGTCTTAAGCGGTCAAGACCGGTACTTCTTGCAATCTCACCCGAAATATGCCTTGTCGCAAGCACTCTGGAGCTCGTTTTCGGGCCGAGAGAATCGGGAGTGATTTCAGGATTTCCGAGTCCTACTACAAGTACAAGGCCGTTGACCGGCAAAAGCCTGCGAATTTCCTTTCCTATAGTAATAAGTCTTTCGTCGGTTTCGGTAAAATTATCGGTAAGTGACGGAAGTTCTACTGTTATATAAGTACCCTCTTCTTTTCCGAGCTGCTGCCTGGCTTTTCTTGTTTTTACTTCAAGTCTTGAAATATCAAGTCCGTTTTCACTGTACTGAACAAAATCCACACCTCCGACATCTTCTCCTGCTATTTCACGAGCTTCTACCGCTAGGTCAGTTCTAAGTTCCATAAAGTCGCCCCTTTTATCTGTAAATATTGCTATTATCTTGTGTATAAACAGCGTTTATATTCTTTACAAGAAAGAAAATTTTTGATATAATAAAATTTGATATATATAAACAAAAAGGTGTGAATGTAAAATGATAAAATCACCTGTTATTAAGGCGATAACGGCAACAGTATCTGCACTTATGATATTTTCTGCTGTAAGCGTATCGGCTAATGCCGCAAGCATTGATAACAATTCAAAAATTTTAAGTAAATTTCAAATTAAAACTTCAGACAATACAAAAAATGATATTCCGTCTGCATACAGTTCAGTGGAGCTTGGCATTGTAAATTCTCCGAAAAGCCAAAAATACAACGATTGCTGGATATATTCCTCGCTCTCGGTGCTTGAAACAAAACTTTTAAAAAAAGATTTTACGGCTAATAATTTTTCTGCCGAGCATATGAACCTTTGGGCAACAACAAAAAGCAACGGTAAAGGCTGGCAGCGCAATGTCACTTCCGACGGCTATGCATTTACCGCACTCGGATATTTAAGTTCCTGGCAAGGCGGAATCGAACAAAGCGACTACGACACTCTTGCAGAAAAATATACTCCCGACAAAGACCTTTCCGCTTTTGTAAATTACGGGGTGACCTCTATAAAATACCTCGACGATTGTACACAAGAAGAAATTAAGCAAGAGATTATGGATAACGGTTCAATCTATGCGGCATATTCTCACAGTCCTTATTACGAAAATAATGACAGAACAGCGTATTTCTGTCCGCAAGGTTCTCCAAAATCCACAGGTCATGCAATAGCTATTGTCGGATGGGATGATAATTATTCAAAAGAAAATTTCAAAGCAATAAACGGTGTTTTACCCGAAAATGACGGAGCATGGCTTGTAAAAAACAGTTGGGGCGATTACAACACTTTAAACGGTTACTTTTGGCTTTCATACGAAGATTCTTATTTGTTTAGCAGTACCTTTAAATACAATTTTGCTGTTGAAGATGTCACAGAAATCACCGATGATGTTAAACTTATGCAAAATGAAATTTACGGTGCAACATATGAATTTAACTACATAAATGATGACAGCGTCACATATCTTAATCTTTTTAATTTTTCCGAGGGTTACAACAAACTTGATTCGGTAATGTTTGAAACCGCCGCAAAAAATTCCGACTATGAAATCTACTATGTACCTGCCGAAAATAAAATTCCTGTGTCAGATGAAACCAAATGGACTAAATTAAACAGCGGAAAAGTTCCGTACAGCGGATATTTAAATATTGATACAAACGATTTTGACTTACCTGTAACTTACGGTGCAATCGCCGTTAAAATTAAAAAAAATAATGAAAGCGGAAAAAATACTATAGGCGTCGGTGAATGGCTTAACAAATCAAACGGCCAGTTTGCATTTATAAACGAAAGCCAAAAAGGCGAAAGTTTTATTTATCAAAACGGAACTATGACAGACCTTCTCGATTGGTACAAAACGGAGCGTGACGATAATCTTGGCGGCACATTCGTTATAAAAGCTGTTACAAATAAAACCGAGCTTGCAGTCACACTGCTCGGCGACATTGACTTAAACAACAAAATTGACATTAAAGATGCAACCGATTTGCAGATAGCTATTTCAGGCGATTCAAAACTTTCGGCTGTTCAAAATTTAAATGCCGATACTGACGAAAACGGCGAAATTAATGTAAACGATGTTACACAGTTACAATTTATGATTGCAAATAATAACTGAATACAGATGCAAACAGAATTTTTGGACAACTGCCTCTTTACCTGCAAATCGACAAATCACAAACATTCAACTTTAGACTAAAAGGAAAACACAACTGCTCATCGGAACAGTTGTGTTTTTCATTTTATCTCATTTGAGGACCGCCCCGCATATCTCCGCCCGGGCCGCCCATTTCGTTTCCGTTCATATCGCCGTTGCCCATATTTCTGCCGCCCATACTTCCGGGGCCACCCATACCGCCTGAACCGTATATGATAGAAGTCATTTCAACTTCTGTTGTACTGTCGCCTGTCGTTACAGTATATGTCTGACCTGTTGTAATACCCGGGCAACTGATAACCACACAAGCGTATGTCTTGGTAGGTGTGAACGATACAAGAACATCGCCGTCACTGTTTTTGACTGTGATTTCACCGCTCGAATTTGTATTTACAAGCATTGAACCTTGAGTTGAATTTTCTCCAAAGTTCTGTGCCATTTGAGTTGAACCTGCCGCAACGAATATACCGCCTGTAATTGTTGCCTCGCCGTCATAATCAACCGCTCCGTTATCTCCGCTTGTCGGGCCAAAGACATAGGTTTCCCCGCCTGTAACGGTAAGCGAACCGTTTGAATCAACTCCGTCACCGTCAGCGTCAATTGTTATTTTGCCGCCCGATATTGTAATGGAAGCATCTGATGAACCGAAATTGTCACGGTCAAATCCGCCACCGAATCCGCTTTCGTCTTTTCCGCCTGCGGCATTAAATCCGTCATTGCTCGATTTCAGATTAATTGTACCGCCTGAAATTTCAACTTCCGTTCCCTCTATTCCCTCATAGCTTTCGGTAATATTAATTGTTCCTCCGCTGATGCTTGTTTTGCTGTCGGCGTGGATACCGTCATCACCTGTTGAAATTGTAAAAGTACCTCCTGATACGGTTACATTTGAATTTGAATGTAAACCGTCATCTTCGCAAGTAAGATTAAAAGTACCTCCGCTGAGTGTAATATCTCCTCCTGCTTTTATTCCTTTTACACTTGCAGAATCTGTTGAACTTGAAGATGATGAACCTCTGTTTGAAGTAATATTAAATGTGCCGTTTTCAATTTGAGCCGTTGTACCGGCATCAATGCCGTCACCTTTGCAATTAACGGTAAATTTACCGTCTGCTATATACACAAATCCTTTTGAAGTATCGTCTGTATTTTCTGCGTGCAAACCGTCTTTACCCGAAGTTAAAGTATAAGTACCGCTATTCTGATACTGTTTTTACCGCTTAATGCATGGCTTGCGGCTGTAATATTGTATTCTCCGCTTGTAAGTTTTAAATCATCTTTAGAAACAATGCCGTGACCTTTTTCGGAAGTTACAGTCAATTTTCCCTCTCCGTTAAAGGTAATATCATCTTTTGCAAATACCGCCGCATCTACATTGTTGTCATCTGTCTGAACATAGTCACCTGTTGACGCAAGTGTATTTTCTGTGTCTTTTGCAGTTGTTACAAATACCTTATCTGCCTGTTTTACATATAAAGCGGCACTTGATTTACAGGTTACAGAGGCGTTTTTAAGTACAATCTGCACTTTTGTTTTATTGTCGGCATCTACAATAATCTGACCGTCGGATGTTGTACCCGTAACTATATATGTGCCCTCACTTTTAATAGTAACCTTACTTCCGCTGACAGAAACGCTGTCAGAGCTTGCGGTTGCACCTGATGATGAAAAAGCAACCATTACCGCCGAACTTTCATCATAGCCTACCTCTTTGTCACGGTCGGTGAACATATCGCTGTCAAGAGATTTATCCGAAGCGATTGAAGCAGTAGAAACACTGTCTTTTGTAACAGTTGAAGAATTTGTCGAGGATGTTTTTTCATCTGTATTTGCGCAGCCTGTTACACTTACGGATATAATAAGTGCCGCAAGCAATGCTGCAAATTTCCCTTTGCTTTTTAAATTAAAGCTCATTATTAGTTATCTCCTGTCTTGCCATACTGATTTCAAGATTGCCGTTTCTGCATCTCAAATCATCAATAAAATCTTTTTCATCGTTCGGGTTTTTGAGAGTTACATTATATGTAAGTTTGAACAAACTGCCCATATTAGCAGTTCTTACCGATACCGTTTCATATTTTACGGTATATTTTTCAAAAAGGTCGTCAAAAGCACCTGTATAATTTAAATCCTCGGGGATTGTGATTTTTAATATTCTGTCCTGCTCAAGTCTTTTGTCTGCACCGATATTTACTTTATTGAGGATAAACATTGCAATTCCTAAAATTAATGAGAACAGCACTGCGTATCCGAGATAACCCATTCCGCAAATCAAACCTGCACCCATTGCAAGGAAGATTGTGCCGATTTCTTTAGCGGTGCCTGGCACGGAACGAAATCTTACAAGACTGAAAGCACCTGCCACAGCAACGCCTGCACCGACATTACCGTTTACCATCATAATTACCACACAAACTACGGCAGGTAAAAGTGCAAGAGTAACAACAAAGCTCTTTGTGTATTTGGTTTTGTATGAATAGACCGCCGCAAGAAAAATGCCGATTACAAGAGCAACTGCTATGCCAAGCAGAAATTGCGGCACTGCGATTGTTTCGGTTGTTGAACTGAAAATTTCTGAAAATAATGTATTAAGCATATTTTTTACCTCCGTTTGCTCTTTCGCTCATAATTGCAACATAAGCATTGCCGTATTTTGAAAAAGATGTTTTATAAATTTTGTTTTCGCTTAAAATGTTTGTCATCCACAGCGGAATTGCCGTACCTGTCTTTATTTCCATAAGAGAATAATTATTTCTTAATATCGGTGTTCCGTAAATACCTTTACAAAGTGATAAATCATAGTTACGCCAAAGAATATTATCATCAAATGTTACTCTGAAATCATAATCATTTTTTGAATAAAAGGCCTCTCGGTTGTATGAAATTACAACCTGCGGTGCAATGCCTTTGTAATGTTCAAGAAAATAATTGACTTCTCTTAAAATCTGACTGTCGGCAATATGTTCACCGTTGCAAAGATAACGCATACTCTCGTTCTCACTCATTTCGGTTCTGCGTTTATAGACAACACGCTTATATTTCTTTTTGATTTCTATAAAAGTTGTGCTGTCGTGTTTTGCAACTCCGTAACTTCTCAATCTTAACTTTTCCTTATAAACGGGATGTTCAAGCGAGCGTCTTATCAGTAAAAAATCAGGTGTGTCAAAATATATGTTGCAAATTGTGCTTTTGCCGTATTTGTCGGCATACATATATTTTTGCATTTCCCGCATAATCATTTTCTTTTGTTCGTCAGTCACAAGGTACTTTATTTCATAGCGTTTAAATACGCTTTGGTAACTCACATTTAACTCCCCTTTTGTTTTGATGAGTATATTGTACCGTTGTAACTTTAAATGAAATTTAAATTTTACTTAAAATTTACCTAAAATTTAAAAAACAAAAAAAGAGAGAAATAGTTAGGACGGACTAACTATTCCTCTTTAAATCAGCGAACACCAAGTGCCGTTAGTGCTCGCTAACTTATTTGATATTATATCAATAAATACATTATTTGTCAATTAAAACATAAATAAAATTTTATTTAACATCAAAACCCACTTCTGTTTGAATATAATTAAAATAACTTACATCATCATCGGTATAAGAAGTTCTGTTGTTAAAACCTTTTTTTATATCAATATTTCTGTCAATAAAAATTCTTCTGCACCACATACATGCCCATGAATACGGCAATAAAATCGGCATTTTCTCCACAAACGGATATTTATTTGCCATATTTGTTTTATTCGGAAAAAGCGATGAAATAAAATTAGCAAATCTTGATTTTTTTCTGCCTGTTTTAGTATTAACTCTTTGTCTTTCCATTTCGGACATAACCGCAACATCTACTCTGCCGAGAGTCATACTTAATAAAATATATTCTTCAACATCGTCAAAATCTTTAACTTCACTGCCTTTTGAAAACCATTTCAGTGAAATATCACGCAGTTTTTTCTCAAACAAGGTTATTCCTAATTTTTCAAACTGTTCACTCAAATATTTTTGATTAAGTAGATCCGAATATTTTTTATAAAATACATATTCGTCGGCAATCATTCTTATGCCGATTCCGCCTTCGGAAAAATGTTTTGCACTGTGAAGCAACATATAAATATAATAATCCTCAAGCGTCATTTCTTTTGAATAAGAATACCCGTCACGCACCTTAGCTTTTTCAAGTTGATTTTCCAATAAAGAATAATTTTTATCATTCTTTTTTAAAAGCGAACGGTGCATTTCAATATACATAAACGGCGCTTTTACAAAATGATATTGTTGATCGTCATTTTGTAAAAATTTGTACCCGTTTTGTTTAAATATATTTTTTATTCTGTCAATATCGTTTATATCAAACAAAATATCATAATCTGAAATTGAGCGTTCAAATGAGTTGGGATAGTCTTCCTTAAGAAAATAGCCTTTCATAGGGAGATTATATATTTTCCCTTCATCGAAACATTTAAGCAAACTTTCAATTTCATATTTCATCATCGTATCAATATAAATCCAATGATTAAGATTATTTTTTACATAAGATAACAATTTATCTGAAACCGAATATTTTTTTGACAGCATTAAAACAGCCTCATCAAAAATTGCATCCATTCTGGTATCATTAGAAATCTGCCGTATGTGGTCAAGATTACAATTTTCATACGGCAGCTGCGGTTCTGTTCCGTTTAAAACACTTGATACAAGCGTCAAATAATATGCATATTCTTTTTTTTGAGCGGCATTAAGATGTTTTTTCATTATACAAAAACTACCTTTTCTTTTTTATATTTATCGACTTATTCATTCTGTGCGCTGAATAAAGCATACGCATTGGCGCTTTGATATACTCCCACGCTGACTTATAAAATCTGTATGAAAGCGAATTATCGGTATAGTGTTTACCTTTTCGATAAAATGCGGTAACCACACCTATAATATTTTCGTCAGTAATTCCCCGTTCTTTATGAAACTGATTATCACCGCAAAAAATATATTTGCTGTCCTTATCAAAACCGATAACTCTGTGCAAAACAAAATCGCCGTTACTTCTTCGGTATAAAGCAACATCAAGATATTTTAGCCTGCCCTCCGGCTTTTTCAGGACAACCACATCTTCGCCGTTTCTTAGCATAGGATACATACTTGTTCCGTGCGGAGTAAATGTAACCGTGCCTCCGCTGTTAAGTTTTTCTTTAATAATTTGTATTACATCTTCAAGCTGAATTTCTTTATTATTCAAAGACATTTGCATCCTTTAACTTATTAATAAATATATCTATATCCGCACTTGCTTTTTCTTTTGTTACATCATACTCACTAATCATTTTAGCAATAAGTTCGTCTTTCTCAATTCCTTTTTGCAACTGTTCAAATAAGAAAGCACCCGTTTCATTAAGATTTATAACACCGTTAAAATCAAGTGTAAGACTGTTTACCGGTACCACTACATATGAATCGGCTACTTTTCTTAAAACAAAATCATCTTTAATTTTCATACTCATTTCTCCTCATATATGAATATAATATTTTTTTAATTGTTTTGATAATAATATTGTAATACATAAAGCATAAAAAAGCAAGTAATGAGGGAGTTTCGAGCATACAAAAAGCTCCGCAGAAAACTCTGCGGAGCTAAGTGATTAAGTATTAATTATCTGTTAAGATAAATTAGTTCTCTCTTCTTCTAACGAGGAAGAATACACCTGCAGCTGCAACCATTACGCCGGCAAATACGAAGAAGATTGTTGTCTCCTGACCTGACTGTACTGAGTTAGAGCCTGATGATGAACCATTTGATGAACCATTTGATGAAGAGCCGTTTGATGATGAACCGCCGTTTGATGAACCGCTTGTATCAGCAGCATCATTCTTAGCCTCTGCATTCTTAATCTCATCTTTGTTAACTTTTTCGCCACCCTTTGTTGGGTCTGTGCAGTTACCAAGGATACCCTCAATTGTTGCCTTCTTCTTGTTAGCAACATCCTGAGTCATTGTTTCTTCCTTAACAAAACCCTCAAGTTTGAAATTTACATTAGACATTACAGCGAGTGGGCTGACCTTGAGTTGGTTGATAAGATCCTGTGTCTTATCTGTCTTACTTGTATCAGCAGTACCGTCGTCAGAAACATAATCGAGAAGGTAGTCAGCTAAAAGTGTTACATCTGTTGTACCGTCTGCAAGAGCTGTACCGACTACTTTTGATGTTGAAGTAATAACCTTCTGCGGACCACATTCCGGATGGTTCTTCCATGCAGCCTCAGTATCTGTCTTTTGGCTGTCCTTAGGGTTCTCGATCTGGTTACCTGTTACATACACAGTATCGCCAATGCAGTTACCGTTCATGATTGTGTTGTAAATCTGAGAACCTGTATCAGCACTGAAGATTACGCAATATAAGTTCTTGCTGCCGGCATTCTGAATTTCTTCAGCGTTTTCTTTGCCTGCCTTTGTTATATCATAAGAATAAAGATCGTCGCTTTCCTTTTTGCACACTTCTTTCTTTGTCTGCCAGCTTGGCCATTTACCTGTACCGTCAGCTCTCCAGATGTGGCAATAGATCTTGCTAAAGTTTTTCCAACCTGCACTCTTTACATCAAAGTAAATCTTTGTGCCGGCACCTACCTGTGACTCGTCACCTGCTGCTACTGCTGAAGAATCGTCAGCTGCTACTGCAGACTCGTCATTTGCTGCTACTGCGTCCTCTGCTTCAGCTGCACTTGCTGCAAATGCGCCTGCTGAAAGCACTAATGTTGAAGCAAGAGCAAGACTCATTACTTTTTTGAACATTTTAAATCTCCTCCATTGTTCATTAACTTTTAGGAATACACTATTCCATTGGAATTATTATACATCAAACATTACAAAACTTCAATACTTTAATTTCTTTTTATCGTTGTTTTAATATACAATCTTGCTAGACTGTTTTTAGTAGTTCTAAACAATAATAGCAATAAATTGCAAACTTTTAGACAACAAAAATCAAATTATGTGGATTTCGCAACATTTATGCCTTAATCATACCATATACAGTTTCTTTAACGATAGCAAGTGCTTCATCAATCTTTTCAGGATTTTTTGCACCTGCCATAGCCATATCCGGCTTACCGCCGCCGTTGCCGCCCGCTGCCTGTGCAACAGCCTTAACGAGTTTGCCTGCATTTACGCCGAGTGCCTTAGCATCTTTACCGCAAGATGCGGCAAATGTAACCTTGCCGTCATTTTCACAAGCAAGTACAACTACAGAAAGCGGAGCAACATCTTTTGTTCTCTCGCACATTGCACGAAGTGCGTCAGCGTTTGCATTGTCAATTTTTTTAGCAATAATTCTTACGCCGTTTTCAATTTCAGAATTAATAAAGAGGTTGTCAACCTGCATAGCAGCAAGCTTTGTGTTAAGCTCTGCAATTTCTTTCTGCTGATCATGAAGTAAGGTTGCAATCTTCTGTGCGCCCTCTGTGAGTGCTTTTGTATTTGAAATCTTAAGTGTTTCGCAAACGTTGAGTACAGTTTCACGGACATCGTTCATATACTTAAGAACTCCGATACCTGTAATAGCCTCAATTCTTCTTACACCTGATGCAACAGAACCCTCCTGACGGATTCTGAACAAGCCGAGGCTTGATGTATTTGTAGCATGTGTACCGCCGCAGAACTCAACTGAGAACTTACCGATGCTTACAACTCGTACAACATCGCCGTACTTCTCGCCAAACAATGCCATAGCGCCGAGTTTCTTTGCCTCTTCGATTGGCATTTCCTTTGTAACAACAGGGATAGATGCAAGAATCTTCTTGTTTACAAGGTCTTCGACTTTCTTAAGTTCTTCATCTGTGAGAGCCTCAAAGTGAGTAAAGTCAAAACGAACCGAATGGTCTGTTACAAGCTGACCTGCCTGATGAACATGATTGCCGAGAACTTCACGAAGTGCGGCCTGTAAAAGGTGAGCTGCTGTGTGGTTACGCATAATATTTGCTCTTCTGTCAAAGTCAACGATTGCACGAAGTTCTGTGCCGACCTCAAGTGTACCGCTCTTAATTGTACAAGAATGGAGATAAACACCCGAAGCATCCTTAGTTGTATCGTCAACATCAACCTCAAGTGTGCCTGCCTCCATTACACCTGTGTCGCCTACCTGTCCGCCACTCTCTGCATAGAACGGAGTTTTGTCGAGAACAACAAGAGCTGTTTCGTTTTCGCCGACGCTGTCAACTCTGATACCGTCTTTAATGATGGCAAGAACCTTGCTGCCTGTATTAAGATCTGTATAACCGCAAAATTCTGTTTTAGCAATATCTGAAAGGTCTGTTGAATCCGAAATCCAAGCGTCTGTGTCTTCTTTCTTTCTTGCATCTCTTGAACGCTGTTTCTGCTCTTTCAAAAGCTCGTGGAAACGGTCAACATCAACATCAATACCCTGCTCGGAGAGAATTTCTCTTGTAAGGTCGATTGGGAAACCGTAAGTATCGTTGAGCTTAAATGCGTCCTCACCGCTGAGAACCTTAATATCCTGGTCGTCAACAATACCCTGCAAGAGTTTAAAGCCCTGGTCAATTGTCTTTTGGAAGCTTTCTTCCTCGACTCTGATAATCTTTGTAATAAAGTCCTGCTTTTCTCTTAATTCAGGATATGCCGATTCATTTTCTTTTATTACAGTTTCGCATACCTTATACAAGAATGCGTCTTTGTATCCTAAAAGTCTGCCATGACGGGCTGCTCTTCTGAGCAAACGGCGGAGAACATAACCCTTACCCTCATTTGACGGAAGAACACCGTCGCCAATCATAAATGTTGTGCTGCGGATATGGTCGGTGATAACTCGGAGTGAAATATCCTTTTTATCGTCTTCACCGTAATTTACACCTGTAATTTCAGAAATCTTCTTCATAATATTCTGAACAGTATCAACCAAGAAAAGGTTATCAACACCCTGCATTACGCAAGCAAGTCTTTCAAGACCCATACCTGTATCAATGTTAGGATGAGCAAGCGGAGTGTAGTTGCCGTTGCCATCGTTTTCAAACTGTGAGAATACAATGTTCCATACCTCAACGAAACGGTCACACTCGCAGCCGACATGACAGTCAGGCTTACCGCAGCCCTTTTCATCACCACGGTCAAAGTAAATCTCCGAACAAGGACCGCAAGGACCTGAACCGTGCTCCCAGAAGTTGTCTTCTTTGCCGAGTCTTACCATATGAGATGGCTCAACACCGATTTCTTCGGTCCAAATCTTGTAAGCCTCGTCATCGTTTTCATAAATAGACACATAGAGCTTATCAACAGGCATTTCGAGAACTTTTGTAAAGAACTCCCATGCCCATGCAGTAGCCTCATGCTTGAAATAATCACCGAAAGAGAAGTTACCGAGCATTTCAAAATATGTGCCGTGGCGAGCAGTAATGCCTACTCTCTCAATATCTGGAGTACGGATACACTTCTGACAGGTTGTTACACGCTTTCTCGGCGGTGTAACCTCACCTGTAAAATACTTTTTCATAGGAGCCATACCGCTGTTAATAAGCAGAAGGCTGTTGTCGTCCTTCGGAACAAGTGAAAAGCTCGGAAGTCTTAAATGACCCTTACTCTCAAAAAATGAAAGAAACTTTTCACGAAGTTCGTTAAGTCCTGTCCATTCCATTAAAAATCTCTCCTTAAAAAATTTGCAAAATAAAATCCTGCCCCATAAAAATGGGACAGGAGAATAATTCCTGCGGTACCACCCAAATTGGTGCTTAAACACCCTCTTTGAGTAATCTTACGATTACAATCCTTAACGCAGATATACGCTGTGCTTAGTCACACAGAGCTCAGGGGCAGCGTGCTGTAAACATTCATAAAGTCTTGCACCGACCGACTTCTCTCTGAAAGAACGAGATACAGCTAATCCCGTCAACGCCAATTACATATACTTTTTATTCAGTAGCATTATAAAACTAATTATTCACAATGTCAAGTGAATATCGGAAATTTTCTGATATTTTTCTTTTTTCGTACCGCAACAATCGCATTAATTTTGTTGCATATTGCGACACAAAATGATATAATACATTTATATATGTTTTTATATCACTTTGGAGGAGATTATTTTGAGTGCAAAAGTCACTTTACTTACTTATACGCCAAATCCCGAAATGACGGTTGCAATGGCTGCAAAGCTCTGCTACTCACCGTCCGAAATATCAAATATAAGAGATGGTCTTACTGAGGAAAAGGCCGCTGATTTTATAGATATGCTTGCAAACATCGGGCACGGCAGTCCGTTTGAACACGCTTCTTTTACCTTTGGCATTGAGGGCATTTCAAGAGCCTGCTCACATCAGCTCGTAAGACACAGAATCGCATCTTACAGTCAGCAGTCGCAGCGTTATGTTGACGGCACAAAGTTTGATTTTGTAACACCGCCTGAAATTGCAAAAAACGAAAAGGCGCTTGCCGCTTATAACAAAGTAATAGAAATGCAGTCAAAGGCTTACAGCGAGGTTCGTGACGCACTTGTTGCAGGATATATCAGAGAGGCAACAGGAAACTGTGACGATACCGATGAAGAAGTCATAGAAAACTACAGAAACGAAAACAAAGCAAAATTCAATGCTTTTGTAAAAAAAGCAAATGAAGACGCAAGATTTATTCTTCCTAACGCATCAACCACAAAAATTGTCTGCACTTTTAATGCAAGAAGTCTTGAGAATTTCTTTGCACACCGCTGCTGTAACCGTGCACAGTGGGAAATCAGAGATGTTGCCGAGCAAATGCTTAAACAATGTCTTGAAGTTGCTCCGCATTTATTCAAAAACTGCGGCCCTGCGTGTTTGTTCGGTGCTTGTCCCGAGGGCAAAATGAGCTGCGGCAAAATGAAAGAAGTACGCAAAAAATACGGCAGAGAGTAATATTTTAATTATATTTTAGAATAATAGAAATGGATAGGAACAAAAATGAGTGCAAAATTCATTGTAATAGAGGGTCTTGACGGAAGCGGAAAGGCTACCCAAACAAAAATCCTCTTTGATAAAATTTCAGCAATGGGAAAAAGCATTAAAAAACTTGAATTTCCCGATTACGCAAGCGAAAGCTCGGCACTTGTAAAAATGTATCTCGGCGGAGAATTCGGCAGTAATCCGAATGATGTAAATGCTTATGCCGCTTCGTCCTTTTATGCAGTAGACAGAGTAGCAAGTTTTCTTAAATTTTGGAAAAAAGATTACGAAAACAGTGATGTGATTTTAAGCGACAGATACGCTACATCCAATATAATTTATCAGATGTCTAAACTTGACAAATCGGAGTGGGACAACTTTATTGAATGGCAGGAGGATTTTGAATACAATAAACTTTCTGTTCCTAAGCCCGATAAAGTTATTTATCTTGATGTTAAACCCGAAGTATCGCAAAAACTTATGAGCAAGCGTTACGAGGGTGACGAAGGCAAAAAAGATTTACACGAAAAGAATTTCGCGTTTTTGCTTGAATGCAGAAAATCTGCTTTATATGCCGCTGAAAAATGCGGTTGGACAATTATTGACTGTTGTGAAAACGGTGAAATCGAGCCGATAGAATCAATAGCAGAGGAAATAGAAAAGGCGGCTGAAATTAATACTTTATGCTAAACTTTAAGCTGATAGAAAAATCCGATATAAATAAATTTCAGAAATACTACGACAATCCGGAGGGAATTTCACTTACTACCAATATTTTGAGCGCATACCTCTGGAGAAATGAATATAATATAAAATTTGCTTTGTATAACAACTGTTTAATAAAAGCATATTTTAATGACGATGACAGCGTGTGGGGATATTGCCTGCCGCACGGCGAAGATATAAAACCCGCTGTCGAAGAAATCATAAAGGACGCTCACGAGCGTGGACAAAAACCTTTTATCGTAATGCTGACAGACGCACAGAGGGTTAAACTCGAAACCCTCTTCCCGTCAGAATTCAACTATGAATTTTCACCCGAAAATCAGGAATATGTCTATTTGTCAGAAGATTTAATAAATCTTTCGGGCAGAAAATTCCACGCAAAGCGCAACCATATTTCAAAGTTTAAGAACTGTTATCCCGATTACAGATTTGAAGAAATAACAAATTCAAATAAAGAGGACGCTTATAAAGTAATGCTTGATTGGTGTGCCGAGAATGAAATTGATATTGAGCACTACGAAGAAAAAAATGCAATCAGAGAGGCTCTTGACAATATAGAAGAATTTAAAATGCATGGCGGAATTGTTTATGTAAAAGACAAAGCTGTTGCCATGACTCTCGGATGCGAAATCTCACCTATTGCATTTGATATATGTTTTGAAAAAGCTTTGCGTGAATACGACGGCATTTATGCAGTAATTAACAATGAATTTGCCAAAACGCTGTCTTCTTATAAATATATAAACCGTGAAGAAGATATGGGTATAGAGGGACTTAAAAAGTCCAAACTCTCATATAATCCCATAATTCTGATTGCGAGGTATAACGCAACATTAAAAAATGATGGAAATTAATTTTTGTAAACCCGACAATTCCGATATTAAATCACTTAAAAAGCTTTGGCTTTCCTCTTTTGATGAAGAACCGAAAGCTGTTGATTTATTTTTTGACAAATGTTTTAACGCAAAACAAACTTATATTGCAAAGTACGGCGAAAAAATCATTTCCGCACTTTATCTTATAAGTGCAAGTTTTAACGGTCAAAAAGCTCATTATCTTTGCGGTGCGTCAACCCATAAAGATTTTCGCAAGCAAGGCATTATGAGCAAATTAATTAAATACGCTCTTGAAGATTCGGCAAAAAGCGGAGATAAGTATTCCTTTCTTTTCCCTGCAAACGATAATCTTTATAACTATTATCAAAATTTCGGTTATCGTGAAAACTGCATTGCTTATATTTCCGATTTTTCAAGAAATGATTTACTTTCTTTGCAGGAATTAAATTTCAGCGAAAATAATATTCTCAAGCAGGGTAATGACTTTAAGAATTTTGCTGTCGAATATTATTCAACATATAATATGAAAAATGTTAAAAGCAAAAATTATTTTGCTTTGTTTGAAGAAAATGAAAATACGGCAGAAGTATTTTACTTTGAATTTGAAAAAAACAATTTAAAAAATATGATAAATGATATTCTGCAAAATACCGATGCCGAATATTTCAGATTTACACATAACAAAATATTTGAAAACGCACAAAAAATCCGATACGGAATGGTAAAATCGCTTGACAGCAAAATCACCGTGCCAAAGGATATTTATATAGGAATAACATTAAATTAAGTATAGAAAGGGTATTGCTATGTTTTATTTATTTTTAGCAGACGGATTTGAAGAAACCGAGGCTCTTGCACCGCTTGATATGATGCGCAGAGCAAAAATTGAAGTTAAAACAGTAGGAGTTACAGGCGAATTTGTAACAGGCTCACACGGTGTTACCGTTAAAGCCGATTTAAAACCCGAAGAAATATCATTTAATAACATTGACGGCGTGGTTCTTCCGGGCGGTATGCCGGGAACCGTTAATCTCGGTAAATCGGAAACTGTGACTAAAGCGGCTGTTTACTGTGCAGAAAACGGCAAAATTACCGCTGCCATCTGCGCCGCTCCGTCTGTTTTGGGTAACCTCGGAATACTTAAAGGTAAAAAAGCAACCTGTTTCCCGGGATTTGAAAAAGAACTTGAGGGAGCAACATACACCGCTGCTCCTGTTGAAATTGACGGCAATGTAATTACAGGCAAAGGCGCAGGCTGTGCAATTCTCTTCGGCAAAGCTATTGTAGAAAAAGCAGTGTCTGCCGAAGCTGCAAACAAAGTCTGCGGTGATATGCAATGCCCATAATAAATATAAAAGAGCAAAAAAATTCACTAAGAGCAAAGCATAAGAAAATCAGAACAGCCTGTCCAAAAGAAATCAGAGCCGCTCTTGACAAAACATTGTTTGAAAAATTTGTTGATTTGAAAGAATATAAAGAGTGCAGTATTCTGTTTGCGTTTGTATCTATGCCGATAGAAATTAACACCTACCCTATTCTTGAAAAGGCGATTGCAGACGAAAAAATACTTGCTCTGCCAAAATGCAGACAAAGCGAGCCTGTTATGGACTTTTATAAAGTAACATCACTAAGTCAGCTTATAGAGGGCAAATATTCCATTATGGAGCCTGATACAGAAGTCTGCGGCAAAATTACCGATTATTCAAACGGTCTTTGTCTTGTACCCGGATTAAGTTTTGACTTATACGGCTATCGGCTCGGTTTCGGAAAAGGCTATTATGACAGATTTTTAGAACAGTTTGGCGGTACAACGGCAGGTCTTTGCTACTCAAGATGCATTGAGCAAAAACTACCGCACGGAATATATGACAAGGCTGTTGACATAATAATAACTGAAAAATTCACAAACGATACACGAAATGTGTTTGAAAAAGGAATGGTGTAAGTGAACGAAGAAAATAATATTCAGAACCTTGAAGAAAAGCGTCGCCAAAAAGCAAAAAGCTTTACTTTAAATATTCAGGACGACATCTATGACGAATCCGCAAAAACAGAAAACAACGAACCCGAAGAACTTAACTCTTACAGCGGCGAAGATGTTAAGGAACAGATGGAAAAAAATTCTAAGCAGGCTTTAAAAAAGAAAAAGAAAATAGACAAAAAACTTTCAAAAGCCAAAAATAAGCGTAACCGCAGAGTTTTCAGAGTTATCTGGTTGGTTTCCGTTATAATTGTCGGTGCTATGGCAGGTATGTTCTTTGTGGCAGGCATTGACGATATGCTCGCTATCAACCGTACCGAAGAAAAAAATGTAAGAATAGAAATCCCTGCAAATCCGAATCTTGACACAGTTGCAACCGTTCTTGAAAAGAATAATATCATTGATGATAAAAACTATTTCAAACTGTTTGCAAAATTTACAAAAGCGGATGACGATTTTACACAGGGTACATATGACATCAAAACAAATTTGGACTACGAGGCAATTATCAACTTCTTGCTTAGCAGTGTAAACCGTACAGATACAGTTGAAGTAACAATTCCGGAAGGCAGAAATGTCCTTGAGATTGCTAAGTTACTTAAAGAAAAAGGTGCTCTCGCCGATGAAGACAAGTTCCTTGAGCTTTGTAATTCAAACCATTTTGACGATGAATATTCATTCTTAAAGGATATTACAAATGCAGATGACCGTTACTACAAACTTGAGGGTTACCTGTATCCTGATACTTATACATTCTATGAAAACGAAGATGCAGAGAATGTTATTTATCGTTTCCTTAATAACTACGAATCAAAACTTACCGAAAAACAAGATGTTCCGGGTTATGATAAGGTAACAACCATTGAAGATATGCTTAAGAAGAACAGAAGCGACTATACTCTTGACCAGGTTATGATAGTTGCGTCAATCATTCAGTCAGAGGCTGCCGATACAGACGATATGTATTACATTTCTTCTATTATCTACAACCGTCTTAATGCCGATGAAGATATGGGTGTTAAGTATCTCGGTCTTGACTCTACTAAATTCTACCCGTACAGAACACAAGCTGATATTCCTGAAGACGCAAGAGATACTTTTGAAAGTTCATATGACACATATTCTAAAGAAGGCTTACCGGCAGGTGAAATCTGTAACCCGGGTATGAATGCAATTATCGCTGCGCTCAATCCTAAGGATACAAATTACTACTTCTTCTGTCACGATAAAGACGGTAACGCTTATTATGCTTCAACAATTTATGAGCATAACGAAAATCTTGCAAATATTGAATAATTAGGAGATTATAATATGATTACAAGACCGGAAGTGCTTGCACCTGCAGGCGATATGGAATGTCTTAATTCTGCGCTTTCATTTGGCGCAGACGCAGTATTCCTCGCAGGCAAAATGTTTGGTATGCGCTCTGCATCAAAGAATTTTGACAATACACAGTTAAAACAGGCTTGCGAACTTGCCCACGCAAAGGGTGCAAAATTATATGTAACCTGCAACACTTTACCACGAAATAATGAACTTGACTTTTTACCCGACTATTTAAGCTATGCTCAAGAATGTGGTGTTGACGCTTTTATTATTGCGGATTTAGGTGTTTTTGAAGCCGCTAAAAAATACGCTCCAAAGGTTGCAAGACATATTTCAACACAGGCAGGCGTAACAAACTATGCAACCGCAAATGTACTTTATAATATGGGTGCATCAAGAGTTGTGCTTGCAAGAGAGATTCCGCTTGATGAAATCGCACAGATGCGAGCAAAAATTCCGAAAGACCTTGAAATCGAGTGCTTTGTACACGGCGCAATGTGTGTGTCGTTCTCAGGCAGATGTCTTATTTCAAGTTATATGACAGGCAGAGATGCAAACCACGGCGACTGCGCACAGCCTTGCCGTTGGAAATATCACCTTTTTGAAGAAAACAGAGAGGGTCAGTACTTCCCTGTCGAGGAACATTCGGACGGCACATACCTTTACAATTCCAGAGATCTTTGTATGATTGAGCATATTCCCGAGCTTGTAAAAGCAGGGGTTTCCAGTCTTAAAATTGAGGGCAGAGCAAAATCAGCTTATTACACCGCTGTTACAACAAATGCCTATCGCCATGCTGTTGACGGATTTATGACTAACGGTGAAAATTATGTGCTTGAACCTTGGATTAAAGAGGAACTTGACAAGATAAGCCACCGTGAATACAATACAGGCTTTTACTTTGGCAAAGAACCGGGACAGGTTACGGGAAACGGCGGTTACATCAGACATTATGATGTGGTTGCTGTTTGCGAAAAGTCGATTGACGACACCACAACAGAAATTACACAGAGAAACAAATTTCTTGTGGGCGATACACTCGATGTACTGCCGCCAAGCGGTATTCCGTTCAATGTAAAGTGTGTTTCACTTACTGACGAATACGGAAATTCCGTTGATGCCGCACCGCATCCAATGCAAAAGCTTACAATGAAGAGTGATGTAAAAATTCCTGACGGTTCAGTTATAAGAAAAAAGAAAATTTGATATAAAAACTCCCCTGTTTTTCGGCAGGGGAGTTTTTGTTGGCTTTGCTAAGTTATTTGTTAAGAATTGTGATAAATTATGGTTTAGCGTAACAAATCAGCAAAGCAATTATAAAAGTTTGGTCGACCTTTTCAAAGGTCGTGGGTGTGGGCAAAGCCCACAAATACTTTCCGTTTACGCAATCTAACGATAGCCAAACAGCTTGCTGTTTGGCGGCTTGAACACAACGGCGAATGCCTTTAAATGCGAAAGCAAAAAGAAAAGCCATTCGATATATAATGAAAAGTTAATCATTTCTTTTATAAAAAGCTGTCGCCTGTTTTAACAAACTTAGTTTTAGCACGCAAACAGCGTGGCTGTTTGCGCCTGATAAATTGTTGTATCGGAAGATTTTATGGGCGCTGCCCAAACCCGCAATTTTTGAAAAAATTGAGTAAACTTTTTTGTTTTTGGGAGGATAATTTAGCGTTAGCTAAATTTCAATCCCCGACCAACACTCCGCTAAACCATAATTTACCCCAACTATTTAAAAAGAACCGAAAAAACACCTTTCACAATTAAAGTGAAAGGTGTAATATTTATGCACAATTTACTATTCTGTTAAGTATATCATCTGTAGACTCGTTAAGCACATAAGCAAACTCGCCGAGTACCATTTTCTCTGCCTCTTTCAAAAAGCGTTCATCAGCCATATGTAATCTTTTGCCTCTTTTTAACTGCTGCTTTTCGTGAAGTTTTAAAGTTCTGATTAATCTAAGCAATTCAGATGACTTGCCCTCTGAAATGATGTTTTTAAATGTTTCAAATCTTATATTCTTATTGGAAATCCACTCTTCTTCTTTCGGCATATTATCCAAGAGGTCGATAATCTCATCTTTAGTAAGTACGGCTCTCATTTTTCCGACAAGTTTTTCATTTTGTACGGGAACGAAAACCTTTGCAGTTTTTGTCGCATTAGGACTAAGAACATAATACTCTACATTTACCTTGTCTATTCTTTTTGTTGTAATCTCGGTAACAGTGCAAACACCGTTAACACCATATGCGACTATATCAGATACCTCAAACATTTTCGGCACCTCCATGCGCAGATTTGTAAGCGTTATTTCGATAAAACATACTTCTCTCCTATTCTTAATTCTCATTCGTTAGTAATTGTTTAAAACAATGTCTGACAAAGCGGAAAACAGTTTATGCTTATTATATTTCTAATATCTAATATTATACCATATTTTGATAAATTATGACATAGGCAATATAGCTAACAATGTTATAAAATATGTTGTAAAAAATGCTAATTATTTCTGTTTTTAAAAGAATAAAGCTTCCGAGTTTATCGGAAGCTTTATTTAAAATAAAAATTATTATTGTTCTTTTCTGTAGAATGGTTCTACACCGTTTATTGCATTTCTTGCAAGGTCCATAGTAACAGGCATTACAACAATGTCTACATCTTCAGTAAGGTATGGCTGTGCGGTTTCTTTTATAGCGTCAAAAATCTTTTTCATATCGCCGATAAAGTCAACTACAACAAGGAAGCTCTTTTTGTCGCTGTGCTCCATCATTCTTAAGAAAGCAACATTTACATTTGGCTCTGCGCTGAAATGATTGATAAGTGTAGCCATAAGGTCAATAGGATAATCCTTTGGTTCGCCGATTTTAATCTGCTCACCCGGTTTGAACAAATCTTTATTAAGTGCGTTAAAGTCTTTCTGCTGCTTGATTGAAATAATCATTGGCTTAGGGAAAGTAACGCTCTTGCCAAACGGATTGATAACAAAACCGACAACACCCGAATGTGGATCCATAACCATTTGTGAAATGCTGTCAAAATCAGTAACTACTTTTTGAGCATTCTGGGTATCCTGCCACTTAAATAATTCTTCTGTATCTGTAAAAAGTCCAAAGAATTTTTCTTTTTTCTGATTTTCAAGAAGTCTGAACTGAACCTGTGTTGCCTGCTTCATAACAGTCTGACCGTTTTCCGTAACAGCCTGTGTTGTAGGAACAACCTTTGCAGGTAAAATAAACTTAGCCTTTACAACTTCTGTAATCATCTTATCGACGTTCTCTTTTGAGTTGTCTTCCTGCATAGTTACAATTGCTTCTTTTAAATCAGGGTTAAAAATCTTTTCAGCAGGTACTCTGCTGTTTTCCATTTTCATTTCGCTCATAATAATATATCCTCCAACTGTTATTCTATAGTATATGTTTTGCCGTCCTCAACAGTAAGTCCATTATCGGCCGGGTACTGCTGACTGTCGGCAAAGTCACCGTCATTAAAAATAATATACGGTGTTTCCCAATCTTCTGTAAAGGTATAGCTGTACTTTCCGTCGCTTTCCTTTGTCATTTCAATTCCCGGCCAGGTTTCGTTTTCATACAGTTCATCGTTGTAAACATATGCAAAAATCTGATCGCCCCAGCTGTCGGGCTTTTCAAAATATACCTTTGTGCCGCTTGAAATTGAATATTTTACTTCTGTAGCAAATACAACTCTTTCGTAGGTTTTTACACCCTTGGAATTTTTAGCTGTAAGTTCAAGTGTTGCTATATCACTTCCGCTCGGTACAGAAACGGTTACGGTTTCTCCGTTCTTATATGAAACAGCCGCTGCTCCGTTAAGAGCATATTCCGCATTATCCGTATTTGCACAAGTAAGTGTGACTGTTGCGGTTTTACCGCTTTGAATATTAAATACGGTGTCCTCGGCAACGCCTACTTCGGCGGCAGCTTCATATTTCTTATAACCGTCGTTATAAAGAACTACCACACTGTTTGCCGGAATATCGGCATCAGAAGTAAGTTTACCGTTTTTAACGGTGTATTCTGTCTTGCCGTCAACTCTGTTTACATATGTACCGTCGGCAAGATTTGTTTCAAATCCTGTCTTAAGAGCGTCTTTTGTATTTACAATTACCGCTCCTTTTGTGCCCCTTTCAATCATAACAGCGGTTGAATCGGAGTTCGGATTTACAATATTTTCGTCTTCGCCAATCATAGCTGTACGGAAGAAATTTACGGCTTTTACACTCTTATCCTTGTACATATCGTCACCCTCTGTGCCGATACGGTTCATTCCCCATTCGTTTTCAACACTTGAATAGTAAGGACGATCGAAGAACAGCGGTGTGCCGTCTTTTCTTGCAGTAATTACTGCCCAACCGAGGATAACCTGTTCCTTAGTCATATTGTACCAGTTGCCGTCATTGATATAGTTATCGTGAGATTCAACCCATGTAACCATATTAAGCGGTGCGTCACCGAGCCAATAATCACTTACAGTACCTTTTGACAAAGTATTGTTTGTAATTGCGCCTCTGATTTTACTGCCGTATGTACTTGCTGTAGTATGACCTATTGCCTCAATATAGTCGGCAATTCTTTCATTGTTGCCCTGAAGCACCTCTCCGTATATAAACAGATTGTCAGCATTGTTTACTTCGGTGATTACTCTCTGCCAGAAGTTATTTGTAAAGCCGTCATCTTCCTTAGGATCGTCAGGTAAGCCGATGTGCTTTGCAGTATCATAACGGAAACCGTCAGCACCGCAAGCGACACAGTCATTGAGATACTCAATAAAATAATCCTGAAAAGATGTGCGCTCTGTATTAATATCAGGCAAACCACCCATTTTGTAAGTAGTGCAAGCAAGTCTGTTTGAAAAGTCATTGAGGTCATACGCATTGTTTTTATGATAAAGCGTGTCCAAACTTCCGCCGCCTGCATCAATAAGATCCTGACTTACTGCGCTTGTGGTCGGTGTTGTGTGGTTAGCAATAACATCAACAATAACCTTAATACCGTACTTTTCCGCCTCGTCACACATAGCTTTAAACTCGTCACGAGTTCCGAGCTGATAGTTACCGATTTTAAAATCGGTGGGCTGATAATGATAGTACCATTTGCCATCACCGTAAAGCTGCATTCCGCCGTTCTCGCCCTCAAGGCAAGCATTAATAGGCGAAGTCTGCAGCGCCGTATATCCTGAAGCCGCAATGTCAGCCATAGATTCCTTTATAGTATTGAAATCCCACGAAAAACACTGCAAAATTGTACCGTTATCAATCTTATCTGCGTGAGCATACTCGGTAGAAGTATTGGTAGAAGTATTATCATCTGAACCGTTCTGCGAATTTGAACAGCCTGTCAAATAAACGACAGAACCTGTGAGCATAGCAGAAACCAACAGACCTGATAATATTCTTTTGAACAAATAATCACCATCTTTCATTTCACAATTAATCCGAGTGCGATAAGCCACAAGGATAAAATTATTATAACATTATTTCTTAGCAAAATAAATAGTATTTTGAGATTTTTTACAATTATTTTAAAAATTCCTACCTAATAAACAAAAAGAGCCTGATTTTTTGGATAATCAGGCTCTTAAAATATTACTTTTTTTCGGTAAGGAGTTTGTTTAACTCCTCCATAAATGTATTAATATCCTTGAATTGGCGATAAACCGAGGCAAAACGAACATATGAAACTTCATCAACCTTTTTAAGGCGCTCCATTACAAGTTCACCGATCTGCTCGGCAGTAATTTCTCGTTCAAAGCCGTTCTGTGCAGTAAGCTCAATGTCAGTGACCATTTCTTCTACCTGTTCAACAGAAACAGGGCGCTTTTCACAAGCACGAAGAATACCTGCAGTCAGCTTATTGCGGTCAAAAACTTCTCTTGATTTGTCACGCTTGACAACATAGAGAGGAATATTCTCAATAATTTCATAAGTTGTAAAACGCTTTCCGCACTTAAGACATTCTCTTCTTCTGCGTATTCTTTCCCCGTCATCTGCCGAACGGGAATCCACAACCTTACTTTCTTCAAATGAACAATATGGGCATTTCATAAAAAGCTCCCCTAAATCACAAATATTCTAAAAATATTATAACATACCGAAAAATTCAAGGCAATAAATATTTATTTACAAATTTATTACATTTTTGCTCTATGCTGATTTTTACAAATGAAAAAAGCAACAGTTGAGAATAAACTCGTCTGTTGCTTTTTTAGGGGTAATAGGGTTATAGAAGAAATTTATGTTATGTAGTTGATAGCATATTTTTAACAGCTCATTCGCTGTTTCTTTTAAAATTATAACAGAATAATACTATTTTGGAAATTGCATTTGCAACGATTTTCAAGAAACTGTATAAAAATACAGTAATAAATTTTATTGAATACGCACTAATATGCCAAGATTTAATTAATATCAAGACTAACACAAGCAATATTCATTACTGTTTTATAATATCCCTACAATTCATAATTTTTGCAATATGGTGAAATTATCACCGTTAAAATCTATTAATCCGTCTTTTTTCATTTTATTAAGCTCACGGGAAAGCGCCGATTTATCAACGCTTAGATAATCCGCAAAATCCTGTCTTGAGCCTTCAATGCAAAAAGAAGAACTTCCGTCACGCTTTTCTCTGAATTCAAAATAACGCATTATTTTTTTGCGTATGGAACGCTCTGAAAGCACAATTTTATATTCGAGAGAGCGCAAATCCATCTCCTCAAACAATACAAAAAGATTTTTAAGTAATTTTTGCTGAATAATAATCTTTTTATAATCATTTTCTTTAATTTTCGCAAAATCAAGAAAAAGAATTGTCGACTCCCCATGCGACACTATTTCAATATCGCAATGTGTGGTTCGTGGTGCGGCGGTGATAAGCCAACCTATGCTGTCACTGTAAACTCTTCCCAAAATTTCACGAACTCCGTCTGAATTATATTTTTGTATTTGAGCCGCACCCTCAAGCACAAAAGCGGAATATTTATGAATTTTGCCTGAACTTACAATAATATCATCATTTTTATAGCTCTGAATTTTATAATCAAATTCCACAAGCGCCTGTTCTATTTCTTCATCTGTAAAACTTTCAAAAATCGGGTGCTTTCTTAGGAATTCAAAATGTTGTTCCATATTTCCTCCGACAAATTAAATATGCAATACTAAAAATATCCGCACCAAAATATACGGATATTTTATCCGTAAATTCAAAATAGTTTGCGTACTTTTAGCAAAAACTATTTTATTAAATTATTGAATCTGCAAGAGCGGCAAGCTGAACTTCATTTTCAGCTGTCATAGTTGAACGGATTGTAACCTTGGCATCTGAAATCTCAATACCCTTCATTTCGTCAAAATAAGGCTGCATAGACTTGATTGCACAAGGTGCCCATGAACCGTTTTCAATCATAGCGACTTTACGGTTTTTGTATCCCTTAATTTTCAAATGATGTAAAAAGTCATTCATAACAGGGAAAACTCCGCCGTCATATGAAGGAGCGGCCACAACAAGTGTAGAATACTTAAATGCGTCCTCAACATTTTCTGCCATATCACTTCTTGAAAGGTCAGAAATAGCAATCTTTTTATCTGTTTTCTCTTTCAAAATATCATAAAGTTTTAAAGCGGCTTTTTCGGTATTGCCATGAATTGAACAATAAGCGATAAATATACCGTCAACCTCCGGCTCATACTTGCTCCAGATGTCATAAAGGTTAATATAATAACCGAGATTTTCAGTAAGAACAGGACCGTGTAACGGACAGATTTTCTCAATATCAAGCTTAGCTGCTTTTTTAAGCAAAGCCTGAACCTGCACACCGTATTTTCCGCAAATATTAAAGTAATATCTTCTTGCCTCGCAAGCCCAATCTTCGTCTGTATCAAGTGCACCGAATTTACCGAATCCATCGGCAGAAAAAAGCACTTTTTCCTTGCTTTCATATGTAACCATAACCTCGGGCCAATGTACCATAGGCGCCATATAGAAAGAAAGTGTATGTTCTCCGAGGTTTAATGAGTCGCCCTCTTTTACAGTAACCGTTCTGTCGGTAAGGTCAATGTCAAAAAATTGAGGCAGCATATTAAATGTCTTTGCATTTCCGACAAGCTTCATATCGGGATATTTATCTGCAAGCAGCTGTATGTTTGACGCATGGTCAGGCTCAAGATGATTAATAATAAGATAATCGGGAGTTTTTCCGTCAAGTACATTTTCAAGATTTGCAACCCATTCATCAGTTTTTCTCTTATCCACCGTGTCAAGTACGCAGATTTTTTCATCAAGAATTACATATGAGTTATAAGAAATGCCGTTTGGCACAATGTACTGACTTTCAAAAAGGTCAATATCTTTATCATCAACGCCGATATATTTAATAGCGTCAGAAATATTTATATTCATTTTTATTCTCCCCTTAATTAAAATAATAACAAATCAAATAATAATTCGTATATGATTATACCATAATTAGACATATATTTCAATAGAGTCAGGCAGCAAATTAGCTACTTTTACAAAAAGCAAAAAATATATAAACAAATGCAAAAAAATACTCCTAAGCAGTAAATATCAAAAAAACAATACTTAAAACAGAGAAAATTGTTGCTAATGCAGGAGCAAAACTTAGTTCTATATTACGAATATATTTTATTTTGTCGAGCAATGGCGGAAATTCACCATAAACATCGTAATAACAGACTATGGATTTTAAATATCGGGCAACTTGAAATCCGAACATTCCAAAAGCCGTCATGGTATTTACAGCATTATTTCCGATATAACTGATATTTTTATTTATAACAGCAAGAAATATTAAACAACACATTACTAAAGAAATTGCTATATTTGTACGGGAAACATTTTTACATTCTGCATTATAAGAAAAAATCTGGAATCCAACCGCACCGCAAATCAAAAGTACGGCAAAGAGTATATGTAACGGATAATTATACGGATATAAAATTTTATTATCGTATAAAATCCTTGAAATAAAGAGCAAAACAGCATTATACAAAAGCAGTCCCATATCTCCTATCAATATTTTTTTACTCATTCAATAATCTCCTTAAAATAAATCAGTCTTTGCAGTACAACTTACTTATAATTTATGGTTACCGAAAAAAGTGTGAATAGATAAGATGGTTCATCACTATTTTTTGTGGGATGGTGAACGGACAGAAGGAATAGAAAGATAGCGAATCAAGGTGACGAAAAAGTCGTCGTCATGGTAACCGTAGCCGATTCGTTTAGCGACCTTGATCTTGTTGTTGAAGCCTTCGAGCTTGCCGGTGCCATCCGAGATATCGGCTACAACTTTTGGCTTTGTCAAGATACGCTATATAAAGTCTAACTTTTTGAAGTTACATCAAGTACGGTGATTTTGGTTGCTCTATTTAGAAGTCTAATAGATATGTGCCATCTGAATACTTCCTAAATGTAACATAAGTTTTTCCATAAAGTTCAAGCATTTGTTTTGTAACATATCCACCAGATGGCGTTCCAATTTTCTTGCGAATCCACTCGCCTAAAATCGAATTACTTTCAACACTATGAATAGCTTTATTATTTTGCTGAGCCATTCGCATATGAAAAGAACCAAAATCCTTTGTTATAACTTTGAACATAGGACAGTTTTTATCATCTGGATTAACTCTGTCAGGGAAAAAACCTTCAACTTTATCTTGATGATTGTATGGAATATAAGCTTGATTACGATTTCGCTTTGTTCCGTTCTTTCTAATTCCCCAGTTAATACCTGAACCATAGCCAGTATCACTGCCATCCGCACGAAGCAATGAGACATTAAGTGTAGCAACAGGTTGCATTGCATCATACATAAGATAATCTTTTTCAGAATTATCTGGTTCTTCAACTGCATCAGGACTATTATTAACAACCTTGCGAAGTTTGTCCTTAGCTATTGGGTCAAAGCAGTCTATCGTATCAGGCAACAAATTCTTATAGTACCAATACGCACTAAGCGGATTACATCTGCTAACAGTTTCTCTACGTTTGTAAAAAGCATTCATTGTGTAATTTAACGAACCACAATATGCTATCGTTGGTAGTATCTGAATCTTTTCATCTGATTGCGACCAAATGTAAATTTTAGAATGCACCTCCGGTCCATTACAAATATATCTACAGCTAATTTGGGGCATTCCCCTTGATTCATTAAGGAAGTGAATCAAACGACAAATATCTTCATGCTTTTTCTGAGAAAGACTTGATTTAGTCATTCCCAAAATGACCTCAACATCTAAACCTTTTACAAATCTCTTGTTTTTTATTCCCTCTTGCAATGCAATCATATGTGTTGAGATTCTTTCACAATCCGTAAAAGCAGTTACAATTTTCAATGAATTACACGGGGAGAGATTTTCAATTCTTGCTGGTGCATAAAGTACTGGCTCATCGAATTTTTCTGATATAAAGGTTTCTTCTTTGGTTATTTCATCAATTCTTGGAATCATAATCACTCCTCCATATTAGCTGGTATCCACGGATAATCAATTCCCGCAAAACTATTAAGCACTGCAGTGATTACAACTTCAGATAATTGACACGGAACAGCCATTCCTATTTGTTTGCGGACACTACTATAATTTCCCACAAATTCATAATTATCTGGAAAGGTTTGAATCCTCGCACGTTCTCTGTTTGTAAGTTCTCTATCTGTCCAGTGATACATAAATGTGCCACCACCACCAGCTGCTGTAACAGTATAAGCTGGCTTATCTGGGTCAAGTTTTCTATATATTTGGCTTATTTTTGTTTTTGTTTTAATTTTAAGCTCCTCAGGGAATAACTCTCCAAGTCGTTCTTCTGCTTGCCAAACATTTTCGCCCGCATTTATAAGAGATAATCTTCTAATAACCTTTTGAGTCAGCTTTCTAACTTCATTGTTTGGTGCATTATCAGGAATTTCTGCCAGTGCTTTTCTTGCCGTAATATCGCAAGAAGCATACATTTTAGGGTCTGGGACATGAAACTCAACAGGTAAATCATTACGAATGCCAACGATAATAACTCTATGACGAGTTTGTGGTACTCCATACTGTTCTGCTTTATACAAATTCACATTGAGCTTGTATCCTGCCGCTCTCATATCATCAAGAATAATCTGGAAGTCTCCTGAACCCGCTGAACGAATCCCTGAAACATTTTCAGCGACAAACCACTTCGGCTGATATATTTTTAAAACTTCAATGCCATACCAATATAATTGACCAAACTTCTCGTTTGCCAATCCTTTATGTTCCCCTACATTAGAAAAGCTGTTGCACGGAAAGCCATAACAAAATGCGTCAATATCTCCAAGCTTATCAATCTCAAGTTCACGAACATCACCACAGTAAACAGTTTCTGGTTGGTCAGGGCAGATGTTTTTTCTGTAAGTTTCACAGGTATCCGAATCATAATCATTTGCCCATGCGTGCGAAAGTGAAAGTTTTCCATCGTTGCTTGTTGACCGTAAAGCACCACACGCAAGACCGCCTGGACCGCAAAAGAGTTCGCCTAATCTATACACTTCTTGTCCCATCAATGTTCCTCCTTAGAACGACAAAGCCGTTCTTTTTCTATTTCTTCATACGGAAGGTGGTCTGCCTGTTTTTGCTTTTGGAAACATATCTTTTATCTGTTCCCACTGCTCATCGCTGATTTCGTATCTTCTTGCTGACATTTTTCTGCCTCCGTCGCTTTTTTCTATTATAAAATATATCTTCCTTTTGTGCAACTTTTTGTTTTCAGATACGCTCTAAATTAATGAATGCTGGTGATGAATAAAGCATCTGCTCAATCTTAGAAAAAGCTTCTTTTGCGCCTTTCAAAAGTAGACGTGCCACTTCTGGCATATCACTAAAGTATTCTGTTAAATCTTCACTGTATTCAGAGACATCTACGATTTCGATGTCATCCGGTAAAATATGTATTACATCATCCATGTACAACCGCTCCTTCCTAATTATTCTTAATAGGCCTTGTAAATTTTGCGAATGTTAACACCAATCCATATTGGCCCTCATTTCAGCTTCATATTCAGCTTTTATTTCACTTTCATAATCAGCAATTACATCGAGCATAGAATCGCATCCTTCAAGAAAATTAATAATAGCTCGGAGATATCTATAAACATTGCTCAAGTCTAAATATTTATCATCTATACGATATTCCAAACTATATGATGTTGGATATCGAAAATTATCTCCATTCTTATCCAAAGTATTGATTTCATCCAATAACTTTTCTACAACATCAATCACTGCTAAATTTTCACCTGAATCATTAGCATAAGTTTGTATTACAGGTTTTACATTCTTCCATAAATCCTTTTTAATATAATGGCTTTTACGTTTAGAATTAAATACTCTATATGGAACCCCATTATCAACCTTACTATAGAAGATTCGTTTTAGGCATAATTCAATAGTATTTCTAAACATAAACATAAGCGGATATAGCTTTACCTCATTAGATATTTGCTGATTGTTATAAATAAAATCTATTACTTCGCTATATCCCGTAACTTTAACATGAAAGCCTTCGTCTGATACTCTTTGCCACAAATAACAATTTCCAATTCCATGTGATGCAAATACAAAAAATTCAGGTTGAAGGTCGCCGTTAAATTCCACATCTTTTTCTATATTTCCTTTTTCTATACACTTTTTAATTAAAGAGAACGCTTGAAGCATATTATTTGCAACATCAACATTATCCAAAAATTTATCTCTATATTTTAATAGGAAGTCATCTTCAAAAGGAAACCTAAACATATCTGACTTCTTATCAACCTCTTCCAGTGAAGCAAAATACTTTGTTAACCATTCTTCCTCGTTGTTGTTCAAATATTTCTCAATATCTGTATCATTATATTTTTGAAACAGCATAGATAGGTCGTGACAGCATTCCTCAAATGCATCCTGTACATCTCGCTTTCTTGAATAAACTCTACATAATAAGGCTTTAAGGCTTAATTCCAAACTTTGTCGAATTAAAAAGATTCCCGTTAAGAACCACATGTCAGACTTCACATTATTATGCCCACTACTAATCACATCTTCGAAAGTCTTATAACCGCACTCATAAAACTGAAATGCTAATTTTTTATAGTCCTCAAAACAATTATGACTCCATTGTATTTTTACAGTAGTTTCAGCATTTTCAATTTTCCAAAAATTCATATCTGTTGATGGCCATATCCACCTTGAATCTACCACATTCTATTTCTCCTTTCCCAATATCTATTCCACTGTCAAGTCTGCCTCTTAGTATCAAGTGGCTTAAACTGCGGTCGGCGCTGACAACAATCCCCGTGCCACAACCCACGACATCTAATCCACAGCCTAAACCCTACCGCATTTTTTCGCTCATCCACTTTTTCTTCGGTCAGACTAAAAAGCAGATATGTTTCCATACAAGAAAACCGAGCTTTTCGCAAGGCTCCTCTGATGATGCTCACCTCGCAAAAAGCCCGAAAATACGCCACTTTTCAGCTCTTATTTATCTTTTCTTGACAGCAAGCAGACCGTCTCCACATGCGCTGTTCTTGGGAACATATCGCAAGGTGTTACTTCTTTGGTTTTATAGCCGTTTGACTCGAAAATTTCTAAATCTCTTGCAAGGGTTGCGGGATCACAAGACACATACACAACTCGTTTCGGTGACATTTGTGCTACGGTCAAAATTACATCTTCGCCGCAGCCTTTTCTTGGCGGGTCAAGCACTACGACATCAGGTTGAAGTCCCTCTGCTTTAAGTTGAGCCGCTGCCTTTGATGCGTCGGCACAAATAAATCTTGCATTCTCTATGCCGTTTGCTTTTGCGTTTTCGTTTGCATTCTTTATAGCATCCTCGACAATTTCCGCACCGACAAGTGTTTTGCAGTTTTCAGCCATTGTAAGTCCTATTGTTCCTGTTCCGCAGTATAAATCAAGCAGAATTTCTTCGTTTTGCAGGTTTGCGTATTCTTTTGCTTTACTGTACAGTTTTTCTGCTTGAGCACGGTTTACCTGCCAGAATGAAAACGGTGATATTTTAAATTTAAGTCCGCATAAAACATCGGTAATGTGATCACTGCCGTATGCAACACGATTTTTCTTGCCTAAAACCACATTTGTTTTTTCTCTGTTAGAATTAATAATTACGCTTTTTAGGTTAGGCAAGCCGTCTTTTAACATTCTGACAAGTTCGTCTTCCTGTTTTAAGCCGTTGCCGTTGACAACATAACAAACCATAAGTTCGTCAGTAATTTCACCAAGACGCATATATAAATGTCTTAATCTGCCTTTGCCTGTTGTTTCGTCATAAATATCAGCATTTGTTTTATCTATAAATCTTTTTGTAATTTCTATTACAGAATTAAAAGCTTCAGGCTGCAATAAACAGTCATCACACGGAATAATTCTGTGCGTATGAAATGAATAAAATCCGAACACCGCACTTCCGTCTTTTGCCCTACCTATAGGAAATTGCGCCTTATTTCTGTATCTGTCAGGTCTTTCGCAGCTGATAATATCTTTAAATTCAAAGTCTTTAATTCCGCCTATTCGTGTTACCGCATCGTAAACACGCATTGATTTTATTTTTAATTCTTCTTCATAAGAAATATGCCTCCAAGTACAGCCCCCGCATTTTGAGAACTGCGGGCAATCCGCCTCGATTCTTGCGGAAGACGGAGTAATTATATTTTCAATTTTACCGAAAGCATAAGTTTTCTTTGTTTTTAATATTCTTACTTCAAGTTCATCGCCTACTGCGGAAAGCGGAACAAATACGGCGATACCGTCCTCTGTTTTTCCTACGCCGCTGCCCTCTGCGGTAGCCGAAGTTATGTTTAATTTTATAATATCATTCTTAACTAAATTCACTGATTATCACCGATTATATTGTAACATTTTTAATATAAATTGGCAATATAAAAACTAAAATACGAAAAAATATATTACAAATTGAAAAAAGGTATTTATTTTTTTTGACTATAGCTTTATAATATAAGATAGAATTTTTGTGAATGGAGAATGAGTGTTTTGAATTACGACATTTTACTTGATAATATAAAAAGGATACATTTTATCGGCATCGGCGGCAGCGGTATGTGTCCGCTTGCAGAGATTTTAAACAGCGAGGGCTATCAGCTTTCGGGCTCGGATATGAACGAGGGCGAGACACTCGACAGAATCAAAGGCTACGGCATTCCCGTATATATGGGACATCGTGCAGAAAATATTGACGGTGCAGAGCTTGTGGTATATTCTGCCGCTATCAAAGAAGATAACCCGGAAAGAAAAGCAGCTGTTGAACAGGGTATTCCTTGCATTGAAAGAAGCGTTATGCTCGGCGTTGTAACAAGAAGATACAAGAGAAGTATTGCGGTTTCCGGTACTCACGGCAAGACCACAACCACAGCCATGCTTTCACAGGTACTTATCGGCAGCGGTTTTGACCCATCGGCAATTATCGGCGGCAAACTTCCGTTTATCGGCGGCAACAGCTATGTAGGTCAGAGCGACATTATCGTTTGCGAGGCTTGCGAGTATGTTGATACATTCTTACAGCTTAATCCGTTTATTTCTATTATACTTAACATTGATGCCGACCACCTCGACTACTTTAAAAATCTTGACAACATTAAAAAGTCATTTAATAAATTTGCAAAACAGACTACAGGTTTGCTTGTAATCAACGGCGACGACCAAAACACACTTGATGCAGTAAATGATGTTGACATTGAAAAAATCACCTACGGCTTTGGCGAAAACTGCGACTACAGAGCAGAAAATATTTCTGCAGACAAGGGTGTTCACGAGCAATTTGACATCTATTACAAAGGCGAACTCCTTACAAATATTAAGTTGATTGTTCCGGGCAAGCATAACATTTATAATGCACTTGCCGCAGCGGCTACCGCACATTACCTTGGTGCAACACCTAAGGAAATCGCCGAAAATCTCCACAAATTCGGAGGTGTTCACCGCCGTTTTGAAATTCTCGGTACACCCGAGGGAATTACAGTGGCAGACGATTTTGCTCACCACCCGACAGAGCTTACCGCAACACTCAATGCCGCAATGAATATGGGCTTTAAAAAAGTATGGGCGATTTTCCAGCCGCATACTTTCTCAAGAACAGCACTTCTTCTTGATGATTTTGCAGAGGCTCTTAAGATTCCGGATGTTGCAATCATTTCGGAAATTCTCCCTGTAAGAGAAACAAACACATATAATATTTACTCAACCGACCTCGGTGCAAAAGTACCGAACTCGGTTTGCCTTGACACTTTTGAAGAAATTACAGACTATGTATGCAAAAACGCAAAAGAGGGCGACCTCATTCTCACAATGGGCGGCGGCAATGTTTATATGTGTGCCAATATGATTTACAATCAGCTCAAGTATAATGAGGAGAATAAGTAATTTCATATTTCATTTAAAGGAATTAAAATTTAACAGATACAGACAAAAATCAGCCTGACTTCATACGAAATCAGGCTGATTTTTTGCTTGAATAATTATTTATTTCTAATATCGTCAATTATCATTTGTATATGAGCAATCTGCTCTTGAGATAACCCCGAAACATCAACGGTTTCCCTCTCGTTAATACCAAGCAAATAATCGGCACTTACTGAATAGGTATTTACTATTTTAATAAGCATTTCCACAGACGGCTGAATATTGTCGTTTTCCCAATTACTGATAGTCTGCTTTGTTACATTAAGAGCCTGTCCGAATTGCACCTGATTCAGTCCGAGCTAAAACCTTAATTCACGAATTCTTTTGCTTAACATATCAACACTCCAATACAAGTATCATAATATTTATATCAGACTTTTAATTTTATACCATAGCAAAAATATCATTAGGCTGAATTTCAAATACCTTGCAAAAAGCCACTATTTCTATATCGGTTATAAATCTTTTTCCGCATTCTATTCTTTGAATTGCATTTTTGTCTAAATCCAATCCAAAAAGCTGCAATTTTTCAGCAAGCTGTCTTTGACTGCATTTAGGATTTAATGCAAGTCTTAATTCCGCAATCCTCTTTCCGCATACATTATTCATATTTTCATTTTTATTTTTAAACATTTTTTATACTCCTTTGACATTTAGTGCTTGTCAATAAGAATATTTTATGCTATAATACACCTGTAATTGACATTCAGTGAGTGTCAATTGCGAATAATAAATTAAATAACACAAGGAGCGATAAAAAATGAAAAAAGTTAAAAGATTAACAGCCGTAATACTGTCTGCACTTATGGCAGTAAGTGCATTTTCAGCACTGCCTGTAAGTGCGGCAGTGATTGAAAGTAATAACTCGGTTTTATCATCAGATTATTTGACAAGTGGTGACTATGAGTATACATTTCTTGATGACGGTACAGTTGAAATATCCAAGTACATAGGTAGCGATAAGGAAATTACTATTCCTGATACGATTGACGGGAAAAAAGTTACAAGTATAGGTAATTATGTCTTTGAACATTGCATAGGTTTGGAAAGTATAACAATTCCCGAAAATATTACAAATATTGAAAATATGGCCTTTCACATTTGCACAAATTTAGAAAGCATAAATGTTGATGTAAATAATAATATTTATTCAAGTATTGACGGTGTTTTATTTAACAAAGAACAAGATAAAATAATATTTTTTCCAGATAATAGATTTGATAGTTATGAAATTCCGGATAGTGTTACAAGCATTGGAGATATGGCTTTTTACGGTTGTGATAACTTAACAAACATAATAATCCCAGATAGTGTTACAAGCATTGGAAATGGTGCTTTTTACGGTTGTTATAACTTAACAAACATAATAATCCCAGATAGTGTTACAAGCATTGAAAATTATGCTTTTAGTGGATGTGCTAACTTTACAAGCATAACAATTCCAGACAGTGTTACAAGTATTGGCGAAAGTGCTTTTAGTGCTTGTTTTATATTAACAAGCATAACAATTCCAGACAGTGTTACAAGCATAAGTGACGAAACTTTTAGTAAATGTTATAAATTAACAGATATAATAATTCCAAACAGTGTTACAAGCATTGGGAATATGGCTTTTTACGCTTGTGTTAACTTAACTAACATAACAATCCCTAATAGTGTTACAAGTATTGGTTTTAGTGCTTTTCGTTCTTGCAAAAGGCTAGCAAATATAACAATCTCAAATAGTGTTACAAGCATACGTGGGGAAACTTTTTTTCTTGTTCTTCATTAACTAGTATAATAATTCCGGATAGTGTTACAAGTATTGGCAATGCGGCTTTTTATGATTGCGATAACTTAACAAGCATAACAATCCCAAAAAGTGTTACAAGCATTGGAATTTTGGCTTTTGAAAGTTGTAATAATTTAACAAGCATAACAATCCCTAATAGTGTTACAAGTATTGGCAATAAGGCTTTTTATGGCTGCACAAACTTAACAAGCATAACAATTCCAAAAAGTGTTACAAGTATTGGCGATTACACTTTTACCGATTGTAATAATTTAACAATTTACGGATATAAAAACTCATATGCAGAAGAATACGCAAAGACAAATAATATTAAATTTGCCGTCATAAATTCTCTCGCAGATACAAACACTAACATAACCGTCAGCGGTGTTATGCAAGAGGATACTGTTTTAAATGTAGCAAAACTTGAAAACACCTTTGAAAATTCAGTTGCAACATATGACATAACCTTGCAAAAGGACGGTGCTGTTATTCAGCCTGACGGTACAATTACAGTTAAAATTCCGAGCAATGCAGAAAATTGTAAAGTAATGTGGCTTAAAGATGACGGTACAGCCGAAGATATGAACGCCAAATATACAGACGGCTGTTATGTATTTACCACAGACCACTTAAGCGTTTACGCATTGGTACAGGATAAAACAATTCTCACAGGCGATGCAAACCAAGACGGTATTATAGATGTAAATGATGTTACATACTTGCAAATGCACATTGCAGGCAAAAAAAACACCGACGGTTCGGCTCTTATTGACGAAACAAACAAGCAACTGTTTGACTGCGTTGATATGAACAAAGACGGTAAACTTTCGGTTTCCGATGTAACCGCATTGCAGATTTATATTTCAAACAACAACTAAAAATCAAATGATACAAGAAAGGCTATCGCAAGGTTAAAATGCGATAGCCTTGTTTTATTTATAAGGAGTTATCCAAATATTTGTTGTAATATTTAATTATGATTCAGCAAATTGCTTGATAATGCAATTTGCTAAACCATAAATTACCCCCAACTATTGAAAAATAATCAAAAAACAAAACAAGCGACCGAACACTTAAAATGCTCGGTCGCTTTTGTCAGCAATAATCATTTATGGTTGTTAGAGTGGCATTTACCTGCCATTGCACAGGATGCACATCCGCAGCCACAGCCGCCACAAGAAGATTTGCCCTTTTTCTTTGCTCTGAAATGGCTGATAATAATTGCAGCAACTACAGCAACAACTATAAGCAAAACAACTATTGTACCAATATTATCAAGTAAAAAAGTAAGCATATACATCCTCCTCTATCAAAATCTAAATTATTTTACCTTTACAGAAGTTTTTAATGTATTAGCCTCTTTGTATGGTCTTACGAGCATATAAATCATAAATGCAAGTACCAATACAGCGAAAATAAGACCGATAACATTTACATTACCTGTAAAGAGTCCGCCAAACTGATTAATCATAAGAGCGATTGCATAAGCAAATACACACTGGTAAGCTACTGCAAAACAAGTCCACTTAGCATTATTCATTTCTCTCTTCATAGCACCGATAGCTGCGAAGCAAGGAGCACAAAGGAGGTTGAATACGAGGAATGAGAAACCGCTGATTGCTGTGAAAGCACTGCCGATTTCTGACCATCCGCCCGGATAAAGAATACCCATTGTACCAACGATATTCTCTTTAGCAACAAGGCCTGTAACCGATGCAACGGCTGCCTGCCAATTGCCCCAACCAAGCGGAGTAAAGATCCAAGCAATGCAGTTACCGATAGCGGCAAGAATTGAATTGCTGATCTGATCCTCTGAAAGCATCTGGAACTGACCGTCAACAAATCCGAAGTATGTTGTAAACCAAACAATGATTGTTGAAAGAAGAATGATTGTACCGGCCTTTTTGATAAATGACCAGCCACGCTCCCACATTGAACGGAGAAGGTTGCTTACTGTCGGGAGATGGTAAGCGGGAAGTTCCATAACGAACGGAGCAGGATCGCCTGAGAAGATCTTTGTCTTCTTAAGCATAATACCCGAAACTACGATTGCAGCCATACCGATGAAGTAAGCTGATGTAGCAATCCACGGTGAACCACTGAAAATAGCACCTGCGATCATAGCGATAAATGGCATCTTAGCACCGCAAGGAATAAATGTTGTTGTCATAATTGTCATACGACGGTCACGCTCGTTTTCGATTGTACGAGAAGCCATGATACCCGGAACGCCGCAGCCTGTACCGACAAGCATTGGAATAAATGATTTACCTGAAAGACCGAACTTACGGAATACACGGTCAAGTACGAATGCGATACGAGCCATATAACCGCAGCTTTCAAGGAAAGCAAGGAGTAAGAAAAGTACAAGCATCTGTGGAACGAAGCCAAGAACCGCACCAACACCGGCTACGATACCGTCAAGAATAAGTCCGTTAAGCCAATCTGCACAGTTGATAGCGTCAAGACCGTCACCGATAAGAACAGGAATACCCGGAACCCATACACCGTATGTGCTTGCATCAGGAGCGCCATAGCCTTCCTTATAATTTGTATCAAGATAATTATCAACAGCTTCCTGTAACTGAGCCTTAGTTGTATCAGGAGTTTCTGTTACTTCAAGTGTTTCTTCGTCTTCTACAGAATAAGTAACGCTTGCGTCTGCAGGAGTTAAAGTAACGAGCTTTGAAAGAGCAGCTTTAGCAGCATCTTCAGAATAATTTTCATCTTCAAGATCAATTGCAGCTGCAATATCGTCATTACCGTATTCTTCATTGAAAGCTTCAATGATTGCATCTGAATCGCCGTAAGTTTCTTCTGCCTCTTCTGCCTGTGAAGTACCTATACCGAACAAATGCCAACCGTCACCGAACAATCCGTCATTTGCCCAGTCTGTTGCCATTGAACCTACAGTCTGCATTGAAATGAAGTAAACAAGGAACATAATTACGGCAAAAATCGGAAGGCCAAGCCAACGGTTTGTAACAACCTTATCAATCTTATCTGATGTTGAAAGGTTGCCCTTGCTCTTCTTTTTATAGCAAGTCTTAATAATAGTAGCTATGTAAATATATCTTTCGTTTGTAATAATGCTTTCGCTGTCATCGTCAAGCTCTTTTTCGGCATTTTCAATGTCAGTTTCAACATGCTTTTTAATTTCATCGCTAAGGTTAAGCTTTTCCATAACCTTATCATCACGCTCAAATACCTTGATAGCGTACCATCTCTGCTGTTCTTCGGGCATTTCGTGAACTACTGCCTCTTCAATATGAGCAATAGCGTGCTCAACAACACCGTTAAATGTGTGCATTGGAACAGTTTTTGTGTTCTCGGCAGCATCAATTGCAGCCTCTGCCGCTTCCATAATACCTGTGCCCTTCAAAGCAGAAATTTCAACAACCTTACAGCCAAGCTCTTTAGCAAGTGCCGAAGTGTCAATCTTATCTCCGCTCTTCTTTACAACATCCATCATATTAATGGCAACAACAACTGGGATACCGAGCTCTGTAAGTTGTGTTGTAAGGTAAAGGTTACGCTCAAGGTTAGTACCGTCAACAATGTTAAGGATTGCGTCAGGTCTTTGCTCGATAAGGTAGTTACGAGCAACTACTTCTTCAAGTGTGTAAGGAGAAAGTGAGTAAATACCCGGCAAGTCCATAATTACAACATCGTTGTGCTTTTTGAGCTTACCCTCTTTCTTCTCAACGGTAACGCCCGGCCAGTTACCAACAAACTGGTTTGAACCTGTAAGAGCGTTAAAAAGGGTTGTTTTACCGCAGTTAGGATTACCTGCAAGTGCAATTTTAATACCCATTAGTGTCTTCCTCTCATAGATTTAGTTATTTTAGACTAACTTAGAATTTAAAAATATCGGGGATAAACCCCGTATTTAACTTAAACAAGTTCAATCATTTCAGCATCGGCTTTACGCAAAGAAAGTTCATAACCTCTTACTGTAACTTCAATAGGATCACCGAGCGGCGCAACTTTACGGATATAAATTTCAACGCCCTTTGTAATACCCATATCCATAATTCTGCGCTTAATAGCGCCCGCACCGTTAAGTTTTGCAACTTTTACGGTTTCTCCGATTTTTGCTTCTCTCAGAGTTCTCATATTGTACCTCCATTAAATCATAATTTTGCTTGCCATTTCACGGCTGATTGCAACTCGTGCTCCTTTTACATTAACAATAAGGTTACCCGCCATTGAAGAAACAACTGTAACTGTGCCGCCAACAACAAAACCCAAGTTTTCAAGATGTGCACGAACCTCAGAGTTACCTCCGATTTTTTTAATAATGTTTTCAACGCCCGGATCGGCAAATGTTAAAGGCATAAGCTCACCATCCTCGCTATACGACATTAGTGCTAACTAACTTTGACAGTACAAAAAAGTTAGCGCTCGCTAACTGATTATTAGTTTACTACTTTTATATTAAAAAGTCAATAAGTTTAATAAATTTAAAATAATTCAACACTAATTTCGTTAAATTGACAAATTTTATATTACTTAATTGGGTAAATTGATATATTCTTTTTAATACTTTTTTCGCATCTGTTTACAGCAAATCTTTTACATATCAATATTATGCACTTGCAAAGCAAAATATAAATTATTTTTATATAGACAATAAACAAGCGGTGGTTTTTTGCCACCGCTTGCTAAGGTTTTTATTTTTTAAGATTTGTCTTATACGAAATTTTATGTTACAATTTTAGAATATTCATAATAATGTAACTTTCAAATTTTGCATACAATAAAATTAATTTAAAGCTAAAAGGCGGTGAAGTAATGCACAAAAAGATTAAAATTTCAATTTTGGTTATGCTCTTAATTTTGCTTTGTACTCTTTTTAACGGTTGTATGAACCATATAAAGACTATTTCAGTCAATAACAAGGATTACTTTAATGCATTAAAATGCGATAATGATGAATATAATTTAGTTATATCCGAAAGGTCGGCAGTAGATAATCTCAATAACGGTTATGCTGCTCAAGCTGATGAACTGCTTGCAAAAAGCCTTATGGATAGTGGCAGGCATTATTATTGGTATCCACATTATATCACAACGATAGTAATAGCAGTTGACACAGGCAAAGTAAAAGAAAACATAAACAGCTTTAATTCTCTTGCAGGTGTTGAAGAAAAAATCTATATAGATTCAGATTATTATAATTACATTACCGCATCAATCGGCTATTCGCTTAAAAAAGAAAATTACCGTCTTGACGATGCCATTAATTACCTGAAAGAAATGGAAAGAAACGGCAGACTCAGCAACAGCAATACTGAACTTCCAATATGGATCTGCACCGATACACAGGCTGTTAAACTAAAACGAGGTAACAAAAATATAGACATTATTATTCCAAATGATGGTACGCTTTCTTTTGTGCAAGGAATAATTTCACCATACCCACTATGTTTTGAAAACAATCTCTGCAATAATATAAATCAAAATGACTTGCGAACATATAACAACGCATCTCCCCTGTATTCTACCCAAGAAAAATATTCTAACGCTGTTATTTATACCGATTACCGGCACTTTAACGAGCAATCAACAAATGTTATTAAAAAGATGAGGAGAACAGTTTTTGAGCAACGCAGATATTCAACAGCAGACGGACAAGAGCATATTTTGTCAGCAGTATTTTTCATTACATTAACAGTGCTGTGGATAGCTGTGCTTGGCTTGAGAGTAATTAACAAAAGGGTTAAATTATCTTTTATTATTATCGGTTCAATGCTTATTCTATGGCTTACAGCGAGGTGCATTAAGTGGCAAATTAATTCTCCGATGATTGAAAGACAGCTTTGGTACAGCTACTATCTTTTTCAATTCGGTATAGCAACAGGTCTGTTATATTTAACAAGCGTAACAGACAAACCAAGCAGCAACAAAATCATACCGCTGCGGATTCTGCCTTTTATAGTGGTTGAACTATTTCTGCTATGTCTGATATACACAAATGACTACCATCAGCTTGCTTTTTCGTTTTATAACGGAATTGAAAACGGTTCCTCTGAATACACCTACGGCATTGTATATTATTTATCTATGCTGTGCATTGGATTACAAACTTTCATTGTATTGTTGTGGCTTATAGTACGCAGTATAAAAAGTCCGAATAAGCTAAATATTTTTTACCCAGTTACTTTTTTCCTTTTGATTTTTTTATATACTGTTGCCTATGTAATGCGTCTGCCGTTTGCCTTTGAGAGTGATATGACGGTAGTTATCACATTTATTATCCTCGCATTTATGGAAGTATGCTTGCGCAGCAGTCTTATTCCCACCAACACAAAATACAAAAATCTTTTTAAAAATTCACCGCTTAAAATGGAAATTCTCAACAATTATTTTGAAAAAGAAATTACCGCAAATTTCGACTACTGCCTTACCGATAAACAAAAAGACAGCATTATTAACGGTAAAAATCCAATAAAACTTGATGAGAACACACTGCTTTTCAGCAAGAAAATTTCCGGCGGATATGTTGTTTGGCAGGACGATATTTCTCAGCTGAACAAAATGTATTCAAATACTAAAACTACTGTAGAAAAGCTAAGGGCAACCAATGCCTTAATCAGAAAAGAAGAAAAAGCAAGGCGAAAATACTTACAAAACGAGGAAAAAATAGACATTTGCAACAGTCTTGAGAGTGAAATTTCCGATAAACTCAAGTTGCTTTCCCTTTTACCTGAAAAGATGAAAAATCAAAACAATAATTCCCTGCTTACTGTCAAAGCCGCATTACTTTTGTGCTACATAAAACGCAGGTGTAATATGTTTTTTATTGCTCTTGAGGAAAAATATTTTTCCTCTGATGAACTAAGTATGTATATAGACGAACTCGGAAACTTTGCAGAATATTCCAAAGTAAAGCTGCTCTGCACCAATAACGGCAATAAAAAGCTTGACATTGAACACGCAAATCTTATGTATGAGTTTATGTACAACATTCTTGACGAAGCAACACAAACAAAATGCGAATACATATTTGCTCACACAGAAATATCCGATAAGGAAATTTCTATAAAGGTGATTAGCTCAACGAAAATCAACAGTAATATTTTTGACAAAAAATTTATGATTTCACTTGAAAAATCGGGTGGTAAAATCATCGAGCAAAATGATGACGATAACCTTGGCATTTGGCTTTTGCTTAAGGGTGGTGAAAAGCAATGAATTACATTTATTTTTATCCTGAATTTGTGCGAATTTTAGTTTGTATCTTGATAATTGCAGGCATTTGTATGCAATGCTTTGCATTTATATACAAATTTAACAGTGGAACAAAAGGTTTTAAATATGTTTGCGAACTATCATTTGAATTTTCCGTAATACTGCTGCAATTTATTTATGGTTATATATATTCCTGCATTTATTACCAAACTAATATATCAATTTATTATCCCGAACAATATTTAGCTGTTGGGTACATAGCATCCATTTTGTTTTTAATTATGTTTATTGCAACTGCTGTTTATTTAAAGCAAGCACACATAACATTATCAATATGCTTTGCTCTGCCATTGCTGCCATTTGCAAATCATCTTACATACGGTACATTTACAGTTGTTCTTTTTACTGCACTGATAATGTTTATTATAAGAAGTGTACATTTAATATTAAAAGTAAGTAAATTAAAACGAAACACTATAACTCCGCTTTCTGTAAAGGAATCAATAGACGCACTCAATACAGGAATTTTATTTTGCAGAAATGACGGGCAGATTCTGCTTGCAAATCATTGCATAAGTAATTTGATGATGGACATTTTTAATAAAGAATTTACAAGCGGAATAAAGTTTATAAACGAAATCCGTAATATTTCCAACATACAAAATCAGCAAACAGTTTGCAAAGTTAAAAATTCTTATTATATGATTAAACAAACCGAAATGTATATAAAGAAAAAACCATACTTTCTGATTACCTCCACAAATGTTACAGAACAGATGAATGCAATGCAGGAGCTATTGAGCCTGAAAGCAAGACTTGTTCAAAAAGGTAATGAACTGAATTTTCAGCTAAATAATCTTGAAACCTCATGCAAAGAGGGTGCTCTGTTACAGATACGCACAAGAGTACACGATTTACTGGGACAAAAGCTTTCTGTACTTTTGCGAAAATTACAGAATAAAGATGATAATATAGACGCTGACGCTATTGAAAAATTCTGTAACAGTATAATGAAAGATATATTATCGGATGAAAAAAATGTATCTGATAAAAGTCTGATTCTCCTGCAAGAAGTAATGTCATCAATAGGTGTTGAGCTTGCAATAATCGGAGAAATGCCGTATGATAATGATATAGCCGCACTTTTTGTAGAAACAATACGAGAATGCAGTACAAATGCGGTCAGACATTCACTTGCCACAAAAGTGCGTGCAGAAATTAAGAGCAAGGATGGCATTAATTCTCTTAAAATCACAGATAACGGAACAAATACCTGTACTACAATCCAACTTGGCACAGGACTTTCCGGACTTAAAAATAAAGCAGAAATGCTCGGTGGAACCCTCAGTGTTACACCATATCCGCATTTCTCAATTGAGTTAACCGTAAAGGAGGGTGAAAACTATGATTAAAGTATTGATTGTTGACGACCACACTTCTGTCAGAGAAGCTTTTAAAGCAATGTTTGAGAAAAAAGATGATTTTTGCGTTGTTGGTGAAAGTGCAAATGCGAACGATTGTGTGCTTTTATGTGAAAGACTAAATCCGGATATTGTACTGTTAGATGTATGCACAGAGGGCTACTCCTCCGGACTTGTTGCTACGGAAAATATCAAACAGAATTTTAAAGATATTAAGGTAGTGGTTATGAGCGGCTTTGATGAAATATCTTATTCTCCTCGTGCTAAAGAGGCAGGTGCAGACGCATTTGTATATAAAAGCAAAAGTATGACATTTTTTATTGATACAATACGAAAAGTGCTCAATGGAGAAAAATATTTTCCTGAACCCAAAACAATTCCTTTGCCAAAGGGTGAAACTCCTTTTACTGAAAGAGAAATGCAAATTCTCAGATTAATTTGCAAGCATAAATCAAGAGGAGAGATTGCCTCGGAGCTTTATATCTCGGAAAACACAGTAAAATATCACATTGGTAATCTGCTTTCAAAAACCGGATGCTCAAGTGTTGCTCAGCTTGCAATTATTATGATTTCAAGCGGTTACATCAACCCTCTATATTAAAATATAACAAAATATAACTTTGCCACCTTTTATTTACAGTAATTTTGCCAAAACTACCCAAATGGGTAGGGCAAAATATTATAAGTTACTGTACAATATAATTGTATCAAGGATATATCTCCTGTACAAATATATTGAAAAGGTGGTTTTTTTAATGAAAGGAAAAGGATTACTTAAAGTCGTTGGTATTTTAATGATTATCGGCGGTGCACTTTCTATTATCATGAGCATTATTGCCATTGCAAGTGTAGGTACTTTAACTTACTTAGCAGACGGCGACCTTTCCTCTGTTCAACTTAATCCGACAATAATTTATACTTCATGTGTTGTTATGATTCTGGGTTCGGTTGCTGAGCTTATTGCAGGTATCATTGGTGTAAAAAATTGTGCAAAGCCCGAAAAAGCAACCTCGTGCTTAGTGTTCGGTATTATTGTTGCAATATTTAATTTACTCGGCATTATTATTGGTGCGGTTGGCGGTAGTGGCTTTAATTTCGTGTCACTCATAATAGGCCTTGTATTACCTGTACTCTTTATTGTTGGTGCGGTAATGAATAAGAAGTCTAACTGATAGAAAATCACAAGGCAGATGTGTTTTTACTCATCTGCCTTTATTTGTTTTATAGAATATTATTATTTTGAAAATGAAAAAATCGGTTGTGATTTTATTGTGTATACTCAATATATTTTTATTTAACAGTTGCAAAGATAAAAACAAATCAACTTTTTCACCTCAGCTTGAATATATAAGCATAAGTTGTAACCATTCAAACTATAATTATTGTTATAGCTTTACAGCATACACAAAAGACAGTAAGGCTTACTTTTCAGCAGATTGTACCATTGAGAATTTTGAATTAAGCGGTAAGCATATAGAATTTGAAAATAAAAAAATAGCTTATAATGAGTTTTTAAAAATTCAAAATTTCGCAAAAAAAAATAATCTTTATAATTTATATAGCAATCATAAAAATATACCATACGATGCTTGCGACATAACTACATACTCAATCACGACAAAGTGGGAAAATCAGCAAGAACTTACAGTATCGGATTATAGCTTTGATACTGATATTCAAAACTATTTATATTTATTAGCAAAAAAATATTGCAATTCAAAATAAAGGAGGAAAAAATATGAAAGCAAAACTCTCAAAAAAACTGCTCAGCATTGGGCTTTCGGTACTTATGGCTGTTTCTGTATTGCCATTGTCGCTTATATCAACAAATGCAGTAACCTGTAACATAAAAATCAGCAATATTACCTACCCACGACCTGACGCAAAACCTGATCATAATATTAAATACAGCGGTAATTTAAAGTACGAATTACTTGGTACAGTTTGGAGTTCAGACAACGACAGTATTAGTGCTTCAATTGAACCAAAAGAATTTGAAAATTTCTATAAAACTCTTTTCGGTTCAATGAGTGATCAACTGAGTGAAGAAACGAATGACCTTCCAAAGTTTGTTGATACAGAAAGTTATTATTTTTATTCTATGTTTGTTGTAAGAAATCAAACAATACCATATGGAATGCAAGCAGATGTTGAATTTTATGATACAGATAACAATTTGCTTGAAGGATCGGAAGAAAGAATGTTTATGCCTGTATCCACATTGAAAAGTCAGCTTCCGGATGATACTTATATTGATCCCAATTATCTTTCCGATAACGATACTGTTTTATTATGTGCGACAAAAAGAATTATTTGTTCTCCTAAAGACCATATCCACACAAGCGGAGCAAAGGCATATGACATTTTTGAGCATTATGAGTTATGCAAAACCTGCGGTAAAAAAATGCTTGATACGGTTTATACTCATAGCGAATCATCTTATAAAGGAAGAGAGCATTGGTATGTTGACAAGCAGCCTACCAATACAACAGATGGCAGATGGTATAAAAAATGCAGCAACTGCAATTATGAATTTGATTCACTTACAATTCCAAAAAGAAGCAATCAGATTATTGTTAAAAGCTATGACGAGCTTAAAGCCGCACTTGCAAAAGGTGGAAAGCAATGGATTACTATAAATTTTACCAATAGTTACAATGGCTATGAAGTTATAGAAGACTCAAAACAAAATAATGAGTTATGCTTAGATGATCCAAAAGCTGAAATTACTATTAATATGAATAAATTTAAAATTTCAAGGGAAACCCTTTATGATGATTGTCTTTTTAACATAAAACGTGGTAGTCTTAGAATACTTCAGTTTGATACTTCAAGTTTAAACGATAACAACACTACATTCAGTTTTTTCTCAGGAAACAATAACAGATGTATATTTAATGTTGCAAAGGGTGCAAGCCTAAGATTGAGCAATATATCGGGTGTAGCAAGAAGCACAGAGTTTTACTATGATTTTCCTTGCGTTATTTCAAAAGGAAATCTGCAAATAGACGGTGGCATATATACAACATATACTGAAAAGCCGGCTATAAACATTACGGGAGGCAATGTCACCATTAACGGCGGTAAATTTGAAGCAACATCAAAAGGCCCTGTAATCGGTACTTTAGTTAAAAGCGCTTACGAGAATGACTATAAAAATATAACTATTAATAACGGTCATTTTGGCGGACTGTATAATGCGTTTGTATTTGATGAATATACAACCGCTACAATTAACCAAGGTAACTTTGAATATGATGACTATTATGAACGTAAACAGGCATTTGGCGTTGTAGCAAACGGCGGTAAACTCACAATCAACGGCGGAAACTACTATGCCAAAAAAGCTGCTGTTGAAGCAACAGATATGCAATCATTTAACATTAACGGCGGATATTTCAAACTATTTGATGAAAATAATTATAATTTTGAAGGTGCTGTGTGCATAAAAACAACATTAGATTATGATTATCTCCCCGTTATCTCAGGTGGCACATATGTAGGCTCTTACGGAATTACTTTCTTGCAAAAGCCCAAAATAACTGACCAATGGTTAGCAAGAAGGGTTGATTTTTCAAATGTAATATCTTCAAAGTGCAAAGTATATGATGACGAAAAAAAAGTTGACATAAATATTGTATCAAACTCATTAGGTAAAAAATATCTTCAAATAATAGCTCCAAATCCGGTTATTACAACTCAGCCCACAGACGGGTATTCTCCAAACCTTGGTGACACTGTTACCTTTTATATTAATGCAACAAATGCAGACACATATAAATGGCATATTATTGATGAAAATGGCAGAGAAATTGACTGGCTCTATATATTAACCAACGGATACGGTGAGCTTTTCACATCATCCGGAGGCAAAAAATTATTTATTACCAAAGTCAGCGACTGGCTTAACGGCAAACAGATATACTGCGATGCTATAAGTGGCAATAATACCGTACATTCAAATATAGTAAATATCAAAATCGACAAAAAGCTCAAATATATGAACGATATTTACTTTGACAATTTTGATGATATGTGTAATAACAAAACAATCGGTGATTACAAAAAGCCTAAAACCTCCGAAAATGCACTATACACGATTGGCGAAGTAGAGTGGGCAAAGTACGGAAAGCGTCTTGATGACAGCTACAAAATTTCTATAGGCGAAAAACTGAGTCTTGCACTTGAGATTATTCCAAAAAGCGGTTATGAACTGAACAACAACATTTACGGAAGAGTAAATGGCATAGACAGCGTAGGCACATTAAAAAGAGCAAACGGAAAAAGGTATATGATATTTGACATCAATGTTAGCGTGCCGGACAAATACAAAACCCAGAACATTGAGGTTAATATTAAAGCTCCAACAGTTGGTGCTGCACCTGCCAAAACGGCAAGTTGCGTTGCCGGCAATGTAAATATCAACAAAATTGAATGGTCACCGACTGACAGTAAATTTATAAGCAATAAATCCTATACAGTAAAAATTGAGGTTACTCCTATTTATGGATGGGGCGATATTGAAACAGTTACGGCAAAGGTAAACGGCAATAATGCTAAATTCATAAAAGAAGGCGGCGGAAAAAATAAGAAATATTATATTAGCTATACATTTGATAAACCAAGCGATGTTCTCCTTGGTGACATTGACGGTAACGGAACGCTTTCTATTCTTGATGTTACATTAGGTCAAAGATACCTTACCGGTGATGTGGTACTTTCAGAAACTCAGAAACAAGCGGCGGATATAAATTGCGACGGTCAGATTAATGTAAACGATATGACTCAAATTCAGATTGTAATTTCAAGTGGTGCTGGATTATAAATACAAGAAAGCAAATCGAAATCTATCACAATAATGATTACGGATATGAACAGATTTCAAATCTCACCAACCTATAGCAAATACAAAGAAAAAATATTAATTCGAGTAGTTAGTTGAAAGCAGTCGCAAAATCGGTGAATTCAAAACTTCCAATGCAAAGCTGTTTCTCATCAAATTACAGGAAGAAGCTCGAGTACAATAAAAACAGCACTCACATCATTACGGTGTGAGTGCTGTTTCTGTCTGATGTATTTTATGTGATAAAGGTTTTGCTTAGGAAAAATATGTAAGAAAAAATACACTTTCTAAATTTGTATGGACAGTACAAAAAAAGACTATCTAAAATAGATAATTAAATTTTAAGCAACAAACTGATTTCGTTTTTTTAAGCGGAGTCAGTTTTGTCTTTAATTGAATACAATATCTGTTTCTATTCTTCTGATGAAATGGTATGTACCAAAACACTTTACAACTATGCGGATTTAGGATTACTGCCAATCGAAAACATAGATTTACCGGAAAAGCTGAAAAGAAATATCTAATCCTCAAGCACTCGAAAAAGCAGAAAAAAACTGGGCAAAAGTATTGAAGAACGCCCCGAAACAGTGAATTTAAGGGAAGAATTCGGTCACTGGGAAATAGACAGTGTGCTTGGTAAAAAGAAAGATACAGAGCCGGCCATAATGACAATAGTCGAAAGAAAAACACGAATGTCTTTGTGGATAAAAATAAAAGATCATTCATCAATGGCTATTGATGAAGCCCTACAAAGTCTGATTAATCGCTTTGGAACTAAGAAATCCGAAGTGTTTAAAAGTATCACAGGTGACAACGGTTCTGAGTTTGCCAATCTATCGAACATAGAAAATAACGGAATATCCGTGTATTTTACTCATCCATACACATCTTGTGAAAAAGGAACTAATGAATGTCACAACAAAATGTTAAGACGGTTCATTCCTAAAGGGAAAAGCATAGATGACTATAGTGCAGAAGATATACTCTTCTTTTCTGATGTAATCAATGAACTGCCAAGAAAAATTCTTAACTATCACACACCGAGGAACTGTTTGATAATCGATTGGACAGAATATATGCTACTTAAATGTTTGTGATAACATTTCTTATTGCGATAACTCCAAAATTTCTGCTTCAGTGAATATGATATTTTTATTGTTTCAACTTGCTATTGCAATTTGCGATTATAATTTATTATAGCATATAATCGTTTAATAACGACGATAATTATAATTTTTTAGGTTTTGCACATGAGTTGCGAACTTTTATTGGACAAGGCAGATAGACACGCATAGGAGAAAGATAATCGGTGCTTTTAGATTTCATCATATTCAAAATAAATCTAATGCCTAATGCCGTAAATACCCATTGCATATACAGGTGCGTTTACCGTAGTGAGCGGAGGGTTTGTATATCCCGAAAGCTCCGTGTTATCAAATCCCATAACAGAAATATCCTCAGGAATTTTGTAACCGTTTTCTTGCAGAGCTCTCATTGCACCGATTGCAATAGGATCGCTTGCCGCAAAAATAGCTGTGGGGAGATTTCCTTTGCTGATCATTTCTGACATCATTTTATAACCGGATGATGTTGAAAATTTGTCCTGCATAATAAACCCATCATATTTAATGTTTAGTGCATCGCAAATGTCTGTGAAAGTGTTGAGTCGTTTATCAGGAAATATCGTTCCGTCCTCAAGCTGTTCAATGCCTCCGATAAAGCCAACTGTTCTATGTCCTAAATCATATAGATATTTAATTGCATCGGACACTGCCTGACGAAAGTCGAGCGATACGGATGTGATTTCAATATTCTCAACGGTCATATCAAGAAAAACAATTTTATTATTCAATGAATGCAGTAATTTTATTTCTTGTTTACTAAACTTCCCGAGGCAGATTATGCCATCAACATCGCAGAGTACATTCTGATAGTCATTGTCTGTTTTAAATGTTCGTACAATACTTATATTATTTTTTGAACAGTAGTCCTCGATACCCTGTCTCATCAAAAAGTAATAATTATCTTCAATTTCCTGTTTGAAAGAGAACCATTGTAGAATTCCAATGCGACATGAAGGTGCTGATGTAACCCTTTTTTTCTTTACATAATTAAGTTCTTTAGCTGCTGCAAATATTTTTTGCTTTGTTTCAAGCGAGGTGCTGAGGGTAGCGTCGTTATTAAGCACTCTTGAAACAGTAGCAACTGATACATTTGCCTTTTTGGCAACATCTCTGATTGTAGCCAATTGAATCACCTCACTACCATTATAGTGAAATATTACCAAAAAATCAAGTCGTGTTTAGTAAAAAACGGAGAAGCAAAAATGTTTACCAAAAACTATTGACAGTTTACGAAACAAAAAGTATAATTTAGTTAACATAAAAACAAAAGAAACATTATTATTAAATAATAGCGAAATCTTTTGTGCAGGTTGTCACGGCGTTTCATTTAAAATTAAAAGGAGGAAAAATTATGAAACAGACATCATCACAACCAAGACTTGATGGCAAAATCCCAGGTAGAATCAAATACACCTTTGCTTTTGGTGCCCTCGGCAAAGATATGATTTATGGTATGATTGCCACATTTTCAATGATTTATTTCACAGACATCATCAAGGTCAACCCGGTATTTATCGGCGTAATGTTCTTTGTTGCAAAGTTATGGGATGCCTTTAATGATTTGTTTATGGGTATGATTGTTGATAACACACGCAGCAGATGGGGTAAATTTATTCCATGGCTTGTAATAGGTACGCTGGTTAATTCAATTATATTTGTTGTTTTATTCACAGACTTCCACCTCAATGGCGTTGGACTTTGCGTATTTGCAACAGCAGCTTACATACTCTGGGGTATGACTTACACAATTATGGATATTCCTTATTGGTCAATTATTCCTAACCTCACTTCAAATCCTGAGGAGAGAGAAAAAGTTTCGGTACTTCCGAGAATCTTTGCAAGTATCGGTCAGTCACTTGTTATTGCAGGCTTTGGTGTTCAAATTATTGAGGCTCTCGGCGGCGGCACAACAAATCAGGCAGGTTATCACAGATTTGCAATCATAATTGCAATTGTATTTATTCTTACAATCGGTATTACAGTAATCAATCTTCCGAAAAAGAGAGATGATTCTGTTCCGGAAAAGAAAGTTAAGTTTAAAGATATTTTCTCAATCATCGGCAAGAATGATCAACTTCGTTGGGCAGTAACTCTTATCTTCCTTTACAACATCGGCATTCAGTGCATTATGGGTGTTGCTACATATTATTTCAAATATGTTTGCGGCAACGCAGGAATGATGTCATCATTTATGATCAGCGCATCAATCGCAGAGGTTGTAGGTCTTATCGTATTCCCTAAGGTTGCAAAATTTCTTTCAAGAAAAACTTCGTTCCTTCTTGCATGTCTTTTACCTGCATTTGGTCTTGTAATGCTTTTGCTCGTAGGTATTTTTGCTCCGCACAATGTTGTGCTCACATCAATCTCAGGTGTTATTGTAAAACTTGGTACAGGTCTTGAACTTGGTTGTGCAACAGTATTCCTTGCAGATGTTGTTGATTACGGTGAATTTAAGCTTGGAACAAGAAATGAAGGCGTTGTATTCTCACTCCAGACGCTTATCGTAAAATTCACAGCAGCTCTTACAGCACTCGGTATTGGCGCGGCACTTGGAAGCACACAGTATATTCCGGGACAGGAACAGTCATTTGCAACAGTAGCATCAATCAGTACACTTATGTGCATTGTTCCTGCGGTTTGTATGCTTATTGCTTATGTTGTTTACAGAAAGAAATATAAACTCAATGACGGTATGATGAAGAAGGTTATAAACACAATCAGTGCAAGAAGAGAAGGCAAGATTGATATGACACAACAGCTTGATGAAAGCGGTAACACAGAGCCTTCTATGTTCCTTCCTACAGTTGCGGAAAAGGCAGGTAAATAAAATGATTGATACTAAAACAGCAATTGAAAAAATTACAAACGGCGAATTTGATAATCTTTTCACTGATATATATATAGATTCATCAATGATTGATTATCAGAAAAAAAGATATGTTCATGCAATTGAGCAGTATGAAACAATTTATTGCCCTGATAAAGTAGCAATATTCAGTGCTCCCGGCAGAAGTGAGGTTTGCGGTAATCATACAGATCACCAGCATGGAATGGTGCTTGCAACATCCATTAATCTTGATACTATTGCTGTGTCGGCCAAGAATAACAATGATGTTGTAAGATTTGTTTCTGACGGTTATGATATGATTACTCTCGATATAAATGACCTCGAAGTTAATAATGATGAGGCAGGCACAACGGTCAGCCTCATCAGAGGTGTTCTTCGTGGACTTAAGGATCATGGATACAAAATTGGTGGATTCAATGCTTATGCAACAAGTGATGTACTTGTTGGTGCAGGACTTTCATCGTCAGCAGCTTTTGAGGTAGTTGTCGGAACTATTATTTCCGGTTTATATAATGATATGAAAATAAATTCAGTTGAGATTGCTCAGATTTCTCAGTATGCTGAAAATGTATTTTTCAAAAAGCCGTGCGGACTTATGGATCAAATGGCTTGTTCAGTCGGAGGAATGGTTAACATTGACTTTAAAGATCCGACAAAGCCAATTGTTAAGAAAGTACCTACCGAATTTGAAAAATATGATTACAGTCTTTGTATTGTTGACACAAAGGGTGATCATGTTGATCTTACAGATGATTATGCTATGATTCCATCGGAAATGAAAAAGGTTGCAAATTTTCTTGGAGAAGATTATCTGAGAGATTGTGATTCAAACGAATTTTATATTCACCTTGACGAAATTCGTGAGGCTGTTGGCGACAGACCGGTACTTCGTGCAATTCATTTCTTTAATGAGGAGCATAACGTTAAAAATGCCGTTTCGTCACTTGAAAACGGTAAGTTTGTTGAATTCCTTGACGCAATCAGAAAATCCGGTAATTCATCGTTTAAGTATCTTCAGAATGTATATACAACAAGAGATATTCAACATCAGAACATCTCGGTAGCCCTTGCACTCAGCGAAAGCCTTCTTCGCAATTACGGCGTGTGCCGTGTTCACGGCGGTGGATTTGCAGGTACAATTCAGGCGTTTGTCAAAAATGAATTTGTAAGTAATTACAAAGAATTTATAAATAAAATTTTCGGAGAAAACTCATGCCATGTTCTCAAAGTGAGAAAATACGGCGGAATAAAAGTAATGTAATTTTGTAGGTTTTGTTTTTATTAAGGAGGACAAAATGAAAATTCTTGTTTTAGGCGGTGCCGGATATATCGGTTCGCATACAGTTTACAGACTTATTGAAAGCGGTAATGAGGTTGTTGTATTCGATAACCTTGAAACAGGTCATATCGAGGCGGTTCATCCCAAAGCAAAATTTTATAAAGGTGATCTCAGAAACAGAAGTGAAATTGACAGCGTTTTTGATAAAGAAAAAGGTATTGATGCTGTAATTCATTTTGCAGCCAATTCACTTGTCGGTGAAAGTATGACCAACCCTCTCAAATATTATGATAATAACCTCAACGGCACAAAGGTTTTGCTTCAGTCAATGGTTGCTCACGGAATTGATAAGATTGTATTTTCATCAACAGCGGCAACATACGGTGAGCCTGAGAGAACTCCTATTCTTGAAACCGATCCGACAAATCCGACAAACTGCTACGGAGAAACAAAAAAATCCATGGAGAGAATGTTCTATTGGGTTGAAAAAGCACATGGTTTAAGATATGTTTCTCTCAGATATTTCAATGCATGCGGAGCACATATCAGCGGAAAAATCGGTGAGGCACATAATCCTGAAACCCACCTTATTCCGATTATTCTTCAAGCGGCACAAGGTACCCGTGACCACATAAGTATTTTTGGTACTGATTATCCCACATCTGACGGAACTTGTATTCGTGATTATATCCATGTCACTGACCTTGCACAGGCTCATATTCTTGCAGTTGAATATCTTATGAAGGGCGGTAAAAGTGATATATTCAATCTTGGCAACGGTGTAGGTTTTTCTGTCCGTGAGGTAATTGAAAAAGCAAAGGAAGTTACACAGAAAGATATTAAGGTTGTTGAAGAAAGCAGAAGAAGCGGCGATCCTGCTGTATTGATTGCGTCAAGCGATAAGGCGAAAACTGTACTTGGCTGGAAACCTGAGTATGATGATCTGGGAACAATTATTAAAACAGCGTGGGAATGGCATTCAACACATCCAAACGGCTATAGTAAGTGAGGCGGTATTTATGAAGAACAGCGTTTACGGCTTAATATTAAGACTTGTTTCATACGGAATCAATACAGGGCTTATTGAAAAAGAGGATATAATCTACACGCAAAATAGGCTTTTGTCGTTGTTCCATATGGATGAACCCGATGACAATTGTACTTGCCTTACAGCAGATAACGAGGATACTCTTGAAGAAATTTTGTCGGGACTTCTTGATTATGCATACGAAAAAGGAATCATTCCCGAAAATACAGTAACATATCGCGACTTATTTGATGTGAAACTTATGGCTTCACTTGTTAAGCGACCGTCAGAAGTAATAAGAGAATTTTGGCAGAATTATAGCGTTTCTCCTAAACTTGCAACCGATAGCTACTATAAATTCAGCTGCGATACCGATTATATAAGAAGATATCGTATTAAGAAAGACTTAAAGTGGAAAACATCAACCGAATACGGTGATATTGATATCACTGTAAATCTTTCAAAGCCTGAAAAAGATCCGAAAGCTATTGCAGCGGCAAAACTTCAAAAACAGTCGGGCTATCCGAAATGTTTGCTTTGTAAGGAAAATGAAGGATATGCCGGAAGAGTAAATCATCCTGCAAGAGATAATCACAGAATTATTCCGCTCACCATTGACGGAGATAACTGGTTTATGCAATATTCTCCGTATGTTTATTACAATGAACATTGTATTGTGTTTAACGGTGAGCATACACCAATGGTAATCAATGATTCTACATTCAGAAAACTGTTTGATTTTATTTCACAGTTTCCGCATTATATAATCGGTTCGAATGCTGATTTACCGATTGTAGGCGGTTCAATACTTACACATGAACATTTTCAGGGTGGCAGATACAGCTTTGCACTTAATAGGGCAGAGGTTGAAAGAAAGTTTATTGTTAACGGCTTTGATGATGTGGAGTGCGGAATTGTAAAGTGGCCTATGTCAGTTGTAAGATTGACAGGTAAAAACAAGGACAGCATTATTTCATTATCTTCTTATATTCTAAAGAGTTGGAGAGCGTACACGGACGCAGATGTTGGCATTTTTGCCGAAACAGATGGTGAAATTCACAACACTATCACTCCGATTGCTTTTACAAAGGATGGAAAATTTGTTATTGACCTCGTTCTCAGAAATAATATTACAAGTGAAGAGCATCCTCTGGGAGTATTTCATCCTCATGCGAATTTGCATCATATTAAAAAAGAAAATATCGGCCTTATTGAAGTTATGGGACTTGCAGTATTGCCCTCAAGGCTTAAAGATGAAATGGCTATTTTAAAGGATGCTATTCTTAATCACAAGGATGTAAGTGAAATTCCGAAAATCAGCAAACATTCCGAGTGGGTAAATGAATTTGTTTCGCAGTATGATGAAATCAATGAAAATAATGTTGATTCAATAATTCAAAATGAGATAGGAAAGGTGTTCCTTAATGTTCTTTTGGATGCAGGTGTATTCAAAAGAACTCCTGAAGGACAAAAGGCGTTTGATAAATTTATAAAGACTCTGTAGTAAAGGAAGTGCTAAAATGTCAAAGGTAAGGGTAGTGAATTTTGAACCTACATCCAAAGGTGAAAACACTCATCTTTATACAATAGAAAATAACAGCGGAGCAAGCGTGACATTATGTGATTTAGGCGCAAGTGTCGTTTCGATAAAAGTTCCCGACAAAAACGGTAGTATTAGAGATGTAGTTCTCGGCTATGAGCACATTGACGGTTATGAATTTGACGGAACATACTTCGGTGCTACTGTCGGAAGATGTTGCGGAAGAATTGCTTACGGCAAGTTTACTCTTAACGGAGAAGATTATCAGCTCTCTGTAAACAATGGGAGTAACCATCTACACGGCGGATTTAACAACTTTAGCCGCAAAGTGTGGCTTGCGGTAGTTGATGATAAAGTTCCAAATACAGTTCTATTTATGCTTGATAGTCCCGACGGTGATGAGGGCTATCCCGGAAATATGAAGGTCTTTGTACGCTACACCTTTGATGATGAAAATGCACTTACGATAAAATGGTCGGCAGTTTCTGACAAAGACACAATATGTAATCTAACCAATCATTCATATTTTAATCTTAACGGACATAAAAGCGGTAAAGTTACAGAAAATCACAAGCTGAAAATAAATGCAAATTCCTTCATACCGATAAATTCAAACCTCAATCCCACAGGAGAGATAACTCCCGTTAAGAATACATCGTTTGATTTTACCGAACCCAAGTTAATTGGAAATGGTATTGACAGAAAAAACAAGCAGATTGGTTTTGCAAACGGTATTGATCATATGTTTGTGCTGAATCATTCTGATGAAGAATTTGTGCTTGCAGCCGAAGCTGAGGGTATTGATAGCGGAATCACATTAAAATGCTATACTTCTCAAAAAGGTGTTCATGTATATACAGCAAATTATGTCGATGTTTTGTCCAATATGGGAAAGGATTCAGCAACATACGGAGAAAATCCAGCGTTTTGTCTTGAAACCCAGGGCTTTCCCGATGCTGTAAATCACAAGAATTTTCCTACGACAATATTAAAAGCAAACGAAAACTATACACAAACTACAAAATATATTTTTGGTATAAACAAATAAAATGAGCTGATTTCTAACTCCTTTAAAAATAAAATCTCTCTAAAATCAAGGACCACCTATTTTTCTTGGGTGGTCCTTAATTTTTAATCTATGAGGATGTTTCAAGTTTTACAGTATTACACTGTCTTAAACATATTCTGTTTTAGCGGTTATGTGCCGAGCTGTGGAATAAAAGCAGTGCGGATAAGCTGTGAAAGTGTGTCAGAAATATTATCATAAAGAATACTGAGTGCGTCATAATTTCCGCATTTTACAAGACTTCGTGCACCGCCAAATCACTCATGTGGTTTTGCGGTAAATTTTGTAACTGTACAATTCTGCCTGAAAATCAATCTGTTCTGTTTGCACCGTAAAGCCGGGATATTCCCCTTGTACGGCTGTTTTTACAAACTACATTTTTCATTGCCGTATATTTCTTAGCGCTGTTTTTGCTTTTATATTAAAATACGCTTAGGATAGATTTCTTTACCCTCCGCATCAAATTCAAAATTTTCATTACCTAAACTTTTTAAAAAATAATCACTTTTCCCTAATATTTTATCGCAGATTGTAAAATGAAGATGAAACAATAAAAAAGAATATCCATAGAAACGATTTCGTAGTAGAATTAAGTTACCACACAAAAATCCGAAAGAAAATCGTCACTATGGATATGCTTAATTTTACACCAAAGCACAAGAAAGGTCAACACTTAACAAGAGAAGAACGCTACTATATATCAATCAGGCTTAATATAGACCACTGGTCGGTTTACAAAATAGCCAAAGAACTTCATCGCCCATACAATACAATCAATAAAGAATTAAAGAGCGTAACGGTGTATTTGTATAACGGCAAAGTCAAAAGGTATAAACCTGATATTGCTGAACAGAAATACAAAGACAAGAGAATAAACAGTAAAAAGAATTACCGTTGCCTTTAATGTGTTGAATTTCTCAATTATGTAGTCGAAATGTTTACCAAAAAAGGTTGGTCGTTAGATGCCAGTGTCGGATATGTCAAAGAAAACAATCTGTTTTCTTCTGATGAAATGGTATGCACTAAAACTCTTTACAACTATGTGGATTTAGGTATACTGCCAATCAAAAACATAGAGTTGCCTGAAAAGCTTAAGCGAAACACCAAATCCTCAGCACTCGAAAAAGCAGAAAAATACTGGGCAAAAGTATTGAAGAACGCCCCGAAACAAAGGAAAGAGCATGAGTGATTATAAGACGGAAGACATACTATTCTTTTCAGATGTAATCAATGGACTGCCAAGAAAAATTCTTAACTATCACACGCCTGAGGAGCTGTTTGAAATTCAGTTAGATAGAATATACGCTACTTAAATATTTGATACAACATTCCTTACTGCGGTGACTTACAAATATCTACTTTAATGAACATGATATTCTTAAAAAATTGTTTCAACTTGCTATTGCAATTTGCGTCTAAAATCAATTTGAAAATTTTAGTAAATAGGTATATTATAATATAAATAAAGCGAAAATTATCTAATAGAACAGTTCAACAGGCAGAAAGGATACAAAGAAATGAAGTTGACAGAACAAGAATGCATAGATTTTATAAAATCCACAAATGGAACTAAATTTGAGCCCTCCGAAATAAATGAAATCTATGCCATAATGGAAAAAAAATTCATTTCAGAAGGAAGCCCACTACCTACTAAAGGTACATTAGTAAGAAATCTACGCAGACTGATTGGCGAGAATACAGAAGAAATAGATAAGTACATAGATAAGGATATAGTAAAAGAGGACAAGAATTATGAATATGGTTACAAAATTATAAGCGATAGTAAGATAGGATTCAAGAGAACAAAGCGAGGAAAGAAAATCATTGGATACTGGTATGAAAAAGAGTTGGGAGAAATAGCTGAAACTGTAGATATTCCAACTTTTGCAAAGTATTTAGCAGATTCTGTTACATATTCAAAAATATTGGGTCCGGCAATCAAACGGGAATATTATGTTGCACTGAGCAAAACTTTTGGACAAGGTGCTGTGAATGAGGCAAGAGATTTTGAAGAAGAACTTTTCGAACTAAATAATTCAGATATTGATGGAAAAATTGACGAAATTGATGTTATGGAAAATGTATCGAAAATACAACAAGCTATTAATAAGCATAAGAAAATTAAATTCAAATTAGCATTCTATGATTATATTAATAAGAAAGTAAAACTTAATATTGGTAATCAAGAAAGATGTGTATCTCCATTTCGGATTATGATGAATAATGGTAGATATTATTTGATGGCATTTATAGGAAAAAATGTAAAGAAATTTTATTATTTCCGAATTGATTTAATGTCAGAAATTACAGTTATGGATAACGAAGGCAGTGTAAAACCTGTTGTAGAGGAAAGTAATAACCCCCTAAAATTTATTTATTCAAATCCGTATTTTTATTCTGGTAAAAAAGAAACTATCGTGTTAGGATTTAAAGCAGATCAACTTACACAGATTTTTGACTGGTTCGGAGCGACAAAAGATGATGATTTAAATCAAAACGGTTTATATGAAATTCAAGGCGAATACAAGTCAGAAAATGTAAAAATGCTGAAAATAAAATTTCCCAATATAAATGTGAATGCATTTTCATTTTGGGTAATGCAATACATCGAATGTATAGAAATTTTAGAAGGGGCTCAGTTAAAAAAGATAGTAATAGAAAGAATAGAAACAGCATTGAAAAAACTCAAAAAAGATAAATCAGAATAATGATATAAGGCTGTTGTGGTATAGATAAAAGGAATCTATTTTGCACAACAGCTTTTTTATTGCAGTGGTCTGTTTAGAAAAACAACTTGGACTTTAAAGGAAAAAGAAGTATTTGTAACTTTTTTAGTTAACGAGTATCGCTTCTATAATTTAAATCAAAAAATGATTTAAAATTATTATAATTAAGTATAAAAAGGTAGAGGTGGTACCAATGTTAAAAAAAGAAATTAAAAAAGTAATCCTGCAATATTTAAAAGAAAAGAATATTCCATTCAGATATCTGAATGAAGAAAACAGACCTATAAAAATAGAATCGTTAGACACATTGTATCTATTCACAGAAATTCCAGAAATATTTAGTGGATGTGTTGAAACTTGTGTTCGCTTTAAAGATGAATATTTGTACTGCCAGTCTTACTATGGCCAGCCAGTTGTACATAATAAAGAGGAAGCAATACGAGCAGCGAGGATTATTAATTACCTTAATATGCATCTATCGTACGATTGCAATTCCCTTTATGAGCATACATTCATCATGGATGAAACAGATGGTGATGTTTTTAATGGCTGTATGATGCGTTATGAGATTTTCTCTCAGCATTTTCAGGAATCTATGAACCACATTCTTAATTATAGTGTGCAGCAAATTCTTGATGTATATAAACCCATTTTTTATTATGTCCACAGAGCCTGGGATTACCATCGAGCAACTAAGGTTGCCATAGATCAAGAACTAATGGGAAAGAAAGGATAAGAAATAATGAAAAGAGAACAGTATGAACAAACGAAAGATTACACAAACGCATTGGAGCTTTTAAGCAATTTTGTGGAGGAAATTTTAGCTGGAGATGTCGAAGGTCTGAGGACGTATTGTCTTGATGAACTCTCAAAGTTTATTGGAGATATTGATCCTGATATGACACTAATAATGAAGGCAATCTATATCATTTTGTGGGGTGATATTTATGACTTGAGCTTTGAAAATATGGGACCTTGGAACATGGAAGGAACTTATGCTTTTCGCGGGGATACAATGAATTCGTTCGGCTCCTTGATAGGTAAAAAAAGCATAGAAAATGATTTCGCATACCGAGCAAAACTGTTTGGCGCAGACAAAGATCTTGAACTGTGGTCAAAAATAAAGGAATTTGAGAAAACTTACCATTGGGTAGGAAATTTCATTATAATCCCTAACCGAAGTACAATAAAATACGGAATAAACGGTGCAAGAGCATGTTACTATAACAGCAACGATTGCGAGGGAATGAGAGATTACTTTGATTGGTTCTTGTTAGCCATCAAGAAATATCAAGATAAAATAAAAGCTGATGATAATCATTTTACAAAATTTGAGATGCAATTAAACCGTAATCAAGAATATGACCCAGCTTTTTTAGAGATCAATAAATGGGAAAAACGATTTTTCTTGGAGGATTATTTTGAAAATGGACAGCCCAAATTGCTTTTTTGTACGCCTTTAAAAAGGAGATTGTTAATAACAGCAGAGAGTCAAGATCGTAAAGGCGAAAGCTATTATCAAGATCAGGAATATTTAAACATTCTGAGGGATTATCTGCTAAAAGCCACAAATGTGATTAAATATCGCTCGAATAAGATTGTTGATTTTCTAAAAAAAGAATTACAGAAAAACAAGGCAATATAATTTAAAATGCTGACAATATTAGTCCATAGGCATATGTTTATAATTTTTGAAACAAAAATATCACTATGTTGATTTATATGCAAAGAAGATTAGAAATTTTATAATAGAATGTGTAAATAGATTGCTAAAAACAAACTGAGCAACTACAGTTGAAAGAAATTGAGATGTATGAGTATGAATTTTAAACTATGCGAGTGAAATTAATATTTTGGAGGTAATTTTATGGCTACATATGTTATTTCAGACATTCACGGGCAATATAATATGTTCTTGGACTTGCTTGATAAGATCAAATTAAAGGATACTGATACGCTTTATATTTTAGGGGATATACTTGACAGAGGACCTCATCCCATTAAGGCACTTATGAAAATCATGGAAATGCCAAATACTATATGCCTGGCAGGTAACCATGAATATATGGCTTTACAGTGCTTGCCTTTTCTTATGAAAGAAATTACTGAGATGTCAATAGATCAGTTAAATGAAAAAATGCTAAACAATTTGGTGATATGGCAATGCAACGGAAGCAAGACAACACTCGATGAATTTCGTGCTCTGGATCTTGATATGAAATATGAGGTTATAGATTTCTTAAACGATTTGCAATTATATAAAAAATTGACCGTAAACGGTAAAAATTATCTGTTGGTTCACGGTGGTCTTGGCAATTTTAGTCTGGAAAAAACTTTAGAAGATTATGAAATAGAGGAACTTGTTTGGAGCAGAGCAAAATATGATGTTCAGTATTATGACGATGTGAATCTTGTAACAGGACACACTCCAACGCAGAAAATTAAAGGGAATCCAAGACCTGGATATGTTTACAGAAAAAATAATCATATTGCGATTGATTGTGGATGCAACTTAAAAAACGGTCGATTAGCAGCTGTTTGTTTGGACACCGAAGAAGAATTCTATGTTGAAGGCGAAAATAATAATGGTATATGTGTTTCAGCAAATTCATAACCGTATAGCTTTTAAATAAAAACATAGTGATTTTAAATGACACCCTAGAAAAATAAAGGAACTTAGAAACGAAAATGAATTATTATATTAGCGATTTACACTTATTTCAAGAAACTTCAATTAGATTTGATGAACGACCGTTTAAAAATCTGGAAGAGATGCATGAAATAATCAAAAAAAAATGGAATTGCAAGGTAAATAATGGAGACAAAGTATTCATTCTTGGAGATATAAGTTGTCGAGGGAAAAATGAAAATCTTATTTCGTACATATCCACATTAAAAGGGCAGAAAATACTTATTAAAGGAAACCATGATGATGTATCAGATTATAGATATCATCAGCTATTTGCAGACATGTGTGATTATAAGGAAATCCATGATTCTGTGAAAGATAAAAACTACAATCTTGTATTATGCCATTACCCTATTTTCAGTTGGAAAAAGATGGGGAAAGGATCTATTCTTCTATACGGACATACGCACAATAGTGCTGAGGATAAATATTATCAGAAGTGTCTGTATGAAATGATTTATAATGATTGCAGACATGTTTATAAAACAGAGGTTAAGGCTATTAATGTTGGATGCATGAAACCGTGGATGAAGTATGAACCGCGTTCATTAGAGGAGATATTGCAATGGAGAAAATAAAAAACAATATTATTCAATAAAAAAAGTCTAAAATTCAAGTTCCAAAGTTGTGACTAAAAGGTTTTTATGCTATAATAAAATCATCTTTTAAACCCATTAACGATAGCTTGAATTGGTGAATTATAACAAGCAAAAATCCATTTTGCACCCCCTTGCTTAAAAGCTATCGTTATACGGTTGATTTTGAAAGTAGTCTGCACCCCCTTAACTGACTACTGTTTGACTACTTTTGAAAAATTCAATATGCCACATTTTGCCTTGATTTGCGTGTTTTGAGAAAATTTTAAAAGTGATACTCATTCCTGTTATACTCAATTCACCCTTGCAAATCACGGCATATTAAGGCAAATCGGGAGGAATTTTGTTATGATAAGGATAATGTTTGTGTGCCATGGGAATATTTGCCGATCACCTATGGCGGAATTTGTAATGAAAAAAATTGTTGCGGATAACAAGCTTGCCGATAAATTTTTAATTAATTCATCTGCGACAAGTACGGAGGAAATCGGCAACGGTATTCATCGTGGAACAAAGGCAAAATTAACAGAAATGAACATTCCGTTCACCTCACACCATGCTGTGCAGATTACCAAAGACGATTACAAAAATTATGATTACATAATTGCTATGGATTCTATGAATTTGCGCAATTTACAGCGGATAGTCGGTTTTGACAATGAAAAGAAAATTCACCGCCTGCTTGAGTTTACCAATTATTCACGAGATGTGGCAGATCCATGGTACACAGGCAATTTTGATGTTACTTACACCGACATTGACAATGGTTGCAGAGCACTTTTGGAGTACATAAAAGAGCATAATTTGAAAATCAACTGATATTTTAAGAATAATATTGCATAATAAACATCGGAGCATACAGCTGTTGCCATATGCCCCGATATATTTTTATGATTTATTTATTAAATCAAATTATTTCATACTGTTTTCGTATGATTCAATCATCTTTTTAACCATCTGTCCGCCTACCGAACCGGCTTCTCTTGAGGTTAAATCGCCGTTATAACCCTGCTTGAGGTTTACGCCTACTTCGTTAGCACATTCCATCTTAAAGCGTTCCATTGCTTCCTTTGCCTGTGGTACATTAAGCTGATTGTTATTGCTTGACATATTGGTTTTCTCCTTTGTTAATTATTTTTTAGTTAATTTTATATTTTAAGCGTCAGGTTCAACCTCTTGATTTCCTTCCGCAATAGTATTGTTTGCGGTAGTTTTCTTTTTATAATATGTAAATTTTTCATATATTTTATTTTAAAATTATTTCTTTTACTGTCAATATAACAACACAGCAAAACCGACCGTAAAATTTAATTACGGTCGGTTGTTTTAATTTATTATCTTAAATTTGCACCGATTTTTGCAAGTTCTGCAATGATTTCGTCCATTACAGTCTGAACCTCTGCTGATGAGAGAGTTCTCTCGGCTGATGAAAATTCAAATCTGATTGTGATACTGTGTACTGTGTCTGTATCGTAGGTATCAACAATTTTTGTACCCTTTAAGATACCCTCGCCCTTTCCGATCCAGCACTTGCTTAGATCCTCAAAGAAAAGTTTTTCAGGAACAACCACACTAATATCGTAATCAATCGGCGGGAATTTTGACGGCTCATCGTAAACTATCGGAGCGGTCTGTGCATCGGTAAATGCATTCATATCAACCTCAGCAAATACCACGCTTGCTTTCTTGTCAAGCTTTTTGCCCACAGTCGGGTGAACAATACCGATTGTACCGATTTCCTCATTGTCAATCATAATTGTGTAGAGGTTCACAGGGTGTTCATAGCTGTGTGTCGGCTCTGCTTTCTTAAAGCCAAGCGATTTGTGCTTAATGTCCTCTGAAAGTACAACAAGCATATCTCTAAGCTCAAAGTAAAGTGTTTTAATATCCTTAACTTTGCTGAAAAGTGTGATTGCAAGTTTTTTCTGCTCAATGCAAAGGTTGTTTTCGTCAAGGCCTTTTACAACTCTGCCAATTTCAAAAATACCGAAATCATTTGAATACGAAGTATTTGACTTAACCTGACAAAGCTGTGTAGGAATAATTGAATTTCTGATTGTTTCAATGTTAGGGTTAGTAGCGTTTGCAAGCTTAACATTGTTTTCAACTTCAATGCCAAGTGCTTTAAGCTCGTCGTTATATGCCCATACATATGAATGGACTTCATGAAGATTATATCTCTGAACAAGAATATCCTTGATTTTATCTTCATTACTCTTTAACTCGCCTGTTCTTACAGGATAAAGAGGTGAACGGGTTGTATGGACGGCAAAGTTATCATAACCGTAAATTCTTGTGATTTCCTCAATGATGTCAGCCTTGATTGTAACATCCTTTGTAGCTCTCCATGACGGAACGGTTACTGTGAAATCATCACCTGCAAGCTGCACACCGAATCCGAGGCTTTCAAGAGTTTTTACGATTCTTTCGTTGCTGATTTCAATACCTGTATAGCGGTCAACAAATGCCTTGTCAAATTCAAGAGTAATCTTTTCATAGTGGAAAGCATACTCGTCTGTAAGGCTTGAAACCACCTTAATATCGCTGTCATATGTCTTTAAAAGTTTAACAAATCTTGCGATTGCAACAGTTGTCATTTCAGGGTCAAGACACTTTTCGTAGCGAATAGATGCGTCTGTTCTGTGAGCAAGTCTTACTGTTGACTTACGAACCGATACTGCATTAAATGTAGCAGACTCAAGAGTAAGAGTTGTTGTATCGTCAACAATTTCCGAATCAAGACCTCCCATAATACCTGCGATTGCAACAGGAGTATTATCGTTACAAATCATAAGTGTATTTTCGTCAATGTTTCTGTCCACACCGTCAAGTGTACGGAATACAAAAGGCTTGTCAAAACGCTTAATACGAATTTTCTCTACTTTTCTTGAGTCAAAAGCGTGCATTGGCTGACCCATTTCGAGCATAAGATAGTTTGTAAGGTCAGCGAGGAAATTAATACCACGAAGGCCGCAGTAATAAAGTCTGATTCTCATATTTACAGGGCTTACATTTCTCTTGATGTTCTCAACCTGCAAACAGCTGTAACGCTGACAAAGCGGATCTTCAATCTTCATATCAACCTTTGCAAGCTCATTGTACGGAGTAAGATCTTCAACCTCAAGCGGCTTTAATGCTCTGCCCGAAAGTGCGGCAAACTCTCTTGCAATACCGTAATGTCCCCAAAGGTCAGGACGGTTTGTAAGTGACTTATTGTCAACTTCAAAAACTATATCGTCAATCTGGTAAACTTCTTTAATATCTGTACCGTTTGCAACATCATCTGTGATGTCCATAATACCCGAATTATCGTCACTGATTCCGATTTCCGCTTCACTGCAGCACATACCGTATGAAGTATAACCTGCGAGCGGACGAGGTGCGATGGTAATTTCACCGAGTTTAGCGCCAACCTTTGCAAAAGCGGTTTTCATACCTACTCTTACATTCGGTGCACCGCAAACTACATCAACAAGTTCGCTTTCACCTGCGTCAACCTTGAGTAAGTGCAGTTTCTTAGAATCAGGGTGATTTTCAATTGATTTAATTTCAGCTACAACAACACCGCTTAATTCTGAACCCTTGAAGAAAATTTCGTTTTCCACCTCGGCTGTAGAGAGAGAAAACTGATGTATAAGCTCAACCTTGTCAAGTCCCGATAAATCAACAAAGTCTGAAATCCAGTTCATTGATAAAAACATTACTATTCTCCCCCTTACTTATCATCTGTAAACTGTGACAATGCCTTTAAGCTGCCACTGTTCAAATCTCTGATGTCTTTAATGCCGTACTTCATCATTGCAAGTCTTGTAAGACCAAGACCAAATGCAAAGCCTGTGTATTCGTCCGGGTCAATACCGCCCTCACGAAGTACATTCGGATGAATCATACCGCATGGGCAAAGCTCAAGCCAACCGCTGTGCTTACATGAAGGACAACCCTCGCCGCCGCAGATAAGACAACTGATATCAAGCTCAAATCCCGGTTCAACGAATGGGAAAAATCCGGGTCTTAATCGTACATTAATATCTTTTTGGAAAACTTCCGAAAGCATAGTTTTCATAAAGAAGATAAGGTTTGAAATTGAAATATTTTTGTCAACCATTACACCCTCCATCTGGAAGAATGTGTTTTCGTGACAAGCGTCGGTTGCCTCATTTCTGAAACATCTGCCCGGGAAAATTGCCTTAATCGGCACACCGTTTTCAATAAGGTTTTTACCGTATTTTTTAAGAATGGCGTTCTGTGCGGCAGAAGTCTGTGACTTCAAAAGCTGACCGTTATCAAGATAATAAGTATCCTGCATATCTCTTGCAGGGTGATGCTTAGGAATGTTAAGTGACTCAAAACATTCGTAATCGGTTACAATTTCAGAATAATCTTCTACAGTAAAGCCCATTGATTTAAAAATAGCCTCACACTGTCTTTGTACAAGTGTGATTGGATGATATGAGCCTTTTACAATATTTGACGGAGCGGTAATATCAAAAGGACGCATAGAGGCAATTTCTCTTTCTACCTCTTTCTTCTTAAGTTCTTCGATTTTCTGCTCAATCTTTTCGCTCGCCATAGCCTTAAGCTGGTTTACTTCAGAGCCAAAAGCCTTTTTCTCATCCGGAGAAAGATCTTTCATACCCTTTAAAAGTGCAGTAATACTGCCCTTTTTACCAAGATAAGCAACTCTGATCTTGTCAAGCTCGACAAGATCGGAAATTTCTGAAACCTTGGCGTTGATTTCGCCCATAAGGCTTATGATTTTCTCGTTCATACATACCTCCGTAAAAATAAAAATCCCTGCGTAATCACTTACGCAGGGACGAATAATATCCGTGGTACCACCCTGATTTTTGCTTAAAGAAGCAAACACTTCCCGACCTGTAACGGAGTCAGCCGTTGAAACCTACTGTTATTTCAGCCTCACCACTCGGAAGTGAACTTCACGCAATTTCCGCCGCACAATGCTTTCAGCCTTGACATTGCTCTCTTTTCGGCATAAAAAACGCTACTCTCTTCGTCAGCGTGTTATCATTAGTATAATATCATTTTCTTTTTGATTTTGCAATAGTTTTATTGAAAAAAAACGCTTATTATGTTATTATACTATTAATCTACTTAAAAAAGGAGTAAAAAAATTGGAAATATTTAACGAACAGCTTGTAAAAAGAGTTAAAAAGCCAAAACAGCTTATCATTAAAATTTTATCGGTAGCATTGCTTATAACAATTCCCGCCCTTTGCATTGCGCTTGCATATCCGCTCCAACTTGCTTACCTTATCTATGTGGCGTTTTTTATTTTCCTTATAGGAATATACATAGTTTGGTATGTTTTCAGTATTCAGCGTGTAGAATATGAATATTCGGTTTCAGGCGGAATTATTGAGGTTTCAAAGATTATTGCTCTAAGAAAAAGAAAAACAATGTGCAAACTGCAGATAAGCGACATTGAAATTCTTGACAAAGATGAAAAAGTAATTGATACAATGCGATTTGCTAAGCGCATTGAGGCTTGTGCCGATATTAATGACGAAAACAACTATTATGCTGTTTTTAATTCTGCGGCATACGGCAAAACTTTGCTTGTATTTGCGCCTAACGAGAAAATTCTCAATGCAATGAAAGGTCATCTTAAGAAAGACATTGTACTCAAGATTTTTTACAAAAGAGGCTAAATTATGAAAGAAACAGATAGATTGCTTTTTAATAAGGCTGTTTTTAACCGTCCCGATGACTCCAATAAAGGTACTCTCGGCAGTTTACTGTGCATTTGCGGCAGTTACGGAATGGCAGGCGCTGCAATTATGGCAGGTAAGGCAGCCTTAAGATGCGGAATCGGTTTATTAAAAATTGCCGTACCGAAAAGCATTTATCCTGTCTGTGCAACAAATATTCTTGAAAGCGTATATTATCCGCTTGAAGAAACTTCAAACGGTGTAATTTCAAGTAAAAACACCGATTTTTTGCTTGAAATGTGCGAAAAATCTTCTGCCGTATTAATCGGCTGCGGACTTTCGGTTTGTGATGACACAAAAAATTTAGTACAATCTGTAATTACAAATTGCGAAAAGCCGCTTGTGATTGATGCCGACGCATTGAACTGCATTTGCAATAAACCGGAAATTCTTAAAAATTTAAAAGCGCCTGCCATTATTACACCTCATCCCGGCGAAATGGCAAGACTTTTACATTCAACTCCAAAGACGGTTAATTCAAACAGAGAAAATACTGCGATTGATTTTGCAAAAAAATTCGGTGTAGTAACTGTTTTAAAAGGTGCGGGAACAATAATAGCATCACCTGACGGTGAAGTTTATATTAATCACACAGGCAATTCGGGAATGGCAACCGGAGGCAGCGGTGATGTCTTGTCAGGAATAATCGGCTCACTGCTTGCTCAAGGTGCATCCCCTATCAATGCAGCAGCGGCAGGAGTATTTCTTCACGGCACAATCGGCGACCTTGCCGCAGAAAAACTCGGTAAAATATCAATGCTGCCAACCGATATGATAGATATGATTCCAACAGCTTATTTGAAACTAATGTAAATTCAAAGTGCCACATATGAAATTTCAAAGTGCCAAAATGACACTTTTGAAAAAGAAAATGGCACTTTGGAATTATCTCTTGAAGATTTAGTAATCATAAAAGCGTTAAAAGAAAATCCGCAAATCACTCAAAAGGATTTAGCCGTTAAGGTAGGAAAATCAGAACGCTCTATAAAAAGGAAAACCGTACTTTTACAGGAAAAAGGCTTTATAAAGCGTGAAAGCGGAAAAAGAAACGGTAAATGGATTGTTTTAATTGACAATTCAAAAACAAATTGAAGATTGGCAGCATAGATAATTAAAGTTATTTATGTTGCCATTTATTTTTTGTATAAATAATTTTTGCCTTGCTTTTTACATATAATTAAGCAAAGACAGGAGTGTGGCGTAATATGAAAAAACTAAGGCTTTTTGTATTATTCTTCTTAATGGCAATAATTTTTTCTGCTTGCCAAAGTAATGAAGTTAAAAAAAGTATAATTACAAATTTTAATGCCGATTTTACGGCAAGCAAAGGAGATTTTTCGGCAGGAGGAAGTATAACGGCAAATGACGGTCAAACCGAACTTGTTTTTAACAAACCGCAAACTGTTGACGGGTTAAAAATCGGCAACGACGGAGGTGAAATATCCATTGAAATAGATGACTTAACAAGTACTGCAGACGAGGCATATTTGCCAAATGACAATCTTTTGCAACTTATACATTGTGTTGCAACAGAGATTTGTGACGGGAGAGAAATTCTTTATCAAAAAAATAATGAATCCGATACATATATACTGGAAACTTCAAAGGGCAAATGCACATATTCCGTAGATAAAAACGGATATATATTATCTGCGCAAATAAATTCTAAAAATTTTCGTATTGATTTCAGCAATCAATACGAGCTTGGTTAATAAAATGAAAACTAAAAGCCTTCACAATTTTTACGCCCAAAAATATTATATAGTAGCTGTATAAAAACTTTTGGAAAGGGAAAAATATCAGTAATCTAATTATTTGGAGCGTGAAAGTCTTGAATATCAAACGAGGGGATATTTTTTATGCAGATTTAAGTCCGGTGATAGGCTCTGAACAAGGCGGAATAAGACCCGTACTTATAGTTCAAAACGATGTGGGAAACCGATTCAGTCCTACCGTTATAGCGGCGGCCATCACAAGTCAGCAGTCAAAGGCAAATCTGCCCACACACATTCCGCTCAATGCAGATTCTTCGGGACTTGCCAAAGACAGCGTTGTTTTGCTTGAACAAGTCCGCACCATAGATAAAAAACGACTCAAAGAAAAAATGGGCTCGGTTGACCAAAACTATATGAGCGAAATAAATGACGCAATTTCTATTTCTTTCGGACTTAATGTCTGATTAGGTGCTACATATTTGTGGCACAATCTACAGCCTTCCTGAATTGGGAGGCTTTTTGATTTATAAAAACCAATAAAATAGCAAATTTAAACAATTCACATAAAATTCACGAAAATGGGCTTGAAAAATTAACTGATTTAGTATATAATATAAAAAGAATAATTTACAGGAGGTGTTTCGGTATGTTGGATAAGACTATGATTTTCTCACTTGGTGAGGAACGGGACGATGCTATTAAAAGAAGTCTTACCATCGTTTATGATGCTCTCAGACAAAAGGGCTATAACCCAATAAACCAAATAGTAGGCTATATTCTTAGTGAGGATCCCACATATATAACAACTTACAACAACGCACGCAACATTATCAGTAAAATTGACCGTGACGACTTACTTGAAGCACTCGTAAAATCTTACCTTAATGTTTAGAAAGGACTGATGCTTCGTGGCAGAAGCTAAAAAAACAGCTCAGGAATTTTCCACCTATAAGGGCAGACCGCTCGTAAGGTGTGGCGATGAGATTTATTACGGCAATATGTCTGAACCATATGTTATCAGACTTCAGGTAAAAAGCAAAAACGAGGTAAAAGGACTTCAGGTTGCGGATAAAGTTACTGTTCAGTTACTTGCCACTGACCCTGACCTTTCACCAAGAAAGAAGCTTGTAAAATCAAGCGAAAAGCACGGACTTTTTGTTGCAATGGATATTGCTGACATCTGGCTCGAAAGAGCACTTGCCAACAACTGAATATTAACGCTGAAAAAGCTATCACATTAATTTGTGATAGCTTTTTTGCTTTTTGTAAGAAATCTTTATCAAAAGTTGGAGTAATTTATGGTTTAGCTGATTGCTTTATCAAGCAATTATAAAAGTTTGGCCGACCTTTTCAAAGGTCGTGGGTGTGGGCAAAGCCCACAAATATTTTCCGTTTATACAAACTAACGATAGCCAAACAGCTTGCTGTTTGGCGGCTTGAGTTCAACGGCTTAACCTATAAATGCGACAGCAACAAGAAAAGCCATTCGTTATATAATGAAAAGTTAATTATTTCTTTTATAAAAGGCTGTCGCCTGTTTTTCAAACTATGTGCAAGCACGCAAACAGCTACGCTGTTTGCGCCTGATAAATTGTTATATCGGAAGATTTTTATGGGCGCTGCCCAAACCCGCAATTTTTGAAAAAATTGAGTAAACTTTTTTGTTTTTGGGAGGATAATTCAGCGTTAGCTAAATTTCAATCCCCTACCGACACTCCGCTAAACCGTAATTTATATCAGTTTTCATACATTTCTATCTTATACAGCTTTGAGAAGAAAAAGCCTGTATAATTTTTCATCATTTCTCTGTATTCTTCAGGCTTTACTTCTCCGCCGAATCCCATAGCGTCATAAAGCACATTTCCCTCTTTGATAGAAATACTTAGCTTTTTAAGTCCGTTTTTCAGATAAAATCTGCTTCTGCTAAGGCGTTGAGCGTAATTTTCCGCATTTTTGTCAAGCTGTTCAAGTGCAAGAAAAAATCTTCTGCCACTGTAAAGTTTATGAATCTCTCGGAGCACGGCAGAGCCTATTCCTTGCCCTCTTTGACTGTCATCAAGAGCAAAGTAGAAAACATACGAAAGGTCAAGATAATTAATTATATAAATCATTCCGACCCATTTTTTCTCACAATAAATTGCAAGAAAATCGACATCTTCTCTTTTGGTTCGTTTTATCATCAAATAAAACGGTGCTCTTTCTTCAGACGGAAAAGCCGAAAAATACAACTGTTTGATTTGCTTATATTCAGGAAGTTTTTTTGTTACTCTTTTAAATTCAATATTCATTTTATCCTATCCGTTTAATTCTTTATTGAGCCTTGCAACAGGCAAACCTACCACATTAAAATAATCGCCGACAATGCCTTTCACAAGCAATGAGCCTTTGCCCTGTATTCCGTATGAGCCTGCCTTGTCCATCGGCTCTCCTGTGGCAATATAGCTTTCGATTTCTTCTTCGGTAAGTTCGTAAAACTCAACCTCCGTAACTTGTGAAAAGCTGTTTACTTTACTGTTGCCGCAAATACAACAGCCTGTAATTACCTTGTGCTTTCTGCCCGAAAGTTCAGTCAGCATTTGCTTTGCATCCTCTTTGTTTTTAGGCTTGCCAAGCATTTTACCGTCAATAAAAACTCCTGTATCACAACCGATTACAACATCATTTCTATGTCCGTTTTCATATATATGCTTTGCCTTTTTCACAGCAAGGTATTCGGGACTTTTTTCGGTTTCAATATTATTTGGCACACCTTCGTCTATATCGGACGGTATCACAATAAAATTTTCGGCAATCAGCTTTAAAAGCTCCTGTCTGCGTGGAGATGCCGATGCAAGAATAATCATAGAACTTACCTCTTAATCTACATAAAAAACTCTGTTTTCTTTGCGTGGATGCTCTGTGGGATAATTACCGTCAACATAACCGAGCGCACAGTTGCCGATACCCTCATAATCGCCCTCTATGCCAAGCGATTTGAGCAAATCTTTGCCCTCTTCCCTTTCAAAAAATTCTTTGGCACGGTGAATCCAACAACTGCCTATACCGAGTCCGTGAGCGGCAAGCATAAGATTGCCCATTACAAGCGAACCGTCATAAAGATAAGTAGGTACACTTTTATCCGCAAGAACTATGAGCATTACGGGCGCATTGTAGAACGGGTCAAAACCGTCGGGTTTACCCATAATCTCCGCATTAATTTTTGAAATTTTATCTCTTAATTCTTTATTTGTAACGGCAATAATGATAGGTGACTGACTGTTTCTGCCTGATGCCGCATATGTACCGGCTGTAATGATTTCATCTATAATTTCTTTTGGAATCATATCCGATTTAAATTTTCTTACGCTTCTTCTTGTAATCATCAGGTTTACTGTTTCATTCATTTTAAACTTCTCCTTTATTTAATTCTTCAAGTCTGTCACGCAATTTTAAAAAATCGTCAAAAGCCTCGGGCTTTTTGCGTGGATCTCTTAAAACAGCGGCAGGATGCAGCATAGCCATCATTTCAAAATTACCTTTTTTAAACCACATTCCGTGTTCTTTGGTAATCTTTATGTCAGGCTTAATAAGTTTTGCCGCTGCAATTCTTCCAAGACAAACTATTATTTTAGGGTTAATCAGTTTTACCTGTGAGCGTAGCCAACCAATGCACATTTCCTGTTCCTCGGGTTTAGGATCACGATTTTGCGGCGGTCTGCATTTTACAATATTTGCAATGTAAATATTCTCGTTTCTGTCGAGGTCAACCGCAGCAAGCATCTTGTCAAGCAGTTTGCCTGCTCTGCCCACAAAAGGTTCACCTTGTAAGTCCTCGTTCTCTCCCGGGCCCTCGCCTATAAACATAATATCGGCATTCGGATTTCCCACGCCCACAACTACATTTGTGCGTGTTTTGCAAAGTTCACACTTTTGGCACGCTTTGCACTCGCTGTATAATTCTTCCCATGTTCTATACATTTTCTTATCATTCCTTATTTTTAGAAATTAAAATATCCAAACTAAAATATGTCCGAAAATTAAATACATTAGCGTAAATGTGTTGAAATTTAAATAATTTAGTAGTAAAATATATTCAAAGCCATTGGCTGTATTTATTTATGATTGGTGGTAAAAAATATGAAAATTATGGTAGAAACCTCTGCTCGTCACATCCATGTGACAAAGGAAGTTTTCGCAACACTTTTCGGTGCAGACGCAACTCTCACTAAAAAGAAAGATCTTTCTCAGCCCGGTCAGTTTGCCTGTGCGGAAAAGGTTAAGGTTGTTGGCCCTAAGGGTGAAATGATGATGTCAATTCTCGGCCCTGAGAGAAGTGCTACTCAGGTTGAGGTTGCACTTACAGACGCAAGAAAGCTCGGTATTGTTGCTCCTGTTCGTGAATCAGGCGATATTGCAGGTACACCGGGCTGCAAACTTGTAGGTCCTGTCGGTGAGTGTGAAATTGAGTGCGGTGTAATCGCTGCTAAAAGACATATTCACCTTACTCCGGAAGCTGCCGCTGAATTTGGCGTAACCGATAAGCAGATTGTTTCTGTTAAGGTTGGCGAAAACACAGGCAGAGCAACAACATTCGGTGATGTTGTTGTAAGAGTAAGCCCAAGCTATGCTCCTGCAATGCACATTGATACCGATGAATCAAACGCAGCAGGTCTTAGCGGTACTGTTGACGGCGAGGTTATTCTTTAATAGTTACATATCGGCATTTACGCTCTGTCTTAAAGGCAGAGCGTTTTTTGTTGCTTTTATCGCTTATTTAAACTTACCGATATAAATTTTCAATATTTTCACAGCTTTTTTACCTTGCTTTATCAAGAAATGTGTGCAGAAAATCAGGGAAAATTTCTCTCCATGCTTTTTCGTTATGTGCATTTTCAAAAAGCAAAACTTCGTTGAACATATCGTACGGATAACCGACCTCCGGTAAAAGGTCGTACATCATCTCCGTGCTCTGCATCAAGATTTCTTCAAGTGGATCTGCATTTCCGCAATACATATAAATATACGGCATATTACCGTTCACTTTTGAAAGCAAATATGCTCTCCAATCGTCTTCCGTATAAACTGCAAATGCAGGCGACAATGCTCCTACAAATCCAAACTTGTCGCTGTGCTCCATTCCCTCAAAGAAAGCCTGCAAACCACCCGATGAACTTCCGCATACCGAAACGCTTTCTTTATTTTTCTTTACAGGAAAATTATTTTCGATATAAGGGATAACAGTATCCGTAAGAAAGCTGTCAAACACCTCGCCCTCGGGAGAGAAAATATCATTAAAATAATCTCTGTGCTGAATTTCACCTATGCATTTCGGAGTAAGCTCACTGTCACGATATATATTGCCGTTGTCAATTCCGACTATAACGGCTGAAAGTCCTGTGTTATTCTGCTCATTTTCAACAGCAGAAATAACATTCCAACTTCCGTATTCCGTACTTTCTTCGTCAAACAGATTTTGTCCGTCAGTCATATAAATTACAGGTAATTTTTCATCTTCGCTATGACTTGGAATATATACCCAAATTTTACGCTCTCCTCTTTCGTTCGGAAATGGAAGTGTAAAAGTTTTTAATTCTGAATTAACCATTAATATCACCATTTATATTAAACCACAAATCAAAGCCTCTTGCAAGATGTATATTTTCCAAATGTTGAATAATAATATTTTCAGAGGTGATTTTTGTGATTAACGATAACGAAATGCTCAATTATGTCCTGCAAAATGCCGAGATGGGCTGCAACGGTATTTCTGCTGTTCGCAAGCAATTAAAGGACAACAAAGTTGACGGTGTACTTTGCGAACAGCTTATAAAATACAGCAAGTTATACCATTGTGCAAATACAATGCTTAAAAGGCGAGGTGCGGATGTACACCATGTCAGTCCGATGACAAAGGCGATGACAAACTATGCCGCAAACCGTGATTTAAAGCGTGATTCATCAGCCTCGCACATTGCGGAAATGATGATTAAAGGCAACACAATGGGCGTAAACAAAATGGCAAGACATATGCGTGAATACGACGGCAGTGACCCGCATATAACGATGCTCGCCAAAAAGATGCTGGATACCGAAGAAGAAAACATAGGAGAGCTTAAATCTTATTTATAGGCATTACAAAAGCCACCGCTTAGCTTTGCGGTGGCTTAGTTTAAAAATTAAAGATTGCGGTAATGCTTTACCTTTTTGGCTGCTTTGGCTTTTTTGCGGTTGATTTTAGAGGTAATATAGTAAATTACAAGAATTATTACAATAACTCCGACTGCTACCAAGAACCAATAAGATTTCATAATTGTGCCGATTACATTCATTACATAAAGGAATCCGCTGAGTTCTACCTTTTCACTCGGCACAAGATTAACTGTAGCAAGTTCCTGTTTTTCAGTCATTTTATCGTCCTGGTAATAAATAGTAGCTGTGCCTACAACCGTATTTGTATCAAGCGGTGCGTCAACTTCGTCCGGAACATTGGTTTCTATGGTAATCCATTTTTCCTCATAGTCCGATGGAACAATAGCACTGAAGTTCTTTTCGGGAACGAGGAGAACAGAATCTTTACCCCACGAAAGTTTAACTTTTTGCTCACAAATAGGAGTTTTTGTTGATGCTACCGTATTAAGTTCAAGACTTGTAAGCGCCCAGCGAAAAAGGTCGGCGGCATCTGTAAAGGTATAATACTCTTCCTCAACACCCTCTTTATAAGGAGCTTTTAAAAGTACAAGCAAGTACGAATATCCGTCTGCCGATGCGGATGTAACAAGACATCTGCCCGCCTGGTCTGTAGTACCTGTCTTTATACCCTTTGCGTACATATAGTAATAATCTCCGCCACGCCACTGGTCGATAAGGTAGTTTGTTGTGGTAAGCGGTTCGTCATCGCCCTCACAATAATACTCGGTTGTATTTGTAATTTCTTCAAAATAAGGGAGTTTTAATGCATATGAAGCCATAGTATACATATCTCTTGCTGTTGTGTAGTGGTCTTCATCGTGCAAGCCGTCGGGGTTTTTAAAGTGTGTATTCTTTAAGCCAAGCTCTTTTGCCTTATCGTTCATCATATCAACAAATTTGTCAATACTTCCGCCGCCTACATAATCGGCAAGAGTCATTGCGGCGTCGTTGCCGGACGGAACCATCATACTGTAAAGTAAATCTTTAACAGACATTGTTTTTCCGATGTGAGCCTCAAGGTTGGCAACAGAACTTCCCGTACCCTTTAGCTTGTCAAGAACATCTTTTTTGATAGTTACCCTTGTATTTTCAATATCGTCCACATTTTCAATAACAACTATGTAAGTCATAATCTTTGTGGTAGATGCCGGATAGCGCTTGGTATCAGCCTCTTTTTCATAAACAGTCTGACCTGTATCCGTATTTACAAGTAAGATTGACTCCGATTTTGTTGCAACGCTGTTTGTAAACGAAGCAGCTCCTGCTGTTGGTGCAAATACACAGGCAAGCACAACAAGCGTGCAAAGCACCGACAATACCCTGATAAATTTCCTTTTCATAAACTTGATTACTCCTAATAATATATTAATTCAGACAATTATGACCGTTTGAAGAGAAAAGTCGGTCAACCTCTGCCCTCAACAATCTTAAATCATCATGATAAAGATTTTTATAATTAAATATAATAAAATCAGCCATTTTTTGCGAAAGCTCCAAACTTTTGGTATCTGCAAAATCGGCAATCGCCATTTGCGGCAGACCGTGCTGTCGCTCTCCGAAAAAGTCGCCTGGACCTCTCAATTTTAAATCTTCGTCGGCAATTTTAAAGCCGTCATTTGTACTGCACATAACTTTCAGTCTTTGCATAGTTTCGGGATTTCTGTTATTGCTTATTAAAAAGCAATAAGAATCATACTTACCTCGACCTACTCTTCCCCTTAGCTGGTGAAGTTGAGAAAGGCCGAATCTCTCCGCATTTTCTATTGTCATAACGGTAGCGTTCGGAACATCTACGCCTACCTCAATTACAGTCGTTGCAACAAGCAAAGAAATTTCGTTATCCGCAAATTTTTTCATAACCTCGTCCTTTTCGGCAGGTTTCATATGTCCGTGAACAATTCCGACTGAAATATCAGAAAAATCATTCAGCATAAGCTCCGCCGCATATTCCTCCGCCGAGGCTACATTTTCAAGTTCACCCTCTTCGACAAGCGGGCAAACTATGTACGCCTGCCTGCCCTGTGCTATTTCATTTTTTATAAATCCATAGCAGTTTTTACGCTTAAGCGTGCTTATTGCATAGGTTTTAACAGGTTTTCTTGACGGCGGAAGTTCGTCTATTATCGAAATGTCAAGATCGCCGAAAATAACAAGTCCGAGAGTTCTCGGAATAGGGGTTGCGCTCATAACAAGCAAATGCGGATTACTGCCTTTTGATAAAAGTTTTGCCCTCTGCGATACTCCGAAACGGTGCTGTTCATCAGTTACAGCTATTCCGAGATTGTAAAAATTGGTTTTTTCGGTTATCAGTGCATGAGTGCCGACTACAAAAGAGATGTCGCCGTTTTCAAGTTCCGCTCTTACAGCTTTTTTCTCGGACTCTTTCATTGAACCCGTAAGCAAAGCTGTTTTTATATCGGTACCTTTAAAAAGTTCGGTAAAGGTTTTATAATGCTGTCTTGCAAGAATATCGGTGGGAGCCATAAAAGCCGCCTGAAATCCGTTGCGTATTACAGTATGACAAACGGCGGCTGCAACAGCCGTTTTTCCGGAACCTACATCACCCTGAACAAGTCTGTTCATCGGTTTTGTACCTTTTGTCAGGTCAGATATACATTCGCCTACAACCCGACTTTGTGCATTCGTCATTGTAAAAGGTAAAAGTTCTTTAAATTCATCAAAATAACTTTTAGTAATATCAACTCCGCTTTCACCTCGACTGTGTTCTTTGAGTGAACGCATACCGAGATTAAGCACAAGGAGTTCCTCTGTGACAAGCCTTTTTCTTGCCGACGCAAGCGACTCTGAATTATTGGGGAAATGTATATTATGTATTGCATATTTCAAATCACACAGAGCAAATGTGCTTCGTACGCTTTCGGGCAACGGGTCGTTTACCTTTTCAGGCAAATACGACAGAGCCTGCTTTACCGCATTTGCAATTATCTTTGAATTAAGACCTGCTGTCTGCTTATATATCGGGTGAATTTTTGAGCCCTCGCCGACAGGTGAAAAAGTCGGAGAAATCATTTGCCAACCGCCTATTCCGCCTGTAACTCTGCCGTAAAAATAATATTCTTCACCTGCGTGAATCATAGCGCTTATGTATCGGTTATTAAAAAAGACAAGCTGCAGTGTACCCGTGTCATCATACACCATACCTTTGGATATAATTCGTCCTCCGGGCAAGACTCCGTCTTTTATCTGTGCTCCGAGCACCGCTTTAATACATACATTCATACCGTCTTGCAGGCTTTCGATTTTAACGGTTGAACTCCAATCCTCGTATCCTTTCGGATAAAAACTAAGCAAATCTCCTATGCTGTAAATGCCCAGCTTATTAAAAAGCTCGGCTCTTTTTTTGCCTATTCCGTTTAATTTATCAATTGAAATTTTATACAGAGAAGCCATAATTCCACCGAAAAACAAAAGGGCGTGAATGCACGCCCCTTTCAATCAAATAACTTTCTACTTTTATACTCAGCCACAGGGCAAGCAAGGCAATGCTTACAAAATTATTCTACACTGAGGATAAAGTAATAAACCGGCTGATCACCCTTTACGAGAGTAACATCTGTGCGTGAACCAAACTTATCCGAAAGCTCGTTGAATGCTGTCTTTGCATCTTCTTCGCTGATGTCATTACCGTAAATAAGTGTGATAAACGAAGTATCACGGGTTACCATATTCTTGGCAAGCTTTACAACTGCCTTTACAGGATTTTTCTCTGTAATGGTAAGCTTACCGTTTTCAAGAGCAATTATGTCGCCCTCTTTAATCTTCTTACCGCCAAACTCACTGTTTCTTGCTGCAAATGTAACAAGACCTGTGCCTACACCTGTTGCGGCGTCCATCATAAGCTGAGCGTTGCTTTCAGGGGAAATCTCCGAATCGAAATTAAGAAGTGCTGTCATACCCTGCGGAATTGTTCTTGTAGGAACAATAACAACATTTCTGTCCTTAACCATAGGTATAGTCTGCTCGGCAGCAAGAATGATATTTTTATTATTCGGGAACACCAATACATTTTTAGCCGGTGTAGCCATTACCGCTGCGTAAATATCGTCTGTGCTCGGGTTCATACTCTGACCGCCCGAAACAACATTGGCACAACCTAAATCCTTGAAGAGGTTTTTAAGTCCCTCGCCTGCCGCAACCGCAACAAAGCCAAAGTCTTCAACAGGTTCTGCCGGCTCAAAAGTTTCTTTCTTAGGTTTAGCGACAGCCTTGACATTTTTATGCTGTTCTTTCATATTTTCAACTTTTACTGTCAAAAGCTGGCCGAACAAAAGAGCTTTTGTAAGAGCCTTACCCGGCTGTTCGGTATGAACATGAACTTTAATAATCTCTTCGTCATTAACTACTACAACGCAGTCGCCGATAGTCTGAAGATAAGATCTAAGCTCGTCCGGGTCGGGAGCGTCCTCTATATTTCTGCCTATAATAAACTCTGTGCAGTAAGTGAACTGAATATCATCGTCAAATTCAGCAGCCGCACTTTCAAAATTATCAACAGTAGCCTCTTTTTTTGCCTCGGTGTACTCAATCATTACACCGTCCTTAAGGTAGGAAAGCATACCCTCAAAGATTACACAAAGACCCTTACCGCCTGCGTCAACAACTCCTGCCTTTTTAAGAACAGGTAAGAGTTCCGGAGTAATTGCAAGTGCCTCGTTTGCCTTATTGCAAATGCACTGCCATACATAAAGGCTGTCGGAGTTTATTCTTGAAGCCTCAACACCCTCTTCATAAGCCATACGGGCTACTGTAAGGATTGTGCCCTCTGTAGGTTTCATTACAGCCTTATACGCTGCGTCAACACCGATACCGAGAGCTGCGGCAAGGCTTTTGCCGTTTACTTCTTTCATACCCTTAAGTCCCTGTGCAAAGCCACGGAAAATAAGAGATGTAATAACACCCGAGTTACCTCTTGCTCCTCTTAACATAGCGGAAGCTGTAATCTGTGCTACCTCGCCCGCATCGTCACCGTCATAATCGGCAAGAGCTTTTGCGGCAGCCATTATAGTCATAGACATATTTGTACCTGTATCACCGTCGGGAACAGGGAAAATATTAAGATCATTAATCTGATTTTTCTGTGAGCTTATATTGTTTGCACCAGAAATTATCGCATTCTTTAAGATTTCGCCGTTAAACATTGCGAACACATCCTTTATCATACAATTAAATTCATAGACATAGTTATTATATATTTTAGAACGAAATTTTGCAAGTAAAATTCGCAAAAATATAGCAAATTTAAAATTTTGGTTACCTTATTCAATTCTGAATGACTCTGCGGTCAATGTTTTGCCTGTTTTGTCATCAATATCGAAAAGCACACATTCCATTTTACATTCACCGTCCGCAAGGTCAAATCTTGCAGGCAGCTTGGTTTTGAATTTATTGATAATTATTTCGCTTTTTACACCCAAAACCGAATGAATTGTTCCTGTCATACCTACATCGGTTATATATCCGCTGCCGTTAGGCAAAACCTGTGCGTCAGAAGTCTGCACATGAGTATGTGTACCAAACATTGCAGATACCTTACCGTCAAGGAAATATCCCATAGCTCTTTTTTCGCCCGTAGCCTCAGCATGAAAGTCAACTATAATAATATTGCTCTCCGCTTTCTTAAGCATATTTTCGGCACAATCAAACGCACAATCAAGGTTGTTGTCCATAAAGGTATTGCCCATAATATTGATTACGGTAATTATCTTTCTGCCTGTATCAACATTTACAATTCCCATACCCGGAGTAGTTCCGTCAGGAAAATTTGCGGGACGAACTATAAACGGATTTTCGTCAATAAAGTCATAAGCCTCTTTACGCCTGAAAGAATGGTTGCCGAGAGTAATAACATTTACACCGCTGTCGAGAAGATAATTTGCAGATGACGGTGTAATTCCGTTGCCGTCTGCCGAGTTTTCTCCGTTGCAAAGCACAAAGTCTATTCCTTTTACTTTCTTCAAAGTCGGCAACTTATCACGCAAAAAGCGACAGCCTATACTGCCTACGACATCACCTATACATAAAATCCGCATAATATCACCCTATAATAATCTGATAAGTTTAATTATACCACATATATTTTAATCTGTCACACTTAATTCTGATGTTTGTGCTATATTTTCGTTAAAAATATAGCTGATTTCAGCATTAAAATTATTATTGCTCTTTTTTATATTAATTTTCCTGCTTACAAGCGTACTATCTTGCTTTTCAAACACTTCATAAAGCATTGACTGTGCAAGTAATTTTTTATCAAGAACAGCTTTATCCATATTTACACTGCTTTTACTAACTTCAATTTCACTCTGCGTCGTAAGCTCTATCGGTATATTTGTATTGTTAAAACACAATTTCTCTTTATTTTTTACGAACACACTGTCATCATAAGACAAAAAACTTACTGAACAGGGAAATTTAAAATTTAAAAAGCCGCACATATATCTGTCGGTTCGGTTATCGGTTATCGAATAATAATCATAGCTTTTGGGCAATGTATATTCTTTTTTATATATTACATCTGCCATTATCTCGGCACTTGCGTGCACATATTCTATTGTTTCCTGCTTTGTTTCCACTATACCGCTTACAAGCAGATCTCCTTTTACAACTCCGCTGCCTTTCATTACCTTTGTTTCCCCTCTTGATGTCTTTATACTTGTTATTACTCCGTCATTATTTGCTTTTATGTTACAAGGAGTTTTAAAGTCCGGAGTATCGGGTTTCGGAGCTTTTTCTTCAATATTAACACTCATCGTACTGCCCGTAATATTAAGACTTATCCAGCCAATCTGCTCGTTTTTCAAAATCAGTCTGCGCTCGGTATTTTCGGTATCTATAGAATTTATATACGAACCTACTTTTACATTATCCTCCTCAAGAGCGGAAAGAATTTGTGAGGTACTCAAACTCTTTGTAGGCGGTGCGTCAATATACCATATAAATTTTGACAAGACCGCAATCAAAACAATTCCGATTATTGCTCCAATCAAAAGTCCCACTCTCTGCCTATAGCGTTGTACATAAAAAGGAAGTCCGTGTCTGCCCGTAACACGCATTTTCAGTTTTGATTTATAAGCTATACTGCGTATATTTTTGTAATCATACACCTGCATTGTAGCGGTCAAGCCTTTTTCTGTGGGCTTTAAATTCCATACATTAATTCCGTTACGGGTGGTAAGATTAATAAATCGTTCGGGAAATTTTCCGCTTGCAGAAAAATCGACATAGCCCTTGCTCCATCTTATAAGCTTTAACAGCATATTAACGCCCCGCTTTATGTAATAAAATCAATTCCCGTTATAAATCCCTCAATTACAACATCAACTGCAGAAATGCACTTTACCGTAAGTCCTCTGCCACATACGGAAACAACCATTTTGTTTGTGTTAATCTTTATATTTTCGCTTTCATACCTCAACACGCCTGTCGAACCCTCAATTGTTATTCGCCTGTTGCCAAGCATATCAAGTGTCGGCAAACCTGAATTTAAATCAAGCGTAAGCGAACTTGCCGATTCGTTTTTCGGCTTATCGTTTTTTCTCTGCAAAATATATCTCTCCCGTTTCATAGCTTTATTATTATTTTTATGCAGAGTGTTACATATATATTAATGGTGATTGCTATGTTTATTAAGGCAAATTTTCACAAATTCACAGCCGCACTGCTTTCGCTTGCAATAGTTATTGTATGCATAATGCTTTTAATTTTTTCAAAAGAATGTGCAGACGGAGCGTTTTCGGGAATTGAAATGTGCATAAATGTACTTATCCCCTCTCTGTTTCCGTTTATGGCAGTGTCATCGTTTACGGTAAAAAGCGGTATTTCCGATTTTTTAGGCAAACCTTTCGGCAAAATTATGAAATCGGTATTCGGACTAAGTCCATGCTTTGCACCCATATTACTGCTTTCGGTTACGGGAGGTTATCCTATCGGTGCAAAAAGCTGTAACGAACTTTACAAAAACGGAAATGCGGGAACAGAAGAATGTAAAAGAGCAAGTATGTTTATGGTGTGTGCGGGTCCGGGTTTTTTAGTAAGTTTTATAGGAATGTCAATTTACAACGATAAAAAAATCGGCATAATAATGCTCTGCTCACAAATTTTGTCGGTACTCATTACAGGCATTGCGAATAGAATAATAAACAGAGGGAAAAATTCCGTAACAGCCAAAGTAGGCAATAATAGCAGGCTAAGTCTTACAAAATCTCTTGTGGAAGCGGTGTACGATGCATCAAAAGGTATGTTTTCAATATGCTCGTTTGTTATAGCTTTTTCCGCCGTCGCAGGTATTCTTTCGACAGTGCTTGATGACGGCTTTGTAAAAACCGCCGTGCTGTCAATATTTGAAGTGTGCACGGGTGTAAAAACGGCTTCTTCCGAATTACCTGTATGGGCAGTTGCGTTTGTGGCGGGATTTGGCGGAATATGCGTACACTTTCAAATTTTTTCAGTACTTGGCAATCTTAAGATTAATAAATTAATATTTTTCTGTTACAGAATTATTCAAGGAATATTAACCGCACTTTTCACCTATATCGGTATGCTGATATTTTACGATACCAAAAGCGTATTTTCCGTAGGTACGGTTCCAGGCAGTTCCGTTTACGGAGGCACGGCATTTTCGGGAATTGCACTTACGGCGCTGATGATTTGCTTTTTATTTTTACTTAAAAATTACAGAAACAATTAACGGAGGTTACTTATGTGTGGTATTGCAGGTTGGTTTGACAACGAAATTGATATGAGTAAACAGATTCCTGTTCTATATAAAATGTCACAAACCCTTAGCAAGAGAGGTCCTGACGAAAACGGGCTTTACATTAATAAAGGTTGTGCTCTGCTGCACAGACGGCTTATTGTTATTGACAAAGAAAACGGCAAACAGCCTATGGCGGCACGACACAGAGGAAAAACATATATAATCGTCTATAACGGAGAGCTTTACAACACCGATGAATTAAGAGAAGATTTAAAAGCAAGCGGCTATCATTTCAGAGGGCACAGCGATACCGAAGTTGTGCTTAAATCATATATGAAATACAAAGAGAAATGCGCCGATATGCTCAACGGCATTTTTGCTTTTGCGATATATGATGTAAGCGAAAACAGTATTTTCCTTTGCCGAGATAAAATCGGAGTAAAACCGTTGTTTTATTATGAATACGACGGTGGAATTTTGTTTGCGTCAGAAATAAAGGCTCTGCTTGCAAGTAAGATTGTAAAACCGCAGATTGACGAAACAGGTCTATATGAAATTTTCTTCTTAGGTCCTGCCCGTACTCCGTCATGCGGCGTTTTTAAGGGAATTAAAGAATTAAAACCGGGTGAATCGGCACTTTATAAAAATCAAAAACTGACTAAAAAAAGTTACTTTACAATTCAGGCGAAAGAACACACGGACAGCGTTGAAGAAACTGTTGAAAAAACACGCTTTTTGCTTACCGACGCTATAAACCGGCAGCTTGTCAGCGATATGCCGCTCTGCTTTTTCCTGTCGGGCGGACTTGACAGCAGTATAATTGTAAAAACCGCCTCTCAATATTATAAGGAAAATAAGCTCGGCAAAATTAACACTTATTCGGTTGAATATCGTGACAATGAAAAATATTTTAAGAAAAGTCTGTTTCAGCCAAATGCCGATTTTGAATATATTTCACTTATGTCACGCAATGCTGACAGTCGGCACAGGGAAATTATACTTGATAACAAGGCGGTTGCCGACGCACTTTATGACAGTGTAATAGCAAGAGATTTGCCCGGTTATGTAGATGTTGACTCCTCGTTACTTTTGTTCTGCGGCGAAATCAAAAAAGATTATACCGTTGCGTTGTCGGGTGAATGTGCGGATGAACTTTTCGGCGGTTATCCGTGGTACCACAATAAAGAAATTTTATTTGAAGATAATTTTCCATGGTCAAAAAGTCAGGATGTCCGCTCCTCAATATTAAAAGACGGAGTTTTGCCAAAGGGTGCAGAATATGTGCGGCAAAAATATCTTGATACAATTAACCTTGCCCCAAAACTGAAAACAGATTCAAAAACAGACGCACGAATGAGAGAGATGTTTTATCTTAATTTTTACTGGTTTATGCAATGTTTACTTGAACGAAAAGACCGCTGTTCAATGTATAACGGACTTGAGGTGCGTGTACCGTTCTGCGACTACAGACTTGCGGAATATGCATACAATATGCCTTGGAAAATCAAAGCATATAATAACCGTGAAAAAGGAATTGTGCGAAAAGCCTTTGAGGATATTTTGCCCGAAGAAATTTGTTGGCGAAAGAAAAGTCCTTACCCTAAAACCCACAACCCGATATATTTTGACATCTGTAAAGAGCGAGTTATAAATATTCTGAAAAAGAAAAATCCACTTACCGAAATGCTAAGCAAAGAAGGTATAATGAATATAATCGAAAATCCCGACAGTATAACAACACCTTGGTACGGTCAGCTTATGCAAGCACCGCAAATACTTGCGTATATTATTGAACTTGATTATTGGTTTGAAAAATATAATGTTGAAATAGTTTAAATCTTGTGTTAAAATAGCGTAAGAATGTTCAAACGGGGTGATTGTTATAAGTACGGAAACATATAAAAGCATTGTCGGTTTATTTAAAAGAAATAAGCCTTGCAATACCGTATTAAAATTATGCTATAACTTTCTCCCGCTTATAATGTTTGTATCGTATGGCATTCTTATTGTTTTTATGTTTTTTTCCGATATTAAAATTTTTGCAAGAATTACGCTGTCACCGCTTACAGTATTTGCAATAGTTACTTTTTTCAGAAAAATATTTAACAGACCTCGGCCGTACGAAAAATTTGCTACTACATCTGTATTCGGTAAAAACAAGAAAGGCGAAAGTATGCCGAGCCGTCACACCGCCTGTGCCTTTATAATTGCAATGGCATTTATGTATGTAAGTATTCCGCTCGGAATTGCTTATCTTATAATCAGCACTTTGATTATGATTTCAAGAGTCCTTGCCGGGGTGCATTTTATAAGCGATGTCATAGCAGGTATGGCAATCTCACTTCTTTACGGCTATTTTTCATTTTTTATAATTTAAATAACAGAAAAGCAGTTGCAATCCAAATAAGATTACAACTGCTTTTATTATAAGTCTATTATTTTAAATTATGGTTTAGCGGAGTGTCGGTCGGGCATTGAAAATTAGCTAACGCTAAATTATCCTCCCAAAAGCAAAAAAGTTTACTCAATTTTTTCAAAAATTGCGGGTTTGGGCAGCGCCCATAATATCTTCCGATATAACAATTTTTCGGGCGCAAACAGCCAAGCCATAATTATCTCAACCTTTGATAAAACCTCACATACGCAAAAAGTGCCCAAGCAGAATGCTCGGGCACAAATTTTTATAATTATATTTTCGATAATATGTAATTATTCGATTACCTTTATCCAACCCTTAGGAGCTTCAATTCTGCCCATCTGAATACCTGTGAGTGTTTCATAGAGCTTCTTTGTAACAGGGCCCATTTCTTCCATACCGCTTGGAAAACAAATTTCTTTGCCGTGGTCGTTGATTTTGCCAACAGGTGAGATAACAGCCGCTGTACCGCAAAGACCACACTCTGCAAAATCTTTAACCTCGTCAAAGTAAACTTCTCTCTCCTCTACCTCAAGACCGAGATACTCTTTTGCAACATACATAAGGGAACGACGGGTAATAGAAGGAAGAATACTGTTTGACTTAGGAGTAACAACTTTGCCGTCCTTTGTAACGAAGATAAAGTTTGCACCGCCTGTTTCCTCTACCTTTGTACGGGTAGCAGCATCAAGATACATATTCTCGGCAAAACCTTCTTCATGAGCTGTAACAATTGCGTGCAAGCTCATTGCATAGTTAAGACCTGCTTTGATGTGACCTGTACCGTGCGGTGCGGCTCTGTCAAAGTCAGAAACCTTAATTGTGATAGGCTTTGCGCCGCCCTTAAAGTATGGACCTACAGGGGTTGCGAAAAGTCTGAACTGATATTCTGTTGAAGGCTTAACACCGATAACAGGTCCGATACCGAACATATACGGACGGAGATAAAGTGTTGCACCCGAACCGTAAGGAGGTACATAGTCTGCATTAGCCTTTACTACCTTGCAAACTGCGTCTACAAACATATTCTCCGGGAGAACAGGCATTTCAAGTCTTTTGCATGAATCCTGCATTCTTGCTGCATTAAGGTCAGGTCTGAAAACTACGATTTTTCCGTCCTGTGTTGTATAGGCTTTTAAGCCTTCAAAGCAAGTTTGAGCATACTGCAAAACACCGGCACATTCACTCATTGTGACTGTTGCATCGGTTGTCATTGCACCTTCGTCCCACTTGCCGTCTTTATAATTAGCTACAAATCTTTCACCGGTAGGCATATAACCAAAACCGATATTTGCCCAATCAATATTCTGCTTTTCCATGATATATTACTTCCTTTCATAGTAGGCAAATTCTGTTATAAGTATATATTATACTTATTATCGTAATTTGTCAACAATTAAAGTCGGATTATTAGCGTATAAAAGTATATTTTGTACCAATTTTTTAAAATCATAAAATTACAATTCCTTTATCGAATTAAAGCAGTAAAATTTTATAAAACAACTTCCGTTTTCATTAATTTATGCAAAACGAAAAGGTTTGAAATCTATTTACATTTTTTACCAAAATGCAATTTACAAACTTCAAACCTTCATTTTAAATTCAGCAAATTATAAATTCACAAACAAATACAAGTAAGCAACAGATTACCGATACCTTAAACAGTCCTGCATCAAACCAAGCCGCCACAAGACCTGCCGCAAAGGCTATTGCTCCCGCTATCGGACTTTGCGTAGCATTGATAATTGCGGGAAAAGTCATAACCGAAAGCGTTACATACGGCACATAGTAGAGAAATGATTTTACAAATTTATTTGTGAATTGTTTTTTTACAACGGTCAGAGGCAACACTCTGATTAAAAATGTAACACCTGCCATTATAAATATGTAGATATAAGGATTATGCGACATTTTCACTGCCCTCCTCATCTTTTACAGGGAACAGCAAAGCTGCTGCTGCGGATATAATAACAGTTAAAATTATTGTTCTTGTACCCTCTGAAATCTCGCTTATCACAGGCAGATAAGCAAATGCAAGGCTTGCAATAAAGCTGAAAATAACTATTCCCATAAGAGGTTTATTGCCCTTTGTCGGCGGCACGATAATCGCAAGAAACATTCCGAACAGCGCTACGCTTAACGCACTTACAACTCTAAGCGGCAAAACATTACCCGCTATTGTACCGAGCGCCGTACCTAACGCCCAACAAGGTCCTGCAAAGATTATTGCTCCGTATGTGTAATACGGATTTACACTGCCTTTTCTTGATATTGTAATTCCGAAAAATTCATCGGTTATAAAAAAGCCGAGCAACAATCTGTGAATCAGTGAAGTGCCGCTTTTTATTCTCTGACTTAGCGCACAACTCATCAGCAAATATCGTGCATTTGCAATAAGCGTTACTACCGCCATTTCAAAATATGTTGCATCCGCAGCAATAACCGTAAAACCCGAATATTCACCCGCAGACGCATTACATAACAAACTTGCAAGAAAACTTTGAAAAAAGTTAAGTCCTGCATTTTTTGCCGCAATACCTAACGAAAACGACACCGCAAGATAACCGAGTCCAATAGGAACACCGTCACGCAATCCCTCAGCTATAACCTTTCGGTTAGATTTTATTATATTTTTCCTACCCATTTTTTTACTCCGTAACTTTTAATACAAAAACAATCTGTCACATAAAAGACTGTTTTTTACTTTTGTTATAATAAACAGCACTGATTATTATAACATATACAAGAATTAAATTAAACTGTCATTTATTAAAATTTTATAAAATTGTAAAAAAATACTTGATTTTATTTTGAGTGTAGTATATAATGTATTCGGTTAGTTAAAACTAACCTATTGAATAAATCATGTGGACTTCCTATGAATCCTCTACTTCTATTCGCCGGAGGGCACTGCTGACCTTCCGGAAGGAAGTCTGCGAATAAGAAGATAAGGAGATTGTAAAAATGGCTTATTTAGAAATTGAAAAAGTTGTTGGCAGAGAAATTCTTGATTCTCGCGGAAACCCTACTGTAGAAGCAGAGGTTACTCTTATTGACGGTACTGTTTCAAGAGGTACTGCTCCAAGCGGTGCGTCAACAGGTGAGTTCGAGGCTCTTGAGCTTCGTGACGGTGACAAGAGCAGATATCTCGGTAAGGGTGTTTCTAAGGCAGTTGAAAATATTAATACAGTAATTAACGATACTATTACAGGTATGGACGCTTCTGACATTTATGCTGTTGACAAAGCGATGATTGAAGCTGACGGTACAAAAGACAAGTCAAATCTTGGTGCAAATGCTATTCTTGCCGTTTCTATTGCAACTGCAAGAGCAGCAGCTACTGCTCTTGACATTCCGCTTTACAGATTCCTCGGCGGTATTTCAGGCAACAGACTTCCTGTTCCTATGATGAATATTCTTAACGGTGGCGCACACGCTGCAAACACTGTAGATGTTCAGGAGTTTATGATTATGCCTGTAGGCGCTCCAAGCTTTAAGGAATGTTTGCGTTGGTGTGCGGAAGTATTCCATGCACTTGCAGCTTTACTTAAGTCTAAGGGTCTTGCTACCTCTGTAGGTGACGAGGGCGGTTTTGCACCTGACCTTGCAAGCGACGAAGAGGCAATTCAGTATATTCTTGAGGCTGTTAAGAATGCAGGCTATGAGCCGGGTAAGGACTTTATGATTGCTATGGACGCAGCATCTTCCGAGTGGAAGGGCAGCAAGAAGGGCGAGTATGTTCTTCCAAAGGCAGGCACAAAGTTTACTTCTGCAGAGCTTATTGAGCATTGGAAAAAGCTTGTTGAAAAGTATCCGATTATCTCTATTGAAGATGCTCTTGACGAAGAGGACTGGGAAGGCTGGCAACAGCTTACTAAGGAGCTCGGCGACAAAGTTCAGCTCGTTGGTGACGACCTCTTTGTTACAAATACAGAAAGACTTGCAAAGGGCATTGAGCTTGGTTGCGGTAACTCAATTCTTATTAAACTTAACCAGATCGGTTCGGTTTCAGAAACACTTGAGGCAATCAAGATGGCTCACAAGGCAGGCTATACTGCAATTTCTTCACACCGCAGCGGTGAAACAGCAGATACAACAATCGCTGACCTTGCGGTAGCACTTAACACTTGCCAGATTAAAACAGGTGCTCCAAGCCGTTCAGAGCGTGTTGCAAAGTACAATCAGCTTTTAAGAATTGAGGAAGAGCTTGGCGACAGCGCAGTTTATCCACAGATGAAAGCTTTTAATGTTAAAAAGTAAAATTTTTATCTTGCATTAATAGTAATTAAGAGAGAGCAGGTAGCATGCAGCTGTCTGCTCTCTCTGTTTGTGAGGATTATATGGCAAGAATGTTTTGTTATGTTTAATGCCGAAGAAGTATTTTAAATTATGGTTTAGCAAATTGATTTGCCAATCAATTATAAAAGTTTGGTCGACCTTTTCAAAGGTCGTGGGTGTGGGCAAAGCCCACAAATACTTTCCGCTTACGCAATCTAACGATAGCCAAACAGCTACGCTGTTTGGCGGCTTGAAGCCCCTTAAATGCGATAGCAACAAGAAAGCCTTTCGATATATAATAAAAAGTTAATCATTTCTTTTATAAAAGGCTGTCGCCTGTTTTAACAAACTTAGTTTTAGCACGCAAACAGCGTGGCTGTTTGCGCCCGATAAATTGTTGTATCGGAAGATTTTATGGGCGCTGCCCAAACCTGCAATTTTTGAAAAAATTGAGTAAACTTTTTTGCTTTTTGGGAGGATAATTTAGCGTTAGCTAAATTTCAATGCCCGACCGACACTCCGCTAAGCCATAATTTATCTCAACTTTTGATAAAGAATTTACTTCCAAACTTCTTCTGCAATTTCCTTTACAAGTGCGAGTTTAGCCCACTGCTGTTCTTCGGTGAGTTTGTTGCCGATTTCGCATGATGCAAAGCCACACTGCGGACTTAGGTAAAGTCTGTCAAGCGGAATGTATTTGCTTGCTTCTTTAATTCTTTCGATTACTGTCTGCTTGTCCTCAAGTTTCGGTGATTTTGTAGTGATAAGACCGAGAACAACTTTTTTGTTGCCGCTTACATATTTTAAAGGCTCAAAGCCGCCTGAACGCTCATCGTCAAATTCAAGGTAATAAGCGTCAACATTTTCTCTGCCGAACAGTGGCTCTGCAACTGAGTCATATGCACCGCTTGAGAAATATGCGGAATGATAGTTACCTCTGCAAATGTGTGTTGTAATAACCAAATCTTCAGGCTTGCCCTCAATTGCAAGATTATTTACTTTTAAGAGCTTTTCTTTAATATCTTCAAGGTTGTTTTCTTTGCCGTAACGAATTACACTGCCCTCGGCAACGAGTACACCCCAGGTGCAATCGTCAAACTGAATGTTTCTGCAACCTGCGTTATATAAATCGTTAATAACCTTTTTATAACCGTTTGCAATGTCAGTAATAAGCTCGTCATCGGTTGCATAGAATTTTCTTGTTGTTTCAATATTTGCAGGAATAATCATCTGCTGGAAAAACTGAGCAGGTGCAGGAATTGTCTGCTTGGCAACAGTGTTTTCGTCTTCAAAAGTTTTTATAAATTTGTAGTGCTCAACAAACGGGTGGTTGTCAGCCGAGATTTTACCTGTAAGCCATGTATCGTCAATCAACGCAGGTTCGCCGTGGAATGCTACGCCCTTTTCTGTCTTTTTGTGTGCAACACCGTTAAATCCCCACATAAAGTCGAGATGCCATGTTGCTCTGCGAAATTCACCGTCTGTTATAACCTTGTATCCTAATTCTTTCTGCTTTTTTACAAGGTCTGTAATGGCTTTGTTTTCAATTTCTGTAAGTTCTTCTTTTGTTATATTTCTTTTTTCAAAATCTGCTCTGGCTTTTTTTAGATAGTCCGGTCTTAAAAAACTTCCTACATAGTCAAATCTGAATGGTACATTATTTTTACTCATAAATATTGCCTCCTTGTTCATTTGGTAAAAGTATAAGGTAAAAATCAATATTTGTAAAATACATAAAAAGTGCAGTTAGCTATAGCTTTTAGCTATAACCGACTGCACCTGTCGTTAATAAAAATATTAGTCTTTATCGTCGGAATTTGCCGAATAAACATCGGCTATTTCATTTATGGAGATATAGGCTTTCGGGTCAATATCGTGTACAAGTCTTTTCATTTTATCAACTTGAAAACGGTTTATTACAAAGTAAATCATTGTCTTTTTTGAACCTGAATAGTAACCCTTGGCGTCTATCATAGTAATACCGTTTTCAAATGTTTGCGAAAGTTTCTCACAAACAGCATCTGACTTGGTTGTAATAATAAAAGCGCCTTTTGCACGGTCAAAACCCTCTACAAAGAAATCTATCATTTTAACAGCCACGGCATAAGTTACTATGGAATAGAGCGGCAATATCCAACTGCCTATTACTATGCCGCAAATGATATAGAGAATTACATTGTAAATCATAATGAATGTGCCTATGCTTAAGTGAAGTCTTTTTGCAAACATTACGGCGAGAATATCTATTCCGTCCATAGCGCCGCCAAAGCGCATTGCAAGACCGCTGCCGCAACCTGAAATTACACCGCCGAATATTGCGCATAAGAACAGGTCATTGCCCGCAAGGGGAGATATAAAGCTGACATCTATCGGTAAAATATCAGTTATTATCCATGCAACCAAAGAGTAAATGAATACCGTGTAAATTGCATATACGGTAAACTTTAGTCCCTCCCGTTTAAGACCGAGCAGAAACAGAGGAATGTTAAGTAAAATAAGTATAAGTGATAAACTGCACCATTCAGGAGTTTCTTGCGAAATAAGCATTGATGTACCTGAAATTCCGCTGTCGTAAAGTTTTACCGGAGCAAGAAACACAACTACGCCAAAAGCATTTATAATGCCTGCAAGCGTTAAGAACAGGAAATTTACTATTTTTAATTCTTTAAATGTACTGATAAAATTTTTCATTTATGCCTCCTTGTATTAAATATCACTTAATGTATTTGTTCAAGTGATTTAAGAATTTTTTGCAAAGCGGACTTAAAACTAATTTTTTATGACTGATATATCCTATACGCATATCTCCTTCCTTGATTAATGGGATTGAAATAATATTCGAACCGTTAAGACCGCTGTCAATTACTCCGCTGCAAACCGTATAACCGTTAAGACCTATCAATAAATTGAAAAGTGTGGCTCGGTCTGTTACACGAATATTTTTTTTGCGTTCTACAGTGCTGAAAATTTCTTCCGAATAATAAAAAGAGTTATGATTGCCCTGTTCAAAAGAAAGATAAGGGTATTCTGCAAGCTCTTCCATAGTAACGGATTCTTTATTTGCAAGAGGATGATCCGCCGTTACAAAAATATGAGGCTTTGCTATAAAAAGCTCATTAAAGCACAAACCTTTTGATTTAATGATTTTCGTAAGAGCCGCTTCGTTAAAAGCGTTTAAATAAATAATTCCGATTTCGCTTTTCATTGTAGCTACATCGTCAATTATCTCGTAAGTTTGAGTTTCTCTGATTGAGAAGTCATACTCGTTTTGAGGCAACTCTTTAATTAAATCTACAAACGCATTTACAACGAATGCATAATGTTGAGTAGAAACAGAAAAGCGCTGCTTATCCCTTACCGATGTTTTATATGCACTTTCAAGCAGGTTAGCCTGTTCAAGCACCTGTCTTGCATAGCCTAAAAATTGTTCACCCTCGGTAGAAACAGCAACGCCTTTGTTGGTTCTGTTAAATATTGTAATGTTCATTTCTTTTTCAAGTTCACGGATTGCATTGGTCAGGCTCGGCTGTGAAATAAAAAGTTCCTTTGCCGCCTCGCTTATTGTACCTTTTTGAGCAACCGTGATAACATATCTCAGTTGTTGCAGAGTCATATTAATATTCCTTTATTTAAAATTAATGTTTACTGTTTTGATAAGAATTTACTATATTATAACATAAAATATAAATTGTGTAAATCTCTTATTCAAAAATAATTGTGATTCTTTGCGTGAAATATTATATATAATAAACAAATAAGCAAAAAAGTATATATGTTAAAAATCAGTTATGATAACATTACCTTAATTATGACATTTAATTTTATTTTTGTATAGACAACAGCAAGAAATAATAATATAATTAATATTACTGTTATATTAGTTTGCATATGGCAGACAGAATTAAAAAGGAGAAAAGATATGGGCGGATATATGGGAGTAGCAGCCAAAGAGGACTGCGTTTTTGATTTGTATTTTGGTATTGACTATCACTCACACCTCGGCACAAGAAGAGGCGGTATGGTAGTTTACGATGACGAAAAGGGGTTTGACAGATCTATTCATAATATTGAAAATGCACCTTTCAGAACTAAGTTTGATAAAGATATGCAGAGTATGAAAGGCAGACTTGGCATCGGTTGTATTTCCGATTATGAGCCGCAGCCGCTTATGGTGCGTTCACATCACGGTACATACGCTATCACAACCGTAAGTAAAATTAACAATACAGACGAGCTCGTTCAGGAGATTTTCTCAAACGGCAATTCTCATTTTCTTGAAATGAGCGGCGGTGAAATCAACCCTACAGAACTTGTTGCAACACTTATAAATCAGAAAGAAAATCTTATTGACGGTATTAATTACGCACTCGAAAAGGTAGACGGTTCACTTTCACTTTTACTTATGAATCCAAACGGAATTTATTGTGCAAGAGATAAGTACGGCAGAACTCCGATTGCAATAGGTAAAAAAGAAGATGCATTTTGCGCTGCGTTTGAAAGTTTTTCTTATAAAAATCTCGGTTACAGCAACTATAAAGAACTCGGACCCGGTGAAATCGCAGTTATTACAGATCAGAACTGCGTTACACTTAAACAACCGGGTAATGAAATGAAGATATGCACATTCCTTTGGGTTTACTACGGCTACCCTGCAAGCTCATACGAGGGAATGAGCGTTGAGCAGATGCGTTACCTCTGCGGTGCAAAAATGGCAAAGCGAGATAATGTTAAGCCTGATGTTGTTGCAGGTGTGCCGGATTCGGGTATTGCACACGCAGTAGGTTATGCAAATGCTTCCGGTATTCCGTTCTCAAGACCGTTTATTAAATACACTCCTACATGGCCACGATCATTTATGCCGACAATTCAGAGCCAGCGTAATCTTATTGCCAAGATGAAATTGCTTGCAGTTGAAGATTTAATCAGAGATAAGAGCTTGCTTTTAATTGACGATTCAATCGTGCGTGGTACTCAGCTTAGAGAAACCACAGAGTATCTCTTTGAAAGCGGTGCAAAGGAAGTTCATATCAGACCTGCTTGTCCTCCTCTTGTTTACGGATGTAAGTATCTCAATTTCTCACGCTCATCTTCTGAGATGGATCTTATTACAAGACGAGTTATCGAAAGACTTGAAAACGGCAATGTTACCGATGAAGTTTTAAAGGAATACACAAATCCGGATTCCGAAAAATATGAAAAGATGGTTGACGAGATTTGTAAGGAACTCAAGTTTACTTCACTTCGCTTTAACCGCCTTGACGATATGCTTGATTCCTGCGGTATAGATAAATGTAAACTCTGTACTTATTGCTGGAACGGTGAAGAATAAAAATAATCAAAAGTGAGCTGTAAAAAAACAGCCCAAATAAAAAACGACTGCATTCTAACCTAAAGGTAGGAATGCAGTTCAGCCTGTAGAAAAACTCGAAATTCAGATTGATCGAATTTCGAGTTTTTGAAATTTTAGAATAAATTTTAAATAATTCCCTCATCACGGAAAAATGTTAAGAGAGGAAGGCTACAAGCCGAGGATACTTGCTGTTGATGAATTTGCAATCCATAAAGGATATAGTTACGCAACCTGCGTGATGGATCTGGAGCAGGGAGATATCTTATGGGGCAGAAAGGGCAGAGCGATAAAGGATTTTGAAAAGTTCTTTGAAGATGTGCCCTCCGACTCCTTATCGGCAGTCATCGTGGTAGCGATGGACATGAACGCATCTTACAACAAGCTTGTAACAAAGCATTTGTCCAAAGCACGGATTGTATATGATCGGTTTCATATGCAGTCACAATTTGGCAGAGATGTTCTCGGTGTTGTTCGTCTGGATGAAGCTCGCAGGCTTCAACAACAAGATCAAGATTGCTAAACGACTCGGCTACGGTTACCGTGATGATGACTTCTTCTTTACCCTGATTTGCTATCTTTCTATTCCTTCTGTCCGTTCACCATCCCACAAAAAATCGTGATGAACTAAAATAGGCTCTATAATAAATGTTGGGGTAACAAATAGATCCTACAAAAATAATTTTAAAAAAAGTAGAGCATATTTGTCTAAAATCCGTTAAAATAGAATTGACTAGAAACCAGAAACGGAGGAACAAATATGCTTTACAAATATTTTACCGAAAAGCTCTTAGGATTGCAAGATGTTGATATAGAAAAAGTTGAAGAAATTGATAATTCAATCCATATTAACTGCCGATTAAAAAGAAAACCTCACAAATGCCCCTGTTGCGGTAAATTCACTGATAAGGTTCACGATTATCGTGAACAGCCTATAAAGGATATTCCTGCCTTTGGCAAGCACATCTTTATTCATCTTTATAAGCGTCGATATCGTTGCTCCTGTGGCAAGCGGTTTCGTAATTGTATTTTACATATGTTTTCTCACCAAATGCAAGAACAAGCGATAGCTTGATTTACTATCGCTTGTTCATTTCAATTCTTTTTTTTCGGATTTACCCCAACTATTGACATAGAACCTTTCATTTTTCGGATTACCCCAACTATTGACAAAGAACCTATTAAATTAAGCAGATTAGCGAAAGTAATCAGTTTTCTTTACCTTTAACTAAATTTTGTAGCTTTTCAACAGCTTCATCTTTAGTTTCAGAATCCTTTACTATTTGGATAATTGAGTTCATAAGAACATCAAATTGTTTGTCTGTCATATTTTCGAACTCCATATCTTTTCCTTTCCGATAAAACAATTATCACTTCTACCGGAAATAAATTTTGTATATAAGTAATCGAGGCTCATAGAAAAACTATGAGCCTCTTTTGGCTCCCCCAACTGGGCTCGAACCAGTGACATCATGATTAACAGTCATGCGCTCTGGCAAGTGTAGAGGAATAACCACATAAAAACGATTGTATAGGTCTCAAGTATCGTCTGTGTGTGTTTGACATTTTATTGTTTTGCCACAAATAAATATTTTTTCAACAGATTTTCTCCATAATTCAGGTATACTACTCCAGTCTGTCCAATTTTCTTGTATATGTTTATATGCTGCAAATGGTTTATCAGATTTTGGAGCACTATATCCTAAAACATCCTCAATACAATTTTGTAACACAACTAATTTATCATCATCATTTAAGGCATTTCTTATAGGTTCATTAAAACGCTCTGCACCATCGGTTTCAAAGTCACCATCATGTATAACATAAATATCTATTGTCATAGCTTTTAAATATTTAACTAAAGAAATAATTGCAGCTTTACCACGAGCCCTTACTATATGCCAATCCGACAATATTTGATTCTTTAGTTCATCTGGCATTCTGCTTATTGTTTCAGTCAAGACCACTTGTTCAGTGTCACCCTCTACGACCAAAACCTTTTTGACAAAAAAACATCTGGCAATTGACTCATCAATTTTTAAAATAATTTTTATATTCTCTTTTGAATCTTCTTGGAGTTTTATAAATTCATCCGTAACATTAAATGGCATAGATTCAACTACTTCAGCTTTTCCATCTTCCGACATATCATCCTTTATAGTAGTCCATAAACTGTTGAGTACTTGAGATGGCTTTTTGCTAATGTCAATCATATACGGCGAATGTGTTGTACAAACAATTTGATTATTAGCATTTTCAGCCAAATTATATATAGTGTCTCTCATTTTATTAATAGCATTTGGGTGCAAATAAATTTCAGGTTCCTCAAAGCCAATAATTAAAGGTCTTGTTTCAGATTTATTTTTTCGATTATCTCTTAAACTTTTATATCTTAATAATGCAAATACTGTAGATCTGATAAGTCCTGTTCCCTGTAAATTGGCAGGTGTCGCAATATTACTATTCATTTCTATACGGAAAGTTGGCTTTATTACGCTATCTGCATCGCTCAAATTGGCTGATGTTGTAATTCCTGTACCAGGAAAAATTTCCGACACAATATCATTAAGTTCCACAATCATTTTAGAAATTTCGGTACTAGCATCTTCAGGATCCAATTCTCGGCTAAGTTTATCCAGATATTTTTGAGCCTCTTTATAATTCTCCGAAGATTCTCTTATTTCAGAAAATAATTCATTTAAGGTCTTTTGAAGTGTTCCTGATGATCCTGTTATCTCATCCTCCTTATCTTGTGCCGGTATAAGCAAATATTTTGGCAATTTACTCAGTACATTCTGAGGAATACCACCAGGATTTTCTACCCATACTTCTTCCGATTCATCAAATTCATATATTTCATCTACTGAATCAAATAACCTTTTTTCTTTAGTTGCCAACTTTTTATTCTTATCTAATTGTTTTATTTCATCTGTTAAACTATCTTAATTTAAACCATTATCTAAATAATCTTGTACAGTTTTACATTCTTTAAAATTAGTTTTAATCTCCTTTTTAAATTCTTTGGTTTCAATTTTCGCTGCAGATGATCCAAATTTAAAAGTTTTTCTGTATATAAAACTCAGCCCAGTTTGACCAACAACATTATCAGTAGATGGTATTACTCTACCCTTAAATCCCCTCCATAACTTTGCTTCAGTAGGTAAATCACAGAATTCTGCTGTCAAGATAATCTCGTCAGCAATTCGTTTATTCTATCCCTCGGCGGTGGTGCATGAAAAATACTCATTTGGATTTACTTTTGGTTTATTATTTAACAAATAATCAAGAGCATACAAAATACTACTTTTTCCCACATTGTTTTCACCAATTAAAAATGTAGAATCAGAAAAAACAATTGTAGTATCATAATGCTTTCTAAAGCCTTGAATTCTCAGTGAATGTAAATACATTTAGCACTCCCTCTTTCTATAAAACTTTCTAAAAATCAGTAAGAAAAACTATATTATTCATAATTAACATCTGAAGCAAAATAAGCAATAGATATTAGATAATCTATTTATATTTTTCTTTTATATGTTCTGTCACATCTGAAATTTCAGGAAACAGTTGAGCTCTATTAATTGAAAACTTGTCCAGCTGTTTTAAAATTCCCATTTTAGCTTTTTGATCTATTATATAAATCTGAATTTTCGTATGTTTTTTGTATCTGTACTTATTGATTATATTATCTGTTAAATCAAACAATCCACAGATTATAAAAGCACCGTCTTGCTTAACAATTCTATCGTTCTTTTTCTCGGCAAGAACAAAAAAACAGCTTAAAATATCATTTTTTGCTATCTCATCTCTAAATGCAGGCTTTTCCAGTTTTACTTCATGAAGAAGTCTAATTGCTTTACGATTAAAATCATTTATATCAAGAGTTTTATCCTGTGCCCACATGAGCAATTCCTTCTTCATATCAGATTTAAATAGTGGTAAACTAGCTAATATCGAAACCGTATCGCTTTTGGGGTATTTAATTTCATCCGTTTTTACATCAAAAACAATCAATTCACCTTGACTATTAAAATTATCACAACATGCAAAATAAAGTGCTACCAAAGGATTTTTTGTAACATCTAAAAGTCTTGTGGGCAGTCCATAGTGCTGCATTTCCACTAAATAATCAAGATGGGTAAAGCAATTTTTAAATGAATTTGGACACTCTATTACGGTTTCATTGTATAGGTCACATTCATGCTTATACCAACTATTCAAACGCATTACAGAAGGCAATAAAACATAATTTGCATCAGAGTGACCTCTATAATATATACTGTTTCCAGATTTTCCAATTGTTTGTATTATTTTATTTGCTTTATCAAATGAAGTTATTAGATTAATCTCTACTTTAGATATTATGTATATAATAGCCTGAGCAAATGATAATGTGCCTAATTCAAAATAATTGCTAAGTTCACTCAACATTTTTCTGGTAGCATTTTTACGTTCCTCAGAATTACTATAAATTCTATAAATCCAATAAACTATTGCTTTAGATTCAATAACACTCAATTCTGTTTTTTCATTGTAATAAACAGAATTGTTTTCTAAAAAGTTTCTCCAATATTCATTGGCTACATCTAATTTCGGATAGGAATTCTTATAAAGATAAGCAAAAGGTGATTCCATTGCAGACAAAGAAGCATACATCTCACTTTTATTGATTCTTGCAAATATGTATTCAGACATATCACAATAGTAATCCTTTTTCAGCTTATTAATACATACAGTTTCAAATGCTTTTTTAATAATTTGGTTTTCTGCAAAATTGTTAGAAAAGAAAAACGCCATAAAACAATCTCCTTTAAAAAATAAAAACATATTTATAACGAATCTCATATCACACTTTACATGATTATGAGATTTTTGTTAATCTTCACCATAATCGCTATGATTGTGTTTTTTTAATTTAATACAATAATTTTTCCTCTCTCCCTACACATCTCCGACAAATGAAGGATAACTATTAATTATATGTCATTGATTTGTAGGGGGGATATTATTTGGAAATAAACAAAATGAATGGGGTATTTCATAGATTATATTATGCACTTACAGAATACAAAAGGAAAGGAGAAACAACATTAATTTTAGGAGCAGGTTGTTCTCTTTCCTCTACAATAAAGGATGTTTCAACAATAGGTATAATGAAAGAATCATTGTACGAACATAATATTGCAATTGATGATGAAAAGAATTGGGAAGATATATATAGTAATTTTATTAATGTTGTGTGGAGTGGTAAAACTGAAAGGGAACAAAGAGAATTATTAAACAAAAGATTTGAAGGTATGACACCAACTAATGCTCATAAATGCCTTAAGAATCTTATTGAAGCAGGGTATATAAATAACATTATAACCACAAACTTTGATTTGTTAATTGAAACAGTCTGTGAAGATATGTCTTATTTAAAGCGTACTGGAGATATGGGTTATTCTAAACATGGTAACGCTGAACCAAAATTTAATTTATTAAAAGTACATGGAGATTTAGATTCAGGAATATTAAGGTTTTCTCCTGCCGAATTAATGAAGTTATCTCCGGATTTGTCAAATGATATAAATAAAAAAACTCAGGGATTAACTATATTTATAGGATATAGAGGACAAGATGTAGGCTTAATGAATTCGATAAATTGTAATTCCTCATCATCAATGTTTTGGATTGATATTTCAGGACCATATAATCAGAATTCTTATGAAGCACAAAAAATTATTAATTTATTATCAGCACGAGAATCTTTAGAAAATGTTCTCAGCGGTAAAAAGTTTGGAGATTTTAACAACATATTACCGGAATTAAATTCTATCTTGGTTTTAGAAAATCATAAAAGCATTATTAATGCACAAAAGAAACACTTAATCAGCGGGTGGCAAGATACATCAATATTAGATGTGTTATCAATTAATTCAAGGTTTTATGATTTATTTTTAGGTATTTTATATTGCTCAAAAATAATTAGTGATTCACATCAATGTGATGTTCAGTTATATTCTTCTTGTTTACAAGCATATTTATATGTTTTCAAGAAGAAGTTATTGCCTTCAAAGTTGGTTAATATACCTAATAATGAAGTTGACGCACTGATACTTGGAGTTGCGTTTGAAATAGTTATAAGAGCTTTTTGCTTAAACATAACAACTTCGGATTATGCAAATAAGTTAAATGATACCTTTATTAAAGAAATAGATAGCAACATACTATTTGATTCAACCTTTTGGGATATAATAAAAGACATAATTTCGTTAAAAGAATCGAGTGTGATAAATCAAATAAAGTTAAATTTTAAAAATGAACATTTAAAAATTGAATCAATAAATATACCATTTACTGATTTAAGTAATGTAATGCGGATAATTAAAATCTTATCTGCTGTTACTTTTCCTTACACAAAAAATGTGAAATATAAAGTATTTTATGGAAAAGAAGAATCATTGAGATGCTTTAATAATAAAATACATATAGACCTTGGCGAAATCGAAACAGATGAAAAAAGCTTCATTAATGATTCTTTAGTCAAGGGACTGCCATTTTACCAAACTTGTATAGTTGATAATCAAGTAAATATAATTTCAAAATGGCTTGATATAAAATTCAGCGTGAAGGATGATGATTTTATTAGCAAAGATTCAATATATATTTTCTGTTTGAAGCAATGTGATAAAACGACAAAAGAGTTTTTAAATCTAAATAATATATGTAACCAAAAGTATATAGAGCTGAGACTAGACAACGATATTAATGATTTTATATTCTCTGATAAAACGGCTATATTTATTACCGGGTCAAGCGGCTCAGGAAAAACATCAGCTGTCAGAAACTTTATGCTTAAAAATAAAGAATTACATTTTTCAATAGTTTCTTCAAAAGTCAACCAAACCGATTATTTGGATTTATCTGCTTTTTTGGGAATTGAAATTGACGCAAGTGAGGAAGAATCAGTAATTAATACCTTAAATAAAGCATTAAAAATAAATAACTCAAGAATCATTTTAATAATTGATGGAATAAATGAACTGAATTTTGAATCCCAAAAACAGTATTATTTAAAAATCAATGATCTTGCCAGAAAAATATATAACCTCAAATGTAATAATATAAAAATAATTGTTACCTGTAGAGAACATGCATATTTACAGTATAAAGATACAACAGGAGTAAATTTAAATTACTTATATTTCTATAGGAATGATAAATCGGAATTCGGAATAGTTCAGAATCAAGATGCAAACTATAAAGTAAAACCGTTTAATGATAATGAATTTAGCGCATTACTAAAATGTTATTTTTCAGATGACAAAATAATAGATGCTATTAAGAATATCAAAATACAAAATATGACTCCTTTTTATTTTGCAATAATTGACGAGTATTTACAAACTTATAGTATCGAAAGTTTAGATTTCAATAACAACAATTTGCTTTTTGAGGTTCTTTCAAAAACAATGTTTGGAAGATTAACAAAAACAAATCAATTATTTGCCAAAAAAATTATTTTTACATATTTTGATTTGATTATTAATTGCAATTTATTGTATGTAACAAAATATATGATAGAAAACGCATTATTATCAGACGGTAATATGAATGAATCCGCTTATTATATTGATGTGTTTAATGCTCTTGTTGATGTAAATATACTTGCAACAGATTTTTCCAAACATAATAATATTAAATTTAGTCATGATAAGATTGAAGAATTCTTTTTTGAAAAATACCTTGAAGAATACATTGTTATTAATAACGAAACACTTGAAAAAGTATTACATTTATGTAAAATAAATCTTATTTACAAAGAAGGATTCGTACAATTCCTGATAAACGAAGCAAACGAGAATCTTGGAGTGTTCAAAAAAATTTTAACTGATAATTATTCCGGTAATATGGACATTTTGCCCAAGCTGACTATCGAAGCGGTTTCGCACTTTAACAGCTTGGAATCTGATTTAAAATACCTTTTACATGATAGAGATTATAATGATAGCAAAGCTTTAATCAATATAATTATTTCCGGCATGGAAGAAATCTTAATATCATATTCTTTATATACATATGATTTGATAAACATTATCGATATAATATTATGCATTCGAAGCAAAGTAATTGATAACGATGTTAAATCATATATGTATTATTTTAAGTCAAGATTACTTTATTTTAATAATGATTATGATGGGGCACTTGAATATACAGATAAATCAATAAGAACAATTAATCCTAATAATCTTTCGTTTTCCACAAATCTTAATATGAATAAAGCTGTTATTCTAATGGAAATAGGACATAGTAGTGATAGCATAACTATTTTGCAATCCGAATTTGATAAATATAATAATGACTATGATATAAGAAATAAAATAAGAATTGGAATTGAATTGGGAAGGGTGCTTAATCACAATGGAAAGATTAAGGAACCGTTAGAACTTTATGATGAACTTCTAACGTATAAAGAACAAATAACCGAACCATATATACTTGCAAGAATTTGTGAACAAAAAGGAAACAGCCTCAATAAAATAATGTTTGAAAAATTGCATTATGGGTTTGTTTCAATCAGCAATATTGAGAAAGACTGCTTGATTGACGTGAAAAAGTTATTCAGTGAGGCAATAAATCTTTATGAAGACGCAATGAATTTACTTATTAAGGAAAATGAGGTGTTTTGTTATAGTGGAGTTGTACCCGAAAAGATTAATACTTATGTAAGTTACTCTATGTCTGTTAACGAAACAGGTATGGATGAGTGTAAAACTCTGATAAAAAAAGTTGATAAACTTTTTGAAGACATTACAACACCATACAAAACAGATTTTAATTTAGCCAAAGCTTATTATTATGAGTATTTGGGAAATATTGATAAAGCCATAGAATGTATGGAGTGTGCTCTTGAAAACTCGCTAGATCTAAAAAATCAGAACAAAGAGGCAAAAAGCAATCTGTTTTATGCACAATTTGCGTATAGGAGAATATTAAAATTGCAGCAAGATAAAAATGAAATGGCAAAGTGGAAGTCATTGGGATTAGAGTGTATTGATAAAGCTTTAAGGTATTATATGCATTACACCATTAATAACGATAATTATAATATAAGGCTTTGCAATAATTTGACAGCACTATTTAATGATTTGATTTGACTTATCTTGGAACATTATCCGGGGCAGATTTAAAATTAAAATTGCTTCCCTTAATATATTCTTTATCAAATTCCTCTTTTATCTTTAAAATCTCTTTTGCTATTTTCCCGGCAACTTTTCCGTTAATATTCATTGTCATAGGTAAAAGCGAAATAATAGTAATTATATTACCTTCAAAGTTATATTTAGGTAAATAACGAACGCAAATATTAACAGCGCCATTTCTTTTTAAATATTCAGTAAATTGATATATATATTCATTATTTTCGTTTAGCAAATCTTCTGAATTTATTATATCGGAGAATTTATAGCATCTTAATTCAGGCGATTGTAACCATATCAAAGTTGCAAAACCGTATGTATCATATTTTCTCAAAACAATTATTTTTTCTTTTTCGAAAGTGTCAGACAACGTTTCTGCTACCTTCAACATATTAGCAATGTAGGCTTGAAAACCTGATATACCAACACTTTGCAAAACATTCCAAGCAGAGATTATGCCGGTTGTACAACGAGAATTTGTAAATGTATGATAACATGAATCTTTTCTGATTTCGCCATTCTTACTATTTATACTAAACAATTCATTTCCGTTTTTGGCTATAAACAAGCTCGTGGCATAAGGTGAAAACCCTCCTTTATGAAAATCAAATCCAAAACCGTCAGCAAGTTTTGCATTTATTAAGATATCTGAAATGTGTTTTATTCTATTTTTTAAAGAACTCTCTAACTTTAACGGATTTATATGAAAATTATATGACTTAAAGAAAAGCCAAGGCCAGCATACAACCATATCATAATAGATATATGGGGAATCTGATAAGTTATATTTTTTAACATAAGAAGTGATTATACTATTCACAGTATTAATGTTTTCAACTGCTGAGTGCATTGTGTTTCCTCCCGAAACAATAACACATGCGATTGGGATATTATTTTCAATGCATGTTGATATACATTTCTCAAATTCGCCATAATCCATTTCCTGAGAAGCTGTCAATGGAATGCGAATACAATCTTCTATACCTAATTGATAGCAAACATCTTCAATGGAAAAATGATTGGCACATGAGGTTATAACTATAGGAGATTTTTTAGACTTAAATTCTCTTTGGCATCGGTTTAATCCACATTTCACAGCATATGTAATACATATTTTTCCACCTGATGTAAAAACACCTGCTGATTTTGACGAATCAATATCAAGTAAGTTGGATAACTGCCTAATAATTTGTTTTTCCATTTTAAGATATCCAGCTGATGTCCTGTCTATCATGCCGTTAGGATTATAAATATTTGTTATTGTTGATGCAGCTACTGTATTCATCATTGTTGGTGGGCATATATTATAAAAAGAAAGCGGTGAATTCCATCTTATTTGCCCGTTAAGTATTTGCAATGATTCCCTTAATACATCGTTTGGGTTTCTTGGTGCCTGAGGGATTTCCTCATAAGAAGACAGATACATATCATAATCAAAATCAATATCGCCTAAACAATATGAATTAATTTTACATTTTGGTGTGTTTTCAATATGCTCTTCAATCATTTTTATGAATTCATACTTATTGCTGTCATCTGAATTTAAAAAGCTATATTTTAAGTCATTACAAATATCATTATAATCAAAATCAATCCCACACTTTTGTTTGATTTTTAGTGGTAAAATTAACAAAACTATGTTGTGTGACAGTTTTTTAGACAATTCACATATGATATTTGAGTCAATACAATTTTTGAAAGAAGAAACTAGAATATATAAATTAATAATGTCTTTAGTGTCTAATCTATAGTTTAAATGCATTACATTTGTTATTTCTTTGTTTGTTAATTTATCAGAATTGATACTTAACAGAAAATATTGATCCCCTCTTTTTGCAAACTTAAAGCCTGCAAAATCTTTAAATTTATATTTACTAAATAATTTTATGGATATTTCTTTAAGATATGCTAATTCATCAGCAGTTGAATCAGATGATGCAAAAATAAAATTAGGAATATTTCCGATTAATACAGTATCAAATAATTTAACAAATGAATAATTTTTATATACTATTAATTCATCAATTTTGTCAGAGAAAAGAGTATCAATAATTTTATTTAATTCATTGATTGAGTTTAATAAATAATTCACTTCAGAATCACTTTCTATAAAAATCGGAAAATCTGTTTTAGAAAGGGATTGGATGTTTTTATAGTAATTATATTTTGTCCAAATCTCACTCGGCAAACGAAGTTCCGTTTGCATAATGAAAGCAGGTTTTTCATTTACAAGCAAATACTTAAGATAATTATTACCAAAATACTTCAGACCATAGGAATCTAATACTTTTAATATATTATAAGTATTATTGCCTTTATTAATTGCTTGTAATGGGATAATACAGTCAAAATCTGTTTTTAGAATTGTTTCCTCTAATATTCTTTTACTTGGTGAATTCAAAACTATATATTCAATATCTACGGTATTATCCATTTCAATTTTAGCATTATTTGAGATAATCAATACTTTATACTTCACAATTATCTTTTCCCCTTTCAGCCATAATTAATAGTTATCCTCTATTCATTATCTTTAGCCAAAGTCAAAATACATTTTTGCCAATGAGAAAGAACTACACATCTTACATTCAACGAATGCATATCTGAGTAACACTTATGCAAGTAAATCACATCATGAGAAAATGTAGTATTAAGCCTTAACTAAATCTATATTTCGGGTATGTAATATAAAAGCATTTATAATTACACTTTATGGTGTCAATTATAACATAATTCGACAAACATTAAAATAACTTTTGCGTAAATCAGTTATAAAATTTCACATAGTGTTTTTATGCATTTTGTATAATACAATTTTGTTTATTGCTCAATAAATAAAATTTTTAGGCAAAATAAATATAGATATTTGAATAGACTTTCTTTATTTTCCGTTGCATAATAATTTTATTAAAGATAAGGAGCTATATGCGATGGAAATAAAAAATGTACAAGCAAATAATCTAACAACTGATTATCTAAACTTTTGCCTTTCAAGAAAAAATCTTGATCAGAAAACGATAAAATCATACACTATTGATTTAAGGCAGTATTTTGAATTCACTATGGAATCTGCTATTGAATGGACAAACAAAAAATCCATTGAGCAATACATTGATTTACTGCATTGCAAGTACAAACCTAAGAGTGTTAAACGAAAAATCGCTTCGCTAAAAGCATTTTTTCACTATCTTGAAATTGAGGAACTTATTGATATTAATCCTTTTCATAAGATACAAATCAAGTATAAAGAACCCTTTATTCTCCCAAAAACTATTCCCATAAATAATATTGAGCAAATTATTAGGTTTGCTTATCTACAACTTACCAAAGCTAAAACTGACTATACTAAGAAAGTTGCTCTGCGGAATGCACTCATACTTGAGTTACTGTTTGCCACCGGAATGAGGATTTCAGAATTATGCACACTCACGACTGAACAAATTGATTTTAATGATTACATAATCAAAATTTACGGAAAGGGCTCAAAAGAACGCCTGATTCAAATCTGCAATCAAAATGTTCAGGAGTTGCTCAAAAAGTATAATCAATCATTTAAATTTGAAATAGCAAACAACAAATTTTTCTTTATAAATAGACTCGGCAACCGTCTATCTGAACAATCTGTTCGTAATATGATTACCAACTATGCAATCGGTGCAGAAGTGCCGCTGCACATTACTCCGCATATGTTTCGTCATTCTTTTGCAACTCTCCTGCTGGAAGAGGACGTTGACATCAGATATATTCAGCAAATGCTCGGTCACAGTTCTATTACAACAACACAGATTTACACACACACGAGCATCAACAAACAGAAAAATATTCTTTCAGCCAAACACCCAAGAAACAAACTTGAAATTGGGATATAATAAAAGCCCTGCGAGTTTTTTAACTCACAAGGCAATCAGAATACTTTATTCATTTTTATCGAAATCATTTTCTATAACATCAGAAATGAGATTTGAGTAATCAACTGCATTTTGGAGAGAAATTACAGGTTTTCCTGTTCTTTCCTCAATATCCTTTCGAGCATTTCCGGCGACTTCTCCGCCCTCTTTTGCAACACTTCTGTTTTCAGAAAAAGACTGAGGATTTTTCTCTTTGGAAATCTCAGTTGTAGTAGCTTCTGCCAACATATTTAGTACCAACTCAAGCGTACTCATATTATCTCTCAGGTTTTCCTTTTTCAATCCTTTGAGATTTTTATACTGGCGGGTTGTCATTCCTGACCACGCTTTTGTGATTTCATCAGTCAGAATTGCATATTCTACACCCTGCTTTACACCACGAGAATCCCATTCATCAGTAAGCTCTTTTCTTACCTGTATAGCTTGAAGTCTTTGATTTATCCACTCCCTGCTATACCCTTTTTTCAGATAAGTTTCAAGGGCTCTCTCTATGGTAAGTTCAGGGTCTATGGTTTCATCAATTCTCTCTCTACCTACTTCTGCAAGCCACATTTTGAAAGGTTCTGCTTTTGGCGACGGGATTGACTGTATTAATCTTAAAAGCTGTTCTGTATTTGCAACATCTGTTTTGTAATTTTTACCATCCTTAGGAGATTGCATTTTCAGTTGTACGATATTTTCGTACAACTGGTTTGCTCCTTCAGCTTTAAGCTTTCGCTTAAGATCGCTCCAGTAACGACGAGGTTCGTTACTGTCAGTCAGAACTGAAATTACATCAACTATAGAAAAATACCATTCTTCTTCCGACTCATTCCACGCAGTACGAATCTTTTTATCTTCAAAAATTTGTATCTTATTTTCTTCGCTCATATATATTCACCCACTTCTAAGCTGAAAATATTATAGCAGAATAAATTTGTAAATTCAATCTATAAGTCTTTATAGAGATAAGAATTGTTCATAATTAAGGTCGAATATAATCTCTAATTCATAACCTCTGGCTACTTTCACTTCTCTTATGAGCTGACAGGCTATCATTTTCTTCTGCTCCATTGTTGAGTTGTCAAATTCGTCTGCCCATGTTCTGAACTGTGAATAATAAAAATCAAGCTTGCCCATCGCATTTTGCTGATTGGCAAGCTTGAACTTTATATCACTTAATTCAAATTCTTTTTTATGGAGTAAATCGTTTGTATTGTCAATAGAAGCTGACAGTATGTCTGGAGTAAAGCGGCTTTTGCCGAGTAAAGAGCGTCCTATTTCGGCAGACAATTCAACCACCTGTCTTTTCAGCTTTTCAATCTCTTTTTCAAGCTTTGTCTGCTTTCTCCTATACTCCGATATTTCGGATTTGTAGCGTTTTTCCAGTGCTATATCTTTTGGCGTTGATTTGATTTTGGCGAGATAATCTCTCAATGTTGCAAGTACAGCACCGTCAATTCTGTGTGCTACATAAGCCGACTGCCCGTCACATGCACCTCTTTTCATCGCTTTATTGGTACATATATACCTCTGTCTGCGAACTCTGTACTGACTGCCGTCTGCCCTGTCGTATCGGTCGATATAGCTTGTTGATACCATCTTCTGACCGCAATGAGCGCAATAGATATTTCCGGAAAGTAATGTACTGCCTTTCGTAGTTCTTGCAATTTGTTTCTTCTCTTCATTTTTGTTAGAACGCTGACTTAATATAAATTGTGCTTGTTCATATACATTTTCATCAATGATGTGAAGTCTTTCTATGTATGGGGATTCAACACCGCCTGATACAAGATAACCGCAGTACAGCCTGTTCTTTAGAATACGATTAACCGTATTACATTGAAACTTGCTGTTATTATGGGTTCTGATTCCGTGACTGTTCAGATAGTCAGCCATTCGATATGAGCCGTAACCCTCTTTAACTGTCATCTCAAATATCTTCTTGACTATCGGAGCTTCATCATCGTCAACGACTATGTCCATAAGCTCTTTTCCCTTTTTGTTGATTTCACCGCTTTTTATAAGTTTGTAACCGAATGGTGCAACACCTCCGGTAAATTTGCCGTCTAACGTCATTTGGTTAAGGCGAGTTTTAACACGTGCTGACGTTTTCTGACTCTCACCGTTGGCTTGCCAAAATCGTATGTAATTCATAAGCTTATCCACATGATTATCCATACGCTGTTCGCCCTCATTGACGCTCCATACCTCTATGCCGTGCTTTATAAACCATTCGACGACGAACGGAGTTTCGTCATCAATTCTGCCTATTCTGTCAAACATAAAGACAAGAAGTACATCGAATTCTTTCTTTTCTGCGGCGGTTTTCAAATCCTGAATAGCATCTCGGTCGCTTGCCGAAACCTTGAATCCCGACACGCCTTTCTCCTGAAACTCTTTCAGAATGGTCCAACCGTTACGTTCAGCAAATTCTCTGCACGAGGTTTTCTGCATTGGAATATCATCTTTATCAACCTGACCTTTGGTTGATACTCTGTACAAGCAATATACTCTTTTCATTTTATCACCCATTCATACGATTTTTGCAAACCAACAATACTACATAATTCATATAATATCCAGCGAAATCTTAAAAATAAATAAAGAAAATTAGCATCCTATCTGTGATTTCATTCTGTTCTCAAATGTATCCAAAAGGTTTTCAAGAACATTTCTCTCAACCTGTAAATTTCTGCTTTTGGAAAAGTAAATTGTGACCTTGCAGTCATTAATAACAGATTCTATTTTGTGTTCAGAATCAATGTTATTTTCATTTATATAGTTTTCGTTCAAATTATCACCTGTTCCTTATTTTTTGTCATCTATATTATCTTTCATCTGCTCATCAGCTTTTGCCGCTGCATTGCACAGGCACATAACGCAAACGCCGATAAAAGCACCGACAAAAAGACCAATAATAAAGCCTAACACTTTAACACCTTCTTTCAGTAATTTTCTTCTCTTTGGACGTTTGTCCATTCAATTATCCTCCAATCAATCTGAATTTTTTTATTCAGGTCGATCGGAGGACTTCTATTCCTATAGATCATCTTGCCCTTTCTGCTTTCAATGCAAAAAAGGCAAAAAATAATGCCGACAGGTAATAGCATTAAAAGCTATAACTTGTCGGCATTTTAATATTTTTTTACGAACAAATGTCCTTAATAATATTACCGTCCTTTATTTCTATAATATGGTGGCATTGATTGGCTATTTCTAAATTGTGTGTTACTATAACTATTGTAATTCCATTACTGTTTAATTCAAAGAGCATTTTAATTATTTCATCCGATGTTTTACTATCTAAAGAACCCGTAGGTTCGTCGGCAAATATGTATTCTGGGCTTGTAACCAAAGCACGCGATATAGCTACCCTCTGTTTTTGACCACCGGAAAGCTGTGATACTTTTTTAGATTTCAATGATGCAATTCCTGTTTTTTTTAAAGCTCTCATTACTGAACCTTTTTTATCCTTTATTTTCTTATTAAAATATAAGGGTGTCATTACATTTTCAAAAACAGTAAAATCATCAATCAATGCAAAATCCTGCAATACTATTCCAATCTTAGAACTTCTAAGCTTTGATTTTTTACTTTCGCTAAGTTTATTGATATCAATATTATCAAGATAATATTCTCCGTCAAAATTATCAATGCATGACATAATATGTAATAATGTGGATTTACCCGCACCGCTTTCTCCTATAATTGCAACCGTTTCTCTATCGTCAATTTTTAGGTTTATGTTGTTTAACGCATGAACCATATTTTTTTTCCCTTTTAAATATATCTTGTTCAAATTTTTAATTTCAATCATAGTTGCCTCCGATTATCTTTTATATTTAAAAACTTCTATAGGTGGGTTTTTCTTTAATATTCTATAAGGAATTAACGATAATGATAACAGTATCATAATTATAGCTATTATAGCAATATAATTAAGCCAACACATACTTTTTTGCATAACAAAAATAAATATTACAAAGAATACAACCAATGTCAGAACAATATAGATAACAGTATATAATAAACTTATCAAAAAACATTTTTTGGTTGAAGCACCGCATAGATATAAAATGGAATAAAAATAAAGATTCTTATAAGTAGAAATAGCAATGCAACCTATCATTCCAAACAACGAAACTAAAGATAAAGTTAAAAGAATCGGACCTAATGCTCTAACTCTTGCATAAGCATCTTCTTTTCCGTTTTCTAACACATCAAAAAAAGTTCTGACATAATAATAATTACTAAACAGTTTATAAGCTTCATTTAAATCGTTTGAATTTTTTAAAACTATAGCTTCAGTCATTCCGGTACTAATAATTTCTTTTGGCAAATAATTATATAATGTTAATAACGGAATTTCAAATGATTCATCTGCTTTGCCTAACATATCTTTTGTATTCAATTCTGTACCGCCATTATTAAAAGTACAGTAGTAAGAAGTTTTTAATATACCAACAATCTTTCCCGTAAAACCATTTTCTGAATCAATATCAATTATGTCACCAATATTAAAATGTTTATTTAAGGAATAAGGTATTACTACAGGAATGTTTTTTAAATCATCTGTACACTCGTTTAGCCATGTTCCTTCTAATAATTCGGGAGTATAATCATTTACAAATTCATCACTATATCCATAAAGACTATATTCTCCTAAGTAAGCTACACCACCCAATTCACAATAATCTATTGAATTTTCGGGCAATTTATTTAATAATCTGTCTGGTACAGGATTACCGCCATTATCAACTATTATTCCGTTTATATTTGAAAGTCCACTGCTAATGTACTCATCAACTGTAACGAAGTAACTATTTGCAGTAACTAAAATATCGCTTAATAATAAAGTGGAAGCAACTAATTGTATTATTATAATTATGCTCATTAATATATTCTTACAGAAAAGATGGTATGAAAATTTAATTAACTTCATTATTTTGTCACCCCAATCTTTTTTCGGAAATAGATATATTTTTTACATATTTTGAAATTACAGGAGCACTAGTAATAATAATAACTATAAAGTACACTATAATCATACTAATGTAATCATATATTCCTAAGCTGTATGTAAAATCCTCATATTGTACATATTCAATTATGCTTGGCAAGACACATCTTGAAAAAATACATCCACATACAAATGATATTAAAGCAATAATGAAAATTACATTAGCTAAGAGAAAAATGCAAGTTGTTTTTGTCGCACCGTTCAATCTATAAATATAAATAATTTTGTTATTCTTTTCTAATATATATAAATAGACAAATGCTACATTTATCATTGATAACAAAAATATTCCTATATATATAATAGTAGTAGAATCATTCCATAAGCTGTCAATATTTTTTATTCTTTCCGGATAGATTATTTCTGCATTTTCAAAACATTCCGTCAATTGAGAAATAATTTTATTATTTTCATCGTCATCAGGATATTTATCTAAAACAATTGATACAGATTCATTATTATGCTTCACATCATTTATAGATGATATAGGCAATATATTATAACCGCCAACTGAATATGTACCAATTACAGTATATTTATCATTGCATATTGATATTTTATCCTCTTCTATCACACCTTCATCACCTGATATTATTACATGTTTGTTTGTCACAAATTCGTCTTGGTTGAAATATCTACCATGCTTAATGTGATTGGGATAGTAAAGATAGTCAAACATTATTCTTGTATCATCAATATTAGCTTTTATTGAGACTGCATTTAATTCTAAATCACACTTATTATTAAAATGCTCTATCTCTTTTAGCATCATATTATCGTCGATGAATGCACCATTAAACGATACAGTATAGGTCTTAGAATTATCATATTTTTTATTTGCATTTGTATAGCTTGCAAAATACGAAAACACAAAAAGAGATGCAAATATAGATATTATCTGTATTAAGCAAAGAAATCCAACCAATAACTTATTATTTTTTAAAAAATGCCAAAAGATTTTAATTGATAAATTTAACATTAGCTTTATCCTCAAAAGGGTGCCCTTATAGTATAAGGACACCCTCAACTTGAATATCTACTTATGATTGAGTTCCCACAACATTGTATATTAATGTATTTCTGTTATTGCTCAACGTGAAAATGTGTTTAGTGCTACCAACAGTAGTACCGTAGCCTGCCTCTTTGTTTACATAATTTGAAGAAGAACCGCTTGCGGCCAAGTCACCGTTTGTTTTATAAATATAAACGGCGACACTTGTTGATTTTAAACTGCTACTGCTATTAATTTTGGAATAAGCTGTATCAGAATATGTAGGGAAAGTACTGCCTTTCCAATGTTGTGCGGTGACTGTTGCACTACCTCCACCAGAAACCGAAAGCGATTTTGTATGCTTTTTCTCAGTTTGATCGGTCTTACTGAGTACGTACGAACCCGAACTGGTTGCGGTTGCAGCTGATGCACTAAAACAACCTAACATTATCGTTGAAACCATTAAGATACAAAATCCTAATAAGAACATTTTCTTTTTCATTGTAAAACCTCTTTCTTTTTAATATATTTATAATTTTTCGCAAATTATTAAAACATCGGAAACTCCTCCTTCCTGAGAATACAATAAATAATTTCTTTTGTATTTATGTTCTTCATTTATATTTGTTGAGTTTGTCTACAGTAACCTGAAATCGTAAATGCTTAGTTTAATCCTAGTTTAATTTGTAATTTGGACTTTTCTCATTAATAACACCAAGGTGCTCATTATAACTCCGCATATCAAAGAGTACCCTATGTTTCTGAGTTCTGTTAAAACACAAAATAATGATATGATAAATATACAGACTGAAATTAAAACAGCTAATGTTTTGTACCACTTTTTCTCGTAACTATTCAATGGATTGTTTTCTGTGTCAAGAGGGGACATTAATATTATCAACACCACACAAAGCAATTCAAATATTATGAGTAAATAAGTAAATATATTACCAACACTATTTGCATATTTAATTAAGCACAACATTATTATACTTGAAATAACAGAAAACACATAGCATCTTGTTGGTGTTTTAGCATGGTAACCGCCTGCAAACTTACGGATAGCTATAAAAGATAAATAGAACACTAAACTTTCAGTCAATAGATTGAAAACCAATCCTAAGACTATGACTGTCGCTATATGAAATGCTGAAGACAAAAGTATGTATATGGCATATTCATATAACTCATAATTATCTGTATGCTTTTCATCTTCGCATAAGATACGGGCGACTTTGCTTGAAATTAATTTGATCATTTGATGTTTTTAAACTTTTCAAAACCCTTAGGCGTTTTAGGCTGATATATTATAAAACAACCGGAAGAATTTGCATTAGCTTTTAATGTAGCAAACAATCCTTTTTTGACTCCGTCTTTAATTTTAGTTGATAATAATTTTTCGTTTTTCATTGTAATCAACCTCCTTATTATAAATTTATCAAAAAAATGCTTGTAAATGTTGAATTTTACAAAAATGGTAATAAATTCGACAAAAAATGCACTTTTAATCTATTATAGCCCTTCATCTTACAACTATATAAAAACTTTTAAATATTATAATCATATAAGAATATTATCTTTTTTAAATTTATTAACAATATTGCCGATGATTGATAACATTTTATTGGTTGATATTAATGTATGTAGACTACAAAAATAGGAATTCGTATAGCACAACATAGAAAAGAAATAAAAATGGAGAAAAATGCTTTAGCCAAAAAAACATGTTTTTCAAATTATCACATATCAAATATTGAAAACGGTTACTCTGTACTAGGTATTGAAACATTTGCTAAAATCTGCAATGCATTAAATATCACACCTGACTATCTCTTATTAAGTACTTTAAAAAGTAATAACATTCCTCAAAATATTGTTAACAAATTAAATCATTGAATCTAATATCAAAAATAATATATAGAGTTTTAACTGAACAGGAATAAAACAGATGACAAATTCTTTTTTTTGAGTTATAATCCTAATTAAGGAGGTATAGCTCTATGAATGTACTGATATGTGATGATGATTTGAAAATCGTTCAGCAAATCAAAAAATTTCTCCTTAAATTATCAAAACAGTCAACCTATAATTTTGATATTACCTGCTTTTCAAATGGGGATTCTATATTGGATAAACAAATTAAAACTGATTTTGCGTTTATTGATATAGAAATGCCCGGTGTTAATGGACTTTCTGTTACAAAACATCTTCAAACACTAAATCCGAATATTATTGTCTTTATAGTTACATCTTTTCAAGGATATCTTGATGATGCAATGGATTTAAAGGTTTTTAGATTTTTATCTAAACCCATTGACGAAAATAGATTTTTTAGGAGCATGGAGATTGCTTTAAATCTGTATAAACAAAGCACAGAAAAAATTGTCTTAGACTATTTTGATGAATGTCACAATATATTTACAATTGACATCTTGTATTTAACTATAGAAAATCGCAAAACTAAACTATTTACAAAAACGCAAGAGTTCATTTCAAATAAAAAGTTTGATTATTGGAAAAAGCAGTTATCCAAATACGAGTATTTTGCCCAATCACACTATAGTTACATAGTTAATTTAAAGAATGTAACAGACTTTAATAAAAATGAAATCACATTATCATTTAATTCTAAAAAAGCAACAGTACCTATATCCCGTAGTTTCTATGTATCATTCAAAAAAGCTTTTTATGAATATATGGGAGGTACAACATGATTTCTAATATCTGTTACGCTATAGTCTTTCTGATTGAGTCACTCATATCTTTTTATTATTTTGATTTTAAATTTAAACGAAGAATATCAAAAAAATTTATTCCTATATCAATACTTTTATCCGGTTTAGTCCTATATATTATAAACCTTATCGAAATTCCGCTGATAAATGCTGTTTGTTTTTATGTTTGCAATTTTATTATCTTGAGAATTTGCTATAATTCAAGCATAAAATCCGGTATATTTGCTAATTTTGTCTTGTTGTTTTTAATGATTATCACAGAATTAATTGTTATTTTACCATTTTCTGTTGTATCTCGTTTTAGTCTTTTTGAAAGCCGGTCTGACGCATTTATCCTCATTATTCAGGCAATTATGAGTAAATTGCTTTATTTTATTTTTATATGGGGTGTTCTAAAATTTTCTGAAAAAGAGTCTAAAAGTACGGATTCTAAATTTTCAATATTACTTTGTTTTTTGCCCATTGCCTCAATAATCTTGATGTGTACAAATGTATATCTTTGTACATTCTACTCCGTAAACAACAACTTTAAAATTGCTATAATTATAGGTAACATTCTCATACTATTGTCAAACATAATAGTTTTTTACCTCCATGAAACAACGATAAAAATAAATAGGAAATACACTCAAATACTTTTAGATTATCAGCAGGAAAAAAATACAATAGATTACTATGATTTGTTACGAGAACAAAACGAAAACTCAAAGATATTAATTCATGATATAACAAAACATTTAAAGACAATTCAGCAATTATCAGAAAACAAAGATTCAAATATAGCTCAATATATTTCTGAAATTGTTAATGATTTTAGTATTATGAATCCAATTGACTACTGTAATAACCCTACAGTCAATTTAATTACTCATAGGTATTATGAGATATGCAAGAAAAATAATATCAACTTTACAATCAGTATAAAAAACGCAAATATTGATTTTATTAAAGAACATGATATAACTGCCTTACTTGACAACCTTTTAGAAAATGCAGTTGAGTCAGCGTTAATGACAAATGAAAAATTTATTGATTTCTCTATTAGTACAAGAAATTCCAATTTTGTAATAATTAAGATTTCAAATTCTTGCAATAAAAAACCTAAATACATCAATGGAACTCTTGTATCTTCTAAAAGCACATCCGGTATGCACGGAATTGGCACTAGAAGTATTAAACGAGTAGTTGAAAAATACAATGGAAATTTAGAAATGAAATTTGATAGCAATACAAATACATTTACTTCTACTATTGGAATAAACTCTAATATACAAAATAGCAATCAAACATAATCTCTTATATTTACATATATTATTATTCGTTATTTACTTATTGAAACAGTGTTACCGCCCTTGTTCACGGTAACACTGTTCAGTTACGATTTATCTAGGCTTTTTCGAGTTTTATAATAATCATGTAAGTGCTTAAGTATCGCTCTTTAGAAATAAATTATATTTTCTTAGACTTATATAATCTATCTGCATTGATACTATTGTCTGTTTCAACAATTATTTATGTAATTTTGATGTTAAAAATCAAATTATAGTATCAGGAAAAGGAATATCTAATGAAATGTTTTAAAAATCGCTATAACAATTTATCATATATAATTTTCACAATACTATCTTTGTTTTCAATAAGTCTGATTTTTAACAATAATGTATGGTTTGATGAAGCTTATACACTGTCGCTAATTCAGCACAATTATTCCGAAGTAATTGAAATATTAAAATCGGATATGCATCCTCCTCTATACTTTATATCTCTGAAATTCTTCTGTGAGATTTTCGGTTATTCAATACCGATTACCAAAGCTTTTTCGGTACTTGGCTATATTGCGACGCTTTCACTTGGCTTAACGGTAATCAAAAAACATTTCGGCAGAAAAACATCAACAGTCTATATGCTTACCGTCGGCGCGATTCCCATGTCGCTTTATTTCAGCGTTCAGCAGAGATCGTATCAATGGTCCATATTTTTTGTTACACTTTGCTTTACGGAAGCTTTGCTGTTTCTTGAAAATCACGGGACGCGGCATTGCGTTATATTTGTTATCACCGCTTTGTTTGCCGCGTATAACCACATTTACGCTTTGCTTGCGGTCGGCGTGATTTTCATTTTCGTGAATATCTATGCTTTTGTAAAAGACGGAAAGCTGATAAAAGCAATAATCCTCTCCGATATTTCTATTATAATAGGGTATTTCCCTTGGATTTTTCCGCTTCTATATCAAACCGAGTCAGCTTCCGGCAGCTTTTGGCTTAAAAGCGTTGAACCACTTTCGATTATTGTGTTTATATCGGGAGTTGTAATTTCAGCAGTAATTCTCACTAAAAAAGGAAATCGCAAATTGCCGATAATATTTGCAATAATCAGTATTTTAAGTATTCAAATAATCGGTTTGATTGTTACAGCTTTTATTTGTCCGTTATACATAGCACGGTACAGCGTTGTAGTTTCAGGTATTTTTGCATTGTTAATTGCTTTTGGAACAAAGAACATAAAAGTAAAATTCAAAAAATCACTTTGCATATTACTTTGTGTGATAAACATTATTTGTGCTATCGCCACAGGAATGTTCGAATACAATTCATCAATGAACAAATTCTTTGACCGATTTGACAAAATTATTTCTCCGTCAAATACTTTTATATATTGCGACAGCTCATTCGGAATTTTGTCATATTATTATCCCGAAAACACGCATATCTGCACCTACAGTGAGCCTTGGTTTGTGGCATTTGATAATATAGAATGCATAAATAAAAACGAACTTTCCAATAAAATTCCGCCCAACGATACCGTTTGGTTTGTAAAGAATGAATTAACTAAAACACCCGAATATATACAAAGTAATTTTGATTTAGAGTTGGTTGATTCATTCAAATGTGATTTTAATACCTTTAATGTGTATTTGGCTAAAAAATAATATGTATTATATGTTCTTACCATCATACTTTTATAATGTTTTATTTTTTATTCTATATAGCAAACTGCTCTTACCACCTTTTTCACGGTAGCGTTGGGCAGTGGTGAGCAAACCGGCTTTACGCAAATCTTTAACAGCTCTGCGAACTGTAGCAGGCGACAGCTTTATGTCGCCTGCTATTTTGTTTACTGAGGGCCAGCATTCGCCATTTTTGTTTGCTCGGTCGTGGAGGTAGGTATATACGGCTACGGCTCTGTGAGGTAAGTCCATTTGATACAGAAAAGTTAATCTACTCATTGCTGTTATCCCCCTGTGGTGGTCGTTCGGTTCTGACGACTACTTTTCCCTGCTTGTTTGCATCCTGTTCACCGATTAAATTTTCGGGTTCTTTTGTTGGCTCATCTTGCTGTGCTGATGTTGGTTCATCCGCATCAACAATATCTTCACACTCAGTCTGTTCTGCATTTGGCGAGGTTTTAAGATTTTCATTTTTCTTCTTTTTCTCACTGCTTGCCTCATCAAAATCCGAATCAGTTGCAGTCTCTTCAAGATAGTGAGGATAGTATTTCTGAATTATGTTATTGAACAACTCCGAACGGTTGGCATAGTGAACTTCACGGTTGCCGTTTTCCGCTACTTCATACTTTTCTTCAAATTCGATGCCCCATTTAAAGAAAAGCTTTAGCTTTACTTTCATAGGATAAAAGCCTGTTTTCATAACAACAAATGTGCCTTTTGGAAGTGACTTCAACTCATCGGGAGTCATCAAAGGTCTTTCTATCATCTGCAAGGATTGTGAGGGGTCATTTTTACTTTTGCTGACGGAGCCTGACATAACAGTTCTTGAACCGAGTGCTTTTGATAGCATCTCTGCACTTGTGCTGTTCGGAGCAAAACCGCCGAAGATTGTCAGCTGTGTGTTGTCTATGATAACATCAGCACCCTCTTTGCCGTAATTTTTCTCAAGTTGTGCAAAGGATTGAATTATCGGTACTATCTGCAAACGCCTTGAACGGGAGGCAGAGAACATCATCTCGGCTGAATCAATCTTTGGCAAGGTTCCAAATTCATCGCAGAAGAACACACAGCGGTTTTTCAGTACACCGCCGTTTTCATCTGCGACTGACAGTATTTCACGGTAAAGCTGTTGGATAATAAGCGAAACCATAAAGAATGTGTTAGGGTTTTCCTCAGGCATTACAATGAATATCGCACACTTTTCATTACAGAATTTTTCAGCGTCAATCTCCGTATCAAAACACAAAAGCTGTTCAAGCTCACTGTCTAGAAAAGCATTTAGCCTTGAAAGTGCCGTACTCATAACGCTCGACATACTCTGCTCGGCTGTGTTCAGTGCCGCCCCTGCAAACCATTTTGCTTTGTGGTCATCGGGAAGATAGTCCATTAAAAGTTGAAACTGATTTTTGCCTTTCTTGTTGGTCGGAGCAAGTAATTCCTGAATGATTTTGAATACCGAAACAATATGCCGTTCTTCGGGTTCACAAAACTCTGCAACAAGTAATATCGTGGCAGTAAGCAGTCCCTCTGCGGCATCATAAAAATATGCGTTTTGTCCGAATGATGCCGAGTCCATACCGGAAAGAATAATCGTCTTTGAAATGATTTTTGCATACTTTTCTGCTCTTGCTTTGTAAACAAGCTGTTCGGGCTCGGCTTTGTATAAGTCCATATACTTATTCACAAGATGCAGGAGATTGTTGCCGTGTGAGCGTGTGGGATTACGCAAATCTATGACAGAAATTTTGTAGCCGTAATACTTTTCTGCGATTGTTCCATAGTTGCGAACAATATCGCCCTTAGTGTCGGTTGATAAAAATGACATACCCGATGCACAGGCATATTCAATGCAGGGATATAACCAATAGGCGGTCTTGCCGACACCGGCCGCACCAATCATCAGAGCGTGGACATCGCCTGTGTCAACCATTGCTGTTGTTCCCTTTTTTCTGTTCTTGCAACCGACAACTATACCTTGTTCAGTTGGTCTGCTTTCAGGATTATTTCTCCACTCGTTAGGCTGAAAATCAATTCGTTTGTATGTTTTTTTGACTTCCTTTTTGGTCGCCCAACGAGCAGTTCCGTGCTGACCTTGTCCGACAGTTTTGTTTTTTATTTGGTTAAGAGAATAGTTATTACCAACTGTTGTAATAATCACAAACAAAGCTAACATTGAACCTGTTACAATTATCAAAGTTACAATACCTGATGGCATATTCGTTCATCTCCTTTTTCTGATAAAGTTAAATCCTCATTCCAGTCTTTATGAGTTGGAATGAGGATTTCATTTTGAATATTCAGTTTGTTCAGTTTGTCGGCTATGCGTTTGTTGGCGGTCTGTCCTGCTTCGTCATTGTCAAAGCAAAGAAAAACATTTTTGATGTTCGGATTATCTTTCAGACATTGAAAAAGCACCCTGTCCGAAACGGAGCAGGATGCCGCATAGCTATTTTCTTGCCAATTTTCTTTATGCATACTTATGAACGATAACATATCAATCGGAGCTTCGAACAAGAATATCTTCTCGCTTGTGCCGTTAAAGTGAAAGCTGTACTCGGGCTGACTGCCTGTAACATTTCCCTTATACGAATTACTCGTCACCGTTCCCCTTTTGTGTGCGTGGCAAGGTTTGCCGCTTGAATCGTAGCCTACAAAGACAGCGTTGTGAAAATCCGCAGATTCATATATCATTCGGTTTCTGACAAATTCAAAGAGCACATCTTTATCAATGCCACGAGTCAACAGCAGATAAGAAAAAACTCTGCTCATCCTGTCATTCCTTGGTGGTAGTATAAATGGCTTTTGCTCTCGTTCTGTGGTCTGCAAATTTACTATTTGACCGCCACCGTTATTCAAAAGCATTTCCACCGCTTCGGCATAGTCCTTGTTATAAAATCTGCGAACAAAATCAACCGCATCACCGCCTTTTTGTTCGTACTGATGATACCAGAGATGACCTCTGATTGTGACCTTTTGCGAACCGTCAAGCCATTCGTATTCAGAACCTGATTTCTTAACTTTCTCGCCCTGACTGATTAAAAAATTTGCAAGGTCTGTTCGCCTTGCCTGTTCTCTTTGTTCTTTTGTAAAATGAATGTAGGTTGATATTTTAATCACTTCCTTGAGTATAATATATTTTTCTTTTCTGCTGTAATATCTTATAGTGGGTAGTTTTTCTCTTATCACTGTGACAGGTGGCACCTGTCAGCATTTAGGCGCAGTTGTTCCTTGGCGGTGGGTTGCTTTTTGATAGACAAACACCTTTATATGTGGTATGATAATATCAAAATTACTGATTGATAAATCGGAAGTTGTAGCGGAGGAATAAATGAATATCAAAGTAAAATTCTTTGAAGACAAATTTGTGGAAGCAATTGGAGCTGGCATTTATGAGATATATGTTCAAATAAATAGCAAGGAAGAATTGCTTTATGTGGGAGAATCAGTATTTGTTTTAGTAAGATGTGCTACCCACTTGTATGAAATAATCAAAGGGAATGGATATCTTGGATTTACGAAAGAAATGATTGAAAACTATAACATTACGCTTGCTTTTAAACTGTTAATCTCAGAATCTGATAAAAAAATGAGAAAAGCTAAAGAAAAAGAAGTTATTAAAGATAAGCATCCGAGGATGCAATCTGGGATTAGTGATAGAGTGAAATCAATTTAAAATATGATTAGTGAGATGACAGACTTTTTAAATAAATAATACAGACTCCAATTTATCAAACTTACATTTTCAACCCCTGAGCCTGCTTTTTATCATTTATCTTCTGCTGTAACTTTTTATCTGTCCTTTGTGCTTTCTGCTTTTCTTCAAAGCGAAGCCTACTTTGAAGCATATTGCAGAGGTAACGCAGGAGATAAAGAGAGGAAACTGCAACGCTGTTGCTGTTGGTTTTAATTGAATAACGAGGATACAGAACACCTCTGTCTGAATCAAAGACTGATTCGGCAGAGGTGTTTTCTTCATATTCAAAGGGATTTAAAACAGGTTCTTCGTCTGCATTCTCACTTTCCTCAATCTTATCTTCGTTAGGAATTAATTTCAACGCTTCCTTGATTATTGCATTCTTGATTGATTTAAATTCCTTGTTGTCCACGAGCGGAATTCTTTGCGGCATCTCATCCGTATAGGTTCGTATTGTGTTTTCTTTTTGCTCGTACCACAGGTCATACAACTTTTTGATTCTGCTGTCATTGGCAAGCTCATCAACAATAGAATCCACAAGTGCTTTTACATCAGGTTTCGGATAGCCGTAAACCTTTTTACCTTTCGTTTGTGAAAGTCTGTCGGCAAGTTCCAACAGCTTATGCTGAATTGATGCGCTGATATATATTTCCGAGTTTATTTTCGAAACCAAATCCTCTACAATGTCACGAGCCTCAGCACGGAGCTTATCCCTGTGTTCGGTTTGCTTTTCATAGATGCACAATAAATCTTGCTGAAAAATATCTCTTGCAAATGATGAACGCAGATTTTCAACTCCCTTTTGCGTGAGATAGCCTTCGTTCTCCACAGTTGAATATGCAATCAAATGTACATGAGGGTGGTACGATTCATTATGAAATGCTGCATACCAACGAAGATTTTCCATTGGTATTTTCAGATTTTTCGCAAGTGCTTCTGTCTGCGTTCGGAGCATATCTCTCCACCGAGCTCCGGTATTAAAGCCAAGCCGTTCCGCATCCTCTCTGCGAATAGAAATTATCGCAGTCCAGATATTTCCCTTATGACGGTCGAGTTCTTCGGTAACCTTACTCAACTGTACCTGCACACCGTCGTCGGTAAACAATCCGTGTGACCCGAATCTCTCGGCACGAGGTCGGGTAGCGATGTAGTTTGCGTAGGTTTTTCTTCCTGAAATTTCATAAGCGTAATCTTCCATAACTCTTGAAATGAAATCAGAAGCCGAGCCTTGATTTTGCTTTTCAAGGTAATCGACATATTCAAACATATCCTTGCTGTCGGGAAAATCTTTCAGGATTTTCTCAATTAAATTTTTCTGCTTTGCTGTTGCAGGAGCAAACTTTTTAGTGTCGTCTATCTTTTCCACTCCCTCACGAGTGGAAATATATTTTGCATAACCGCCTGCACTGACCTTTCTGTTTGGCTTGAGATATTTGAATTTTGTAACTAATCTTGCCACAAATAATTATCCTTTCTGCCAATCGTATGCGTCATCAAATGAGAACGAACCGTTGAGCCGTTTGACTTCCTTGACGCACTCACCACGAAGTTTTGTAAGAGTCATCTTGTCAATATCCTGTGACGAGGCAATAATATTCATTGTCATAGCCAGCTCTACAGCTAATTTAAAAATCAGTCTGCTCATTCGGTTGTCGCTCTCAGCGACTATAGACTTCAATGTAGAGGTAACCACATTAGGAAGATACTGACTGTTGTCGTTTGAGGACAGGTAACCCACATAGAAAATTATTGCCTTTTCAATAAATTCACTTCGACTGGAGCAATTATCTTCCTTGTAAATACCCTCAACCATATCAATTGTTGACTGCTTTATCCACAGTGCAAATTTCCGCTTAACTTCTTTTCTGTTATCCGTTTCATTCAAGTGCAAAACCTCCTGTTTTGTCACAACCCACAGTTGCAACTCCTTTATTTTTGGCATTTTATTCGGCAAATTGGGCAGTTAAACCCACAAGTACAACCCCAAGGCTGAAAATTAACCCCTATGGATTTTTGAGGCTGAAAAGTGCGAAAAACTGCATGGCAGTCGGCGTTGCCGTCTGCCGTAAACCGACACGAGGGAGCGACTGCAACCCCGTGTCTTTCTCCTGCTTAAAATTCCACCCTTGAAAAACTGCCCAAATTGCCGTAACTTCGATTTTTCACACCTTGCCACAAACCGCCCGATTTCGGCTTTTATTCGATTTCGGATACTTTTCCGACTTTTCCTTTAAAAGCCGACACGAGGCGAATGTGGCGAGAATACCGCCGTTATTCTGCTTTCATTGATTTGCAGTTTATTACTTCAAAATTACACTCTGTATATGACAGTCCGTACGCTTTGACTTCACGATTCAGAATATCAAACATTGATTGTTCTATACTGCGAGGGGATAACTTGATTTCATCACTTAATGTGTCATAGCAAATCCATTCTTCGCTCTCGGGTGTGTCCTTTACAAGAATATCAAATCCGAGGAGCATTTTATCGGGAGTAGGAAATACTACGGCGTTGATTTTTACACAGCCGACTGTGAGTGAAGCAAACAGAGTGTCGTGCTTGTCCTTTGGATTTTCGGAAAGTAATTTCTTAACTTCGTTTACCGACAGATACATTTTGAAAATATATTTTTCGGCGAGTTGCTTTTTCAATTTCTTTCTCTCATTCATAAAGCCATACCGCCCATTCCCATATTTTCATCTTCATCGGGTGAATCAAACAGATTATTCTGTTCAAGGTTTTCGTAGTATTTCTTTGCACTGTCAGTCACCGCATCATTTAGAATTTTCAAGTCAAAACCGCAGTCCTTATAGCCTTGCGATACTGTATCGTAATAGCTTGCACCGGGCAATCCGAACTGCTGCTTAAGATTCATAATGTAAACCATTGCAGTCAATTCCGAACCGCTATTCAATTTCACAGGCAAGTCCTGCTTGAAGTAGTGAGAGGGATAGCCCTCGTAGCGGTCAAGCAGTTTTTCATCTCTCGGCTGAAGCTCCCACAGTGCAACGGGAACGGACTTACCGACGCAAGGTGCGATTGTCGCATAGGAACAGTGAGGCATACCTTTGAACTGCAATTCGTAATTTTCGACCACTCCAATGTCTAAAAGCTTTGCTGTGGGGCAACGGTATTTCATCTGTTTAAGATTGAGGTTACTGCCATAAGCAATGTATAATTTCTTTTTCATTTTAAAACCCTTTCTACATACTCATAACAAAACCCGAATCCTCATTCTGCTCAGTTGCAGTTTCAGATTCGGGTTCGTTGATATTTATATTTTCGTTTGTATTCTGAACTGTATCGTTCAACTGTGCGGCTCGTTTTTGAGCAAGTTTTTCCTTTTGCTTTTCAGCCTGTGCAGGATCCTTCCACGCAATGTTGCCCTCAAGATTTTTCAGCAGATGATGACGAGCTGTTTTGAATTCGTCACCTATCAAACCCAATCTTAAAAGCCAAGTTCTGAAAGTGTACTTTTCATTATCCGACTGAGTTTTAGCGTGTCTTGCAGACTTCTGTATCAATGCCTGATGGCTGATTGCAAGACACAGCTGAATCGCTGACTTTACTTCTCCTGCGTGTAAAGTGGAATTGAATAGACGAAATTCAATCGTACCCTTGTAGAACACGCTGTGAAGATTCAAAGCATGGTAGCGTGTGTCATCATAGTGTCGGTAGCTGTAGTCCTCTCCGTCATACCACATTGATTTTATCTGCTCCATTGACATCGGCGGACGGTTATTGATTTCATCAAGGAAGCGTGTGTCCATCTTTTGACAGTAATGTTCTCTTGATACATTCACTTTTAATGCCTTGTAGAGCAAATCCTCTTTCGCCGCCATAATGTTTACGATATTGCGAAGTGTTTTCGGGGTATGCGGAGCCGCATTAATATGGCAATGCAAACCACAGCTTGAGTTGACTCTCGCTCCTGCGCCACGAAGCTTTCTGACAAGCTCCTGTATAGTTTCTATATCATCATAGTTACAAATGGGAGTGACAAACTCTACCGAGTAAAGAGAACTTGCGTTCTGTCCCGAACGGTTTTCACATCTAACGCTTGCGTCACGCATAATCTTCCACATCCTGCCGTCATTATCACGGACAGAATAAGCGTCATAACAGCCGCCGACATGAGTGGAGTCTGTATGAAAATAACCGGCAACCACTTTCGCCGCCGTACTGCGAGTGATGCCGGTCATTTCTATTTTTATTCCGAAGTTTTGATTTTTCAAGTCACCACCTTGGTATTTTCTTCCTGTGGCTTTGGCTTTTTAGGCTTGGGTGTTTTTACCTGTGAATCTTTCATATCAATGAACTCCCTGACATTTGCAGGGACATATTTTGCGTACAGAGCGTCCACAGATTTTTCAAGTTCTACCTTGAAATCCAAATCACGCTGTGACATATACAGCCTGATTGCATTCAGCTTTTCATCATCGTACATTATGCTTACGCTTGTTTTCTTCATAAAAAATCACCTCGTCATTTCTTATTGCTTTGGTTTACATATTTGATATTCGGTATCTTCAGCCACTTTGTCCACCCTCGACCGTTAAGCTCTGTTTTGACAACTCCGTAGGCTGTGCCTTGTGCTTCAATAACTTCGCCGTTGCCGATATACACTCCGATGTGTCCGTCCATCCAGACAGCAAGTCCGGGCGTGTCGGGCATATTAGAAATCGGGCCGCTTTCGGTGACATTGCTCCAAATGGAATTTGCACCGCAGTCGGTAAAACCGTTTGAGCCTGCAACAATTTCTCCGCTGTCAGCGTTGTACCAAGCGTAGGATTTTATCAAGCCTATGCAGTCGCATACTCTCTTTCCGAGCCACTTTTCTCCGACCTGTCGCATTTCACCGCCTGCCTCGTTGTTGCCGGGAAACAGACTTGCCTGTTGGTCAAGGTATTGCTTTGTGCAAATCTGACCGTAACCGCCGTACACATAACCCCAGCCGTTTTTGTGTGCGTTTTCGCACCACTTGACAAGGTCGAGATTATTTTTCGTTGTCTTATCGGTGAAGCCTACGGTGCTGATTTCCGCACCCTTGATTGACTGCATCATCTTCTGAAACTCGTAATACTTTATTTCCGTTCCGAATTTCTGATTGACGGCTTTTATCAAATCCTCATCGGACTGATTCTTCTTGAAACAGGATACAAAGTTTTTTACAAAATTCTCATCTTCTGATTTATCGGACAAAGAAAACAGATAGATAACCTCTGCCTGCGTGTTATAGTCGGACAACTTTTTATTTTTCAGTTGGTTTTCAACCTCAGTCATCGTATCGTTGATAAGCTGTAGATTTTCCATCTGCTCTGCTGAGATATTTTCCTGTATGGACTGGAGCTTGTCAGTGTCAATATCCATACTGCCGTTGAAAACTGACACAACTGCAACAATCGGCATAACCACAATTATGATTATGCCGATTATTATACCGCCTATTATTTTTATTACCTTTTTATCTGTGAGCAGTGCAACTGCTATTTTCTTTAGTGCCGCACCTATGGTTGCACTCATTGAATCACCTCCGCAAATAAAAATCCGATTGACTTTCATTTAAGAAAAACAATCGGATTATAATATTTTTTAATTGTAAAAATAATCTTAAACAGGATATTGACTATCTCACTTATAAAGACAGTTTTCTACATAAATCATCATTCTGTTATTCTGGTAACCATATTCAATAAATGCTATCAATGGCACTAATCCAACAAACCATGGTTTACTGACAACAAATGGCAATACAAAAGCGACAATTATAATTAACAATAAAACAACAAAAAGTGATATATGCTCCTTACGCCATTTCTTTTTGAAATATGCTTTTCTTTCCTCAAACGAGAATGCACTTTCTTTTGAAACAGCAATTATGTTTTCATCTGCATTTTTCCGAAACTCTTCGTCTGACATCTTTTGTCCAGCCAACAATTCATTTATGCTAACATTAAATTCCTTTGCAAGTAGTTGGAGCATTTCAATGTCTGGCATATAGTTACCATTTTCCCAGCGAGATATTGTTTTGTTTGTTACACCAATTTTCTCTCCGAGCTTCTCTTGAGTTAGTCCGCTCTGCCGACGAAGCGTAGCAATAAATTTACCGATTTTTATTTGATCCATGACGTTCACCTCCGAAAATATGGTACATCAACGGTTATGAGAATTCTTTCCCACAAACAGAGAATGTGTCAAATATCAATTTATTAACCTGTTATTTTGTAATTATCATACCACAATTTTAAAATTCTGTCTATTCAAAATTTTATCTTCCTCCTGCACTGCCGAAAATCTCTGCTTTGTATTCGGGAGCCTGAACAAGTAAAAGATACCTTTCGTTACCGCACCTATACAGACAAGTGCCACGCTCACCGAATTTGATTAAAGCATACTCGTTTGGTTCTACCATTAGTGCATCTTCAAAATCCTTCGGATTGATATTGCCGGGGAAGAATAAGAAGTGATGAGTTGGAATTGAGAATAAGGGTTTTGTGTATTCCTTAACGCTCGGAATCAAAAAATCGTCTATGTTCTGACTGGCTAAAATCACGGCTGAATCCTTTTTGCGGACGCGCTTCATTGCGTTGCGGATATACTCAATAGCTGTGAGGTTAGACAAAAATAAATAAAGTTCGTCTATTGATGCAACGGTGTTCCCCTCGCCGAGAAGCTTGTTTGACATATAGGAAAGAATATTAAAAAGCATTGCGTCTGCGTAATATCATTATTATAAGAAAATATTTCTTTTACAACCGAGGGGAAATTTCGCCCCTCGGAATCTTGATTTATGCAGTTTTAATGTCTTTATGCTGGATATTAAGCTGTTCCTTGCGCTCAACGGTGAAGTAAATCACAATATCATTTCCGCATTCTGTTGAATGCCATTTTGCCTTTTCGTGTACCTCAATCCTGCTGATAAATGCTCTTAAAATTTCAGGCGTCAGTTCCTGAATGTCAATGTACTTCTTTGCATTTTCAATAAAGTCCTGAATCAACTGCTCTCGCTTTTCGTTCTCATCAAGAAAGGCGTTCATCTCATTAAGCTTAGTTTTCAGTTCTGACTGCTCGGTTTCATATCCTGATGACAATGATTCGTAGCGTTCAACAGAAATTCGTCCGAGCACTCGGTCTTCGTACAGACAACGGATGATACTTTCAAGCTCTGCTATTCTTTGTTCTGCCGCTTCTTTTTCCCTCAGATAAGTTTTCATTTCACGCTCGGCTTCGGCTCTTGCATTACGGCTTGCTATTTCATAAAATTCTTCGGGATTCTCACGTACATATGCCGTTACCTCTCTCAGTTTTTGAAGTATCACAGCGTGTAAATCCTGTTCGCTGATTCTGTGTGCCGTACAGTGATTATTGCCGTATCGCTGATAGGTTTTGCAAAGGTAGTTGTTTTCTTTAGGGTACTTAAGCACTCGGCGAAGATACATTCTGCTTTTGCAATCAGCACAATAAACTAACCCGGCAAACACATCTGTCTTGCCTGATTTGTTCGGTTTTCTTCTTCCTGCAAACCACTTCTGCACCATTTCAAAGGTTGATTTATCAACGATAGGCTCGTGGGTATTTTCAAACACCAGCCAATCCTTGCGGTCGTTGTGAATTTGCTTTTTCAGCTTATTTGATTTGGTGGTGGTTTTGTAGTTCGCCGTTGTGCCGATATATACCTCGTTTACAAGCATTCCTCTGAGTGTAACATCACTCCACAGATAGGGATTATTCAGCTTCAAGCCATTTTCTTTTCTGCCGTATTTGTAGTAGGCATATGCGCTTGGCGACATAATTTTATCTCTTTCAAGAGTCATTGCAATCGTACGGGTTCCCACTCCGTTGACATACATATCAAAGATTCGTTTTACCACGGGAGCAGTGTCGGGATCGGGTACTAACCTGTTATCTTCGGATTTCATATATCCGTAAGGAAGCTTAGAGCCTATCCTTTCACCACGCTCTGCCTTTGCTCTTTGGACTGCCCTGATTTTTTTGGATGTGTCAGCAGCAAAGAAATCATTGAAGTAATTACGGATTCCGATAAATTCATTACAGCCTTTTTCGGAATCAACACCGTCATTTACGGCAATATATCTCACATCGTTCTGAGGGAATATAATTTCAATATATGTACCGGTTTTAAGGTAATCTCTGCCGAGTCGGGAAAGGTCTTTTGTGATAACAGTTCCAATTTCTCCTTTTTCCATATCGGCAATCATACGCTTGAAGTCAGGGCGTTCAAAGGATACTCCGCTGTAACCGTCATCAATATAGAACCGACAGTTGCCAAAGCCGTTATCGGCGGCATATTTTTCGAGCATACTTTTTTGATTTTTAATGCTGTTTGATTCACCCTCTAACTCGTCCTCCTGAGAAAGACGGCAGTAGAGTGCGGTAATCTTTTGTTGGTTTGATTTCATAATTTTTTCATCCTTTCCGAGCCGTTCAGGCTCTGTTGAATCAAACCGAATAGGATTGCAAGTCAACAATACTCCTACTCGGTTTGAATGTCCAGTAAAATATTTATCCCGTTTTTCGTTCAAGTAAATTTTTAATTTTTTCATCGGCACTTGGGTTGTCACCGTTCTCGGTTCCGATAGGAAATACCGATGTGACTAAAAATGTCTTTTTGCCGATTTTAACCTTATCGCTTTCGTACAGATGACGGCGGTTAAACGCAATATCGTTTCTTGTGATTGGTGTTATTCTATTTTCAGTTTTGTTCATGGCAATCCTTTCTTTACATCTTCATACCAAATCCGCCTTGTGGATTTTCTTGTATGTTCTTTCTCTCTTTACGAGGTTTTTTCATTGTAGTGCAGTCCTCTACAGGGTGGTTGCTGTCTAAAATATTTGTGAGATTTGCGACCAGATATGCAATATCATTTCCGTTATTGCTGTAATAGCTGTCGGTATCAAAGCCAGGAAAAACAGTATCCTCACATGATGATTCAGTTTCTCCTCCGCCTGACTGATACTGTATGAATACTTCTCGCTCGTACTCCCAACCTGTTGTGATGCATTCTTTGCTGCATCGTTTATCTGACTGACATAATTGTTCGTCATATCCTGAAACTCCGCCTTGAAGGTCTGTGTCATCGCATTGGAATTGTCGATAGACTTCTGCAAGGAATTCATCTGGCGGTTGAGGTATATTCGTATTTCCTCTTTCGTAGTTAGTTCTGAAACTCCGTCCAGTATTGATTTCAGCATATCTATCTGTGCAGTCTGAGTTGAAATTAACGCTTTCCAATTCTGCTCCGTAACCGCTACGCAAGGTTCTGCTTTTGATGCGATTTGCATTTGCTTCCTGGCTTGTTCCTTTAATTCCTGCGGTGATTTCTTCCCGTATTCTGAATTCATTTTCCATACTCTCCTTAAGATATTTTTCTTCGTGTAATTTATTATCCCTGCACTTCATTCCATTTGGTGTAGTGTAGGTAATGCTTTTTCTTTCTGCCGTCCACTTAACTTCGTAGCCTTCATTCTCCATCAGGCTTATGAAGTGTTCCTTTGAGGCTGCATATTTCATAGTTTCATCAATAGCTATTGCAAGCTGAAGTTTCCAGCTTTGACCTTTGTCTGCTGAACGATATTCTCTTGCCGACATCTGTTTAACTTTTTGTGGCTTAGGCATTACAACTGATAAGCCGTATGCTCTGCATAGCTTGTCCGAGTAATCTCTCAACCGTTGTATTTCATTTTTGTCGGGATGATATTTCAATCCTGTTTCAGCACTGACAGAATTTAAAATGAAGTGTGAATGTATATGCTCTCTGTCAATATGAGTAGCAACTAAAACTTCATAACCTTTGAATTGCTCTTGTGCAAACTTCAAAGCAATCTCGTGAGCAGTTTCGGGTGTTATAGGTTCATCAGGATGGAATGACTGGAACAGATGATAGTACATTCTGCCATCTGTTTTTCTGTATTGAATTTTAGTATTCATCATTTCATTGAATGCTGAATTAGGAACACAATTAACTCCGCTTACAAGTTTTCTACCATTGTACAAGGTTTTCTTATCCTGTTTGCAGTAGGCAAGGATTGAAGCTAACCCTTGCCGTGACTGCATTTGTTTGCTTGCGATAAATTTTACTGTTGCTATTATGACCACCTCTTTCTGTCAAGCAAATCGGTAAGTAGTTTATTCATCTCTGCATACTGATTTGTAAGTTCAGCAAGATTAAAGCAAATGACTTTACCCATATTGCAAAGTGTTGCAATTTGATTTAAGTTTCTGCCGATAGCCTTTTGCTGACGGATAATTTCATCAAGTCCGTCAACAACAAAGATTTGTTTTCCGAGGCAAGCCTTCGTTATATATTCGGTTAAAGTTAAATTTGCCTTGTCTGCTTTATTGTGAATCTTCTGTAAATCGGATTCCGATATTCTTATGCTCATTTTTCTGTCTTTCATTTAGGTTTCCTCCTTTGCCAATAAAGTGGGTTCGGGCTTCTGCCCGTATATTGCATTCGGCAGGTCAGCGACCAGCCGAATGCGTTGCTTGCCACAGCTTAAAAGCTGTGAAAATGTGAACCCCAACTTTACGCTGAATTCATAATCCGTTATATAGAATTACTTTCGCTCACAAACCGCCCAAATTTTGATTTTTGCTTGAAGTCGGGTACTTTATCCGTTTTCTCTTGAAAGTCGGACAAACCGCCAAATTCTGCTCAACATCTGCATTAAGGACGATAAGGACGATAAAAACGATAAATCAAACGGCTATATTTTCATCGTACTTATCGTACCTAACGTACTCGCTATCTGAATTATCAATCTCAAAATCATATTTGATTTCAACCTTTCTGATGTTATTTTCCTTATACGATTTGAAATAAACGTGATTATCATTCAAGTCATACTTCCACTTGTTCATCATCCTTTTCAGAATACGAGCAGAAAGATTTTTGCCTGAATAAGCATTATATCGTTCAAGAAATTCCGCATTGCTTCCGTTGAAATATTTTTCTGCTTTCATCATCTCAATGAGCAAGTTCATTTCATCAGGCAAAAGCATATTCGGATTCTCTGCGCTGTCTGCAGTCATTTTCCAAGTGCAATCCTCTTTTGAAAATGCAAGCTCAATTTCTCTGTCCTCAATATCTCTTCCCGTGCAAAATAAAGTTGCGTTGCCCTGCGTGCGATTGCTTTTTTTCAAAACAAATAGAGCATCGGCACAGCCAGCTATACCATTTGTACCTGAAATCTCATTGATTGGGTCAGAGTCGCCTTGCTTTCTTAAATGATGAACCAGAAGAATAGCAATTTTCAACTCATCAGCAAGTTTTTTGAGTTTCTGTACCTCAAGATAATCATTTGAATAGCTCGAGTCATTTTTTGCAGAACGGATAAGTTGAAACGTGTCAATGATTATCAAGACAGTATCCATATGCTCATCAACAAAAGTTTGAATCTGTTCTTCCAACCTTTCATCAAGTTTTGAACAATCCGTAACAAAATGAACATCACTCGGCACTTCATCGGTTATCGCTGTCAGCCTGTCCTGCAATCTGCTTTCATCATCTTCAAGTGACAGATACAGAGTTGTACCGCTGTCGGTATGCAGATTCCATACATCTTTGCCTTTTGCAATCCGAACGCACCAGTCAAGAACAAGCCACGACTTACCTACCTTTGGTGAGCCGGCTATAATCGAAAGACCGCTTGCAAGAAGTGAATTGATTATAAACTTCTTTCTCGGCAAATCTTTTTCAACAAGACTTGCACCGTCGATTGAATCAAATCTTGCCTTACTGCTCAACTCCAAATTTAAATTCTTAATCATTTTTCTCCTTTCCCTGTTACTCATACCTCATATGATTTCAAAATATTTTAGCTTTGGTATGGTTATTCAGTTGTAATCCAAAAGCTGTTGGAATTTTTTCACCAGTGTGATACAATAATCTCATACTTTTCAAGAAAAATATATGACAAAATGAATTGAAGTGATTTTTATAATTTTCACTTCAGGACAGAGGTGTATATGGCAAAGCACGAAGGTTTATTATTAAAAATTGATTCCAAAGGAAATATTTCCGGCTATATGCAGGAAAATAACAATAAGATTCCAATTGAAAATACTACTATCAAAAATGAGTTGATTAGTTTCTCAGAAGAAGATTTTGAAGAGTATTCTGAACTGCAAAATGAAATAAGAAAAGTTTACAGAACATATCCTGATGAAAGTGAAGAAAGATTTGCACTGATTAAAAAGTTAACTGCAAAAGCAGAAAAGGCATTGGCGGAATATAGAACTTTTTACGGTCTTTTGAACAGACTTATGATTGAGGATTTTTTAGGAGAGAACGACGGAACTGAACATTATCTGCGTGAATATGCAAGCTATCTTGACCAGATAAAAACCGTGCAGTTTTTTGTTTTGCACTTTTTCAGCGATTTATCAAATCAAATAGAAATTGATGTTAACGAAGATTTCAATTACAACAGCGTACAGATTTCCACCGTATTTTATTTTGAGGATAACAAATCCAGACAGATGTACCATATCCGTAACCTGACAGAGTATTATTTTCTGCTGTTACATTTATTTGTTGAGAACGGATACCGCCTCTGCCGCTGTCAGCTTTGTGGCAGATACTTTGTGCCAAAGACAAAAAAGAAAACCCTGTACTGCGACAGAGTTCTGAATAATGGTAAAACTTGCAAGGAATTTGCGCCGAAATTAAAGCACCGAATCTTGGCAAACAGAAATGAGGTGCTGAAAACTTTTGACACACAGCGAGGCAAAATGTATAAGCGTTATGAAAGAACACTGAACACACCTGATACTGTGGAAAAGCCTTTGAGTTTTGAGGAATATTATGATTGGCTTGAAAAATCGAGAACAGCAAGGGACAATTATCTTGAGGATAAAATTCCCAAGGAGGAAGCATTGAACATAATTTGTATTGAGTAAAATTTGTAAAAAGTAATCGGATAGGCAATCAATGGGAAAAATTAACTGCCTATCCGTTTTCTTAATTATTTACTACATCAATGATAATCCTTGCACCCAGTCGAAATCCGTTCAGGAATATTTCTCGCTCACTGATTTCAGAAATCTCACGATTGCAGTCCTTGTATTTTTCGAAGGTTTCTTTCTGTACCTCAGTCAGGGTTGCCACAAACTTTTCTTCATTCCTGTTGAGCAGTTTCAATAGTTCTTTGACCTCATCATCAAGCTTTGCACATTTTTCGTGAGGGAATAAGTTTCCGTAATATAAATCTTCAAGTATATCCATATCTTATGCCACCTTTCGTAGAACAAACATATCCCACATAACTTTGCATAAGTCCTGATATACTTACATTTATTACTTTAATTAAGTTTGAAATTTATTTTTATTATTACTTTACAAAAAGCAATACAAGAAGTATAATAAATATCACAATTTAGTAATATTAAATGCATAAAATCAAAAAATCTCAAATAATTTCCAGTTAAAATATATAATAGGAATAGGAGCATACAAATGAAATACAAAATCTTATCAGCAATAATATCCATCGTACTTATGATTTTGCTTGTAGGCTGTCAGCAGAACAATACAATTATTAAGCCTGATATAGAAACAAAAACTGTGACGGAAAACAGCGAAGGTGATTATATAACTTTTTCACTTGATATTCCTTCAAACTGGAAATTATACGCTCAGAATTATACATCTATTGCTTGTTTTAGTCCTGATGCAAACAAAACAAATGCCAGCGAAAATATTTCTCCCTACAAATTAAGTATAGATAACTATATCATTCCATCACTAATGCCAATAGATGACAAATATAAACAAGCTTATAAAGATTTATTTAGTGGCAAATATGATGGTATTAAAGATTTAATTTGCGATAACATTGAATATATAAATATAGGGAAGGTAATAGACAGTTTCCCGGACGTTACTTTTGAAACTCCTGAAAGCATTATGGATTACTTTAATATACTTGTTGACGGTATAAGTACACCGGATGTTACAATGCCAGAGTCATGGAATGATAAAAAATGGGCAACTGATTTTACTTTCAGTGAATATAACGGTAAGAACGGAAAGATTATTGCGGTAGAATATTCCTATGTAATTATAGATAAAACCTACAAAGCTATTAATTGCTACCGTGATGACGACTTTTCCGTATGCGGAGCTTTTGATGACGATGCAGATCTTTCTTCGGGCGATTTAGCACTATGGGTTGCCGATAATATGGAAATTACCAAACACTATAAAATTGAAGATAATATGATAAAGCAAGAGGGAGTAGATTATTAAATTTTATGTTTTTAAAATCTATATATTGTAATTACAGCCGAAGTATTTTCTACTTCGGCTGTTGTGAATATATTTATGCTTTTACAAATTCAAAAAATGCTGCTTTATCTTGAGGTAATTCACTTACAGGATTAATTTGAGGCAAAATATTTATACGATCAATTTCTGTACCCCAAAAATCTTTAACAACAATTTCAATTTTTTCACTATCATATATAGTCGCATATTCATACATTTTTCCATCTTTGCCACAGAAAATTTGAGATACATATTTATCCTCTTTTCGTCTTTCATCAAATGTAAACTCAATATCATATTTATATGAATCATTTGGTATTATTCCCTTAAATTTCGCATACTGCCCTTTTGCAAAATCATTAACAGTACTTTCCCATACTTGTGCAGAATACATATTAGCTCCTGACCAGCGGCCATAAAGAGCTCTCATAGATTGATTTTTAAGTGATATTAAATTATTAAAGAAATTGCAATATTTAGATTCGCCACAACGAATTACCGCTTGCTTTTGACCCGTAGAAGAAACTTTATAATATTCAACATCCATATAGAGTGTCTCCCAGCTATTTGCAAAAGAGGTAATTCCACCTATAAGTATTGCTGAAAAATTGCCTATTGCTGGATGGTTTTGTGCTTCAACCATACTATCGTCAAATTCTAATCCAGAAATAAACTTTGCAACATCAAAGGTATTTTTTTGCAGTCTTGTTGGTTTTTTCTCATCCGGTTTATTTTCATACTGATAAGCAGGTTGAATATAGGTTTTTCCATTTTCATACAGCATAATTGGATATATTTCTTTAGTTTCAGGATTTTTAACTGCACCATATTTATAAACCGGTGCTGGAGTAGGTGTAGGCGTAACAGTATCCTTTTTTTCAAGAACAATTGCCTGTAAATTTAATCCTTTATACGCCGTTTCAACAGAAGATTTGCTATAGTACGTTTGTGATTGAGAAGTTAGAGGGTCATTAAAAATATAATGAGTACTATCATATCCAATCAACAGTAAACAATGTTCCGGTGCAATCCAATTAATTGTTTTTCCGTTGTAGGTCCATGTAGAGCTGATGTATGGAGTGTTCATATACATAGTTGCCCACAGAATTACCGGTATACCTTTGTCTATGTAGTTAGAGCATAAATTTTTCAGAGAAACACCATATAATTGTTTTGCAGTATATTTTTGTCCGGATAAAACTTTATCCAAAGCCTTTTTTATTACCGGAGCATAACATCCATAACCACTCGTAGATCTGGGATTTCCTCCGAATGAAATATTGGGATCAAAAGGTGTGCCTGATCTGTTAAGATAATTATCAATAAATGTATCTACTGAGATATTGATTCCTGCATGATTTAATGCCATAACTGTAGTAACACTTTCGCATCCTGTCGGATATTTGCCTAACTGGGAAATAAACGGAGCTTGAATTATTTTACTATTACCTATAGGTGTTTGCGGCTTAGTATAAATTTCATTTTCCTCGTAGATATGGATTTCCACACCGTTAATATTTTTACCGTCAATACCTGCATAGGAACAACCTGTGTCCAAAGTACCATCTAAATTATACTTTGACTGTACACTGCGCATCCACTTTGGATCAGCATTACTTACCCATGGTAACCAATTACCGTCTACATGCACTCTGTACATAACAACTACACCTGATGTTAGTTTTACATCATCCTTACTATATACTTGAATATTCAATAACTGCACAATGCCACCCGGATATCCTGCATAATCATTTTCAGTACTTTTAACAAATGGATAATAGTATGATTTTCCTTCATTCCAAGTCCTGTATAAAAGGTAATATGGCTTAGACTTGTCGGTTTTAATTTTTATACCATTAATATGAACAGAGCTTGCCATTGAAGTAAAACTATGCCAATTTGAATCTTCGTCAATATAGCTAAGCGTTGAATTTACTTTGCCTCCGGATAAATTACCAATTGATGATGAAATGGATTTGCCCTTAAATACATAGATTTCGATGCCGCTTATATTTCTGCCGATAATTCCGGCATATGATGAACTGACATCCAATGTTCCACCTAAATTATAGTTTTCTTGAACATCCTGCATCCACTCCGGATCAGCATTACTAACCCATGGCAACCATCTTCCATCAACATAAGCACGATACATTACAACAACACTGGCAGTTAGCTTTGTTCCATCCTTACTATATGCACTTATACTCAGTCCCTGAATTGGTTTATTTGGATAACCTGCGTAATCATTTTCTAAACTTGTTACTTCAGGATAATAGTATGATTGTCCTTCGTTCCATGTTTTGTAACGCAAATAAAAATCCGAATTTGAATTGGTCTGAATTTTAATACCGTCAATAGGAGAAGCCATTACTTTATGATTGAAACTTTTCCAATTAGATGTACTATTTGCCATATACTGGGTTGTTATTAATTCTTCAGAACCAACGAAACTACCTGAACCCGCATTTAACGAATCTTCTTCAAAAATACGAATTTCAACGCCACCAATATTTTTACCGTCTATGCCGGCATAAGATGAACCTGTATCTAAAGTACCATTCAAACTATATTTAGTTTTTACATTTCTCATCCATTCAGGATCAGCGTTACTTACCCATGGCAGCCACCTTGAATCAGTATATACTCTATACATAACAATAATTCCGGAAGTAAGTTCTGTGCCATTATTTCTATATACATTGATACTTAACCTCTGAATAGCTTTTCCAGGGGAGCCTGCATAATCATTTTCTGTACTATTTACGGCAGGATAATAAGATGACTGTCCTTCATTCCATGTTCGATAAGTTAAATAATAATCCTTGTTACTGCCTGTCTGTATTTTTATTCCATCTATTCTGGATGACAAAGTGCTTTTTGAAAAAGACTTCCAATTAGATTCATTTCCAACCATATAGCTTAGCGAAGGATTTGATTCACCACCAGAGTAGTTTCCTAACGATGATTCTTTATAAACACGAATTTCTATTCCGCTAATATTCTTTCCGGAGATACCGGCATACGAGCTGCTGGTATCTAAAGTGCCACCCAGATTATATTTACTCTGTACACTATCCATCCATTCAGGGTCAGCATTACTTACCCATGGTAGCCATTTATTTTCTACAAAGGCTCTATACATAACAACAACACCTGATACTAACTTCGTACCATCATTCCTGTATGCTTGAATCTGAAGTTGTTGAATTGGCTTACCTGAAGAACCTGCATAATCGTTTTCAGTACTTTTTACATATGGATAATATCCATTCATTCCCTTATTCCAAGTTCTATATTGTAAATAAAAAGATTCATTTGAACTTGTTTTAATCTTTAAGCAGTCCATAGTAGATTTTGTCTGATCACTAAAACCTATCCACTTTCCACCGTATAAATATGAAAGAGAAATTGCTTGCTTACTCAATAATTTTTTCCTCCTAATATAAATAATTAATATTTTTGATCGATCATATAGAACATATGTTCTATATATAATTTTAGCGTATAAATTCAAAGTTGTCAAGAAAATCAATAATACTTTTTTGCAAACTAGTTAATTAAAATAGTTTTTGAAATATAAACATATTTTTCACTAAATAAAAACGAGATAAACAATAAAGGTCATCTCGTTTAATTACATCCTATTCGGTTTCGAACAATAATTATATTTAACATCTTTGAGCCTTTTGTTAGTATCAAGCAAACCCTTAACCCCGAAGCACAAGAATTTGTCATCAGTAATGTTCGTGTGACCGTTGAAGTATTTACTTTCAGAACCGACACACATTGAATGAATACCCAGACAAACCTCCTGCAGGATTTCTTCGGTGTAGAGATATTTCCGCTTGTGGTCGTAGGTCATATATTCTTCTTCGCACAAGTCATAGAAATCGCTCATCACAGGAAAATCAGTAGGCTTTTTTATGCTGTAATCGGTTGCATCGGTAATTCCAAACCTTGCATACAGCTTCATAAGCAGAATTTCAATTGTATCAAGCTGTGCGTCCGTGAAATCCTTGTAGGTTCTGAAAAAATCTTTCAAGAACGCAATGTGCTGTGATAATCGGGTAACACGCTTGAACGGTTCGGGTGTTTTGGAGTCAACTTCTTCATTTGCTTCACCCCAATCCTTTGGTTCTAACGGATTGATTTTGTATTTGCCCGACATAAAATCAATGTAACAACCGCCGAGGGCATTTGTCAAATCCTCATACTCCGCTTCGGGATCAAGGCATAAGATTTTCTTTCCGCTTTCACGAATATTTGTAAGGATAAGTTTCAATAAATACGATTTACCCTGACCTGAGTTTCCGAGAATAAGAATGTTACTCGTTGTCTTGTCCTCAGTTCTGCGGTCAAAATCAACGAGAATATTCGTGCCGTACTTATCTCGACCGATATACAAGCCGTTAGGGTCTGTCTTACCACTGAAATTAAACGGAAACAGATTTGCAACAGATGAAGCAGGCAACACTCTTTCATACAAAAGTCCGAATTGATTTGAACCTATGGGGTTCACCGACAAGAAGCCTTCTTTCTGCCTTAGCGTTAATCTATCCACTTCAATCTTGGAGCGTGTCAGCTCCATTGCAATATCGGTTTGCAACTCTTTTAATTTCTGTTTGCTTTTTGCCTTTAGTTCGATAAACACGGAGCAATGAAGCAGTGTTGCTTATCGGATAAAAAATTCTTATTGAACACCCGAGATTTTTCCTCTCGGGTGTTCGCTTATTAATTGAGGTTCTGACTATACTGAAAGCATCTCATCAGCTTCAAAGGTATAGTAAATATCAATCTGATTACCGCACTTCTGAGACCGAGGAATTGCTCTTTCATGTATGTTTATTCGCTTGATGAATGCATGCAAAATTTCAGGTGTTACTTCCGTGATATCAATATATTTTTTTGCACTTTCTATAAATTCTGATATTTTCTTATCACGAGTACCTTGTATTGAGATCTCATTGTTCAGATTTTCAAGCTTTTGTTTTTGCTCTGCCTGCTCTTGCTCATAACCCGATACAAGAAGTTCGAATCGTTCCGGCGTGATTCGTCCTGCAACTCTGTCCTCATACAGACATCTTATAATTCCGTCAAGCTCTGTTATGCGTTTCTGTACGGCAGTAATCTCGCCTTTTGAAATCTTTATAAGCTTTTTGGATTCTTTTTCTGCTTTTGATTTTGCTATTTCATAAAACTCAGCAGGGTTTTCTCTTGCGAACGCAGTAATTTCTCTCAGCCTGTTGAGTACCAATTCATCAAGCACTACAGCACGAATATAATGATATGAACAATGATGACTTCCCTTTGTCTGATAAGTTCCGCAAGTATAACATTCTTGTGTTTCCTTTAAGCTTTTTGCTCGGTTGATATACATCCTCGCACCACATTCAGCGCAGTACAGATATCCTGCATACTTATCGGTAAGTCCTGTTTTATTTGCTTTCTTTCTGCCGTCAAACTTTTTCTGAACCATGTCCCAGAGCTTTCTGTCAACTATAGGCTCCTGTGTATTCTCAAATATTTTCCATTCCGATCTTGGAACAGATATTCGTTTTTTCAGCTTATTTGATTTTGAATAAGTCTTGCCGCAAACGGTTGCTCCCAGATATTCGGGATTGCTAAGCATTCTGCGGATTGTACGCTTCGGCCAGTTATACGGACGGCTTGGATCAGGCTTACCTCTTAAGCTTCCATACTTCTGAAACAGGTAAATAGCAGGAGATATAGCCTTGTCATCTTCAAGAATTTTTTGGATTTTTGCAACTCCGTAGCCTGCTGCTGACAGCTCATAAATTCTTTTGACTATCGGTGCGGTTTCCGGATTAACCAGATACTGCTTTGGATTGTCGGGATTTAACATATATCCGTAAGGCACGCTTCCGTTGGTTCGCTCACCTCTGTTCATTGCGGCAGTTTTTACCGAGCGTATTTTCTTGCTGATGTCTTGCGCATAGTAATCATTGAAATAGTTTCTTATTCCAATAAACTCATTACTGTCTGTTTCAGAATCGACTCCGTCATTAATCGCTATATATCTGACATTATTCTGCGGAAATATGATTTCAAGATATGTACCTGTTTTAAGATAATCTCTGCCAAGTCTTGACAAATCCTTTGTTATTATTGTACCTATCAAGCCGTTGTTCATATCATCAATCATTCTGTTGAAGTCAGGTCTATTGAAAGCTGACGTTAGATAACGATACTTTTGAAAACACTGGAAAATCAAGGTTTTTCGAGCGACGGACAAGCAGGGTATTGTACTAAAAACTGAATACGACGCAGAAGCGGCGTTTCTTACTCTCTACATGGGAGAACAGGAACGCCGCTTTTTTCATGCCCTTTGTTACGCAGTAGGGGCAGAAAAAGCCTTGCTACAAGCGGTTTTCCGGGCGCGTATCTGGCGCGGAAAGGGATTTATACCTTATCCCCCGAAACCGCGCTTCTACTGCGTAACAAATCCAAAGCAAAGGAGCTATGAACTATGGCAGTTTTCAGAGTGGAACGAAACAAGGGCTATACCGTAATGAGCAACCACCACCTACGCAACAAGGAGCTTTCCCTAAAGGCAAAGGGGCTGTTGTCGCAAATGCTGTCACTCCCCGAAGATTGGGACTACACCTTGAAAGGCTTATCCCTTATCAACCGGGAGAAGATAGACGCTATCCGCGAAGCCATTAAGGAACTTGAACGCGCCGGGTATATCGTCCGTTCAAGGGAGCGCGACGAGAAAGGACGCTTGCGGGGCGCGGACTATGTGATATTCGAGCAGCCGCAGCCGCCTACGCCGGATTTACCTACATTGGAAAATCCAACATTGGATAATCCAATGCAGGAAAAACCAACATTGGAAAAACCTACGTTGGAAAATCCAACGCAATTAAATAAAGATATACAAAGAACTGACTTACCAAAAAAAGAAAAATCAAATACAGATTTATCAAGTACCCATTCCATTCCTATCCTTTCCCCTAACCCCTCTCCTTGCAGAGAAGCGGCTGCGCCGCCGGAACGGAAAGGAACGGAAGCGGCAGCACAGAGCGCAGTTGATATATACCGGGAAATCATCAAGGACAATATCGACTACCACATTCTCAAACAGGACATGAAGTTTGACAGTGACAGGCTGGACGAGATTGTAGACCTCATGCTTGAAACCGTATGCACCGCCAGAAAGCGGGTACGGATTGCGGGGGACGACTACCCGGCAGAGCTTGTGAAGTCAAAGTTTATGAAACTAGACGGCGAGCATATCCGCTTTGTGCTTGACTGTATGCGGGAGAACACAACCAAAATCCGCAACATCAAGCAATATCTGAAAGCCGCCCTTTTCAACGCCCCGTCCACAATCGGCAACTACTACACTTCCCTTGTCGCCCATGACATGGCAAGCGGCGCACTGTCACCGAAAAAGCCGCAGTACGGCGACCCGGACTATTATTCATGCAATGAGGGCGAAAGCCTGTAACCACCCACAACCACAAAAGGAGGATTTTATTATGGCACAGAAAATGACAGGAGCATTGGTATTTGACGAGCGCACCGACCGTTACGACATCCGCTTTGACTTAAACAGCTACTACGGGGGCTTGCATTGCGGCGAGTGCTTTGACGTATTCGTGCGGGGCAAGTGGAAGCCGACCCGGATTGAGTACGGCGACAACTGGTATCTTGTGGGTATCAGAGCCGAGGACTTGAACGGGCTGCGGGTGCGTATCTGACCGCCGCCCCATAAAGAAACGCGAAAGGAGGACGCGACAAATTGCAGGACGAAGTAAACGAAAAGACCATAGCCCTTTACATCAAGACCGGGAAGCTGACCGCGCAGACGCTCCAAAAGGCAATGAAAGCCATACTGTCAAAGGGCAAAAAGCAGCTTGCAAAACCGCCACAGGGCAAGCAGAGCTTAAAGCAGCTTATGAAGCAGAACGCGGGCGTTTCCAACATTGAGATTACCGAGGGCAATATCAAAGCCTTTGAGAGTACGGCGAAAAAGTACGGTATCGACTTTGCGCTGAAAAAGGACGCGACGGAAAGCCCGCCCCGCTATCTGGTTTTCTTCAAGGGGCGGGACGCGGACGTACTGACCGCAGCCTTTAAGGAATTTTCCGCAAAAAAGCTGACACAGGAGAAAAAGCCCTCAATCCGAAAGCTGCTCTCTACCCTCAAAGAAGCTGCACAGGGCAGAAACGCGGAACGGGCAAAGGTCAAGAACAAGGACAGGGAGGTATCGCTATGAAGCCGGAAATCAAGAAGCTGCTTATCCTAAATCTCCCGTATCTGCTCTTTGTCTGGCTCTTTGATAAAGTGGGCGCGGCTGTCCGGCTCTCCCCCGGCGCGGACGCAAGCGCAAAGCTGCTACATCTTGGGGACGGTTTTACCGCCGCCTTTTCCAGTATCGCGCCGAGCTTCCACCCGGCAGACTTAGCTTTAGGCATTGCGGGGGCGGTCATTGTCCGGCTGATTATCTACACCAAAGGCAAGAACGCGAAGAAATACCGCCGCGGGACAGAATACGGTTCGGCGCGTTGGGGCGGGGCTGACGACATAAAGCCGTACACCGACCCGGTATTTGAGAACAATATCCCCTTAACGCAGACGGAACGGCTCACCATGAACAGCCGCCCGAAGCAGCCGAAATACGCAAGAAACAAAAATATCCTTGTAATCGGCGGTTCCGGCAGCGGCAAGACCCGGTTCTTTGTGAAACCGTCGCTCATGCAATGTACGTCAAAGGATTTTCCAACGTCGTATATCGTCACTGACCCGAAAGGAACACTGATTTTGGAAACCGGGAAAATGTTACAGCGGTACAAATACCGTATCAAAGTGCTAAATACGATTAACTTCAAAAAATCCATGAAATACAATCCCTTTGCCTATCTGCGGAGCGAAAAGGACATTTTGAAGTTAGTCAATACCATTATCGCCAACACCAAAGGCGACGGGGAAAAATCCGGCGAGGATTTCTGGGTGAAAGCGGAAAAGCTCTACTACACCGCGCTAATCGGCTACATCTGGTATGAAGCCCCGGAGGACGAGAAGAACTTCACGACGCTGCTTGAGATGATAAATGCGTCGGAAGCCCGCGAGGACGACGAGGATTTCCAGAACCCGGTTGACCTCATGTTTGAACGTCTGGAAGAAAAAGACCCGGAACATTTTGCAGTCAAGCAGTACAAAAAATACAAACTTGCGGCGGGCAAGACCGCAAAAAGCATACTTATCTCATGCGGCGCGAGGTTAGCCCCATTCGACATTAAGGAGCTGCGGGAGCTTATGGAAACCGACGAAATGGAGCTTGACACCATAGGCGACAGAAAGACCGCCCTTTTCGTCATCATCAGCGACACCGACGACACTTTTAACTTTGTCGTTTCAATCCTTTACACACAGCTATTCAACTTGCTTTGTGACAAGGCAGATGATGAATACGGCGGGCGGCTTCCCGTCCATGTTAGGTGCTTACTTGATGAATTTGCGAATATCGGGCAGATACCAAAGTTTGAAAAGCTCATTGCAACGATACGGAGCCGGGAAATATCCGCGTCAATCATCTTGCAGAGCCAGTCACAGCTAAAAGCCATTTACAAAGACAACGCCGATACCATAGTCGGCAACTGCGACACCACGCTTTTCTTGGGCGGCAAGGAGAAAACCACCCTTAAAGAAATATCGGAAATTTTAGGAAAAGAAACGATAGACAGCTTTAACACGTCCGAAACAAGGGGGCGGGAGCTTTCGCATGGGCTGAACTATCAGAAATTGGGAAAGCAGCTTATGACGGAAGATGAAATTGCAGTCATGGACGGAGGGAAATGTATCTTGCAGCTACGCGGGGTGCGCCCGTTCTTTTCGGACAAATTCGACATAACGAAGCACCCGAAATACAAGTACCTGTCCGACGCAGACCCGAAGAACGCCTTTGACATGGAAAAGCACCTTAAACGCCGCCCCGCCATTGTCAAGCCCGACGAGGTTTTTGACTATTACGAGCTTGACGCGGCAGACTTACAGGAGGACGCAGACCATGAGGAAACGTAGCGCAGAGGAAAAACAAAAGCAGCTTGAACGGTTTTTAATGAATGTTGCGGAAGCCGCCGACGCTGCATTATGGGAGTATTGGCGGGAAAAGGAAGCGGAACACCGCCGTTTTGCAACGGAGTATGTCACGCGCCGGGGGCTTATCCCGCAACAGTGACAGCATGGCAGACCGCCGGGGGACAGGGGAAGCTACACTTCCCCTACGCTGCCTTGCGGCAGCTACCCCTTTGTGAACTTGCGGGAAGCGAACACCTTGCTACGCAAGCTATTCACTTCCCGCAAGTCTGAAAAAAACGTCCGGCAGCACAGCGGAACACAGAAAGGAGCGATTGAAGCAATCACATCTATCCATACCGGCTACATGATACGCGCCCCCACTTTCCGGCGCAGTACACAGCGGCAGGAGCCGCACCCCTTACAACTGAATACCGCCGCGCCGCAGAACTTACGCAGCGCGGGGACAGCCGCCTTTACCAGAGGGCGGTTTTTTTGTGCGGCGGCGACCATACGCTGACCGCCTTTTGTCCGCTTGCCGGACAGCCGCAGACGCGGCAGAAAGGATATATTTATGGCATTTTTCAATAGCGCAGTAGACGTTTTGCAGACCCTTGTTGTAGCACTTGGAGCCGGGCTTGGTATCTGGGGCGTAATCAATCTGATGGAGGGCTACGGCAATGACAATCCGGGCGCAAAGAGCCAGGGCATGAAGCAGCTTATGGCGGGCGGCGGCGTTGCCCTTATCGGCATGACCCTTGTACCGCTGCTTTCCGGCTTGTTCGGTTAAGAAGCGCGGGTAAAGGCTTATGCAGAGCATACTTGACGCGATTAACGAATGGATAAAGGAAATCCTCATAGGAGCCATAAACGGTAATCTGTCAACTATGTTCGGGGACGTAAACGAAAAAGTCGGCACTATCGCCGCAGAGGTAGGGCAGACCCCGCAAGGGTGGAACGCAAATATATTCTCCATGATACAGACCCTTAGTGAAAATGTAATCGTACCCATTGCGGGGCTTGTCATTACCTACGTCCTATGCTATGAGCTTATCAGCATGGTAACGGAAAAGAACAATATGCACGACGTTGACACTTCCATGTTCTTCAAGTGGGTGTTCAAGGCGTTTGTGGCAGTCTACCTTGTGACGCACACCTTTGACATTACTATGGCGGTGTTCGATATGGCGCAGCACGTTGTTTCCGGCGCGGCGGGGGTAATCGGCGGCAGCACAGAGATTGATGTTGCCGCCGCCCTTGCTTCCATGCAGAGCGGGCTTGACGCTATGGAAATCCCCGAACTGCTCTTACTTGTCATGGAAACAAGCCTTGTGAGCTTGTGCATGAAAATCATGTCCGTACTGATAACCGTTATCCTCTACGGGCGCATGATAGAAATTTACCTTTACTGTTCGGTATCGCCTATCCCGTTTGCAACTATGACGAACCGGGAATGGGGGCAGATAGGAAACAACTACCTAAAATCCCTGTTCGCTATCGGTTTTCAAGGCTTCCTCATTATGATATGCGTCGGCATTTACGCGGTTCTGGTAAACAACATGATAATAGCGGACAATCTGCACAGCGCGATATTCTCCCTTGCAGCCTATACCGTTATCCTCTGTTTCTCCCTGTTCAAATCCGGCGCACTGGCGAAGTCGATATTCTCCGCGCATTAGCGGCGTGTCAAGGGCAGGGTGGAGATTTTCAGAGCGAAGCGGCGAAAATACGACCCGACCTTGACGCGGATAACCCCCATATAATACGGGCGGGCAAAGGGCATAGATTGACCTTTGCCTTGATTACCCTTATGGAAAATTACAGCAACACCAAACCCAGAGAAAGGAGGTTTTCACTTGGCGTATGTACCCGTACCCAAAGACTTATCCAAAGTCAAGACAAAAGTAGCTTTCAACCTTACCAAACGGCAGATTGTATGTTTTGCGGCGGCTCTCCTGTTCGGCTTGCCGCTTTTCTTTCTGCTCAAAGACAGCACAGGCACAAGCCTTGCGTCTATGGCTATGATTGCCGTCATGCTGCCCTGTTTCCTCTTTGCCATGTATGAGAAGCATGGACAGCCCCTTGAAGTGGTGGTGAAGAACATCATACGGACAAAATTCATAGCCCCCAAAGAACGACCATACAGGACAGACAACTTTTATTCCGTCTTAGAACGGCAGAGAAAACTTGAAAAGGAGGTATCAGCGATTGCAAAAGGAAACACGAAGAAACAGCGCGGCGGGAAGCACAAAGCCTAACCCGCCCCGCAAGCTCACCCGCGCCGAGAAAAAGCAGATTGCGGAAATCATCAGACAGGCAAAGGGCGACGGGAAAGCCCACACCGCGCAGCAGACAATCCCCTATATCCAGATGTACCCGGACGGTATCTGCAAGGTTACGGGACGGAAATACTCAAAGACCGTCGCCTTTGAAGATATTAACTATCAGCTTGCACAGGCAGACGACAAGACCGCCATTTTTGAGAACTGGTGCGACTTCCTCAACTACTTTGACGCTTCCGTTTCGGTGCAGCTTTCTTTCATCAATCAAGGGACGCAGCGCGGCGAAGCGGAAAAGGCGGTCAATATCCCGGCACAGGAGGACGCTTTCAATTCTATCCGCACAGAATACCGGGATATGCTGAAAAACCAGCTTGCAAAGGGCAACAACGGGCTTGTCAAAGCAAAATATATCACCTTTGCCATTGAAGCCGACAGTCTGGGCGCGGCGAAATCCCGCCTTGCCCGTATCGAAACGGACGTACTCAACAACTTTAAGCTCTTGGGCGTGTCTGCCCGCCCCATGACAGGCTATGAACGCCTTAAAATGCTGCATGGCATTTTCCACCCGGAGGGCGGGCAGTTTGCCTTTGATTTTTCATGGCTTGCCCCGTCCGGGCTTTCCACAAAGGACTTTATCGCCCCGTCCTCTTTCCGTTTTGGCGAGGGGCGTTATTTCCGCATGGGGCGCAAAATCGGCGCGGTTTCATTCCTTGAAATCCTTGCGCCGGAATTAAACGACCGTATCTTATCTGACATTCTGGACTTGGAAACGGGCGTTATCGTCAATCTGCATATCCACAGTATCGACCAGACCGAAGCCATAAAGACAATCAAGCGCAAGATTACCGACCTTGACAAAATGAAAATCGAGGAACAGAAGAAAGCGGTACGCAGCGGCTATGACATGGATATTATACCGTCCGACCTTGCCACTTTCGGCAGCGAAGCGAAGAATCTCTTACAGGACTTGCAGAGCCGGAATGAAAGAATGTTCCTCTTGACGTTCCTTGTGGTGAACATGGCGGACACGAAGCGGAAACTGGAAAATGACGTATTCGCGGCGGCGGGCATTGCACAGAAGAACAACTGCGCCTTAACCCGCCTTGACTACCAACAGGAAGCGGGGCTTATGTCCTCTGTACCGCTTGGGGAGAACCTTATCCCCATTCAAAGAGGGCTTACCACGTCAAGCACCGCTATCTTTATCCCCTTTATCACACAGGAGCTTTTCCAGACGGGCGCGGCTTTGTACTACGGCTTAAACGCCCTTAGTAACAACATGATACTCTGCGACCGCAAGCAGCTAAAGAACCCCAACGGCTTAATCTTGGGTACGCCGGGAAGCGGGAAATCCTTTGCCGCCAAACGGGAAATGACAAACGCTTTCCTCATTACCGACGACGACATAATTATCTGCGACCCGGAAGCAGAGTATTTTTCCCTTGTGCAGCGGCTTGACGGGCAAGTGATACGCTTATCCCCTACGGGCAAGGGCATTGACGGGAAGCCCCAGTATGTGAACCCTATGGATATTAACCTCAATTACAGCGAGGACGACAGCCCCCTTGCGCTGAAATCCGACTTTATCCTCTCCCTCTGCGAGCTTGTCATAGGCGGCAAGGAGGGCTTGCAGCCCGTCGATAAGACCGTCATTGACCGCGCCGTTAGGAACGTGTACCGCCCTTTCCTTGCAGACCCCGACCCGGAGAAAATGCCTATCTTGGGCGACCTCTACAACGAGCTTTTGAAGCAGCCGGAGCCGGAAGCGGCGCGTATTGCGGCGGCGTTGGAGCTGTATGTTTCCGGGAGCCTTAACGTATTCAACCACCGTACCAACGTGGAGCTGAACAACCGCCTTGTCTGCTTTGACATCAAGCAGCTTGGGAAGCAGCTCAAAAAGTTAGGTATGCTCATTGTGCAGGACCAGGTATGGAACCGCGTCACCGTCAACCGGGCAGAAAGGAAATCCACCCGGTATTTTATGGACGAATTTCATCTTCTCTTGAAAGAGGAACAGACCGCCGCCTATTCCGTTGAAATCTGGAAGCGTTTCAGAAAATGGGGCGGCATACCCACAGCCATTACGCAGAATGTCAAGGATTTGCTTGCTTCCCGCGAAGTGGAGAATATCTTTGAAAACTCTGATTTTGTCCTCATGCTCAATCAGGCGGCGGGCGACCGGGCTATCCTTGCGAAGCAGCTCAACATCTCCCCGCAGCAGATGAAATATGTCACCCACACCGAAGCGGGCGAGGGGCTTATCTTCTACGGGAACGTGGTGCTGCCCTTTGTAGACCGCTTCCCGAAAGACACCGAGCTTTACCGGGTAATGACGACGAAGCCGGAGGAAGTGGGCGAAGCATGAACGGGCTGAAAACTGACACCATCATCAACCGGGACGCGCTCTATGCCTTGCGGGAGCTTCCAGAGGAAAGCGTACACTGTTGCGTCACAAGCCCGCCCTACTATGCGCTTAGGGATTATGGGCTTGATATGCAGATTGGGCGGGAGGACACGCCGGAGCAGTACATTGACAGGCTGACCGAGGTTTTCCGCGAGCTGCGCCGGGTACTGCGTTCTGACGGTACGCTCTGGCTGAATATCGCGGACACCTACTGCGGCACAGGGAACAAGGGCTACCATGCAGACCCGAAGAACCCGAAAGGCAGAAACGGACAGCAGATTGCAAAAAACAACCGCGTTTCCGGCTGCAAACAAAAGGACTTAATCGGTATCCCTTGGCTTTTAGCTTTTGCCCTACGCGCTGACGGGTGGTATTTACGGAGCGACATTATCTGGCAGAAAGAAAACCCCATGCCGGAGAGCGTGAAAGACCGCCCTACCCGCTGCTATGAACATATCTTTCTGCTTACGAAGTCAAAGAAATATTTCTATGACGCAGCCGCCATAGCCGAGCCGTTAGCCCCCACAACGGCGGCGCGGTACCGCACCGGGCGCAGCGCGGGACAGAAATATGCGGACGAAGTACCCGGACAGGGGAAAGTACAGGGGCTTAACCGGGCGAGAAGCGGCAGCTACTACGACGAAGCCCTCATGCCGACCATGCGGAACAGGCGGGACGTGTGGCTTATCAATACCGTACCCTACAAGGGCGGGCATTTCGCCGCGTTCCCGCCAAAACTTGCCGAAACCTGTATCAAGGCGGGCTGTCCGAAAGGCGGCGTTGTGCTTGACCCCTTTTTCGGCAGCGGCACGACGGGAGCAGCCGCAAGGCAGCTTGACAGGCATTATATAGGCATTGAGATAAACGCCGAGTATTGCGCCCTTGCAAGGGCGCGGATTGGAGGGACAGAAAAATAAAACAGTATCGAGCGCGTGAGAAAGTCACGCAGAAAATGACCCGCGAGGGGGCTGTCGAGGTAAACGCCGCCACCGGGAAAAAGAAACGTATCAGCAAGCGGATAAGGGACGCGGACTTTGCAAAGACCGAAGCACCGCAGCCGCCGGAACAGGCAGCGCAGACCATACCGGGCGGCGCAGCTCCCGCGCCCACAGCCGCCGCGCCGCCGCTTCCCCATGCGCCGGGGGCAGAACGGGAACAGGACACCGCCGCAGCCGAGCGCGTCTTGGAGCGTATCGACGGGGCGCGTACCAGAAAGGCGAGCAAAAAGGCGGCGAGGAAAGCACAGGCAGAAGCCACAGCAAAAGAAAAATCTTCCCGCTTGCAGTTTACCGACGAGGAACGGGCAACGCCGGAGCTTGAAAGGTATATCCGAAAATCGGACAAAGCAGCCGACCGTCTGGACACGGCAAAGGCGGCTATCCCCAAAGAAAAGAAACTTGTACGGGAGCGCACCTTTGATGAAGCCACCGGGAAAGGCAAGACCCGCCTACATTTTGAGGAACAGGAAAAGCCCATAGGAAGGAATAAGCCCCACAATAACCCGCTATCCCGCCCCGCACAGGAAGCGGGTATTTTCGTCCACAACAAGATACATTCCGTTGAAAAGGACAATTCCGGCGTTGAGGGGGCGCACAAATCCGAAGAACTGGCAGAGCGCGGCGCAAAGTACGGGACGCGGAAAGTCAAGGAGGGCTACCGCAGCCACAAGCTCAAACCCTACCGGGCGGCGGCAAAGGCAGAGAAAGCGGCGTTCAAGGCGAATGTGGATTTCCAGTACCATAAATCCCTACATGACAATCCGCAGATTGCGGGCAATCCCCTTTCCCGCTTCATGCAGAAGCAGCAAATCAAGCGGCAGTATGCAAAGTCGGCAAGGAAAGGCGGCGCAAAAACGGCGCAGAAAGCCGCAGAGAACACCCGCAAGGCGGCAAAAAAGACCGCCGAGGAAACAAAAAAGGCAATCGCTTTTGTAGGGCGGCACCCGGCGGGCGTATGTATCGCCGTTGCCGCGCTGCTCTTATTCATCATGGTATCGGCGGGGCTTTCCTCTTGCGGCTCCATGTTCTCCGGCTTGATGAACGGCATACTTGGGACTTCCTACACGTCGGAGGACAGCGACCTTGTGGCGACGGAAAATAATTACGCCGCAAAGGAAAACGAGCTTCAGCAGCAGATTGACAATATCGAAAGCACCCACCCCGGCTATGACGAATACCGCTATGACCTTGACAGTATCGGGCATAACCCCCATGAGTTAGCGTCCTACCTCACCGCCCTTTTACAGACCTACACCCCGCAGAGCGCACAGGCAGAACTAAACCGCGTCTTTGCCATGCAGTACACTTTGACGCTGACGGAAGAAACGGAAATCCGCTACCGCACAGAAACAAGCACAGACCCGGAAACAGGGGAAACGACCAGCGAGGAAGTACCCTACGAGTACCATATCCTCAACGTGAAGCTGACGAACAAGCCCATTTCCGAGATTGCGGAGGAACTTCTAACGCCACAGCAGCTTGAAATGTACCGCGTCTATCTGGAAACAAGCGGAAACAAGCCGCTGATTTTCGGCGGCGGCTCCCCCGATATGGGCGCGTCCGAGGATTTAAGCGGCGTACAGCTTGTAAACGGCACACGCCCCGGCAACACCGCCGTTGTAGACCTTGCGAAGCGGCAAGTCGGCAACGTAGGCGGGCGACCCTTTTGGAGCTGGTACGGATTTAACAGCCGCGTGGAATGGTGCGCCTGTTTTGTTTCATGGTGCTACAATCAAGCCGGGAAAAGCGAGCCGCGCTTTGCCGGGTGCCAGTCACAGGGCGTACCCTGGTTCCAGTCACGCGGGCAATGGGGCGCGAGGGGCTATGAGAATATCGCCCCCGGCGACGCTATCTTTTTCGACTGGGACGGGGACGGGAGCGCAGACCATGTAGGGCTTGTTATCGGGACGGACGGGGAGCGCGTCTATACCGTCGAGGGCAATTCCGGCGACGCCTGCAAGATAAAGAGCTACCCCGTCAATTACTCCTGTATCAAGGGCTACGGCTTAATGAATTGGAACTGACAACAAAAAAATGAAAATCTGAAAGGAGAAATTTATTGATGGCTATGAACAAAATTGAACGTATCGACAAGGAGATTGCAAAGACCCGCGAGAAAATCACCGAGTACCAGAATAAATTAAGGGGGCTTGAAGCGCAGAAAACCGAAGCGGAAAACCTGCAAATCGTACAGCTTGTGCGCTCCATGCGCCTTTCCCCGCATGAGCTTTCCGCTATGCTTTCCGGGGGCGGTATTCCGGGCATGGAAGCCGCGCCGGGCTACCCCGCAGAACCCGCAGACCACGACACCGAAGAAATGGAGGACACCGAGAATGAATAAGAAAATCCTTAGAACACTGACCGCACTTTGCGCCGCCCTTATGCTTTCGGGCGGCTTTTCCGTCACCGCTTTTGCACAGACCCCGGAGGGAGAGGACGACACCAACGACAGCGGCGTTGTCTACGAGGAACCCCAAAAGGAAGAACCCCTTACCCCGGACGGGAACGCGACCCTTGTAGACGATTTCGGCGGCAACAAGCAGCTTATCACCGTAACGACCAAAAACGGCAATTACTTTTATATCCTCATTGACCGGGACGACGAGGGCGAGAACACCGTACATTTCCTTAATCAAGTGGACGAAGCCGACCTCTTAGCACTTATGGAGGACGGAAGCACCGAAGCAGCCCCGCCCGCCGTTTGCAGTTGCACCGAAAAATGCGAAGCCGGAAAGGTAAATGTGAGCTGCCCCGTCTGCAAGGACAACATGACCGCTTGCAGCGGCAAGGAAGCAGAGCCGGAAACCGAGGAACCGCCGGAGCTGCCCAAAGAGAAAGGCAATGCGGGCGGGCTTGTGCTTTTCCTTGTCGTGGCACTTCTTGGCGGCGGGGGCGCGTTCTATTATTTTAAGTTTATGAAGCCGAAGCAAAACGTCAAGGGCGGCACCGACCTTGAAGATTTCGATTTTGACGACTACGACGAGGACGAGCCGGACGAGGGGGACGGGCTTTCTGATGAAGAACAGGAGGACGAGGAAGCATGACCCTGTTTACCGACAATCCCTTTGAAAAGATGATGATACAAAGACCGGGCGGGCGGCGTGACAATGCGCCGCCCGTTCCCCATTCCCCGGCTTGCGCTTCCTGTCCGTACAAAGGGCAGCTCCCTTGTGTGGGCTACTGTCTGAAACAGGTACAGGAGAAAAAGGCAAGTGAGCCGGAACGCTGAAAATGGACTTTTAATTTTCGTTTGCAACATCTATGAGATTTTCGTAATGCAAAAGTGTTATGTTATTTTCATTTTGCAGTTGGAGCTTTCTATCACGAATATTCTCAAAATCTTTACGGAGTCCGGCTATCACAGCATAGTAGATTTGATAAGGGCAATATTTGTATAATTGTCTGGGTAACTTTGTATTGGAGAATGAGTGCTTTTCCAATTCTGCTACAATTACATTCCAATTTGCAGCAATATACATTTGCCAATCCCTAACCTGTTCAATCCCTTTATTGATTACTTCCCCGAAACGAGTACCTTTTTCTTTTGTTATCCGCCCGTTGGGAGCTTCTAATTCCACAAAGACAAATTGATAACCGTCTGAACTATTACCTATGAGCAGATAATCAGCCACATAAGCCGACCCGATTTTGAACTCTGGAAAGATATAATTATCGTCATGGTGTCCTGTTCTGTAATAATGCCGTAATAAGCCAAACAAATAATTCCATGCACGATTAGAAGCTATCCAATTTAGTATAGCTCTTTCTGTTGTATCGGAAGAAGTAATCAGTTGATAAAACTCTTTTGTCGTATCATATATAGGTGTGAACCTTGAATAATGGTTGTTGGGAAATAGCGAAGTAGCACACTCAATAAAGTAATCCATTTCTTTGTTTTTACCGCGCCTGTAATGCCCGCCACGTTTTTTATTCATTGCTTCTTCCTGTTCATCAGTAGGAGCAAAAACATCGAAAGTATGTATTGATTTCATATTGTCACCTGTTTCTTATAGTAATGCTTAAAGTATAAACCAATTTCAAACCTAAAACAACCGAAAGGAGAACAGAAAATGAAACTGATTATTGCAGAAAAGCCGAGCGTGGCGCAGACTATCGCCGCCGCGCTTGGCGTTAAGGAAAAGAAAGACGGATATATCGAGGGCGGCGGCTGCCTCATTTCATGGTGCGTCGGGCATTTGGTACAGCTTGCGGAAGCTGCCGCCTACGGGGAGCAATATAAAAAATGGAGTTTTGAGAGCTTACCCATTCTGCCGGAGGAATGGCAGTACGCCGTTGACCCGGACAAGGGGAAGCAATTCAAAACCCTAAAAGAGCTTATGCACCGCGCCGACGTTTCCGAAGTGGTAAATGCGTGTGACGCGGGGCGCGAGGGAGAATTGATTTTCCGCTTTGTCTACGAAGCGGCGGGCTGCAAGAAGCCCATGCGCCGCTTGTGGATTTCCTCAATGGAGGACGGGGCAATCAAGGCGGGCTTTGCTTCCCTCAAAGACGGGCAGGAATACGACGCGCTCTTTGCGTCTGCCCTCTGCCGCGCAAAGGCTGACTGGCTTATCGGCATTAACGCCACCCGGCTTTTCTCCTGCCTGTATGGAAAGACCTTGAACGTGGGGCGCGTCCAGACCCCGACCTTAAAAATGCTCACCGACCGGGACGCGGCTATCTCCCATTTCCAGAAAGAAAAATATTATCATGTGCGCCTTGATTTATCCGGCGCGGAAGCGGCAAGCGGGAGGATTTCCGACAAGGCAGAAGCCGACGCGCTGAAAGGGGCTTGCGAAGCGGAAACGGCGGTATGCGTTTCCCTCACCAGAGAGAAGAAAACCGCAGCCCCGCCGAAGCTCTTTGACCTTACCTCTTTGCAGCGGGAAGCGAACCGCATTTTCGGCTACACCGCGAAGCAGACCCTTGACCTTGCACAATCCCTTTATGAAAAGCGGCTCCTTACTTATCCGAGGACGGACAGCAGCTTTCTTACTGACGACATGGGCGGCACCGCAGCGGGCATTATCGCGCTGCTTTGCGAAAAACTCCCCTTTATGGCGGGCGCGGACTTCACGCCGGAGGTTGTAAAGGTATTAGACAGTAAAAAAGTATCAGACCACCACGCAATCATTCCCACTATGGAGCTTGCAAAGGCTGACCCGGACGCGCTGCCGGAAAGCGAGAAGAATATCCTTACCCTTGCGGGGGCGCGTCTGCTTTTTGCCACCGCCGAGCCGCATATTTATGAAGCGGTTACGGCGGTTTTCTCATGCGCCGGGACAGACTTCACCGCAAGGGGAAAGACCGTACTTGCGGAGGGTTGGAAAGAGCTTCAACGCAGATACCGGGCGACGCTGAAAGATAAGCCCGAAGCGGAGGACGGGGAAAATGCAGACGTGACGCTGCCGAAGCTTTCCGAGGGACAGGGCTTTCCTAACCCCGCCGCAAAAGTAACGGAGCATACCACAACGCCGCCGAAGCCCCACAGCGAAGCAAGCCTTTTGTCGGCTATGGAACGCGCCGGGAACGGGGACACCGACCCGGACGCGGAACGCCGGGGGCTTGGCACTCCCGCCACCCGCGCCGCCGTCATTGAAAAACTGGTAAAGGGCGGCTTTGCGGAGCGCAAGGGGAAGCAGCTTATCCCTACCAAAAACGGGAACAGCCTTATCTGTATTCTGCCGGATATACTCACTTCCCCACAGCTTACCGCAGAATGGGAAAACAATCTGACGCAGATAGCAAAGGGAGCCGCAGACCCCGGCGAATTTCTGTCCGGCATTGAAGCTATGGCGCGGGAGCTTGTGCAGACACACGCCGCAGCACTGGACGGGAAAAAGGATTTGTTCCGGGAGGAAAAGCCCTCTGTCGGCAAATGCCCCCGTTGCGGTTCCCCCGTCCATGAGGGGAAGAAAAACTATTATTGCAGCAACAAAGAATGTGCCTTTGTCATGTGGAAGAATGACCGCTTTTTCGAGGAACGCAAGACCGCTTTTTCCGCGAAGATTGCCGCCGCGCTCCTTAAATCCGGCAAGGCGAATGTGAAGAAGCTCTACTCCCCGAAAACAGGCAAGACCTACGACGGAACTATCGTTCTGGCTGACACTGGCGGGAAATACGTCAACTACCGTATCGAAGTGCAGAAGAACTAAAAACTTGAATAGCAAGCATAGGAAGCGGGTACCCACTTCCGTAAATCCCCGTTGCGACGCTGACGCGCCGGACGGGGATTTTGCTTGTTGGGAAGTTTCCCAAACCCTCTTTTGCGGAGGGCTTCACCCTCTAAAAATTTTCAAAAATATTTGGCAGAAATGCGGGCGTACCCGTAGTAGACCATGCAGCCAAAAAATGCAGCTTATGACGCTGCCGCAGAGAAAGGAGGTTTTTCACTATGGCAAGTTTACGGGACACCGTAAAGGACTATCAAGACGAGCTTAGGGACGGTATCGCATGGGTGGCGTTCTGGAAACAGGGGCGTTCATGGAACGCGGAATATTTTCATCTTGATATGGACGATACGCTCTACCCGGAGGACAGGAGCCGGTTAGAGGAAATAAAAAGCATTGACCCCGCCGCCGTTATCTTAAACGGCTACTATTGCGGGCATTTAGGCGAGGACATGAGCCTTGACGAGCTGACCGCCGGAGTGCGTTACCACTACGAAAACAGCATGAACGACATTGACGGTTTTATCGGAGCGCATGACGACAGGCTTCCCCCGGAGGTTATCGAGGAAGCGAGGGCAGCCGCCCATGAAGCGGGGCTTCCCTTTTCCGAAAAGCCCTACCGGGACGGGGAGGATTTTAACCCCTATGTATTTGACGGGAGCATGAGCATTGAGGATTTTGAGCTTATGCACCGCATGATTGAAAAAGAAAGGAGCGAACAAATGGCAGAACCGATTTTAAGCGGCTATCTTTCCAATCTTGGGAAGTACACCGAGGGCAGACCCGCGGGCGAATGGGTGACATTCCCCACGACTGCCGAACATCTGAAAGAAGTCTTTGACCGTATCGGGATTGACTTCAAGCACTATGAGGAATGGCATTTCACAGAATTTCAATCCACTATCCCCGGCTTGACGGAGCATTTAAGCGAGTATTCCCACCCCGACGAGCTGAACTATTTAGGGAAGCTCTTGGAAATGCAGTTTGACGACGACCGGGAGAAATTCATTGCAGCCATTGAATACGGCGACCATGCCGACAGCTTACAGGACATTATCAACCTTGCACAGAACCTTGACTGCTACTGGATTTATCCGTCCGTCCACAATGAAGAAGAATACGGGCGTTATCTGGTTGATGAACTGGAAGAACCGGAACTTCCCGAAGAAGCGAAAAAGTATTTCATGTATGAGGAATACGGGCGGGACGCTTCCATTAACGACGACGGTATGTTTACCGAAAAGGGCTATATCTACAACAACCGCAACACCTTTACAGAATGGTACGACGGGCGCGACGTGCCGGAGGAATACCGGGTAACGCCGCAGCCCCCGCAGCCGGAAAGACCCGACCCGTCAAAGGTAGAAATGGACGCAGCCGCGCCGGGGCAGAGAACGGCGCAGACCGCAGAGCAGCCACAGGAGCCGCGCCCGGTTATCCCTATCGTGCTGACGAGCGAGAAGCCCGCCGAAAAGCTCAAAGAGATTACCGACCGTCTGGAACAGGGTATTGCGGAACTCTTTGACAGCGAGCGTTACCGGGAATATCTGAAAGTCATGTCAAAATTCCATAATTACAGCTTCCGAAACACCGTCCTTATCGCCATGCAGAAGCCGGACGCTTCCCTTGTGGCGGGCTTTTCCGCTTGGAAGAACAACTTTGAACGAAACGTGATGAAAGGGCAAAAGGGAATTAAAATCATTGCTCCGTCACCCTATAAAATCAAACAGGAAATGCAGAAAATCGACCCGCACACGCAGAAGCCCGTTATCGGCAAGGACGGGAAGCCCGTCACCGAGGAAAAGGAAGTCACCATACCCGCCTACAAGGTGGTATCCGTCTTTGACGTTTCCCAGACCGAGGGAAAGGAGCTGCCGGACATTGCGGTTGACGAGCTGACAGGCGACGTTGACCGCTACAAGGATTTTTTCGCAGCCCTTGAAAAGACTTCCCCCGTTCCTATCGCCTTTGAGAATATCGAGGGCGGCTCTCATGGCTACTACCACTTGGAGGACAAGCGCATTGCTATCAACGAGGGCATGAGCGAATTACAGACCTTAAAGACCGCTATTCACGAAATCGCCCATGCGAAGCTGCACGACATTGACCTCAACGCGCCAAAGGACGAGCAGCAGCCCCACGTTGACCGCCGCACCCGCGAAGTCGAAGCGGAAAGCGTCGCCTATACTGTCTGCCAACATTACGGGCTTGACACGTCGGACTACTCTTTCGGCTATGTCGCCGGGTGGAGCAGCGGGCGGGAGCTGTCCGAGCTGAAAAGCTCCCTTGAAACGATACGCAGCGCAGCCGCCGAGATTATCAATTCCATAGACGAGAACTTAGCGGAGCTGCAAAAGGCACAGGACAAGGAGCAGACCGCCGGACAGGAGCAGCCCACCAGAGAGGGACAGGAAGCCGCGCCGGAGAAGCCGGATCCGGAAGCAGCCGCACCGGGAAAATCCGGCGCACAGGAAAAAGCGGGCGCAGCCCCGAAAGAAGCCTTTACCCCGGAAACGATTTACAGAGTGCGCCGGAACCCTTACAGCGACAGCCGGGAAAACAGCTACCTCTTGCAAGCCTATGTGACACAGGAGAACGGGCGGGCGAAAATGGGCGACGTGCTTTATACGGGAACGCCGGAGAAATGCCGCGAGCTTATGGGGCAGCTCAAAAGCGGCGAGCTGACCGAGGGCGACGTGAAGCAGCTTTACGCAAAGGCACAGGAAACGGCGCAGACCGCCGGACAGGACAAAGACACCTTTTCCATTTACCAGATAAAGGGCGGGGACGAAACAAGGGATTTCCGCTTTGAGCCATACGACCGCCTGCAGGCGGCGGGAAATGTGGTTGACAGGGCGAACTATGAGCTTGTCTATTCCGCGCCCCTTGCGCCGGAAACTTCCCTTGAAGATATTTACACCTGTTTCAATATCGACCACCCCAAAGATTTTAAGGGACACAGCCTTTCCGTTTCCGACGTGGTAGTGCTTCATCAGGACGGACAGGACGCGGCGCATTTCGTTGACAGTGTAGGTTTTCGGGAAGTGCCGGAGTTTTTACAGGAGCAAAAGCAGCTTACCCCGGACGACTTGGAAACGGGCGAAACTGTCAAGACACCGAGGGGGACTTTCCATGTGACCGCCATGAGCCGGGAGCAGATAGAAGCCGCCGGATATGGCTTTCACCACCAGTCGGACGACGGAAAGTATCTGATTATGGGGAATGGGACGCGGGCGTTTGCCGTTGCCGCAGAACAGGCGCAGCGGGACAATCCCTTGAAAACCGCCGAGCAGACCACAGAGCAGAACGGGAACATGATTGACGGTATCATCAACAACACCCCCACCGTTGACGAACTGGAAGCAAAGGTAAAGGCGGGCGAGCAGATTTCCCTTGTTGACCTGGCTAACGCTGTCAAAGCCGACAAGGAGCGCGGCAAGGGAGCGAAGCCGGAAAAGAAACCCTCTATCCGGGCGCAGCTTAGAGCCGACAAGGAAAAGGCACAGAAGAAAAACGCAAAGCAGAAGTCACAGGACTTGGAAAGGAGCTGACCCATGCCGGAACAGAGCAAATTTGAAAACATGGATTTGTTTGCTTCCCTTGAAGCGATTATGAAGCAGAACACAGGCTTTTACCAGAGCGACTTAGACATTGACAAAGAGATTATCGCAAAGGCGGCGGCAAGCCCCCACAGGGAGGACAAAACACTTTTGTGGTTCTGCCGCCCGTCCGGGACGCACTGTTTCCGGGAGCGCGACGTTTTCCTCAAAGACACCGCGCCCCACAACACATGGCGTTTCTACATGGAGCAGACAAGCGACCGCGTTCTTGCCTATGCAATCGAGCTGACGGGAAAGGAGCGCGGGAAAATCAAGGGCAATCTGTACGAACTGGACTACTCTAAACATTATGAGCGCGTCAAGGAAAAGGAGCTGCCCGCCGATACGGTGAAGCTGATTTATGAGCATGGGGAAAGGGTACAGGAAGCCGGGAGATATTTTGACGGAACCCCAGACCCGCAGCTTGGGAAATTTGAACGCTTTGAAGCCGTACCCAACGACCCGGACGCGCTGCAATCGCTCTTACAGGAAGAACGGCGCAGCCGGGAGCAGCTTTCGCCGGGGGATTTCAAGGCGCATATTGCCGCTTTGCGGGACGGGCTGATTGAAACGGAAGCGCGGCGCATTGTGCGGGAAATGAAGCGGCATTACGAGCCGAACAGCCCGAACAAGACCCATTTCATGGCAGAGCTTTCCCCGGCGTTCATGCGGCTTGCAGCCACAAAGGACACTGACCGCCTTTTCTCCATGCTGCCCTACAAGACCCTTTCCTTTTCCAAAATCGAGGGCAGACATGGGACGTATGCGCTGATTGACAAGGGGGAGAACCGGGACAGGGAGATAAGGAAGCCCCGCCCCTCTATCCGGGCGCAGCTTAAAGCAGACAAGGCAAAGACCGCCCCGAAAAAGGCGGCGGCAAAAACAAAAAATCACGATATGGAGGTATGAGCATGATTAGACTGACTGTTGAAGAAACAAACCTTTTGAGCATTTACAACGAGGGCGGCAAGCGGGCTTTGATTGAGAATGTCAACGCCGCGCTGCCCTACATGGACGCGGATATGCGGGAGCTTGCAAAGCGCACCCTTTCCAAAGTGGACGCTTTGACCGAAGCGGAATTTGCAGAGCTTCCCATTTACGCCGCTGATGAAGTATGAACGGGGTTAAGCGGCTGACGCCGCCCCAGAGCCGGAAAGTCAACGCCCTTGTGCGCCGGACGTGCTGCAATTATGATAACGGGAACTGTATCTTACTGGACGACGGGGACGAGTGCGTATGTCCGCAGCTCATTTCCTATTCGCTTCTCTGCAAGTGGTTCCGGGTTGCGGTGCTTCCCGCCGACAGGCTGCTTTATGCGGAGCTTTACCAGACAGGGGATAAGAAGAAATGTACCGAGTGCGGCGCGTTCTTTGCGTCAACCTCTAACAGTGTCAAATACTGCCCCGTCTGCCGGAAACGTATCACCCGCAGACAAGCCGCCGAGCGCATGAGGAAAAGACGCGCCCCTATTACGCAGTAGGCGCGGAAAATCCCTTGATTTACAGGGCTTTCCGGGCGTGAAAATCGGATAGGCGATACTTTATACCTTTACCCCCAAAAATGGCGTTCTACTGCGTAACATTCACGAAAACAGCACCCATAAAAAGACAGGGCGCGGAAGTCATATACTGGCTTCCGCGCCCTGTTCTTTTTTTGCCTATCTGACATTTCCCTTTTCCATTTCTTCAAGCGGGAACTGCGGGAGGGCTTCTATCAGCTTCTTTGTGATGGACTGGCGCATATCTTCGTTGATTTCCTGTTTCGTGCTTCCGTCCGGCTGTCTGACCGCTACCGTCGATAGCCTGTCGATTTCGTCCTTGTAGCACTCCACGACTTTCTCCACCGCCCATTTTTCCCCGGCAACGGCGGCGCGTATGGTTTCATATTCCGGCATTTTCTGGTTTTCCATGCTCAACGCTCCTCTGCTTTTTGATAGCCCTATCATAGCACAGCGGCGGGGATTTTGCTATCCTTATCCGCGCTCTGTTCCCTTTTCCCGTTCCGGCTGCCTGTCTGCCTGTAAAATGCTGTCAATGTTCTGCTTGATAATATCGTATTCCCGGACTTTCTTTTTCAGCTTCCCATAGTCGGCATAAAGGGCTTCTTTCTGCGCTTGGAGGGCTTCATATTCCGATTGCAGCGCGGCAAGGTTCGGGAGCTTTGCAATGCCCGCCGCTTTCAGCGACCTTGCGGCGGCTTCATGTAGGATAATCGCCTGTTCCTGTCCGGCGCGGTACTTCTCCCTGTTCCTTGCCTTGCGGTATGCGTCATAGACGGGCTTTGTCTTTTGGTAGGTGGAAACATTCTTGATAAGCACCGCCATGTCCGCAAGCCGCTTTTCCGCGTCCTTCAATGCGTCTGCCGCCTGTCCGCTTTCCGCTGCCATTTCTTCAATCCGGCTGACTAAATCCGCGTACTGTTCAATCTTATGTTCCGTCAAGAAATTCATGGTCTTTGCTGCCTGTTTCAGATTGTGGATTTTCGCCCACTGTTCATAGCCCTTACTCTGCGCCGCCTTGATACTGTTCTCAATGTCGATAAGCAGCGAAACGCCGCGCTGCTCTCTGGGGGCTTTCGCCGCCTTTGCCCGTCTGCCCGCTATCCGTTCCCTTATGGCTTCCTCTGTATAATCCGCGCCGAGGGTTTTAAGACGGGTGAAGCGTTCCTGTCCGGGGGCGCGGCATGACACATATTTCCCCGGCTTTATCTCATAGCCCGCCGCCTGTAACCGCTGCAACAATTCCTCAAAACTGGAAACTTGGGGGATAAGCGCGTCAACGGCAATCTTTAGCTTGCCTTTCCAACTTGTACCCGTCTTTTCTGCCTGGTACTCCGCATAGCTCTTTCCCTTGCTGCCCTTGCCGGGAACGACGACGGACAAGCCATTTTCCCGACACAGCTTGTCGCTCATGTTCCGTATGCCGTAATAGCTCCTTTTGTTGGAATTATATTTGCGGTGGTCTACGAAATTTACGGCGCAGAAAATAATGTGATTGTGGACGTGTCCTTTGTCAATGTGCGTCGTGAGTACATATTCATGCTGCCCCTTTGTTACCGCGTCGGCAAGCTGCTTTCCGATTTCATGGGCTTTCTGATAATCGACTTCCCCCGGCTCAAAGGACTGTATCAGATGAAAGGCTAAATTGTTCCCCTTTTGGAGTGCTTGGGACAAGGTATATTCAAATTCAATATCTGCCGTTTCATAGGAGCAGCCGAAAGAGGACACAAGCATTTTTCCGTCCGTCTTGTCCGGGTTTTCGATATAGTCAAGGGCTTTGCTTAGAGTGCTTTTAATAGGCTTAATCTTTGTAACCGCCATATCTCCGCAAGCACCCCCTTTATTTCCTCTATGTCCTCTTGGTATGCGTTCCCCGTCGCGTTTACGCGGCGTGCTATCTGGTTGACGTTGACACCGATTTTCTGTATCTCTGCGGTCATTGCCTTTATATCGGCATGGTCTATCTGAATGATATACCCGTCAATGGCAATCTTCCGCAGATATGCCGCCATGTTCCGGGTGGGTACGAGCTTCATTTTTTCCAGTATTAAATCCCGTTCCGCTTCCGTCACTCTGAATTTGATTTGCACCGTTCTTTTGCGTCCGTTCATGTATTCGCTCCTTTCCTTTCCGTTCCGAGGGTTTGGGACACTTCCCAACAAGCAATTTTCAACCGACGCGCCGCAGCGCGGGAGGGGAAAATACGGAAGTGGGTACCCGCTTCCTATGCTTGCTACGAATGTTTTTATCCCTTATGCCTTACTACGGAGCTATGCCCGGTTTTGCCAAACTTCCGCAAAAGAAAAACGCTGCAATCCTCAAAAAAAGATTACAACGCTCTCTAAACCTTATTCAATTCTGACGGACACTTCTTATCTGCCCTCTGTTTCGACTTCCGCTATCTCCTTTGCCGTTGCGCTCACAATCCGTATGCCTGTATCGCTCATACCGTCAAGAAGCGCGTCAAGCTGCCGCCGCTGCGTGTTCTTCTCTGGCGGCGTTTCCAAAAGAAACTGGTCTACGGATATATTGTAGCGGAGCATAAGCTCAAAGAAAATCTGTAAACTTGGGTGCTGCCCCTTGTTCTCAATGTTCGCAAGGTAGCGCGGCGAGATAAACATTTCGTCGCTCACTTTCTTGCGGCTCTCCTTGCGCCCTGTCCGCGCCGCCTTTATCGCTGCCCCAAAAGCCTTGAAATCGTATTTCGGTACTGGTCTTTTTGCCATAGTTATTCACCCTGTTACATTTTACTGTTCCCCTTTCTTCTTGGATATGTCTACACAATTCAATCAGTTAGCCAAAATAATTCATATGTATATGTTGACAATTAGCCGCTTTTTTTGTATAGTATTATTAAAAGGGGGAAATGTTTATGTTACATAGCATGCGTATTCGATAAGCATTGAAATCAAAAAAGATTTTTCCCATTTTCAATATGGGCTTTTTTGTCATGCTTATTTTGCGTATGCTATACAACAAAACTAACGATGTATAGACATAGTATAAAAACTATGCCTTAATTTTGTTGTAGTGTTATATGTATAAATGCAGGTCAATGCTCATGTTGAGAATTGACCTGTATTTTTTTGCACAAAAGGAGAAATATTATGCTTGAAAAATATTGGATAAAATGTCCAATTTGTAACGGAAAGACGAGGGTTCAAGTATTTTATAATACGGTATTAAGAAATTTTCCTCTTTTCTGCCCTAAATGTAAATTAACACATATCATTGATGTTGAAAAATTAGAAATCATAATCAAAAACTCTGAAAAACAAAAGGAAGGATATTAAATGAAACACTTACCTAAAAGTACACTTACGGAAATATTGAATGACCCATACGGATTTACTTACAAAGAAATGTCGGAAGTAATTGGAGAGGATAAAGCAAGAGCCTTATATGCGGAATTGTATAAACAGCCATTTCACAAAAAAAATCTATCAATATCAACAAAAAAAGTCTATAAAAGTAGCGATACTGAAAAGTATGTTTATGAATTGAAAGACAACAGGTATATCGAAACGGTTTTTATTAAACGGCGAGATGGTGGGACTGTTTGCGTAAGTACGCAAGTTGGTTGTTCTGTTGGCTGTATTTTTTGTGAGTCCGGACGCAATGGTTTCGTTCGTAATCTAACACCATCTGAAATTGTGCAACAGGTCATATTGATACGTCAAAAAGTAAATCGTATCGTTTTTATGGGAATGGGAGAACCTTTATTCAATTACGACAACTTGATTGCAGCAATCCATATTCTTCGAGATAGAAATGGACTTAACTTTCCAACCGACGGCATTACCGTATCAACAGTTGGTCCAGTTAATCAATTAAAAAAATTGCGCGAAGAACATCTAAAAATTCAGTTGACAATATCTTTACATGCAGCAACACAGGCTGCGAGAAACTGCATCATTCCTCATATGCACATGTACGCTATTGAAGATGTTGTTAAGCAAGCATTGTCCTATTCACAAAGGCATAATCGAAAAGTGGTATTTGCGTATTTGCTTTTACCAGGTATAAATGACCGTTCCTCAGATATAAGGCAACTTGCAAAATGGTTTAAGGGCAAAAATGTTATGATTAACGTGCTGCAATACAACCCGACGAGTAATTCAAAAATTAGAGCACCACAAAAACAAGAAATGGTTGCGTTCAAACATCAATTAGAGCAAACAGGACTTGAAGTTACCATGAGAGTTTCTCATGGTAGAGAGATTAAAGCAGCTTGTGGACAGTTAGCTAATACATATAATAAAGCCAAAAAACAACAAAAATAATTTAATTAAAAGAGCCAGACGCACAGACGCAGAGCCGATAATATGCAGTTTGAAATACTGCTGTTATCGGCTCTTTTTTGATTTAATTTGTGCCCCCAATAACCATATTGGAGCAAAATCAGAACTGTTGCTTGTCGTTCTTTGATTTCCGCAGCAGCTTTGAAAAACCAAAGCCGCCGTTTCTTTTTATCTTCTAATGAAATGACGCGGTATCACTGTTAAAAGCGGCGGCTAAAAGGAGGTAGCCGCCATGAAGCACATACCATATCGACAAAATCCGACGGTCATTGACACATCAAAAAAAGCCCGACCACCGCCGGGGAAAACTACGTCTATCAATATGAACTGTCTAATCATCTGAATACCGCTTACAATACCTATACGTCTGTCCGGGCTTTTCGGACAGGCGTATTTTGCTGCTCAAAAAATTTTTTGAAAAAAATCCGAAAATCTTCGGCGTTTTTTTCAAAAGGCAGTATTGCCCCGCGAAAAGGGGGAAGCACCACCAACTTTCCAACGAGAAAGGGGGTGAGAATGTGGAACCTAATCGCAGGGAGTTTATAAAACAGTGCGCTTTCCAGAAGTTTTGTAATACGGTACTGCACAATGAAGCGTGTGACGCTCACAAAGAGCTGCACAGGCATAAGGCAAGGGAGATTACCTTTTCCGACTTGACCTTAGAAGAAGCGCGGCAGCTTCATACCTTTGATGAATATTTCAAAGGGGAAATCGCCTTTGAAAGAGCCGGGAAGAAAATCACGCCGAAGCTGCTTCTTGAAGCAATCCGTACTTTGCCGGAAGAAAAGCGCAAAGCCGTACTCCTGTACTATTTCGAGGGAATGAACGACACCGAGATTGCGGAGCTGTTCGATACGTCGAGAAGCACGATACAGTACAGGCGGACAAGCTCTTTTGAGCTGCTAAAAAAATATCTGGAGGAAAATGCTGATGAATGGGACGAATGGTAACGAACCCGGCTACCCGGAAAAAGCCCTTGTTCCCTATCCTGTCATTTTGGCAGCGACAAAGGGCGACCCGGACGCTATGAAGATTGTCTTGCAGCATTTCAGCGGCTACATAGCCCGCCTCTCCATGCGGAAGCTGTACGACGAGCGCGGGAACGTCTATTTTGGCGTAGACCACGACATTCGGGAACGGCTGCAAGCAAAACTGATGATGGCTGTCCTCACCTTTAAGGCAGAGGAATAAACCGCAGCGGCGGGACGCTTTCTCTCTCCCCCTTTTCCGTTCCGCTGCTGACGCGGCAGCAAAGCCATTCTGAACCTTGACAAAGAAAGCGGCGCAAGATAACGGCGGCGCAGCATAGGGCAAATCGGATACGTTCCTTTTGCGCCGAGCCATACGGTGGGTGCGCCATGACGCTATCCGGGTGAGGTTATCCCCGCCCGGACAGCCGAGCGACCAACACCGCGCCGGAAAGCAAGTGTAGCGGCTTGCGGGCGACGACACGCAAAATATACAATGATACTTCCTTACAGCCACAGTCCGAGCGTTAAGAGCGTCGCAGGCAATGGGTAGGGCTGCATGAGAACCATGCCGGGGTGAAATTCCCATGAGGTTATGCTAATAACCGTCCGATTAAAGCCTTTGTTTTCTTGAATAGTGGACTTGCTGCTATTCATAGACTGTATTATATGTTTGCGAAAGAAAGGGGGATTTTCTTTGACGCAAAACCAGACGCCCGTTACCACAACGGAGCATAAAATCGGAAAAGTTACTTACCTTGTATGTTCGTCCGCAAGTGAACGCGCAACGGACACACTGGATAAAAAGATAAAGAAGCTCATTCGCAAGGACATGGAGCTGAACCCCGCAAACGCCCGGAAATAGGGCGTTTCTTCACATTTTATACATGACACAGGCAGCGGTATGTGGTATAATATAGACAGTACAAATACCATGCTTGTCTGTCGTCGGAAAGGAGGACAAAATGTTACAGACAGACAAGATTACCGCTTTATATTGCAGATTGAGCCAGGAAGATATGCAAGCCGGGGAAAGCGAAAGCATACAGAACCAAAAACTGATTTTACAAAAGTATGCTGACGAACACCACTTTTTCAACACACGCTTTTTTGTAGACGACGGATTTTCCGGCGTGAGCTTTGAGCGTGAGGGGCTTCAAGCCATGCTGCATGAGGTTGAAGCCGGGAACGTGGCGACCGTCATAACAAAAGACCTTTCCCGTCTGGGACGTAATTATCTGAAAACCGGCGAACTGATAGAGATTGTTTTCCCCGAATACGAAGTGCGCTACATTGCCATTAACGACGGTGTAGACACAGCGAGGGAAGATAACGAGTTTACCCCTCTGCGGAACTGGTTCAACGAGTTTTACGCCCGCGACACCTCAAAGAAAATCCGGGCTGTCAAACAGGCAAAGGCACAGAAAGGCGAGCGCGTCAACGGCGAAGCTCCTTACGGCTACCTTATCGACCCGGATAACCGCAATCATCTGATACCCGACCCGGAAACGGCACACGTCGTAAAACAGATTTTTGCAATGTATGTACGGGGCGACCGTATGTGTGAAATCCAGAACTGGCTGCGGGACAATGAGATATTGACCGTCGGGGAACTGCGCTACCGCAGGACAGGGAGCAAACGCCACCCCCGCCCACAGCTCAACGCATGGTACAACTGGCCGGATAAGACACTGTACGACATTCTGACAAGGAAAGAGTATTTAGGGCATACCATAACCGGGAAAACCTACAAGGTATCTTATAAGTCGAAAAAGACGAAAAAGAACCCGGAGGAAAAAAGGTATTTCTTCCCCAACACTCACGAACCTTTGATTGATGAAGAAACCTTTGAACTTGCACAGAAGCGGATTGCCACCCGGCAACGCCCGACAAAGGTTGATGAAATTGACCTGTTTTCCGGGCTGCTCTTTTGTGGGGACTGCGGCTACAAAATGTATGCAGTACGCGGAGCCGGGACGCTTGAACGGAAACACGCCTACACTTGCGGCAACTACCGCAACCGGGCAAGAAATGATATGCTCTGCACTACGCATTATATCCGCAAAAGCGTATTGAAAGAACTTGTCCTTGCAGACTTGCAGCGAGTAACGTCTTATGTGAAAGAGCATGAACAGGAGTTTATCGAAACCGCCAACGAGTGCAGCGCAAAGGCAGTACAAAAGACGCTGACACAGCAGCGGAAAGAACTTGACAAGGCGCAGAACCGTATTAACGAGCTGAACATCTTATTCCGCAAGCTCTACGAGGACAACGCTTTAGGGAAACTTTCAGATGAACAATTTGCTTTTCTGACTTCCGGCTATGATGAAGAAAAAAAGACGCTGACCCGGAGGATTGCGGAGCTGTCACAGGAAATCGACAACGCCACCGAGCGCAGCGCGGACGTAAAAAGGTTTGTCGCACTGGTACGCAGATACACAGCGATTGAAGAACTGACCTACGAAAACGTCCATGAATTTATTGACCGTATTCTTATTCACGAACTGGATAAGGAAACGAACACCCGCAAAATCGAAATCTTTTATAGCTTTGTCGGCAGAGTTGATACAGGCGACAAGCCTACTGAAAGTATCTCCTATTTCAGACAGATAGGAGCCGACGTAAAGAGTTATGCTATCTAACATACATCAAAAAGAGGTAAGATAACACCCTCTGCAAAAAAGGTATCGTTATCTTACCTCAACAAAATCAACCCCTGAATAACCGTCGTCAATATAAAATCGGCAGTTATGGAATCCGTTATCCAACGCATATTTTTCAAGAAGTGCTTTCTGATTTCTTATGCTGTTTGACTCTCCCTGCAATTCATCTTCCTGTGAAAGGCGGCAGTAAAGTGCTGTAATTAACTGTTGGTTTGAATTTGTGTTCAACATATTTCATTCCTTTCCGAGTGTTATCAACTCTATCAAATCAAACCGAATAGGATTACGACTACACAATATTCCTATTCGGCTTGAATATCCAGACTTTTATTCAGGTTTTTCACCTGAAACAAGATACTTTATTTTATCTGATACGGTATTATGTTTTTGCACGTCCGCTATAGGAAATATATCCTGCACACAATAAGATGTGTTATCAATTTCAACTACATTCATTTTACATATATGCCTGCGTTTAAAAGCAAGGCTCGTAAGGTTATGTTCTTCTGAAAATGTATTATTGTTTTTCTCCATTAAATGCTCCTTTCTCCAACTACATTTGCATAGTCGGACTGTCATCAATTTCTTCATCTTCATATTCAATATTTTCTTCTTTTGATATTGCACCTGTAATCAATCCGGCGGTAAGTCCAAGTAAAGTACCAATATCACTGCCGTTTTGTTCGGCTACAATTCTCTTTCTGCGTTCTTCTTCATCTTCCGATTCATCATCAATTATCCGAGAAAGTGATTCAGCAAGAGAGTTGATACTGCCGAGGACAGCACGGTTATTGCTATCCATTTTAAGGTTGTCAGCAGAGTTGACTTCTTTACTTGTGACGCTATTGCCGATTCCAACTCCCGACCTTGTCGCAAGGTATTGTTCAAAAACTCTTCTTGACTCTTCCCAGCCTGTTCGATAGTTTTCGTCATCTGAGTTTGCACCGACCTGATTTCTTTCAGGATCTGTTCCGAAACTTTCTTCAGCTCCGTCTGACAATTCTTCAAGCTTGTTTCCATATACTCCTGTTCGATTTCTAAAATCTGTTTCAGATAATCTGTCATCTGTTCTGCATTTGGAATGTTTGAAATTCGGTTGTATAGCTCCGGCTGAAATGTTATTGCCGTTCTCAACAGATTGAGTTCTTCCTCTTTGACCTGTGACGGAATAGAAATCACTTTCGTTTCTCCTGACAGTAGTTCTATCGCTGTCAGCGAGTTGCTGTTCCTCTGTTTTAGACTTTCCAAAATATTGTTCTTGCCTGTATCTGAATTCATTTTTCATACTTCCTTTCAAATATTTATCGTTGTGCAGTTTAATATCTCTGCATTTCATTTTGTTAGGACATTGATAGGTGATGTATTTCCTGTCGTCTGTCCAAGTCACCGAATAACCCATAATCGACATTGCGTTTATGAAATCTTCCTTGCCTCCGCTTATGTTCATAGCTTTGTCTATGTCATTCATCAGTTTGAATTTCCAACTCTGACCTTTGACTGCCGTGCGGTATTCTCTTGTAGAGATTTTCATACCGTCCTTGCTGTAAGGTTCAAGAGTCGAAAGATTATGCTGTCTGCAAATTTCATCGCTCAATGCCCGTAACGATTTGAGTGTGTTTGGATTCTGACGAAGCTTTTTGCCGTTTTCAAAGCTGACTGAGTTGATTACGAAGTGAGAATGAATATGCTGTGCATCGCAATGTGTTGCAACTAAAACTTCATATCCTGTCCACGCTTTTTCGGCAAACTCTATAGCTATCTCATGAGCTTGTTGCGGAGTGATATTTTCTTCGGGTGAGAAAGACTGAACATACTGATAGAAATTCATACCGTCAGTTTTACCGTATGACTTTTTAGTAGCCATAAACTCTTTGAATGCATTTTCACCGTCACAGTTAATTCCGCTGACAAGTCTTTGATTTGAAATCTCATCATAGACTTTTTTATCTTGAAAGCAGTAATCTATACCACCTTTCATCGCACTGATTGATTGTTTTGACTCACGAATATATGTCACGGTCGCCATTACTTTTCCTCCGACAGTTTTATGATTGCATCATAGATTTTTCTTTGCATAGCAATCATTTCACTAAAGTTGTATGAATTAAAAGCACCGCTGTTTATCTTTCTCGTTATCTGATTCAGGTTGTTGCCAATCCTTTTTAGCTCAACAAGCAACGGTTGTAAATCAACTACTTTGATTTCACTTTTTAATGAAGATTTCAAAATATACTCAGTCAATGTCAGCTGAGCTTTCTTTGACATTTTATAGATTGCAGACTTTTCAGATTGAGTTAATCTGATACTTAAGGTTTGATTTCTCTTACGTTTTTCTATTTTTATGCACCTCCGTGTTAAAGTGGGTCCGGGCTTCCGCCCGACTTTATGCGTTTGGCGGACAGCCGGGCGCTCTGCTTGCCCCGGACAAGTCCGGGAAATGTAGCCCCAACCTCTGCTACTGAAAATAAACTTTCAATTCTGCCGTAAATTCGCCCCAATTGCGATTTTTACTTGAAGACGGGTACTTTCTCGCCCTCTGCAAAATAATCGCACAAATCGGCAACGACGGCGAAACAACTGCCTTGCAACGATAAATGAATAAGAAAACGGTACTCTCGTTGTATCTATCGTCACTTTTTATTACACTATGAATTCACAACAGAAGGATCAAATAAGTAGTACATATTACTGCTGTTAGAATTGTTCCATCTCTTTCTTAACTTCACTTGGACTAACCCAATTTTTTCAAGTGATCTCAAGCATTTGATTACAGTATTCTTTGTCAGATGACACTTCTCGCAAATCATTCTCAGCGATGGAAAACAACTGAGCTTTTCTCTGTCGGCAAACATAAGTAGACAGCAGTAAACTGCAATTGTATTTGCGGGCAAATTAAAATCAAATATTTTATTGCTGACTATAAAGAAATCCTTGTGCTGTACCATTGTATCATTCAAAAATTTTTTCTCCCTTCTTCTTCCTCTGCAGTTGATAATATCTTTACTTGAGTTTTGTTATGTAACTCTTGTTAGTTGTAATAGAAATATTGAACCACCTGATAGAAAATTTAAACTATCCTCCTGTCACTGGTTACAAGCATATTTTCATCACTCTCCTTTGTCCTCTAATATATAAATGTCAAAGTTTTTTAAAATCACAGAAATTCCCGTGACAGAGTAAAATTATTTCTTAGTATATTGTGATATTGCCGGTTCAGTTATATAATACTTTTTAGGTGAGAGAATTGAGCTATATTGAAAGGTACGAAAATAAAATCACAACTATTGATTATTTCGCAGTAGATTTTGATGAAAAGAATATAATTTTAAACAACGAGAAACTACCGCTTGGATATATAAGCAACTGCATTGCCAATCTTCCAAAGAAGTTCGCAACCAATCTACTGATTCACAGCGGTAAGATAAATCGTCATTGGCAGGAACTTAAATTAAACGGTTACAGCAGAAAATTATTTATGGATATATTTGCTGACATAAATAAAATGATTGACTATATGCAATCACTTGAGCCTTTTAAATATTTTGATATTGAAAAATCAAGAACGACTGTTTCAAAATTGTTTGGTAAAGATGCACTTGATGATTACGAGTATCTTTTGAAGCATCTAAAAATCAATTACGGAAGAACAGAAAGAAACGAAATTGCAAGGCTTGAAGAAATAGAGAATAAATCAAAGACCGCTGAAAATGTTTTGAGAGCATATTCATATATCGGCGTTGATACCGCTAACTTCGACACAATGATAATTAACTATGTAGAGAATTTTATAAAAGAAGATTCACGACAGAAAGATAACATTGCTAAATTCACTTGTGAGTTTTTCGAGAACGAAGAAGTACAAATGAACTTAGCAGCAAGCAATCCTGCGGCAATGATAATGGACGGATTCAACCTTAAACCGATTCAATCTGCTGTTCCTACGATAAAAATTGAAAATGGTAAGTACAAAATTATAAGACGAATGTATTTCAGCAGAATGATGGATTTCTTTGTGACGGAGTTTTTTGAGGCACTTTCGCAAGGTCACTACATATGGAAGTGCGGAGTCTGCAACAAATATTTTCTTATGACTACAGCACACAAGCAGCTTTATTGCAGTACGGTAAATAAGGAATACGGTGTGCCTTGTTCCTATGTTGCAAAGCACCCTGAAATTACAAAACGCAAAATGAAAAAGCAGAAAAAATCCGACAGTCCGTATTATGTTCTCTGGAACAGGCGATACAGCTCAATACGCCAAAATAAAAGCCTCGGCAAATACAGTAAAGCTGTATCATCCAAGGCTAAAAAGATTATCGATATGAAATTTGAGCGAGCACAGTTTGATTTTGACTATGCTGAAAATAACTACGAAGACGAAATGAATTTAGAAAAGATTTACGAGGAAGCAATGAAAGAATAGGCGGTGAGCAAATGCAAAATGAAAACCTGCATATGTATCAGTTAGGTTACGAACCAAATAGACTTGATGATTTCAATGATTATTTTATACAGTACCTGAAAACAAACGATAGTAAATATTTTAATGAATTTCTGCATTTCTATGAGCCTATACTTAACAGAAAAGCTGCCGAGTTTATAAAATGCAACCATATTGAAGAATACAGGTTACCTGATTTAAAACAAATTTTTGTTTCTCTACTGTGGGACGAATTGCAAAGATATTCAGCAGACGAAAAACTCCCTCTTCTGCAAATTATGAAATATAAAACTCACAAAGCGTGGTTAGAATATGTTCGTACAGACTGCGGTATTACAAAAATTGAAAGTAAAAACGCACATAACAATCTCCGTAAAGTAACGTCATTGTACTTCAAAATGAAAGATACAAAGCCGTTTGATGAAATTTTAAAAGAAATATCCAAACAACTACATATTTCAGAGAATACTGTCATTGAGTATATAGAAGCAGCGTTAGCAACAAAATATTCTGGAAACAGAGAATCTTTTGAAATAGAGGATATTACCGCATCCGAGGATATTGTCTTTAACAACTACAAATCTAAACAAATAAAAGAAGCTATTCAATCGCTATCCACGATAGAGCGCAAATTGCTTGAACTTACAACAGGAATCAACTTTGACACATTTGAAACAACAGAAAAGCTTTCATACAATAAAACAGCACTTCTGCTCGGTATGACAGAAAGTGCTGTTCAAAAGAAACGCAAGAGAATTTTAAAAAAGCTCAAACAAATGTTGAAAAATAGTTAACATCCTAATTTTTATAAAATAAATACTATTAACTTGTGTATGGTAAATTTTCATAGCCTTGCCATTTTGCAATATGACGAGTAAGAATCATACGATCCTTTGCGTTTACATCACCATCATTGTTTACATCTGCGGCGGTCATATCAATGTTTTCATATCCTATCCACTTTGCAAGATAGCGTGTGAGCGTCATACGGTCTTTTGCATTTACCTGACTATCGGTATTTACATCCCCAATAGAAATATATCCATTAATTGTAATAGGCAACTTATATGTAAAACTGCAATTATTTTCGGTTTCCTTAAAGTTGATTATAATGTTTGTTGTGCCTTTACTTTTTGGTTTTATAATAATTTTTCCGCCATTAATTGATATATCACTTATAATCTCAGCAATGTCAGAATTTTCCACTTCAACTTCAGGAACTACATCGCAAAAGTATAGCCAAAAGGAATAAACGCATTCACTATTAATATCATTAAGCATACTGATATCCCCGATTGCCCACATTTCAGGAATCATTTTATAGGTCCTGACATAAGCATTATAGTCAGCAATCGTTATTGGCATACCGTTATTAATTTTTATACTGTCCTCTATCCAACCGGGAAGAATAGAATTACTGTCGCTGTTAAGTTTTTCTACAAATGAACTGTCAATAAGTTCCGCGTTAGATAACACTGTTGCATTTCCATTGTTAACTCCGGGCTGAATATTTGTAAAACAATTTTTAAATTCACCACGAGATATTGCACTTTTTAAAATATCAGCCTGCGAAATACTACCTACATTATAACAATTGGATATTCCTTCTTCATTTGATCTTGAATGATTTTCCGGTACAATTCCTGCAACCCAAGATGCCTTATTCAACCCAAAACCACCTGTAACCAGCCCGGTATTATAACAATCATATATCCAAGCATAATTATACCCGGCAATTCCACCTACAGAACCTGTTGCCATAGCAATACCTGTATTATTACAAGCACTAATGGTCCCTCCTGTATTATTATTGCCTACAATTCCTCCTGTATCGCTTCCATCTACTGTGCCATAGTTTTTGCATCCGTAAACTAAATTGCTGTTTCTATTACAAATAGCCCCTGTTGAGAACAAATCATAGCCATAAACTAAAGATTTACTGTTGCAAAACATAATTATCCCTTTATTATCATTGGCTACACATCCACCGTATTGAAATGTACCCTGCGATATGTTAAGTGCTTTAATTATACCATTTTCGCCAATATACCCAAACAAGCCACCTGAATTTTCCTCGGGCACATACATATTATAAATGCTGAATCCATTACCATTGAATGTGCCATCAAAACATTTTTGCTCGGTGTTTCCAATTGGTGTCCATTTGTTAACATAAGAAAAAGCATTTTTATTAATATATATATCATTCTTAAGATTTACCGTTTTATTCTTAAATGTATTTCCTTCGTTTACAAGTTGAGCCAATCCTGAAAGCTGCTCAGAAGTAGTAATATCAAAACTTTTTTTACCATCAGAATACCAAGACACATCAGATATTCCGTTCCATGCGTTTTCAGAGCTTTTTATGTTATCATGATTAATATAATATGATCCGCCTGTTGCCAAATCATTTATAAGGTCAAAGTTCACCTTTCCATCAAAAATATTAACAAGAATAATTCTGTTATTATCATAAATCGGCTCACAATCCGACAAATAGGCAAAATTAAGGTTCTTAAGATTGCTAATAACAGCACCTTTTCCATCTACAATAACATATTGAACGGAAGGTCCTTTTGAAGCTGACCACATAACTGCAAATCTATCATCATTTATTTTAACTATTTTAGGATTGCCATAGCCTTCTGCATAAAATGTACTAGAAGCAGTCAGCCATTCACATTCTGAAGTATTTAAAGACTTATTGTAGCTTGATAGAAAAATATTGTTCATTTCATTATTCATAGAAGAGCCCACAACGAGATAATTTGTTGGTGAAATTTCCATACCTGATACCTCTGCATTTGTCACATTATCACCAATGTCACCCGAAATTTTCAATAAAGGTTGAGAACCATAGTAAGACTGCAAATACACTGAACGTTCAGGATATCCATCACTTAAGTCGACATAAACAGGATAATCACCATCGAATTTAACTATTTGCCTAAGCGAATGACTCACATGTTTATAAGGATACATATATTCTGTAGCCCAAAAATCAGACATACAACTATATTCAGTCATATTATCTGTATTAACTTTTATTGTCATATTTGACTGATGCCCATCAAGACGCAATCTACTTGTATATACTACAAGCGAATTGCCGTTCTCCGCTATCGAAACATTTCCAGAATCAAAAGGTCTCTTTGTATAAGTTTCAGCTCCGTTAAGTGATAACCCCACTATTTTTTTAAAATTTTTATCGTATTTAATAATTCTGTATACATCGCCCCCCTTGTCCAAAGATGTATCATAAGATTGACCGCAAACTACATAATTATAATTCTCTCCGCAATAATATCCACCCCATAATGGGAGTTCAAGCTCAATAGTTTGGGTTGATAACAAAGAAAACTTTGAATTATAAGTCATAATATACAATAAATCGCTATACACTACTACTTGATAATTTCCATTTGACAATTTATTTACAAATGAAGTTTTCGGAGTACCGAAAGCTTCAGGAGAATAACTTGACAAAATATTTGAATAATCCTCAGGTAAAACTTCTGAACCCTCCTCCACAACATAAGTCAAAACACTTGCAGAAAAAGGTATTGCAGAAGAAATGCTAAATACTATTGCTATAGAAAGTATAATAGAAATAATCTGTTTTGCTTTCCTTAACATAAATTTCACTCCTTGGTTTTTTATCTTTTGCGGAATAGAAACTAAGAACATGTTAAATTCCTACTCCATATATTTCTTATAAAATTGATAAGGTTTCATATCCCTGCCATTTTGCCAAGTGGCGTGTAAGAATCATACGATCTTTCGCATTGATTGCACCATCATTATTTACATCTGCGGCGGTCATATTAATATCTTCATAACCAGACCACTTAGCAAGGTAACGAGTTAACAGCATACGATCCTTTGCATTGACTAAGCCGTCACCGTTTGCGTCACCGAATGGAACAGTTTCTTCTAATGCTACAAATTTTAATCTGTTATCATTTGCATATTCTTCCACAACTGAATTTTTATAACCGTGGATTGTCAGATTTGGACAATCTTCAAAGACATCATCGTATAAGAAAATACCTTCGTCTGGTATAGTATTTACTAGTATAGTAACGTCTAACAAATTAGTGCATCCGTAAAAAGCATGATACCATAAATAATTAATATCATCGCCAATTAATACTGATTTTAGGTTTGTACAATTTGAAAACGCCTCGCAACCAATTTCCTTAACACTATTTGGAAATGTTACAGATGTGAGACTTGTGCAATTTGCAAAAGCATAATCTTCAATTTCTTCAACATTGTTTCCTATATTTATTGACGCTAAATTTTTGCAACTTGTAAATGCATTCCAATCTATTGTTATAACGCTATCGGAAATAACGACTGAATTTAAATATTGACAAGCTATAAAAGCACCATCTCCTATTTTTGTAACTCCAGAAGGAATTGTATAAGAAATATTTTCTCTGCTTTGCGGATAACAAAGAATTTCTGTTTTATCTTTGTTAAAAAGTATTCCATCAATATCAGAGTAGTTCTTATTATTTTCACTTACTTCTATATTTTTAAGATTATAGCAACTCTCGAAAGCTGTCACCGAACATTCAGAAACATCATCATTTATTACAATTGTTTCTACAGTATCGCTTACAATCATTTGACTTTCCACTACCTGTGAACCATCCGCGATTATTATTTCTTTGATATTGTTACAGCCTTCAAAAGCTCCTACACCAATTCGAGTAATACTGTCTGGGACCGTTATACTAGATAAATTTGAACAGCCTTCAAAAGCTTGAAAATCAATAGTTGAAACACCCTTATTAATTATTACTCTTTCAAGATTTGTGCAATCATAAAATGTATACCCATTTATACTTGTAACACTCTTAGGTATTGTAACATTTACTAGTTTTTTACACTCTTTAAAAGCACCTTTACCCATATAGGTAATACTATCGGGAATACTGCTTTCAAAATTTGAATAAGCAAATGCATAATCTCCGATGCTCGTAGTAAATTCTGGAATTTCTAAATTTTCAACACTTGAATGCATGAAAGCATAGTCACCAATTTTTTTTACACTGTTTGGGATTATAATGCTTGTAATATTATCGCAACCATATAGAAAGCAATTTGGAATAGTTTCAACTTTTTTTCCTATATTAATCGTTTTTAACTCTGTGCACCCATCAAAAGGATGCTCAGGTGAAAAGGAATAACCACCTTCATAAATTTTATCAGAAAATTTTTCACAATTTACCGCATTATAATTTACCGTTGTAAGGGAAGTACAATTTGAAAACGCAAAACTACCTATATATGTTAAACTTTCGGGAATTATTATGTCCGTAAATCTTTTACAGCCAGCAAAAGCATTACTACCTATATATGTTACACTATCTGGTATAGATATATTTTCTAGATTTGTACACTTATCAAAGGCAAAATCTTCTATTGTCGTCATACTGTTTGGAAATGTTATAGATTTTAAATTTGTATAATCACCAAATGCGTCTATTCCAATCGTTTCTACGCCATCCGGTATTGTATATTCTGTTGCTTCAGGTTTTGTAAATTTAACTAATTCTTTTTTATCTTTTGAAAATAAAACACCGTCGACAGATGAGTAATGCTGGTTATTTTCACTCACATCAAATTCAGAAATATTATTAGTATATGAAAATGCCCAGTTTTCTATTTTGTTTACACTATCCCCAAATGTTATTTTCTTAAGCTTTTCACAATTGTATAGTGCATATTGCCCAATAGAGGTTACAGAATTACCTATACAAATATACTGTACCGCGCTATCCGTGAAAGCACTATCTCCAACTGTAGTTACACCATCATCCACCATAACATATTTTGCAACAGTTAATGGTGATTTGTCGTCAGGCAAGGAATAATTATGCATGGCACCCTCTCCATAAATACGAACAAATCCATTTTCGTAACGCTCATAATAAACATTATCACCGCATTTGAGACTATACCAAGGTTCAATATCTTCTTTAAAATTGTACAAATCAATTTGATCAATATTAGTTGGAGCTACATTAATTCCTTGAGCATTTATTGGATTATATAATTCAGGATACTGTAAAGAAGCACTTGGTAACGCTGCCTGATATGATTCTCCTTTTACAACATTTAGATTTTTATAGCTTATTTTTCTTACAACGCTCCCATCCTCTGACATTTCATTAACGATATAATCCATAGTTCCGCTATCATAGCCAACGATTTTCACAGAATAATTCTCATCAAAAAGAAATATATGCTTTTCTTCTCCTGACACAAACATATAAATCTCGTCATATGATGTATCAATTTTATTATCTACTACTCTTCCAACTAAATCGCCGTCAGAATTGTATATAAAAACATCAACAGGGCAATCAACCTCTAAATCCAAATAGTGTTCAGTAGGCGATAACAGCATATTATAAACATTATCCGAAAAAGAGCCTTTTAACAGACCCGCATTTTTTAAAACCTCAACCATTGTTCCCTCTGTAAGATAATTTGCAATTTTATCAAGATCATCGCCAACCGTTTTCTTAAATATTGTTTTTATCTGATTATTAGCAATTTTAGTCAGTTGTTGAGTAAAGGATTCCATATCCGTCAACGAAACCATACCAGTTCCCTGACATTCTATATTATTTTTGTCACTTTTCTTGTACATTTTATAATTTAAATTTCCAAAACCCGCATAAGATGGTTTTTTACCTAAGGAATAATTATTAAGTGTTAATTCAAATTCGATAGTCCGCTTTCCTATGTGCGTCTGAACATTAAAATAAAATTTTGCTTTGGTTTTAAATTTGCTTGTTAAAACACTATCATCTATTCCTAGTTTTTCATAAACTAAATCTTGCAATTTAGTATTCTGCTCACAGTATTCAGAACTTAAAGCAGCAAAAATATCTGCTACCCATACATATAAAACTTCCCTGATATATTTTTGCTGTTCTAATGAAAGATAACCATCAATGTATCCCGAAAAAGTCAATGCATTTTCAGCTGTTTGATCCACGTGCTGTCTGGCGCGGTTCACTGTTTTTCCGTTTTCTGATGTAGTTTGCTGTTTATCCGTTTTTTCTTTAACTATATCTATGCTACCTACTGTAATCTGAGCCGTATCATTTATTTGCTTATTTTCATAACTGACTGTAGTTTCTAAATTCATAATCGAATTTGCACTCTTCAATTTATAGTCATCATTAACATAAACAGTGTAAGATTTGTCGATGCTGGTTCCGACAGTAATAGAAAAACAACTATTATCGTTTAATTCAGATATATTATCTTTAAACCACCAAAATCCGGTTGAACCAAAATTAAGAGCATCTGAATTTGCTTTTATATTAACCCCATTGCAAATAACGCTCATATTTTTTAGTACGTTTTCAGGAATAAAGCCATAGCTGCCATCAATAATATATGAAATATTTATATTGATTGTAAATTCAGATACATTTAGCTTGCCATTTTTTGCGTATAATGCTTTTGGATTAGTAGTTGCAGTTACATCAACACGGCAAATATCATCTTCCGAATATATTTCCGATACTTTTTCGTCAACAATTTTGCAAACCACACTACAGTCAGGTCGTTCTACTAAATACTTTACTGCCTCATTAAAATCAAAATTATCTGTTGCCTGATACTTTTTACTATCCACTTTTATGTTGTTGGATAATGGGTCTACTGCTTTTAACAATCCAACTACATAATATTCTCCTACTATATTTCCATTGCTATTTTCAGCTGCTCCTACATTAATTGAAAAGCTTGTTAAAACACTTAATATTATAATAATAGATAAGAAAATTGACATAACCTTATTATACTTTTTCATTGTTTTATCCTCCTGTATTTTTATTTCAAAGGCAAGGTTTCATAGTCCTGCCATTTAGCCAGGTGTCTTGTAAGAATCATTCTGTCCTTTGCGTTTACTTCGCCGTCGTTGTTTACATCGGCAACGGATTTATTTATATTTTCATATCCGCTCCACTTTGCGAGATAGCGGGTTAACATCATACGGTCTTTTGCGTTGACTGAGCCATCGCTGTTAATATCACCTATAATCATATTATCCGGAACAGAAACAACATAAATACTGAAATGATTAGTTGTAAAAATCAATCTTTCATCCTTATATTTAGCTTTCATATCAGTGATAGTACCGTCATCTTCGACTCGATGTACCTTTATCATTCCCATTGAAGCTAAAAATTTAAGTTCTTCTGATATTGGTATAGAAACTTCAACATTTTTATCTATCTGCGTTTCATCGCCGTTTTTAATCATAGAAATATTGTATGTAGAGTTAGACACCGAAGCAATTAAATCGTAAACTTTCGGATGTGTATCTTTTATTTTTTGAATCAACTCACTATCAGCATATAATCGAAACACTTTTAGTGCAGTGTCACTGTTAAAATTAGTATCTGTTTTAACTTGTACACCTAAGCAATTTCTCGTACTGCCGCTTTGATTTTGTAAGGTAATAAACCCTGAATTTTTAGAATAAGAAATACTAATTATTTCAGACAAAAGATTTAGCGAGTCTCCAAATGTAAACATTCCTTTTAAGACAACCCCGAATATCCCAGCCATATCTTCAAATACACTTTCTCCGACTGAAAAGCCACAGCTTAATAATGCATCGTTGCAAACATCCTCAAGATTTAGGTTTTGCATATTATAAACTACGGTTTCTCCAAAATTTCCTACTGCTTCACCACCTATTAATGTTTTCTTAAAAGCACCATTAAGCAATTCTTTACTGAATTTGGTCTGATCCTTAAAGCATTCTAACGATACGGCATTCTTGAGAATTTCTTTTGTCATTTTTTGTGCAGGTAAAAATGTATTGTTTAAGTCTATTCCTTTTATGTCTCCATAAAGTCCTTTAAGTTGAAGAATACAATCAAATGCATTAATTGATGAAACAATCGCCGAATTTTCCGTATCATTAGTGATGTTAATATATCCATTTTTAGGAATTGTAACTTTAACAGTTGTTATCTTTGAAGAATTAGTTTTCTGACGATATGTTAATAAATTCCCATTATATATATCGCTTGCTAGATCACAGCAATTATCCCAAACCGTCTCTTTAATGCTACCTGCATTATTTGTCATCTTATCAATAACAACCGCATCTTTTATATCACCGTTTTCGCTATAAATTTCCACTGCACCGAAAATATATTTTGTATTGTATACATCAAAAGATACTGTACATGAATCATCGTTATTTTTCGCATATGAATAATTGTCAATATACATACCGTTTACATTATAAAAATTTGATACATATTTTTCAATTCTTTGTTCTGGTACATTTTCAACTGTAAATGTCATAGAATTACCCTCGTATACAGTAACAGGTACTCTGGTAACATAACCCGTTTTTGAATCGCTAAATGACACATATGTTGTACCGGGAGAGATTGCTTTTGCAACAATAAATCTGCAATTATCATGCAATGAGGTTTCTTCCACTTCCAAAATAGAAGTATCGTATACAGTATATGTCAATTTTGATATATCATCAGATTGAAAGCCATTATTAAACACTCCTGCACCAATTTTGATCAAACTGCCATTACATACACTCAAGTCGGCATAATCGGAATACACTCTAATTCCGTTTAAGCCTTCAGTAACCTGTACCGTCATAGTTGTGGAATTACCATCAGGCATCTGAGCAGTAATATATGCAGTACCAATATTATTGCACTTAATATGCACTTTCGGGTTTTTGCAATATGCATTATAGTCTCCGTCCGATTCCACAACACTGGCTATGTCACTGTCACTGCTTTTATAAATAACATCCCCCGCTGAATAATTATTATATAAAATATACAAATCAGCAACTATACTCTCATTTGCCCTGCAATTCATTTGTGGCTTTCCAAACTGGATTGGTGCCATTACACTAAATTTAATTCCATGGTTATTGGCGTAGCGTTCGGCTTCTGTTCCCGAGAAGCCATATAAAGTGAAACGGTTGAGCCGTTCATAAACACTGTCATAATTCGGAGTATAATATCCAAATGCACAACTGTCTATTTTTTCAATATTGTCTCTCAAATAAACTGACTGTAATGAAGTGCAATTCACAAATGCATATTCACCAACATTCAGTACTGAATCAGGTATATATATTGATCTAATATTGTTGCAGTTCTCAAAAGCCTGCCATCCTATATCTATTATGCTGTCCCCTAAATTTATATTTTTTAGATTTCTGCAAAAGGAAAAAGCATTTCTATTTAGTCTGTTCAAATCTTTTCCCAAATCAACTTCAGTTAAGGATGTGCAATCCGAAAAACAATATTCTCCCAACGACATAACACTATCGCAAATAATAACTGTTTCCAAGTTATTACAATATCTAAATGCAAAATCCTCTATGCGCCTTATATTTGCACCAAAGTTTATATTTCGAAGGTTACTACAAAAGCAAAATGAGTATTCACCTATGTATTTTACTGTATCAGGAATTGTAACAGTATTAATATAATCATTTGATTCAAAAGCATGATTTCCTATCTTTGTAACTGCTTTTGAATTAATTGAATCAGGAATAACTATATCACTTGATTGACCTCTGTATGCAGTTATCTCTACAGAACCATCATCTAATGGCATATAATAGAAATCACCATATTTTTGCATATATTCTGATATTTCCTTTGGTGCAAGTTCTTTATATCCTATTCTGTTATACAACGCATACTCCTCAATTGTTGAATTATAGATGCTATGCAGGTATCTTCCCTTTCCCGAATATGTCGGCAACGCTTTTCCATTAGTATGGTAACCGAAAGCAAATTCACCGATATATGCTACATTCTTCGGTAAATATAAATCAAGTAGATTGTCGCAGTTACAAAATGCTGAATCACCAATATATTTTACCGTATCGGGAATATCTATAGATGTCAAATTAATTGAAGAATTAGAGTCAATATATGAACCTGAATTATCAAAAAAGGCTCCGTCAGCAATTCCCATAATGTTCTTATTAAACTTAATAGTACCGTCTTGCGGAATATCGCCCTTATAAGAATAAACAACCTTTCCTACATAAACAATTCCGTTATTCTGATTACTGTACCATGTTGTTCCTATAAAGGCATTTTGACCAATACAAAACAAACTTTGCGGAGCCTGTATATTTGTAAGATTCTCCTGATTCAAAAATGCAAGATTAGCAATTCCAAAAGTACCATCTTTTATCTTAAAAGTATATTTTTCAGGCATTTCACCTTTATAATTGTATACAAATTTTCCGGCATAAACTACTCCGTCACGCTGTTTATTATACCAACTGGTATTATTAAACGCATTAAACCCTATACTTACGATTGAGTCTGGAAAAATAATTTCAGATAAATTTGTGCAATTGGCAAACGCCCCCCTACCTATTTTTTGTACTCCGTAAGGTATTATTACTTTTTTGAGATTACTATAATTTGCGAAAGCACTCTGATATATATTTTTAATGTTTTCATTTATTTTTATTTCTGTAACACTTTCTAATCCGGATATTCTACTTTCATTTCCATACGGATCAAGCGAAGTTGGTTTTCCTAATCCAACAACTTCATAGCCACCAATTTTCCCTGGAAATGTAACCACCGTAGAGTTACCGGTATACCCCGAAATATATGCTTTTGAATGGTAAATATGGTAACTGAACATATCTCTTTCAATTATTTTCTCATTTTCAGCATAAACAGTAAGGGATAGAATTGAAAACATATTTAAAATTATAGCAAATGTCAGTATAATTGAAATTGTTTTTCTCACTTTTCTTCACTCTCCAATTAACCAGTATACGGTAAAGAAATGTAACCGTTCCATTTTGCAAGGTGGCGTGTAAGAATCATTCTGTCCTTCGCATTGACCTCACCATCTTTATTTACATCTGCAGATGTCATATTAATATTTTCATAGCTTGACCACTTTGCGAGATAGCGGGTTAACATCATACGATCTTTTGCGTTGACTGAGCCGTCACCGTTAGCGTCACCGGAAGAAAAAAACTTCTCGTCTAAAGCAATAAATTCAAAACCGTTGATATTAGCATATTCCTCGGAAGCAGTATTTTTATAACCGTAAATTATAAAGCCTTCTCTCTTATAAGAATCAGATAAATATCCTAATGCTCTTTGGCCAATATATAAAACACTTTTTGGAATTGTTATGCTAGCCAAATTTTCACAAGCAAGAAATGCTCCATCTCCTATTTCTTTTACTGTATCAGGTAATATAACCCTATTGATATTAGAATTTCCTTCTATCAAAGGATGTGATTGAGCAAAATATGTCGCTATTGAGGTAACTTTGTTTCCATTAATTTCCGAAGGAATTTCAAGCACTGAAGGGTACATCTCTCCATCATATTGATAAATTTGCATTCCATCAAAATCATCTAATCTATAACTATACAAACTGTTTCTAACCTTAACACTGTAATATCTAGGGGCACTTCCTGTAAATCCTGCCTCAACTTCATAATACTCCTTTTCATCAGAAACCATAGCGTTCATATGTCCTGAACCAGCTCCATAATCTTTACTTCCATTTCTTTTCCATGCTTGTAAACCTGCACTTTTTGACATATATATTATAGCGTCTGTTGAAGCCCAACAATCTCCACCTCCTGCAATAATCAACCCTGCATAAGACGAATAACCATCATCGTAATCTCTTTCTGCTACAAATTTAGCGATGATATTAATTTTCTCATATGTGGACATATCGTTTTTTATATTCTTCGACACATAGTCATCCATTATTTTTTCTGCATATACATCAGAATAATCAACTACATCAACTTTAACCTCAAACTCTACATCATCAGCACAGACAATGATTGTACTTTCTCCATACTCAATATCCTTGGTTATTTTTGTCGGTGTTTTGTTAGGTTCCTCAACAGTTGTACCATAATTACCATACCAATAGTATGTATTAATTTTAGGTGTAATTAAACCATTGCTTGATATGTTCACTTTCTCATATCCATCAACATAATAAGATATCTGGTTTGCCCCACTAACAATAAGTTGAAAAGAACTATTAAAATTTGACGGAATACTGATGTATTTTGCAGCCCAATCTTCTATCGCATATATTGTTACATCTGTTGAATTAATACTAATATTCTTTTTTACATCAATTTGTGTTGCATCAGTCATTACACCCGTTGCAGCTCCTGCTATAACGGATGTGTTAATAACCACACTTATAATGATTGTTGCTGAAAACAAAATGCTCAATACTCTTTTTAAATTACATTTCATAAGATTCCCCTCCTGTAAAAGTAATTTTATTTATTATTTGGTAAGATTTCATATTCCTGCCATTTTGCTAGATGCCGTGTAAGAATCATTCTGTCCTTTGCGTTGACTTTGCCGTCATAATTCACATCAGAAGCCTGATCATTTATGATTTTTATGCCATTCCATTTTGCAATGTACCGCGTTAATGTCATCCTGTCCTTTGAATTTATCACACCATCATTGTTTATGTCTCCGAATGTATACGAAAGTTTTTTGCTATTGACAATTTCACCTGATTCATCATCAATCATTATGTTATTGACAGTATTCTCAACATTGTTTTCAGAAATATTATCAAATTCATACGATTTAACATTTGCTGCATTTATATATGTATCAGATTTTATCTCTATTGTATTACTATTATCACTCACAGATGTATTTCCGCTTGCTTTACCTGAAACTCGGATAAAATCTTTTTCGCTCTGCGTTTGTAAAGCAATATCAAAATCATAGTTTCTACCCTCAACCGTTACGCTTTTACCATTAATAGTGAATCCATCTGAATAATTTGAACAAATATAAAATCCTCCGGAATATGTTTCGCCGATAATCTCACAGTCATTTTCTAAGTTTGAAAACACAAATTTTGAACTATTATTAACGGTAATATCCCATGAACAAGTATTATCCAAATTGTCCACCAATTTACAATCATATACATTCATATTACCGTTATAGTTGCTTCCATCATATTCAAGATACTCACCTCTATCATTCACCACTTTAAATGTTTTGTATGCAGTAATATTTAATTGAGTGGTATTACTTGCAGAAACAGGCTCACTTCCTTTTACTACCGAAATACTGCTAAAATTTTTTCCACTGTATAATTTATCAATATCATAAACTTCAAGATTAGTCCAAATGTCACTAATCATATATCCAAGCGCTTCACCGTTAGCATCTGTAAATGTAAAAGAGCTATAATCTGAAGATATTTTAAAAATAAAGTACCTTACATTTGGATATGTATTCTCATCATAGATTAAGATTTCATGCTCGTTTGTGCTATCATTATAGTTGTATCCACATACTACAACGCTATGTCCGGACACATCATTGTTATGCTTATAGCTAAATGAAAGTACAAAAGGCTTTTTCTCATTCTGGGAACGTTCAGCATCCTGTTTGAATTTTTTTAGAAAATCTGACAATCTTTTATTGAGACTTTGAGTATGCCATCCGTTCCTTTCAACAGAATAACTTTCAGCACCATTTGCTGTAAGTTGAGTTAACTGATAATATGTAACTAAATCCTTGAATCTTCCTTTATCACTATCGTACATAGAACCTAAGCCCCAATAATTGCTAATCTGTATGCCATTATTCAAAGCTTTAAGATCCAAATTCCCGTTATTTGCATAACACATACTCAAAGCTATTCCATGACACACTCCTCCTGTTTCTCCGGAATACATTTCATCGTGAATTCTGAAAGTACTATCCCAAGTATTTAAACTATCCCAATATAATTTGTGTCTATAATTTTTGTTATTAACATGATAAGTAGTAGCCTTATGCAAATACTGATTTGTATCTTGCTTAAGTTTAAAATAGTTATTATCGCTATAATAATTATAACTAAAACTGCTATAGGAATCTAATAAGGATTCTCTCTTTTGTGAATATGTGTAAGAATCCCAGTCACTCTTTGTAATAAACTTTGATTTTAAATTTGCATCTACACAGTTTTTCAAAATATTTTCATTTATAGTATTATACTCAGCTTCTTCAATGGCATTAAAACCAGAAGAATTACCATAACCAACAGCACCATCGTAATAAGTAAAAATATTTTCGTAAGTAGTGAAATTCACTTCCTTATAATTTGATGAATAATAATAAAAATTCAGAGTGTTATTAGTATAAGTTAATTTGTAATTACCACACCATCTATCTGCAGCAAAACCAGCAGCACAAGTGTTCATTCCTGTAATAAAATATTTATCATATAATTTATTATAATAATATTTTAAGCTATAAACATTTAAGTACTCACCATATTTTTTACCGGTTACCTCATGTATGGAATCATTACTATAGTAATAAATTCTTACAGAATGGTTATCCATTGTACCACCGGCTTCCTGAACAACTAATTCACATTTTCCGTCAAAATCCAAATCTAAAAATTCAAATCCCGCCTGCATTCTTATTGAATTACTTGTTAGAGGTAACCAAGAAGACTCATTGCTGAGCAACTTATTAATAAAATTATTACAATAATCACTTTCACTTGAAGCACTTACTGTTATTACTGACAACATTGTAATTAACACAAGAACAATCACTAATATAATAGCTATTGATTTTTTACTTTTTTTCATTTCTATTCCTCCTCGTAAATTTAATTTCAATTTTCTTTTGTCAATTCAAAAGTTCCCTTATTTTTATCTTTTGACAAAAGTGTTAATTTGTTTTCATCTATAATAAACTCATAAGTCGAATCCTGTGCAGATTCACTTACAAAATCAATTTTTATTTCATCATTATTTATAGTGTAATTAAATTCATATTCTGAGTCTGAAACAGCCATTTTACCGTTTCCTCTGCCGTCAAAAGTATATTTTGTAACGCTGTCCAGTTTCCATATTCCAATTAGTTCATCGGAAGTAACTTCAATCTGACTGCTAATATCCTGATTATTCCTGCAACCGCACGAAAATGCAAAAAATAATACAACCAATGCTAAAACACATACAGATTTAAAATTTGTCAATTTCACAACTTACTCCTCTAATATAAAAGACGGACGATGACAGAAAATCCGCCACCGTCCGCTAATCATTTTTCTAATTCAAGAATAATGTGGTATTATTTTGTAGATTTATTTTTTCTAAAGTAGCCATAAGCATAAACAACCGCTGAACAAAGCATTAATACAGCAGCAAGTATAACTGCAATATTGCTATTTCCAGTCTGAACAGTGCCATTATCCGAAGAAATCACTGAAGAAGTTACAGTATCGGATGTTGATAAGCCTTTGTCTGGCTTTGATGTAGCTGATTCCACTGTAGTTGGTTCAGTTACAGTAGGTTCAGTTGTAACAGGCTTAATAGCCGGAATTTCTTCTGTTTCAAGAACTGTACCACATACTGTACATTCCTTATGCTGACTGCCCTTTTCAGTTTCAGTGGCTTCCTTATCAACTATCCAGTCTGAAGGGGTGTGTGCTGCTTTGATAATTACACTGTCATGGTCTGTAATCTCAACAGATGCCGTAGCATCCTCAAACCACTTTCCGCAGCCGTCACAAACATAGTATGCTTTCTGACCATCCTCTGTACATGTTGCAGCAAAGCCCTCAACTAATGTAAGCTTATGTGTATGTCCGAGTGCAGGAGTGATTACATATCCGCATTCTTTACAAACCTCAGGTTCATACTCTGTTGCAGGACCACTTGAAGTATGCTCTGCAAAATCAAGCTTGTCTTCACAAACTGTGCACGCATGCCAATGTCCTGTTTTATCCGATTTCCATGTGGTTGTATCGTAGTTGTGGTCTGCAAGTTCACCATACTCAAAGGTTTCAGTATCACTTGCCTGTCCACATACAGAACAGCTCTTGAAATAAACAGCTTTTGAAACGCATGTTGCAGGAGTCTTTAAGTATTCGTCAGCAACTTTTTCTGTATACTGATGAGGAGCGTATTCGCCGTATTCCTGACCACAAACATCACATACAGCTTTCTTTGTACAAGTAGCTTCGCCACCGTGATGAGCAACTAGCGGAAGTTGTTCAGCTTCTTTTGTTGTTTCAATAGTTGCCTCTGCATCCTTAAAATACTTTCCACAGCCTGCACAGTAGTAATATTCATTATTACCGTTTTCTGTACAGCTGGACTTCTTGGCAGGAATCAACTCTGTTTCGTGGATATGTTTGCCCTCAATCTGAATATTGCCACTTACTAAATCAAAGACAACATTATCCATATCAAAGTTAAGGATATCCTGGTCAAGACTTATGGTTGTAGTGCCTGTCACGGCCTCTTCTGAAACCTCAAAGGTCAATGTTGCAAGAACGCCATTAACTTTAAAGTTCTCCGGAGCGGTATCATTAACCCAGCACAAACCGTAAGGGCTTGTTGTATAATTGTCGCTGTGAGTAACTCCTGACAACAAACCTCCGTCCTTCACCTCTTTGAGCTTAAGTACATCAGCATCGTAATTCACATACAGATTAGCCGATACCAAGCCCGGGTTGTTTGACATCGTGATTGTAACATCAACGGTATCGCCTGCTTTTGCTTCTGTGCTGCTTACAACGATTGACGGTGCGTCTTCCGAATCAGCAAACGCTGTAAAGCATACTGCCTGAGCCATCAGAATACAAACTGCCATAATCACTGCAAATGCAGCTGAAAGTTTTCTCTTCATCAAACTTTCTTCCTTTCTTTAAAATTTATCAAAAGGTAGGGTTTCATAACCCTGCCATTTTGCCAAGTGTCTTGTAAGAACCATACGATCCTTAGCATTCACCTCACCGTCGTTGTTTACATCAGCGGCGGTCATATCTATATTTTCATAGCCTGTCCATTTTGCAAGGTGGCGAGTGAGCATCATTCTGTCCTTTGCATTTACTTCATTGTCATTATTAATGTCACCTAAAACACTCTTTCTCGGCGATGCAACAACATAATCGCTGAAATGCTCAGTATAGAACTTCAAATATCCGTCTTTATACACTGCTTGCATATCAGTCAGTGTATTATCTGACTCAACACGATAAACCTTTGCGTTTTCATCTTTACAAGGAATGCTTACCTCTGCCATTCCCTCATGCTGAACCTTTTTCCCGTTTTTCGACAATGTAATGTCATACACATTCAAAATGCTCTTGTTATTGTCAAATAAGGACTTTATTTTATCAAGATTTTCTTTATCTGAAATCTCTTTTACAACAAGCTCAGCGTCAGCTTTTGCGATAACTCCTATGCCACTGTTATTATCTGTATGGTTATAATTCTTATTGTCCAAATCAATAAATGTAAAACCATTTTCATTTGCATAGGTTTCTGCAGCAGTACCCGACTTACCTAAGATTGTAAAATTATCAACAGTTTCACCTTTTTCAGAGTCATAATAAGAGCAACCATTATATCCAAATGAATATTCGCCAATCCTTTCAACACTGCTCGGAACAGTAACGCATTTTAGGTTGGGGCAGTTAACGAATGCACCTCCACCATAAGAACTTATACTTTTCACACTGTCGGGGATCACTACGTTTGTAAGACTTGTGCAACCGTAAAATGCATACTCACCGATAGATGTAACACTGTCGGGGATTGTTATGCTTGCAAGGCTTGTGCAACCGTCAAATGTAGAATCATCGATAGATGTAACACCGTCGGGGATCACTACGCTTGTAAGGCTTGTGCAACCGGAAAACGCATTCCAGCGAATCTCTGTAACACTGTTTGGAATAGAATAACTTGCAGATGTTTTTCCGGCAGGATATTGTACTAATTCTGTTTTATCTTTATTAAACAATACTCCGTCAACATCGCAATAGCTTTGATTATTGTCAGCAACAGTTATGCTTGCAAGGCTTGTGCAACCGTTAAATGCATAAGCACCAATCGATGTAACACCGTCGGGAATCTCTATGCTTGCAAGGCTTGTGCAATCGAAAAATGCATCCCTACCGATAGATGTAACACCGTCGGGGATCACTATTTCTTTAAGGTTTGTGCAATAAGAAAAAGCACCATCACCAATCTCTGTAACACTGTTTGGAATAGAATAACTTGCAGATGTTTTTCCGGCAGGATATTGTACTAATTCTGTTTTATCTTTATTAAACAATACTCCGTCAACATCGCAATAGCTTTGATTATTGTCAGCAACAGTTATGCTTGCAAGGCTTGTGCAACCGTGAAATGTATAATCATAGATAGATGTAACACCGTCGGGGATCACTACGCTTGTAAGGCTTGTGCAACCGTAAAATGCATAAGCACCAATCCATGTAACACTGTCGGGGATCACTATTTCTTTAAGGTTTGTGCAACCGTAAAACGCTGAATCGTCAATCTCTGTAACACCGTCGGGGATTGTTATGCTTGTAAGACTTGTGCAACCTTGAAATGTATAATCATAGATAGATGTAACACCGTCGGGGATCACTACGCTTGTAAGGCTTGTGCAACCGGAAAATGCACTATAACCAATCCATGTAACACTGTTGGGAATTACTATTTCTTTAAGGCTTTTGCAACCGGAAAACGCATCCTGGCGAATCTCTGTAACACTGTCGGGGATTTCTATGCTTGAAAGGCTTGTGCAACCGCAAAACGCACCACGTTCAATCACTGTAACACTGTTGGGGATTACTACGTTTGTAAGGCTTGTGCAACCGGAAAATGCAGAATTACCGATAGATGTAACACTGTCGGGGATCACTACGTTTGTAAGGCTTGTGCAATCGTAAAATGTATTCTGACCGATAGACGTAACACTGTCGGGGATTGTTATGCTTGTAAGACTTGTGCAACCGTAAAATGTAGAATCATCGATAGATGTAACACCGTCGGGGATCACTACGCTTGTAAGGCTTGTGCAATCGGAAAATGCATTCCAACCGATAGACGTAACACCGTTAGGGATTGTTATGCTTGTAAGACTTGTGCAATCGGAAAAAGCACCATCACCAATATCTGTAACATTACACCCACCAAGTTGTGATGGAACAGAAACGCTTTCATCTGTTCCGTTATAATCAGTGATTACAGCAATTTCATAGTATTGTTCTGTATCATAATTATATCTTTCTCTAATCTCATACTCAAAATCACCGCTTGTATAAGTTTCACCTACACTTTCACTGTTTGTTTCTACTGCACTTGCTGAAAAAGGCAGAGATGTAAACACACCGAATACAGTTATTATCGCAAGTAAAACTGAAACAATTTTTCTCTTTTTAAACATTAATAATCACCTCATTTTTTTCTTGTGCGTTTGTAATATACAAATACTGCTGTTAATATAATTGCAGCAATAAGGATTACCGCAATTAATATAGACACTGTTTGAACTACTCCTCCCACTTTATTTGTTGCTGAATCAGATGTTGAAGATTTTTTAGTATTACCAACTAAATCGCTTGTAGATAAAACAGTTGCATCATAATCCTCTGATTTTTCATTTATGTCGCTTGCATCAGAGTCTTTGACTTCAGACTGATTTACGCTTTCATTATTTTTTGATGCTTTATCGGAATCATCGACCGAATTTACATTTGAATCAGAATTCGATGCCTTAGATGTTGTTTCCGGCAAATCACTATCTTTTGACTGTGATGAACTACTGATTTCAACTTTACCGCTTACCAAATCAAAAACAACATTTTCAATATCACAATTCAAAATATCCTGTTCAAGACTGATTGTTGTACTGCCGGGGTTAGCTTCCTTTGAAATTTCAAATGTAAGTGTTGCGAGAACACCATTGACTTTGAAATTCTCTTTAGACAAATCATTCACCCAACACAATCCATATGGGCTTGTATAATTGTCGCTGTGTGTTACTCCTGAAAGCAAGCCGCCGTCTTTTACTTTTTTTAGAGTAAGTACGCTCTCGTCATATTTTACATAGAGATTAGCCGAAACAAATCCCGGATTATTTGACATTGTTATTGTCACATCCACGGTATCTCCTGCCTCTCCCCGAGCACTGTTTATGACAATGCTCGGGTTTTTAGAAGATACTGCAAAGCATATAAACATATTCATTGATATCAAACTGCAAAAAAACATCGCAAAAGCAAATATGTGAATTATATTTTTATATACCTTATTCATTACTGACTCCGTTTTTTACTTTGTATACGGAAGTGTTTCATATCCACTCCACTTTGCTATATGCCTTGTTAATATCATTCTGTCCTTTGCGTTGACAGCACCATCGTTATTTAAATCTGCAGCGGTCATATCAATGTTTTCATAGCCTGACCACTTTGCAAGATGACGAGTAAGCATCATACGGTCTTTTGCATTGATTTCGCCATCGCCGTTAGCATCGCCAAAATCAATAATTATAGTCGGATCAATATATTCACATTTTAGTTTGTCATTGTCTTTAGTATTTTGAACATATTGATCAGCTGTTGAACTCTTTGCGCAACAGATAATTGCATCAAGGTTTTTAGATCTCCATTTTTTTGTAACCTCAGAAACAACCGGTATCCAAGGTTCAGTGGTATACCCAATTGCATAATCTTCCAACTTAACATTTGTTCTGTTGATTACAATTCTTTCAGTCCCACTATTGGCAAAAGCAAATGATTTGATTGTCTTTACAGAGTTTGGAACAGTATATTCGCCGCTGCTCTGTTTTGGACAATAGATTAGCTCTGTTTTGTTTTTATTAAACAGTACTCCGTTTTCGCTTGAATAAAACTTATTATTGGGATCAACATTGATTGATGTCAGCGATTCACAACCCAAGAAAGCATAATCACCGATTTGTTCAACGGATGCAGGAATTGTAATTTCTGTGAGTGATGTGCAGCCATTAAAAGCAAGGTCGCCGATTCTTATCAAGCTATTTGGCAAAGAAATAGTTTTGATATTCTCAGTTGCTCCGCAAAAAACATTAAACAAAGCCCCGTCAGCAATAGTTTTAGTACCTTCTTTTATGGTAAGATTTTGCGGAGCCGACTCGCCTTTGTTTCTCAGATAGATATGGTCAAGATATACTGAACCGTCGGGCTGAGCATCATACCATTTTGTGCCGTCAAAGGCACAGCTTGAAATTTTGAGAACAGTATCAGGAATTTGAATATCAGAAAGTTCTGAGCATCCGCCAAATGAGTTATATGCTATTTCTGTAACAGTTTTTCCTGCGTGGAAGTTTCTAATCTTGGAGTATCTAAAACTGCTATCGCCATAGTTTGAAATATTCTCACTCGGTGAATAATTTTTAAGTGGGCAGCCAATAAAAGCACTTTCACCGATTTCAACATTATCGCCTTTAATTTCAAGGTCATTTAGATAGTTACAGTTTTCAAAAGCTTTATAACAAATTTTGGTAATATTTTTTGGTATAAAAACATTATTTAATGCAGTCTGAGCAAATGTGCAGTCCTTAATTTCAGTTAATCCAGAACCTAAATTTATACTTTTTAAATTTTCACATAAACAAAAAGCAGATGCACCAATTGATTTAACATTATCAGGGATGCTAACATTTATTACGGGTGTTTGTTGAAATGTACCCTCTCCGATTGTTCCAACGCTTTTTCCAATTGTTATTGTTTGTACTTTAGATTTTGCAAAAGCATAGTCATCAACCGATTTAACCTTGTCAGGAATTGTAATTTTTGCTAATCCGCTTTCATAAAAAGCACTATCACCAATCGCTTCCAAATTATCAGAAAGTGAAATATCTTTTAGAGAAGTACACTTGGCAAATGCCTCGTTACTGATTTTTGTTACATTGCTCGGCAAAGAAACATTATTAAGAGAAGTACAACCTCTAAATGCACTATATACAATATCTGTTACATTTTTGGAGATATTTACATCTGTAAGATTTTTACAAGCGGCAAAAGCTTTATCGGAAATTTGTGTAACAGAATCAGGCATAGTGTATTTACCGCCCTTCGTTTTATTACATAAAACAACTTTAGTCATATCTACTGTATATGTAACGCCATCAACTGTCTTGTAATATTTTGATTCATCTGCAAAAACTATGTTAATATTGTCAGATTTACTTTCGGTAATTGCATCAATATTACTAACCGATGCAGGTACTGTATGTGATTTAGATTTTCCATTCGGATAAACCACCATAGTATCAACTGCACTATTATATACAACACCTTCTATAGATAAATAATTCTTATTGTTTGAAGAAACATTAATTTCGCTTAAATTATAAAGACGCATAAACATTTTAGCGCTAAGGTATTCAACTCCACTACCGATTGTCAGGGATTGCAATGATCTACAGCCTTCAAATGCGTCCTCGGAAATCGTTTTTACGGAATCAGGAATAGTAATGCTCTTAGTATCATAACAATGTCCCAATGAAGTAATACCAATAACCTTTTTTCCTGCTATTTCTTCTGGAATTATGATATCTTCATCTTCAAGCGTACAATTGGTAATATAAATTCCGTCATTTTGTGCCACAAAATCAAAACCATAGTCAGGTATAACTTCAGCATAACCTTTTGCGGTTGCTTTTCCCAAGTGCACTATAAATTCGTTTTCTTTACCAATCTGCCAGTCGCCTATTATTGAAATAGTAGGATTATCATCGTAATAATCATCTGAATTTCTTTGCTCAACCCTTCCATCTTTATATGTAACCTTGTATACAAATTTTAATGCATATTCATAATCACAACTGTCCTCTTTCTCCTTTACAGGATCGACCTCAATTATTTCAATTGAAGCATATGGACTTTCCTTGATATTACAATTAAAAGATGTCTCAAAGCCCAAAGCCTTAGCTACGACTTTGTGAGTGCCAATATCCCATTGGTTTTCATAGCTTTGGTCATTTTCAAAATCAAAATAATAATAATTATTTTTATATTCAAAGCCGCCGCTTGTTATTTCAGCTGATGTTCCGTCATCAAATGTGACTGTACCGTTAACATCAAAATAACTATATTTATACCATTCAACATAATCATCTTTATCATAATCGTATTCTTTGGTATAATATCCACTTGTACATTCGACAATGTCAATGTCATTAATTTCTATACTTTTAACAGGCGATTTAACAATATTAACATTAAAGGTTGTTTTAATTCCCTCAAGCTCGGCAGTAACCTGATGAGAACCAAGTCCCCACTGATTATTTACGCTTTGATCATCCGTAATATTAACATTGTTTGTGTATATCCAAGCATCATCAATATCAACTGTCGAACCGTCTGTTAATGTAGCTGTGCCGACAATTTTGCTACTATAGTCATAATTGTACCATTTAACATACTCGTCCTTATCATAATCGTAGTCTTCAGTATAATATCCATTTGTAAATTGGATAATTTCTATATCGTCAATACTAAAGTTCTTGAAATCTGTTTGTGATGCTGCATTAGTTATCGGGATACTGCTCATCAGCAAACACGCCATTAATGCGATTATTGTTACTAATTTAAAAATCTTTGTTAGTTTGTGTTTTTGTCTCATAAAAAAGCCTCCTAAAAACTTTATTGATGAATTTTGCATTTTTCTATAATTTCATCTGCAAAATAATATCCCATATCAACCCGTTTGCAATTCTCGTTGCATAACAAGCCACTATCCGCACAATAGATTGCCTGTTTTATTTCTCTGCATTTCGGGTATTTTACGCTTTCGTCAAGCTTTAACTCTTGCATAATACTTTTGAAAATCTGTGGTGAATAGTTATCTACTAAGCTTCCTCCGTGCCACACAGCACAACTGTACTGCGGAACAAATCCAACAAACCAATGACAGTCATTTGCTATTCCCGTACCTGTTTTTCCGCCAACTTCAATATCATCCATTTTTGCTCCTGCACCCGTTCCGCCACTCTGCACTACACCTTGAAGCAATTCGTTCATAATAAATGCCGTTGGCTCACTAACCACCTGTTTATAATCATTATTTTTTGTGTATATTGTTTTACCGTGGTCATCAATAATTTTAGTTATGGCTTCAGGCTTATAATACTTGCCGCCATTTCCAAAAATCTGATAATATCCTGCCATATCAATCACTGAAACACCATCATAGAGATACCCCATAGCCAAATTACCGATTACCTCGTCTTCATCCTCGTTTGTAGCTTTTTTACTCTCATAATCAAGATTTATATCAAAATTTTCTTTTAAAAAACTTATGGAATTATTTACACCGTAATCATCAAGACATTTGACAGCCACCGTGTTAATCGATTCCTTAATTGCCTGATAAACAGTTGTGTTGCTGTTTGTATATGTACCCGTTGCATTTTCAGGCCAATTAACAAGCTCGCCATTCTCATCCATAATTTGCTTATAAGGCGAATCCTCATAAACCTTTGACCAATATGCCTTACCGCTTTCTATAGCAGGAGCGTATACGCTTAAAGGCTTCAGGGATGAATACGGTGATAATGTAGTATTAGCGTAATTAATATCTTCGTTTAAATCGGCACTGTAAACAGCACACAACCCTCCGTTTAAATCGGTTAAAGCACATCCAAATGGTGCACTGTCTAGTTCAGAATTCAAATATGACTTTTCAATAGCTTCATAAATCTTTGCGTCAAAACAAGTTCCAATTATGTGGTCTTTTTCAAATAATATTTTATTTGCTTTATCTAAATTACAGTTATTGATCTTGGCGATAGCACTTATTGCTTCTGCAATAACAACTTCAAGATATGGTTTATACAAAGTATCGTTGCTTATTTCACTTTGATTCAATTCTGCTATTATCTGATCGTCTTTATCTTTAACTGATATTTTTCCGCTTGAACATCCACTTAAAGGAATTATCCATAGTAACGCAGTGAATATTAGGCATATTAAAATAATTTTTCTGTACATCAATTCTAACTCTCCAAACTGTTTATATACTTAACTATATCATCAGGCAGATCTGTTTTAGGCTGATCAACAATTTTTCTACCTAGATTACTGAGTTTATCATCAAGTCTATCAAGCCTATCAGCAGTCTTTAAAAGTTGCTGTTCACATACTTCTGTGCTATATTCATCGCCTGCCTGTTTATAGAGTTGAATACCCTGAATAAGCATATAGCAATAATCCTCATATTCGTCATACGAGAACGGAGCAATCTGAAATATCTTATTTTTATAGCTTATCAGGCTTTCAAAATCACCCTGTGAGAATGCATAACGAGCCTTTGCACTGTAGGCTATCTGCACATATTCATTCTGCGAAATTATCCTGTCCGCAATTTCATTTTGAGTGACAATATCATCCTCGGCAATTAGCAAATCAACTTTATTCTGCGTGTTGCCTGGGAACATTGAGTCGGCGGCTTGATTAAAGCCAAAATGCGCAAGTCCCAGCGCAACGGCAAAATACAGTGACAACAGACCAGTGATTACAAAAGAAAATACAAAAACTGTTCCCTTTTTAAGTTCAAGCTGTTTGCCATCGTTATAATTGAGAAACAGCAAAAGTATAAAGAACATTGATATAAACTGCAAATCAAAGTCAAACAAACAATGCAAAAAAACTGTAAGCAAAATAATCCTTTTACCCGCCGAGTTGCCCTTGCGGAAAAACGATTTTATAATTCCAACTACGAATAATAGGCAAGGAATCCAGCCAACATCAAGCAAAAGCTGTAAAAAGTCATTATGTATGAACATAACCGAATACACACCCGTTTGAATTGATTGCTGAACATAGTAATATCCCATATAGCCCAAACCGAACGGATGCCTTAAAATTAATGGAAATGCATCGAAATAATAAAGCAGTCTGCCGACGAAGGTGCTCTCGGTAAATGAAATCGTGAAATATCTTGAGAAAATTTCAGAATTATTAAACAGAGGCAACATTAACAGCACTGCAACCGCAAGCACTGCTACAACTATGCCGAGGAGAATTTTAACCTTTTTCCCCTTTCTGAAAAATATAATTAAAACATTTGAAAAAACAGCTAAAATAAATACTGCACGACTACCAGTAAATAACAGAAGTATAATAAGAAGCAGCGCAGAAATTATGTCAATAGGTTTTAGTTTTTCTTTGCTTAATGCAGTAAGCTCGCCCACAAGCAAAAACAGTGCAAAGGTATTTGGATACTGAAAAAATCCCGCCAGTCTGTCGGAAACCGTAAAATAATCTCTTGTTGCAGGAATAAACACAAGCACAAGTGAAAGTACTCCCAATGCAAGTGCTACATAAGGTAACAAAGCTATTAGATGTTCCTTTATTCCTTTATCTTGCATTAACAAAAGCATATACAACAGCACCGGCAGAAATTTGAGAAAACCAACGAATGCCATTCCGGAATCAATGGCATAGAAACAGGAAATCAGATATAACAGCGTAATAACCGCAATAGAAAGACTCGTTATATTTATGTTAACAACCAAATTCCTGTTTTGGGCAATTTTAACAATCAGCAAAACCGAAATTATAGCCGACAAAACACAGCCGACATACTCGTTAAAGCCACCCGATAATACCAACGAAAGCAACAGAATCCACTCCGCCGCATATGTATCTGACAAAAATTCTTTTATTTTTCCCATATATTCCCTCTGAAAAAATTCTATTTAAAGTATATTCTTGGTTATATAATAAATAATATTTAATATTCTGCAAAGGTTAAAATGATTTTATCGCAAAGTATATCACTTTACGATTAAAAATATTACAATACTACATCTAAATTTTACCACTTAGTGTTAGAAAAGTCAATATAAAAAGGAGTTTAAGCATTTGATTTTTGTAGGAGTTTAAGCATTAAATTTATAATAAAAGACAAATTGAAATAATTTTCTAAAAAACTTAGTTACTTTTTATTTTATTATCAGTCAAAATTTCAGTCAAGAAGGGAGTTATTTTTTATGCCAAGAAAGGGCGAAAATATTTTTAAAAGAAAGGATGGAAGATGGGAAGGTAGATATATAAAAGATAGAGATTTGAGCAACAAGGCTGTATATGGTTATTTATATGGAAAAAGCTACACCGAGGTTAAGCAAAAGCTGGAACGAGTTAAATCACACAAAGCAAGTTGTAATATTTTATCTGCTAACTTTGCAAAACTATCCGAGGAATGGCTCGAAAACAAAAGGCTGTGCGTTAAGGAGTCAACTTTGGCTCACTATAAGATGATTATCGGCAAGCATATTTTACCTCTGCTCGGAAAGTATGATGTTTCGGCCGTTTCTCTGGATGTAGTTCAGCAATATATGAACAGGCTGCTTTTGTACGGATACGCTGTAAAAACGGCAAACGACATATTGACCGTAATAAAAAGTATATTGAGGTACGCTGAACGAAAGGGTTTTCATCACAACTGCGATTTATCAATTATTTCTCTGAAGGCACACAAATCAGAAGTTGAAATATTAACATTGTTTGAGCAGGAAAGGCTCTGTAATTACCTTGTTAATAATCTTAATGACAAAAATCTCGGAATTTTGTTATGCATTTACACGGGGATTCGTATCGGCGAATTGTGTGCTTTGAAATGGTCTGACATTGATATGGGGGAAAAGGTTTTGAGTGTAAATAAAACAATGTTACGCATAAGGGATAATTATTCGGAGCAACACGGAAGCAAAACAAAGATAATAATAACGCCGCCGAAAAGCGAGGATTCGATACGGGAAATACCGATTCCTAATTTTGTTATCAATATTTTAAAGAACTTTAGAAGAAATCCAGATGCTTATGTTCTTACAGGCACGGAAACCGATTTTATAGAGCCAAGAAGTATGCAGTATTATTTTAAAAAGGTTCTGAAAAAATGTGGGATAAGGAGTGTTAAATTTCATATACTGAGGCACACATTTGCAACTCGATGCATAGAAAACGGCTTTGAAATTAAAAGTCTTAGCGAGATTTTAGGTCACTCAAGTATAAAAATTACATTGGATAGATATGTTCATTCGTCTATGGATTTAAAAAGAAAAAATATGGAGAAACTGGATTTTTTGTCAGCTTAATCGCAGTCAAAAAATTAGTCAGAGAAATAAAAAAATATTGAATATATCTTAATTTTAGAAAATTTATCGTAAAGTGATATACTTTGCGATTAATTTTCTCTAAAGCAAGTATCTTCGGGTACTTGTTTTTATTTTTTACAATGTTAATGGCAGTCATATTTCTTATTTGTATAAGTCACTGACTCTGTGCTACGCCAAAATTTCATCTACATATGAAAGCAAAAAATCACTTTTACAAAAACATATATTTATCATGTCATTATAATACACAACATAAATTTCTCATGTATAATGATAAAATCATAGTTTTCTAGAATGCATTCTTTAGACGATATTATTCTACTATAGACGCTTATAAAAATCAACCATAGCACATATAATATCTACAGTAGCAACGGAGGATGTATATGAGCAACAATGATATTTTACTTAAAGATATGGGAAAACGAATTTCCGAGCGCAGAAAAGATATGAAACTTTCACAAGAAGAATTAGCTGAATTAGCAGAAGTTTCACCTCAACTTTTATCTACAGCAGAAAGGGGAACAAAAGCACTTCGCCCTGAAAATCTCTTAAAAATCAGCACAGCTCTCGGAGTAAGTGTCGATTACCTCCTTACTGGCGAAATCATCGACAAGGATTTATCAATTATTTCTAATAAACTGAAAAATGCATCCTCAACTCAGGTAAGGTCAATAGAAAAAATAATCGACGAATGTATTAATCTCTGTGAATGATAGTCGGTATAGTTTTATATCTATTTATATTATAATATCTATAATCTAATTGTAATAAAATAGGCACCTTTAACCAAACGGATAGTAGATTTCCCTTTGGACATAGCTGCTCATTTTTATAATATACCACAATATGCTTTTGATTTACTAAATATCAATTTCTGACTATTAAGATAAAAAATTCACTTCGGTTATTACTGTGTAAAAGGTTTCGGACTGCAGTTTTAATGCAGTCCTTGACTTTATCCTATTCGATTTGTTTCCGATAAGGCGCACTGCAATGCAACAAAGCTTCTTTATTTTTACGAAGATTTGCCATTAGGGTGACAACATCCTGCAAGTTGCCCTGTGCTTCAATGGTTTCATTTACATCGTTACCGCTTGACTTGAGCTTGTTTTTTCGTGTGGCGTTCTGTATGATTTTTCTCTGTTCCACACTTTCAACAAGTCTGTGGTATATGCGAAGCGTTACGCCGTTTCTGTCTGCAAGCTGTGAGAGTATTGCTTGTACTTCCGTACTCGGCGGATATTCTCTGACTGCCCACACACTGCGGTATGAGTCACCGACAATGTAATAATCGGTAAAAAACTTAATTGTTGACGGCAGAATCATATCAAAGAAATCCTTTGTGTATATTTCTTCTGCCTGCTCGGGTGTAAGCACCTTTGGTTTTCTATTGAATAGTCCCATAATTTTACCCCCTTTAATTTCGGACTGCCAACACAAGTATGCGGTCATCCTGATTGTAGCCGTAACAGGTTGAAAGCGTTAAAATTTGATGACCGTAAGCAGGTGTAATTTCTGTGTTATACAGAGATTTTGTTTTTGCATAACTGACCCATTTTTCATAGGTTTTGTCCAAATCTGTTGTTAAAAATTTGTACCAATCATCATAGAATTTTACCCTCATAACTGAAAAGACGGAGTAAGAAAATGCCCCGTCTTTCGTTTCAAGCACAACTGTCGGATGTTCTGTAAAATAAGAATAATCGGTATAGTTGCAAAGGTCTGCAAACATTGTGCCGTTGTTCATATGGTGTCCGTATATGATTAAATTTGTACTGTCAGCTGAACATCTGCTGTCCAGAAACGGTGTACCGCTATAGCTGTACTCGCCGTAAAAGTTTTTGTTCAGATACTTCTGCGGATTGCTTGATATATGCATAACAGGGTAATTGATATTTGTTCCTGCTATGCTTATCCAGCCGAAACATTCGGAATTCATTGAAATAAGTTCTGATATTGAATGAGGTTCGTAATAGGTTGTGTAATACACAGGCTGTTCAGTTTGAAATTCATCATCCGAATCACTGACATTTAACAGATTTGGTTTTCTTAAGATTTCTTCAATGGTTGTATCTGTTGTGTCCTCAGTCACGATTTCTGCAAGCTTTTCAAAACTTTCATTCTCTTTGTACTCTGTATACACCTGTGAGAATATTGAAACCAAGCAGGCAATTATAATCACAGAAAATATGCCTATTACAATACCTATTTCGATTTTCTCTTTATGTTTCTTCATATGTCTGCTCCTTTTCAAAAAACTGCTCGCCGTCATAATCGGGTATCAAATCGCCGTTCATACTTGCGTCAAAATATATTGCAAGAAAACGTTTGATGTCGGCTTTCTTCATTCTGGTTACTTCAAAGCCTTGGTCTGAAATAATCTTCTCAACCCTGTTTGCTTTCTGCAAAATATTTTCCGATTTTGAGGATTTGCACCTTGCTATGAACAGAAACTGCCTTGCGGTTGAGGTTTCGGTCTGAATGCTGTCGAGAAAATCTAAATCCTTATTCAGAATTTTTCTAACCTTTTCATTCTGTTCAGTTTCAATTCTACTCTTGATATAGCTTTTGTTTGTATCGAAACACTCGCAGGAATCGGTACAGGTAATCTCAATATCCGGCACAGCAGAAAGCACCATCATCAGGTGCCGAACCTTGATTTCAATATTCGTGTGCGACAAAACAGAAATATTTGTCGGCTGAACCATATAGAAAATTAGTTCTTCCTTGCCGACCTTCAAGCCGTTTTTCGTAAAGGTTTTTATACCGAGCAAGTCCTGTACCGATTTGCCTTTTCGTTTTGTTTTCTTCTGATTGTTTTTCATTTATTTGCCCCTTTCTGCCCAGAAATATATCTGTTGAGTTGATATAAAATACTTTACGGCATAGCGTATAAAATCAAGAATTGTTGTATCTTCCAGTCTTATTGACAAAAAGCCGAAACAGAGAGTTACCGCAAGAGGTACTATTATTCTCGTCTGTGCAAGTATCAGTATTGATAACAAAAGCGCTATGCTCATAATTGCAAAATCCCGTAAGCTCCACAGCCATAGATTGGCTGTGGCTTTTAGGTTTTGCGGATATAAATAAGTTGTCATAATATAAATTCTCCTTTACTTTGCCGCCCTCGCAACACTTCTTGTCAGGTTCACGGCAGTAGTGGTTGCGTGAACAATGCTCGTCATATTCACCTTTACGCTTGAATCAAGACCAAACTGCTGTGCAATTCTCGGAACTTCGTTTGCCGCAAGCATAATTCCAAGTCCCAAAAGCATATTGCCGGGGAAGGTCAGCAACCCGAGGAACAGCAGAGTTGTCTGCATAAATGCCGTCAGGCACAACGCCGCTATCTGTTTCATCCACTGATTGAAGCCGTCCTGATAACCTCTCGGAACACTGAACATATACAGCGAACCTACCGCCATCTGAATGAGCAGAATTCTTCCACGCTTGATGTTCGCAAAAAATATTTTTATTACGCAGTAGGCAAAAGCAATCATACATAACAGATTCAGCAAACCAAAATTCACTTGAACAGAAACTGCAAAACTACCCTCTAAAACGCTTGTGCTTTGTCCGGCTAAATCAAGGCTTTGCTGTCCTGCCATTATGGACGACAAATCCTTAGAAAATGTGTTTTGCAGGCTGATGCAGAACTTATACAACTCCACAGGTACTACGCCAAACAGCGAACAGGCAAAGAACCCTTTTAATACATTTATTGCGGTTGTTTTGATATTTGCTCTGCCATTCTGATATTCAATAGCCACATCAAACACGGCGACGACCGTGCCTGCGACGAACAAAGCCCAGCCGAAAAGCGTAAACAGGTTTATTGTCGCCTGCACCCATTCAAGATCGAACACATCTGCGCCCATATTTCCCATCATTGTGAAAAAGTCGGCAACAGCGTTGTAAATCGTTTCGTAGAACCACTGTAACATTGTGTTCCATATAGCATTTGAGATTTGCTCACCGAGGTAATCGAACACACCGCCTATGGCACTTCCGATTCCGCCGATGAAATCTCCTAACCAGTCAAAAATATAAATCACCTCGCAAAAGGCTGTTATGACTCAACACAACAACCTTTGTTTTTATTGTTATCAAAGTACCGTCCAGATGTATAGCGGTGCAGTCAGCGAGAACACAAGACAGCCAAAAAGTATTGCAGGAGCGGTGAATTCAAACTGACCGTGCTTGCGGTAATCCATATACGCCGTAGCGAGTTTTACAAAGAAAAGTATAGCAAGAATCATATCTACCGCAGGAAAGACAACATTGTTTACAACATTTTTAATCTGTGTTTGAGCCGATGTCCATGTGCTTTCGATTGCTGATGATACATCTCCTGCGGCAAATACTGTTACTGCCGATATTCCGAGCATTAACAGTATTACTGATACGCCTGATAACCATTTAATTAACTTAGTTCTTCTCGATTTTATCATTTTTTACCTCTGATTTTCTTAAATCATTCTCCGATATATATCTGACTTTGATGTTCAGCTTTTCGGCGAAGCGAATCTCTGTTTTCATACCCTCGGTAATTTCATTACCGAAAACCCAGACCGCATCGCAAACCCAAAGCATAGAAAGTCCCACAAGCATACCAAGGTTTCTTTCTTCTTTGTTGCTGTCATCTAAAATCAGCGCATAAAAATGCGGTATGAACGGAGCCATACCGCACTCTAACGCATATCGGGCATATCGTTTTGCGTTTTCAATGTTTACAGATATACACCCTGCGCATTATTCATCGTCCTCATCTTTCTTCTTAAATTTGATGATGAGAAATGCAATTAAACAGCCGACAGCAACAGAAGCCAATCCGATATAAAAGCCAAGATTTGAATTGTCACCTGTCTGCGGTTTTTCAGGTTCAGGCTGCGGATGAATAGTTACAGTCTGATTCTCATCTTCAATGTCAGCGTGTCCTGCAATTTCTGTTCCCTCACGGTAGAGAGTTTCAAACACAACAATTTCTGTTTCTTTGGTAATTACAGAACCGTCAAAGGTAAAGGATACTGTTACTTCGCCGTCTGCTGTTTCGGGTGTGAATGTTACTTCAGAACAAACTTCTTTTCCGTCAACAAGGAATGCTTTTCCGGTTGACTTATCCATAAGTACACCGCTTACTGTGTATTCTTTTCCGACAGTCAGGTTTTTGTAGGAAACAACATCGTCAATGGTAATATCACCGTTAGCTGTGAATTCCTTTTTGCCGTCTATAGTTGCAGTTGTTCCGAGTTCAGGTATTTTATCGTTTTCAATTGTGATTTCGATAATTTCCTTGTTTTCAGAAATTGTTACGGTATAGTTTTCTTCATTAGGGAGATAACCCTCGGCAGGCTTTAATTCACTGACAATGTATTCGCCGTATGGAACATTTTCAAAAGTGAAGATTCCTTCCTCATTTGATTTGGATGTCAGAATTGCAGTTTCTTCTGTAAATTTGGTTTCAGTAATACTGAACAATCCGAATAATGCGCCTGTGATATTTTCGCCTGTTTCACGGTCAATTTTCAAGCCTTGGATTGTGCCGTAGATAATTTCATTTTCAATCGGTTCACCGTCATTTACAGAAATATGAACAGTTGCTGTATCCTGTCCTGCGTATTCAAACACAACAGGGTATTTTTTCTCAGATAGGATATAGTGATTGTCCGTGCTGATTTCCTTAACATAGTAACTGCCGATTGGAAGGTCGGTGGTGAAGGTTGCCTTGCCTTTTTCATCACAGGTGATAATTTCAAGAAGTCCGTCCTTTGGAATGACAGATCCGTTTGCGGCTTTCAAATCTTCATCAGCGTAAAGTCCGAATGAAACATTGAGGATTTCGTCATTACTGCCAATGTTGAATTTCTCGTTCTGTTCAAGCACTTTGGTAAGGTCGATTTCAACCTTTTGTCTGTCGTTTGTAAATGATGTTGAGGTGTTAGTCACCTTTTCATTCTGTCCGGCATAGGTGAGCGCAATATGATTTACAGTCCTGTTCAGAACAAATCCGTTAGGAGCAGTTTTTTCTACAACACGGTATTTGCCGAGGTAAAGCTGTTTGCTTGTTGCTGTGCCTTTATTGTTTGTTTTCAGAGTTGCGACAAGCTCGTCTTTCTTTGCTCTTACTGTTCCGTCAGGGGTTTTAATGTCCGCATCTGCATAAATTTCAAACACTGAACCCGATAAACCGTTTACAGAATATTCAGGCTGATAGAGCAAAACTTCTTCTCCTGATGAAGTTACATTTGAAAAAATCTCGCCTGTTTTTTCTACGGTAATTGTACCTTTCTGCGGTGTGTTTTTCTTCTCGGCTTTTACGATTGTAACGCCGTTTTCTTCGCTTATCTTTTCTGCTGTAATGTCAAAATATACAGGTGTGCTGTCAAGGATATATCCGTAAGGAGCCTGCACCTCAACGACTGAATAGCCTTTGCTGTAGGGCAGAGATTCGGGTGTAATTAGATAACCCTCGCTGTTCGTGTAGAATGTGTCAATAGTTGTAACCTCGGGATAGGTGTAGGTCATAGTCACGAGCTTTCCGTCAAGATTATAAATCTGAAAGCCTGCACCTGCATACGGAATCTGTTTGCCTGTTTCGCTGTCAACCTTTACTATCTTTACATAGCTTTCAAGTGAAGAGTTGTTTATGAGATATTTATAGGTTTTGCCATCCTCGTTTACAAAGACATCAAAATCGGCTATAAACTCCGTACCGTTCCAGCCTTTGGTCTGATGAACAGTGTATGTGCCGTAAGGCAAATCCTTTGTTTCCGCAAAGCCGTACTCGTCACATATAAGATTATCTCTTTCGGATTCTTTTGCTTTTGTATAGCTTCCCGATGATTTCAGATACACCTGAAATTCAGCACCTTTTTCGGGAGTTTCAATTTTTGTACTGCCGTCATCGGTGTGCTTTATGATTGCAATTTTTCCTTTCAGTATATCTTCGGTTACTCCAATTGAAACGCTGTTGTTTTCAAGTGTATATTTTTTCGCCTCTGCACCGATATGATATTCGGTTTCGTCAAGCAGATAACCCTCGCTCGGCTCAATTTCTTTCAAAGTCCAGTTATCTCCGCACACATAGTTTGAAGTTTTAAAACCGCCGTTTTTATCGGTGGTGTACTTGTCAACCAACTTGCCGTTATTGTAGATGCCATAAACTGCTCCTGCAAGTGTTGCATCACCCTGTGCAGATTTTGTTTCAGCGTCCGTTTTGATAACAGTCAGATTCCACTTTTTAAGAACATTACTGAAAGATACAGTTGCCGTTTTTCCACTTTCAACATTTACGGTCTTTGATTTTTGTTCGGCATACTCTGTCGGAGTATGCTCGGTAACCGTGTATTTTCCGGGGACAAGGTCGGTTAATTCAAATTCACCTTTTGAGTTTGTTTTTACAGTTTTGCTGTAATCGTCGCCTTTGACGGTAAACTCAATATTTGCAACATTGCCGTCCTCGGAGGTTTTAACAAGTTTGAGATTGCCCGAACTTGTCTTGACCTTGAAATATGCTCTTATCGGGTCAGCGTCGTTTTCAACACCTGTGATTACATCCTGCAAAGTTGCATCTCCATATGGGATAAGGGTTGTATTTCCTACGCTCGGCATTGATTTTGCAGAGTTGAATGTTACTGCATCGTTGACGGGGAAACTTGAAGTCAAAGTCAGCTTGTTGCCTGATACCGATGCACTCACACCGCTTGTTGTCTTGAAACTGAAATCCGAAAGAATACTGTTGCTGTCGGTAAGGGTTAAAGTGTACTTTCCGTCTGAATACTTCATCTCATAGGTTTCAGCCTTTGAAGCGATTGCCGATGCAAAGCTTGGAACGGTTGAGTAATTTGCAAGGCTTTTAGAAATTGCATTGTAAACCGACTTAACGCCGGGGTTTGCTCCGCCTGCGCAGATACCGTCAATAAACTTTGTATTTGTGCATTTATAGCCGTCATTTGTAGAGCGACAGCCTGAAACAAACTCCCATACAATCAGCTGTGTTGCTACCCATTTCTGATCCTCTGTTCCGCTTAAGCTTTTTTCCGAACCGGGTTTGCCGTAGAGCAGAGCAAGGTTAATTGCTTTCTGCTTCGCAGAGCCTAAATTCTTCCAGACGGTCGAACCGTCCTCGGTCAGCGTATTGCCTGAGTAGAGTGTATGACCGGGTTCAATGCAGTAGGCTTCTTTGCCATCTGCAAAAATCTTGCACAACTCTTCTCCGGGAGTTCCGACCGTGTAGCCGTTGCTGACTGTTGTCTGCTGAAATTTGATTGTGTTTCCTGTACTGTCATAACAGTAGTCAAAGGTAATTGTAACCTTATCACCGCTTGCCGCACTTACAGGGAGCGAGAACATTGTTCCGAATATTACGGCAACCACGAGTAAAAGTGCAGTTATTCTTGTGAAATTCCTTTTAGCTAAAATGTTTTTCATTCTAAAAATTCCTTTCTTTGTAAAAAATAAAGCAAAGTCGGTTGACTCTGCCTGCTGATAAAATATTCTGTTTTCAGATAAAGTAAATCATAATTTCATCGCCTGCCCTTCATTGAAATCTTCATCTATATCATCGGACTGCTCACTGCCATCCGTAATATTTACATATTCGCCGATAATGTTCAGCGCTTCGCAGTAACTGCCAGAACTCGTAACACGACTGCACATTTCTTTTGCTTCGTAAGCCATACCGTTTTGCTTTAATGTACGGCTTGCAATTCCTAACAGATTGAATATATTGCCGTCCTGACCTATCAATGCACAGTCGGGTTTGACCTTTTCTGCTTTGCTCTGTTCATCGATAATAAAACCACCGAGCTTGTTATCCACATAATCGGAAAGCCAAGTTCCGGCAAAGGCTGTGTAGGACTGTAATCTCCACATTGCAAGCTTGCCGATGTCAAGGTGGACATCGGCAAATGGATAAAGAATACAGGTAACGCCGTCATTTTGAAACACAGAAACATTCTCAAACTTTGTATTGTCAAGAAGTATTCCTTTGTCCGTAAGCATTTTATTGATGCCGTCCATCCATTCCTGTGTTTCACCGCCGCATCCCTGCAAGATAAGACCTTCCTTGCCGTTCATACGGCGGAGGTCAGAAAGTGTAATATTATTGATTTTCATTGTCATCTTCCTTTCATAAAAATAAGCACCCACAATGAAGTGAGTGCCTTGCTTAATCGTCTGCTCAACAGTAGACTACATATATTTTGTTGTTTTCTGCGATTACATTGAATGATAAGTCTCTCGGAGCTATGCCACTGCTTTGGAAGTAGTAGGCTACATACTCAACATCACCATAGCAATCTGCAGTCAGGCTTTGCGTATCATCATAATATGATGCGTTTGTGGGCGAGAACCAGCTTGCGTTGCCTGTGTTCAGTGAGGAATCGTATTTCATTCCAAGCTGCTGACCGTAGGCTATGCAGGCACTCACCGCATACTGAACATCAACCGTTTTTGCTTTAGTAGGCGGTTGCGTAGGTTTTTGCGTAGGTTTCTGCACAGGCTTTTGCGTTGGCTTTTCAGCAGGCTTTTGAGTAGAAGTTTCGGTTTTCTTTTTCGCAGTTGATTCTGATTTTTGCTGATTACCTTTCACTGTATTCTTGCTGTTGTTCTGAACCTCGGATTGTGTTTTCTGAATCGGAGCCGTTGCCGAAACAACCGCCGAATTTTGTCCACTGTCGGCTTTTTCTTCGGTTTTGGCATTCTGTCCCGAAGGCTCTGTTTCTTTTGAAGCTGTGGCATTTTCGCTATATTGCATTGTTTCGGTTGTTGCCATTTCAGAACTTTTCCCAGATGCAGAAACACCCACGGAAGTTGAAACCGTGGGTGATAAAGAACTGTTATACATTTTTTCTTCTGCCGTACAAGCTGTGAATGTTCCTGTTGCTAAAATCAATGTCAGCATTATTGCGATTTTCTTTTTCATATTCTCATCGCTCCTTTCAAGCAACAAATATATCCAAAGAATTTCAAATGTCCAGAGATTTTTTTATTTGCTGTTACATACTCTGCGTAAAGCTTTCCGATTCATCTTCCGACATATTCTCGGATTCATCTTCACTCTGCTGTTCATCAAGTGCCTGATGATATGCGTCCATAACCTTGCTGTTTAGCATATCTCTTGACTCCTTTGAAATCGGGTGAACAATCTCGCTGAACTTCGTTTCGCCGTTTTCGTCAACATAGTTACTTGCAGGCATTGCAACAAACAGTCCTTTTCTTGAGTTCATCACTCTGATTCCGTGAATTGCCACAGCACCGCCGACAGTAACGCTTGCAAACGCCTTTGTGTTGCAATCATCTACATCAACGAGCTTATCAATCCTTACCTTGATATACGGCAGTTTCCTTTTCTGATTGTTGTTTTTGTTTCCTTTGAAATTAGTATTCTGTGCCATTATAAATTTACCTCCGATTTAGTGTTTCTGCTTTTCAGCCCACAGCAGAGAAAGATGCAGAAGTGCGTTTCTCTGTTCTTCCTCTGACAAGCTGTCGAGGAAATCTTCAAGGGTGTAATTTTCCTCGAAATCTTCTTCAAGGTATTGGCAGTTGTCGCAGATTTTTTCCCGCCTGACAACTACTGAGCTGTCATCAAGTTCCGTAAACGACAGCACGTCGTTGCATCTGAATCCGATTCGCTGACGGATTTCAAAAGGGATTGTAATTCTTCCTCTTTTTCCGAGAACTCTGAACAACCTGAGCATTACTCGTCCTCGCTTTCTGCGAGTTCTGCTCTGCACTCATCGCAGATGCAGTCGCAACAACATTCTTCACTATCATCATCGCACCTCTCAATCAGAATTGCTCCATCCACAGCTGAGATCTGTACAGCACAGTCGGATGTAATTCCTGATACAATAAGTGCGTCAAGCGGTATACTTACATAAATTCTATTTTCCATTGTTAATTATACACTCCTTCAAAATTTGTTCTAAATCAATTTGTTGTTCGGTGGTTAAGTCAAGCAGGCTCAACTGCAACGGTTTATTTCTCTGCCTTTCATACATATCGTAGTTGCTGATAAGCAGTTCAGGGAATTGCTCGCCTGCATTGATTCTCTGTTTCATATTGTGTAACCTTGTGAAATCAAAGAATAAGTAACCGTCATATAAATTACGGATTTCCTCACAATCGTTATATGATACAAGCCATTTACCCTTTGAATTTGCAAGTGTGTTTTTCAGCCTCAAATGGTCATCCCAAGTGAAACCACATTGATAAACATACTCGCTTGAATAGTAAGGCGGATCACAGTAGAAAAAGGCATTATCTCGGTCGTAATGCTTTATCAGGACTTCAAAATCCTGATTTTCAATCACAGTATTTTCAAGTCTTTTGCCGACTTGCTCTATCAGTTGAAACAGGCTCACTACTGAAAAGGGCTGACAGGCAAATGACTTTCCACTGCTTGAATAGCTGTATCGTAGAAGTTTAAGAAACATTACTGCTCTGCGCAAGTCGTAGTCCTGTTTCACTTTTATATACAATTCAATAATTTCTTCTGCTTTCAAGTCAGGCAGGATAATCTTCGTCAGTTCCAATTCCTCATCAAGGTACTTATCGTCAAACTTTTCCTGTCTAAAGAAATCCCTGATTGCATTGAAATCATCCCTTGAATTAAGCGGATAAAATCCGAGCTCTTTTATGAATGCCATAGGTCTGTCACGCATACAGCGAAATAGGTTTACAAGATTATGGTTATAGTCATTGTAAACTTCGAACTTATCAGGCTTTTTCTTGCCTAAAAGTACAGCTCCTGAGCCTCCGAACGGCTCAATATACCTTTCGTAATTCAGAGGAAACAGGGCGTACAAAATATGAAGGATGGAAGTTTTATTTCCCATCCAACTCACAGGGGTTTTGATATTCATCACTCCATTTCGGAATACCAATCGCCCCTGAAACGACAAAAAGCCGTTGATTAAATTAAAAAAATCTAATCAACGGCTTATATATATGAAAACCAATATCAGTCGTTCGGAACGATTGATATTAGTTGTTATTATTTAATTTTTATCGTTTACTTTTTTGATAATCTTCCCGATTTCAGAGATTACATTTACTGTCACCGCATTTCCTGCCATCTTGTAAAGCCTGCTGTCGGATAGTCCTGTTGCTTTCGCCTTGTTGAACTGATCGTTCGTGAATCCCTGTAATCTCCAGCACTCCCTCGGAGTAAGCTTTCTTATTCTGCCGATATGGACTTCTCCGTTTGGATCAACAAAAGCAACTGCGAATTTTTCATTGTTATCGAGAACATCTGAATTTTCTACAAACACTCCCGAATGTTCAGCTTTTCGGTTACTGATTCCCGAGTCGTGCCTTGCGGTTATGCACCTTGCAATTTCTGTCAGTTTCGGGTCAGGGTTAAGGTCAATAAAATAGTACGCCTGCGTTGCTGAGGTTGTTAGAGTATGTGCTACCTGATTGCCGACTCGACCACGTCTTGAGTTCTGTCCAGAAAAAGCAGTATCAATGCTGTCGCCGGGATATGCAACCTGATAACCGTCTTTAGTCTTAGCTTTTATCAGCAATCCGAAGTTTTCAGTATCTTCAATAAGGTAAAGTCCGCTATGACCGCCGAATCCACCCGAACCGCTTGTCAGCGTACAGCTTAGTCCTTTTGATGAGTAGATTCGCTCACCTTGCGTTGGCTTTTCTTTGTATAAGAGTTTTTCCGCTTGTTTGTGTGAAAGATAATACTTCTCCGGCACATTGTCCTCTAAGATATCCGATAATATACACTCGTTTTCGTGATTGGGGTATTCCGAAATTTTTGATGTTAAGTGCCTGCCAGCACACATCATACCCCTCGTCGGCACAAGCTCTGCTTACTCGTTTCTACCGCAAGCGGTCAAAAGCTCGTCCGCTATGCTGTGCCTCCTCTCCCCAAAAAGCTTACAGCTTTTCGGGGACCCCGTACGGAGGATTGTTTCAAATGTTTTGCCTGAGTCGTGGTTAAGCATATCGGGAACATTCTCGAGGAAGATATACTTAGGTTTTTTAACGGAAGCAATTCGAGCAATCTCAAAAAACAGCGTTCCTCTTGTATCGTCAAATCCTTTTCTTGCTCCGGCGATTGAGAAAGACTGACAGGGAAATCCTCCAACAAGAAGGTCGAAATCGGGTAACTGTTCGGGTACAATTTTTCTTTCGTCATCAAAGTAAAGTTCACCTCCGGTATCGTATATTGCTTCATATGCCTGCTTTGCATACTTATCGATTTCGCAGTATCCGACGCACTCAAAACCACCTATGGCTTCAAGACCTGAACGAAAACCGCCGAGCCTGCAAACATATCAAAGAATTTGATGGACATAAATCTTCATTCCAAACGAAGATTTATTGATTAAATCTCACCTCACATTCCCATAGTCATTCCGCTATCCTCATCAGGAGTTTCATCTTCAACTTCTGATTTAGATTGGTTTTCTGCTTCGATTTCTTCCTGTGTGAGCTTTCTGAATGAATCCTCACCGGGAACGATACCAATGGTTCGATTGTTATCCCACTCAGGGAATATCGTTCCCATTGAATCAACAAATTTAACTGTTCCTCTTGTGCCTGCTGGAACAGGTGCGTGTGGTTCATTCATATGGATAAGCTCAATTCTTGTTCCCGGCGGATACAATTTCTTTGTGCTTTCAGCTATTCTGCGCTGTCTTTCATATTCGTTCAAGTTATACATCTCCTATTTTTTTAGTTTTGATTCAAGCAATATCCATTAGTAGGACTCCTGATTTTTATAGTCATAAAATCAATCTCCTTCTTTTTTTCTGTTTGTATTGACATTTTTGTTGTCAGAGAAATGTGAGATTTCATTTTCATCACACTCATCATTGCGCCTGTCAAAATTCGGTTTCTGACGCATCTCTCTTTCAAACTTCCTGAGTTCGGGTGTGTCGGTAAAATACATTTAAAATCATTCCTTTCAATTTTTTGTAAATAAAAAAAGGCAACCGTTCTAATCAAAAAAATTAAAACGATTGCCAAATAAAAAAAGAGTCAATTACTATATCTCTAAAATAAGAAATATAATGATTGACTCATATATTTGATAATATTAAATTAAGCAGATTAGCAAAAGTAATCAGTTTTCTTTACCTTTAACTAAATTTTGTAGCTTTTCAACAGCTTCATCTTTAGTTTCAGAATCCTTCACTATTTGGATAATTGAGTTCATAAGAACATCAAATTGTTTGTCTGTCATATTTTCGAACTCCATATCTTTTCCTTTCCGATAAAACAATTATCACTTCTACCGGAAATAAATTTTGTATATAAGTAATTGAGGCTCATAGAAAAACTATGAGCCTCTTTTGGCTCCCCCAACTGGGCTCGAACCAGTGACATCATGATTAACAGTCATGCGCTCTACCGACTGAGCTATGGAGGAATATACAATTTTCTTTGGAGTTTACCAAAGATTTTTGTCAAGACTGCACAAAGAGCAATCTTTTTTTGTTACTTAAGTCCCCGGTAGTGGACTTAAACAACATATTTAGTTTTTCCTCTGGCTAAGTAATAGTTTCGGGTACATTTCTGTACACTCGCACTACCGACTGAGCTATGGAGGAATATAGTGCAAAACACCCGATTAGGTGTTTCGCCTGTGTTGGCATCTCCCTATCTTTCCAGGCCGTCACCAGCCAAGTATTTTCGGCACCACTGAGCTTAACTTCTGTGTTCGGTATGGGAACAGGTGGACCCTCAGCGTCATCAACACCAACTATTCTCTTGTATTTATTCTTCCCTTATTTGAGAAGTATATACCATCTTCATGGTGACTCGTGCGGGAATCGAACCCGCGTTGCCGGCGTGAGAGGCCGGAGTCTTAACCGCTTGACCAACGAGCCATCTGTTTGTAACAAAGGCTAATGGTCTTCTTTTCATTAGCCCCTGTTACCTTTTTGGTGCACCATCAGGGGCTCGAACCCGGGACACCCTGATTAAGAGTCAGGTGCTCTACCAACTGAGCTAATGGTGCATTTCACAGTCGCTTTGACAGCGCCCTGAAAACTGAATAAAGATTAAGCAAAGTGAGAAGCAATATTGTAAATACTTTAATAAGCTGACCAAAAGACTCTTGTGGTCAAGCCCTCGACCTATTAGTACTGCCAAGCTAAATGCCTCACGACACTTACACACGCAGCCTATCAACCT